>NZ_JBMOSL010000003.1:0-284095 GCF_049315965.1 Brevundimonas sp. NPDC058933
GCCCTGCGGCCCAGCGTCCGGCCCCGCGCCCTGCGGCCCGGCCCGCAACGCCGGCCGCCGCCCCGGCCGAGGCCGGTCCGCGCCCCTATACGCCGCCCGCCGCCGAGGCTGGCCAGCCGGCCGCCGCCGCCCGGCAGTCGGTCCAGTAAGAGCGCTCCGGACAACGGCGCGGTTGGCAGACCGGCCGCGCGCCGCTATTCAGCGCGCTTCGATTTTCGCGAGACCATCCCATGTCCGACGCCCTGCCTGACCGCCTTTCGGTCGATCCCGACAGCCCCTTCCACGACGCCGACCTGTTGGCCCGCGGCATCGGCATCCTGTTCAAGGGCGAGGAAAAGACCAACGTCGAGGAATACTGCGTCTCGGAAGGCTGGGTCCGTCTGGCCGTCGGCAACCGCGTCGACCGTCGCGGCAAGGCCCTGACCGTCAAGCTGCAAGGTCCGGTCGAGCCCTTCCTCAAGGGCGAGTGATTCTATCCTCGCGGGCGGCGTCTGAGGCTTTCGGTCGCAGGCTTCGCCCGCTAGGGTCCGCGCCTTGTTTGTGAGTCTGGGAGGCGCTCCATGTCGTTCAACGCCCGTCTGATGGCCGCCAGCGCAATGGCGCTGGGCCTGATCGCCACGCCGGTTCTGGCGCAGGACGCCGCGACCATCCGCGCCGCCGAGCAGGTGCGCGACACGGCGCTGCAGTCGAACATCGCCCTCGACTACGTCACCCAGATCACCACCCGTTTCGGCGCCCGCCCGGCGGGCTCGCGCTCGGAGCAGGCCGCCGCCGACTGGGCCGCCGACTATATGCGCGCCCACGGCTTCCAGAACGTCCGCATCGAGCAGTTCCCGCTGGTCGGCTGGGAGCGGGGCGAAGAGAGCGCCGAACTGCTGGGCGCCCGCCCGCAGCGTCTGGTCGCCGCCGCCCTGGGCCACTCCATCGCCACGCCGGCTGACGGCATCGAGGCCGACGTGGTCTTCTTCGACGGTCTGGACGCCCTGCTGGCCGCGCCGGTCGGGTCGCTTACGGGCAAGATTGCGGTCGTCGATGGCGGCCAGATGGTCAAGATGCAGGACGGTTCGGGCTATGGCTCGCTGTCGCGCATTCGCGGCGTGGGCCCGACCGAGGCCGCCAAGCGCGGCGCCGTCGCCTTCGTCATGCGGTCGGCCGGTTCGGACGAGCACCGGATGCCGCACACCGGCACCACCCGCTATGTCGAGGGCAAGGTGCCGCTGCCGGCTTTTGCGCTGAGCGCGCCGGATGCCGACCAGGTAGCGCGGCTGGTGAAGATGGGCGAGCCGGTGCGGCTGCGCCTGAAATCCACCGCCCATACCTATCAGACCCACAGCCAGAACGTGATCGGCGACATCGTCGGCGCGACGCGACCGGACGAGATCATCGTCCTGGGCTCGCACATGGACAGCTGGGATCTGGGCACCGGCGCCATCGACGACGCGGCGGGCGGCGCCATCACCCTGGCGGCGGCCAAGCTGATCGCCGACCAGGGCCGTCCGGACCGCACCGTGCGCGTGGTCCTCTATGGTTCGGAAGAGGTGGCCCAGCCGACCGACACCGGCAACGGGGGCGGCGCCTATTTGCGCAACATCGGCGCGGCGGGCGTCGAAAAGCACGTCATCGCGGGCGAGAGTGACTTCGGCGCCGACCGCATCTATGCCCTGAAGACGCCGCCGGGCGCGCAAGGGTCCGACTTCGCCAGGATAGCCGCGCGGGTGCTGCGTCCGATCGGCGTCCTGCCGTCGAACGAGCCGGAACTGCACGGCGGCGTGGACATCGGCCCGTTGGCGGGAGCCGGCGTGCCGGTCTTCGGTCTGTCGCAGGACGGGACCCGCTACTTCGACCTGCATCACACAGCTGACGACACTCTGGACAAGATTGATCCGGCGCAGATGACCCAGAACGTCGCCGCCTGGGCCGCCCTGGTTCGGCTGATCGCCGATTCCGACGTGGACTTTCGGGCCCTGCGTGCGGCGGCTGCTCCGGCGAAGCCATAAAGGCCGGCGTTCTTCCAGGCGGGAAGGCGCCGCCAGGTCATTAGAGGGCGGCCTCGCCTTGGCTCAAACGCCAGAGGCGGCTATAGATTCTGCTCGGCCCGCGGGCGTGGCGAAACTGGTAGACGCAACGGACTTAAGCTGAGGATTGAGTGCGCCGGGGGAAATCCCGGACGTAGAACCGCTCAAATTCGGGGAACCCTGTGAAATGGCGATCCCGAGCCAAGCCCGTCATTCGTGACGGGAAGGTGTAGAGACTAGACGGGCGGCGTCTAAGGCCTTGCGGCTATGACGAAGGGATAGTCCAGACCACGAACGCCCTCGGGTGGCGGCGAAAGTCGAAGTGGTATGAAAATCCGTCGGGCATTGCCCATGCCGGTTCGACCCCGGCCGCCCGCACCACCATGTCAGTCGCCCGACACGCACTCCTGGGGCCATCCGGAGCGAGTGACGCCGGAGGGTGCGAACTCGGCGCCGGCGGTCACCGGGGGGCTGCTCGCGCCCGGCTCAGTTCGCTGGCGGCGACGGCGAAGTCGGCGCGATAGGCGGGGTCGGCCTTCAGCGCCGCGACCAGGGCGGCGCCGACGATCCGGCCGGCCTCTACATCACTGGCGTAGTGGACGCCGCAGACCATGCGGCTTTCGCCATAGGCCAGCCCCCGCGCGAGAATCTCGTCGGCGCGGTCCGGCGCCATTTCCGCCAGCACCAGTGCCCAGGCCCAGCCCAGGGCGGAATGACCGGAGGGGTAGGATCCGCTGTCCGCAAGCCAGGTTTCTGGCGGAAAGCAGGTCTCGGCAGGTTCGGATACGAACGGGCGGATACGGAAGTAGCCGCGCTTGGCCGGGGTCTGGACGGTCTCCAGGTCTCCCAGCATGCGCCCCAGCAGCCGGGTCAGGGTCGGCATGCGCTCGGGAACGAAGTCGATTCCGAGGGCCTCGTTGAAGACGCGGGGCGCAGACGGAGTCTCGATCTCGTTGTCGGCCCGGGCCTGCTCCCAGCGCGGCGTGCCCTTCAGAGTTCGGGTATAGCGATAGCGGGCGATGTCGTCCTGTTCCCGTAGTGAGCCGGCCTCGGGCGGAGCGGGCAGGAAGACGGCGGCGTTCGGGGCGTGCGCCTTGTCCAGATAGCCGTGCGGATGGTCGCGGAATCCGGTCCAGAAGGTCGGCGGCGAAGCGGGGGCGGAGGCGCAGCCGACAAGGGCGAACGCCAGGACGGTCGTCGCCAGGCGGCGGCCGGGGAGAAGAAGGCTCATGGATGCTCTGGGGCTGGGCGTGTCAGACGATCTGGGCGCCGGGACGGCCGTCTTCGACGACCCAGGTGTTGAGTGTGGACAAGGCCGCCTTTGGATCGCGCACGTCGCTGATGGCCTGGTAGCGGGTGGTCATCCGGTCGGGGCGGACGTCGATGGAGATATAGCCCCGCACGCGGCTTTCGAAGAATTTGATGTGCGGGTTGGCGGGCATGGCCGACATCAGCCCTTCATGGGGCGGTCCGCCGGACGTGATGGAGGTGCCGACGAACTCGGTCGCCACGACGGGGGAGTTTTCGTCTTCGCTGTTCAGCAGGACGTCGTTGGTCCAGAAGGAATGGTAGTCGCCGGACAACACCACAGGATTGCGCGGCTTCAGCGTGTGAAGGGCTTCGGTCATCCGCACGCGCGCTGCGGGGAAGCCGTCCCATGTGTCGGTCCAGTAGCGGGTCTCGTCGCCTCGGTTCTCGAACCGCAGGCCCGCCATGACCAGGTCCTGCCCCAGGATGTTCCACTGAGCCTCGGTTCGAGCCAGGCCGTCGTATAGCCAGCGCTCCTGTTCGAACCCCAGGAAGGTGCGTGACGGGTCCAGCCGGTCCGAGCACTGGCTGTCGGTGACGATCTGACCCCTGGCCCCGCCCTCGTCGACGCAGGCGCCGCGCGAGCGATACTGGCGGCCGTCCAGCATATAGAACTCGGCCAGTTTGCCGTAGCGGATGCGCTTGTGGATCGGCATTTGCAGCCGGGAATCGATGCGGGTGCGGCGGATGGGCATGGCCTCGTAGAAGGCCTGATAGCCGGCGGCGCGGCGCTTCAGAAAGTCGGCCGGCCTGCCGTCCTTGTCGGACCAGACGCCGGAATAGTTGTTCAGCACCTCGTGGTCGTCCCAGGTGACCAGACAGGGCGCGGCGGCGTGCAGGCGCTGAAGATCGGCGTCGGTGCGGTGCAGGGCGTAGCGGTTGCGATAGCCGGCCAGGGTGGTGGCTTCCTCGAAACCATAGTTCCGCACATTGTTCGCCGCCCGCTCGCCGGTGCGGCTGTATTCGTAGATATAGTCGCCCAGGAACAGGGTGAGGTCGGGCGCTTCATCCGCCATATGGCCATAGGCGCTGAAATAGCCGACCTCCCAGTTCGAGCAGGAGGCCACGGCCAGTTTCAAATGGTCGACGTCGGCATCCGGCGCCGGGGCGGTGCGCGCCAGACCGATCGGGCTCTGTTGGCCGGCGGCTGTGAAGCGATACCAGTATGGGCGTCCGGGACGTAGGCCCTGGACCTCGATGTGGACAGCGTGGGCGGTCGAGACGTCAGCCGTGACGCGCCCCGTCGCAGCGATCCTGGTGAAGCGCTCGTCGGATGCGACTTCCCACCGGACTTCCATGGGAAGGTGCAGGCCGCCCAGACCGTCTGGCGAGATCGGGTCGGCGGCGAGGCGGGTCCACAGGACAAAGCCGTCCGGCCAGGGATCGCCGCTGGCGACGCCCAAGTGAAACAGATAGGCGCCGCCAGCCTGCGCGCGGCCGAAGTGCAGCATGGCCGGGGCGGCGACCAGGCCGCCGATCAGGGCGCGCCGGTTCATCGACGATGTGGTTTTGAACAGGGTCATCAACGGCGTCCCGGCGGGTGAAAGTCGGCGGGCCGGGCGAGCCGGCCCGCCGGGAAGGATGCGGCGCTTAGAAGTCCATCGTCAGGCGCACGCCGACCGTGCGGCCCTGATTGGGCGAGTTGGTCGGGCGAGCGCCGCCGTTGAAGTTGTTGCGCGTCTCTTCATACTCGGTGTTGAAGAGGTTCTGCGCATAGAGGCTGGCGCGCCAGTTCGCGTCGGACGGGCCCATGCTGAAGTTGGCGTTCCACAGCCAGTAGCCCGGCAGAACCGAGGCCGAGGCGGCGTTGTAGATGCCGTCGCGCTGGTTGTAGTTGGTCTCTGCGCGCCAGTCGAAGCCCAGCATCGACCAGTCATAGGCGACCGAACCGCCGTAGTTGAACTTCGGGAACTGCAGCGGCTCGCCCGAACGGTCGTTCGAGATGATGATGTCCCAGGGGCCGTCGATCGGGTTGGCGGCGTTGGTCGCGGCGGCGTCGATGGCGAAGTATTCGCTGTATTCGCCTTCCTTGTAGCCGAAGTTCTGGCTGATCGTCAGGCCCGGGAACGGGGTCCATGTCAGCTCGATCTCGCCGCCATAGATTTCTGACTTGGGCACATTGGTGATCTTGCCCAGCTGGCCGGTCTCGCGGCTGTATTCAGTGCCCTGGATCTGCTGGTTTTCGTAGTCGTAGAAGAAGACCGCGCCGTTGACGCGCAGGGTGTTGTCGAACAGGTCGGACTTGATCCCGGTCTCATAGGCGATGACGACTTCGGGCTTGAAGGGCGTCTGCGACTGGCCGTTGTAGGTGGTGAAGCCGCCGGACTTCACGCCGCGCGCCACGCTGGCGTAGAGCAGGGCGTTTTCAGCCAGGTCGTATTCCAGACCAAAGCGGCCGGTCCATTCCGAAAGCGAGGTCTCGTAGGTCGTCTCCGGTCCGACCGGAAGGTTCAGGCGGCGCGTGCCGGTGGTGGTCAGGCTGCGGTCCTCGTTTTCGTAGCGCAGGCCGGCGATCAGGCTGAGGCGATCCGTCAGAGCAAAGCTGTTGTGCGTGAAGACGCCCGCCGCCTGAACCGACTGGTCATAGGGGGTGTTGATCAGGTTGCGGTTGGCGCCGCGGAACTCGGTGTAGAAACCGCCCTCGATGCTTTCGTCAGCATAGTGGGCGCCGACCATCCAGTTCAGGCGACCGACCTCGTTCGACAGTCGGGCCTCCTGCGAGAAGGCCTTGATGTCGTTGTAGAAATAGACGTCGGATTCAGCCGCCGGCGTGCCGTCCCAGTCGTTGTATTCCGACCGGCTGAAGGTTTGGTAGGCGGTGATGGTGTTCAGCGTAGCCCACCCCAGGTCAGCGCGGATGCGGGCGCTGAGGTCCAGGCCGTCGTTGTCGCGACCCGGCTTGGCGTCAAGGCTGCGGCCGGACACCCCGGCCAGGGCTTCAGAAATTCGCCATCCGGTAATGCGGCGAGCCGTGTCGGCGGGATAGGTGATGCTGCCGTCGAAGACAGGGTAGGGCGCGCGCAGGCGGAAACCCAGGCCGTCCGACTTGTCGATCTGGTAGGTGGCGGCCAGATCGACGGTCACGTCCGGCGAGGCGTCCCAGGTCAGGCGGCCGCGCACGGCGGTCTTGTCGCGATCGCCCAGCTTCTCGCCGGTCGTGCGGTGATACTGCCAGGCGCCGCCCTGTTCGGTGACGGCGGCCAGGCGGCCCAGCAGGCCGGGCGCGATCTGGCCGGATACATAGCCCTCGACCTTGTAGCGGTCGTAGGAGCCGTATTCGGCGGTGAAGCCGGCGCGGGTGTCGGCCGTCGGGGCGTTGGTGATGATGTTGACGGCGCCGCCCGTGGTGTTGCGTCCATAGAGCGTGCCTTGCGGTCCGCGCAGCACTTCCAGACGGGCGATGTCGAACATCGCGCCCTGGGTCGTGATCGTATAGGGATGCGCCACTTCGTCGACATAGACGCCCACGGTCGAGGCGTTGTTGGAGGAGTATTCGCGCGTGCCGATGCCGCGGATGCGGAAGGCGGGTTGGCCGCTGCCGAACTGGCTGTCGACCTCCATGTTGGGCACGACGTTCTCGATATCGTTGATGACGTTGATGCCCTTTTCGTCCAGGTCTTCGCCGCCGATCACGGACAGGGCGGCCCCCACATCCTGGCTGGCCTGCGCGCGGCGCTGGGCGGTGACGACGATGTCCTGCACCGTCGTGGCCTGAGGTTCGCTGGAGGCCGGATTATTACCCATGGCTGTTGCGGGCAGGGCCGCCGCCAGGGTCAGGACGGCGCTTGAGGCGCCGAGAAGAAGACGTTTCATGTGTCGATCCATCGGGCGACGCGCGGGATACCCCCTCCCACAGCCGTCGAAGTGTTTCTGAACGTTGTCGAACAGCCGTCTTGTCCAGCCGTTGATCGAGGCGTCTCACGCAGCGGGGAGGACAGGCGAGGCGACCTTCGTCGAGTCAGAAAAACAACTGTTCGACAACGAGATCGGCAATAGATCGAGCGAGCTATGCTTTTGTGACGTCTATCTGAAGTGTTCTTGTCAGTGCTCTCAGCCCGCGTTCGATGTGAGAATAACGCACGTTCGATCAGGCGTGGCGCGGGACCAGTTGGAGCGCGGCCGCGCGAAGATCCGCCTCCGAGAGGGCGGTTCCACTGGCGCAAGCCATCAGGGCGGCGGCCTTGACCCAGAGGGCGAACCGGGTCGCCGCCAGTCGATTGAGGTCGAATTCAGCGGGCCAGACGCCTGCGCTGTTGTAATAGGTGCCGCCTCCCTCGGGGCCTCGCAGCAGCATGGCCAGGTCGCGCAGCGAAGGGTCGCGTCGCGCCTCCATGCAGACACTGGCGATCAGCCGCACATACTTGACGTAGAAGCCTTCGGCGTCCGGCTGAATAGAAACGGTCGGCGCCATGATCCGCGCCCAGCTATCCAGATCGGCCGCCGCCGGGTCGCCCTCAGGCTGTTGCCCTGCCAGATAGCGGGGCATGTCGCGGAAGACGCTGTGCCAGACGGCGTCCAGAACGAAGCGGCGCATGTCCGGCCAGTGATAGGCGATCGTCGACGTCGACGTCCCCGCCACCGCGCTGACGGAGCGGTTGGTCAGAGCGGTGACGCCTCGCGCCAGGATCTGGTCGGCCGCGATGTTCAGCAGCTTGAGACGCATCGAATCCGGTTCCAGGCCTGCCGCCGGCGCCTGGGGCAGGATCAGGTTCTCGCGATACCAGAAGGTCGCAGTCGCCGGTCCGTCCGACTGGCCGAAGGCGCGGTCGATCAGCCCTCCCAAACCCTCGTCCGCTATGACCTGATAGTCGAGCCGATCCAGAAGCGCGCCAGCGTAGAACTGTTCGATGGTCGTCCAGTCGACGAGAGGGTCTGCAAAGGCTGCAAGTCGGGAATCCGCAGACAGGTGATCGCGCCAGGCCGTCTTTCGCATGGCGGCCCATCGCCGGATCAAATCCTGGCGTTCCGTTGTGATCTCGCTGTCGATCAGCAGGGCTTCCCAGATCCGGGCGAACCCGCAATCGTCCGAGACGCGACGGCGTAGATAGTGCCGCACCAGAACCATGAGGTTGTCACGGCTCAGGGGCAGATCGGCGACTGACTGGAAAAAGCTCGTATGGAAGTCCGCATCCCGTCGCAGCGCCTCCTCGCCGATCGCATGGACCAGACCGGATTTGGCGCCGAACAGGTTGACGATGACCGTCGTGCTCTTGCCGACCGCCTGAGCCAGGTCACGCATCGTCAAATTGTGCAGCCCATGCGCCGACGCATGATCGATGGCCGCATTGATGATCTGCTCGGCGTCGGCGGTGCGGCTGGTCGCTGGGATTGGAGGCATGATCCTCAATGTGGCCTCAAGGAAGGGCTGTCGAGTGTGAGCGACAGGCATTTTCCAGAGTTGTCGAAATGTCGCATCTGAAGCCGTTCGCCGGAGCCGGTGATGGTGCATTCGAAACTCCAAACGAGCGAGCGGCGGCGTCGTGCAGCGTGGGCGCCGCGTTCTCGGCCCTGGCCATCTTCGCGGGTCTGGGCGCCAGTCTTTAATGTTGCTGCATTCGGCTAGCGCGATTGATGACGCTGGATCCGCCTGGTTGTCTTGGCGCCGTTACGCTGGGGGGGTAGTCAGCCAGCATTCTCAGTGTTTCCCGGTGTTCAAGATGATCTTCAGCCGCATTCTGGCTCCGACCCTGGCGTTGGTCCTTCTGGCGGGCGCGGCTCTCCCGGCGATGGCGCAGCAGGCGGCTCAGCCCGTCGCCGCGACCGCACAGCGCGCCGCGCCAGCCCTGGTCGTGACCCTGGTGGTCGATCAGTTGAGCGCCAATCTGTTCAACCAGTATCGCGGCCAGTTCACCGGCGGGCTGAAGACCCTGGCCGATCAGGGCATGGTCTCGATCAACGGCTATCAGACGCACGGCGTCACCGTGACCTGCGCCGGTCACTCCACCGTCCTGACGGGCGTGCATCCGACGCACAGCGGCATCCCCGCCAACGACTGGATCGACACCACGACGGGCAAGGAGACCTATTGCCTGGCCGCGCCGCAGAACACCCTGGCGCACGGCAAGAACACCGATAACGGACCGGTCGGCCCGGATCAGCTGAAGGCCACGACACTGGGCGACTGGCTGAAGTCGGTCAGCCCGACCAGCCGCGTCTTCGGCATTTCCGGTAAGGATCGCGGGGCCATCAATCTGGCCGGCCACAAGGGCGACGGCGCCTATTGGCTGACCGCCGATTTCGGCTTCACCACCTATGTCGAGCCGGGACAGTCAGCCGAGGCGAAGCTGGCGCCGGTGACGGCGATCAATGCGCGGATGATCGACCGTTTCACGCGGGCGGCCCCGACCTGGACCTATAGCCACGAGGCCTGCCGTCGTCTGGAAGGCCAGTGGGTCATCGGCGGGCAGACCTTCAACTCGACCGTGCCGCCGTCGAACTTCACCCTCGACAGCTCCCCCCTCCTGGACGAGCTGACGCTGGAGGGCGCCGTCGAACTGCTGGACAACCAGCAACTGGGCCGCCGCGGCGTCACGGACATGCTGGGCGTCAGCCTGTCGGCCACTGACCGCATCGGTCACGGCTACGGCACGCAGGGTCCCGAGATGTGCGAGCAGATGCTGCGCCTCGATGCGGCTCTCGGCGTCTTCCTGGACAAGCTGTCGACCATCCCGGGCGGCGCGGTCGTGGTGCTGACCGCCGACCATGGCGGCTCGGACTTCCCCGAGCGGTCCGCGGTCGAGGGCTATCCGGCGGCGGGGCGGGTGGATCGTGGGCTGATGCCGCGCGTCAATGACGCCCTGAAGGCCCGCTTCAACCTGACGGCCAACCCCCTGGTGTCGTCGGCGGGCGGTCTGATCGTGGTCGATGGAGTCAGGAAGTCGCTGGCCGAGCCGCTGCGCAGCGAGGTTCTGGCGGCCGCGGTGGACTTGCTGACCGCCGAGCCGCAGGTGGCGCTGGCGGTGTCGCGCGACGAGCTGCTGACGGAGCCGATGCCCGCTTCGGACAACCCCGAGGCGTTGAGCCTGCGCCAGCGTCTGCGCCTGTCGGCGGTGGCGGGGCGCTCGCCCGACATCATGCGCTCGTATCAGCCCGGCCTGACCGGGTCGGGTCGCGTGGGGGCGACGATTTCCAGCCACGGATCGCCCTGGGACTATGATCGCCGCGTGCCGATCATCTTCTGGTGGCCGGGCGCCGAGGGTCAGGAACGCTTCCTGCCGATGCGGACCATCGACATCGCTCCGACCCTGGCCCACCTGATCGGGGTCAAGCCGGCGGACGCGCTGGACGGTCGCTGCATGGACCTGCCGCAGTTCGCTGCGGGGCGCTGCGAGGCCCAAAAGCCGTAACGTCGTGTTTCAGGGCTCATAAACTCGTGTTTCCGGCCGGGGGCGTGGTCTTACCTCCCCCGCGTTTCGTTGGCACAAGGGTGCAAAGCCTCTGAGGGGAGGCTCGGCCTGTAGAGCCACGAGGAAACACTATGAACAGAGCCCGCCGCGCGCGCATCGTCGCGACCTTGGGGCCCGCAAGCCGAGCGCCCGCCACCGTCAAGGCGCTGGCCCAGGCCGGGGTGGACGTCTTCCGCCTGAATTTCAGCCACGGCTCGCATGAGGATCACGCGGCGGCGCTCAAGGCCGTGCGCGGCGCCGAGATGGCGCTGAAACGCCCGCTGGGCGTTCTGGCCGACCTGCAGGGGCCGAAGCTGCGCCTGGGCCGGTTCGCCGATGTCGAGATCACCATCAAGCCCGGCCACAAGATGCGCTTCGACCTGGATCCGGCGCCGGGCGACGCGACGCGGGTGCAGATGCCGCACCCGGAAATCTTCAAGGCCCTGCGCACCGGCATGCTGCTGCTGATCGACGACGGCCGCATCCGCCTGCGGGTCGGCGAGCGCTCGGACGAATGGGCCGATGTGACGGTCGAGAGCGGCTCCAAGCTGTCGGACCGCAAGGGCGTGGCGGTGCCGGAGGCGGTCATTCCGGTGTCCGCCCTGACCCCCAAGGACCGCGAGGACCTGGCCTTCGCCCTGCGCCTCGGCGTCGATTGGGTGGCCCTCAGCTTCGTGCAGAAGGCCGAGGATATGGCCGAGCTGAAACGGCTGGTGAACGGTCAGGCCGCCTGTCTGGCCAAGATCGAAAAGCCCCAGGCCCTGAATGATCTGGAGAGCATCCTCGACTACTGCGACGGCGTCATGGTCGCGCGCGGCGATCTGGGCGTCGAGATGGAGCCGGAAGAAGTGCCGGTCGCCCAGAAGAAGATCCTGCGCGCCGCCCGCCAGCGCGGCGTGCCCGCCATCGTGGCGACCCAGATGCTGGAGTCGATGACCAGTTCGCCGGCCCCGACGCGGGCCGAGGCGTCTGACGTGGCCAACGCCGTTTATGAGGGGGCCGACGCCCTGATGCTGTCGGCGGAGACGGCGTCGGGCGACTATCCGATGGAGGCGGTGCAGATCATGAACCGCATCATGGAGCGGGTGGAGCGCGACCCCCTGTGGCCCGGCCTGATGGACGCCGAGCACGCGGGCATGGATATTCACGACGTCGATGCCCTTGTGGCGGCGGCGCGCAAGGCGGCGGAGGCGGCCTCGACCGCCTGCATGGTGGTGTTCACGACGCTGGGCGGCACGGCGCGGCGGATGTCGCGCGAGCGGCCCCTGCAGCCGGTGCTGGCCCTGACGCCCAAGCCGGAGACGGCGCGTCGTTTGTCGCTGGTCTGGGGGCTGGAGCCGCGTCTGGGCGAGCAACCGACGTCGCTGGAAGGCCTGACGGATGATGCCGTGCAAAGCGCCATGACCTATGGCCTGGCCGAGCCGGGCCAGCGCATCCTGATCCTGGCGGGAACGCCCTTCGGCGCGCCGGGGGCTGCGAATCTGTTGCGTCTGGCCCATGCTCCGGCCCATGCTGCCGGCGGGGCGAAGAACGCCCGGAAGATCTGACGGGACCGGATGATAAAATACATCGGCTCAAAGCGCGCGCTTCTGGGCCATGTGACGGGCGCCGTTCGCGCCGCCTTGCCGGACGGCGGGACGGTCTGCGATCTGTTTTCCGGCTCGGCCCGGGTCGGCCATGCCTTGAAGGGGCAGGGTTTCCGCGTCTGGTCCAATGATCACAACGCCTATGCCCACACGCTGGCCACCGCCTATGTCCAGGCCGACCGGGAACGCTGGACCGACAAGGCCGAGACGGTTCTGGCGGAGCTGCGAACCCTGACGCCCGAGGCCGGCTGGTTCACCAAGGCCTTTTGCGAGGACGCCCGCTTCTTCCACCCAGACAACGGCGCCCGGATCGACGTCATGCGGACGCGCATCGAGGCCATGGGTCTGGAACCGGAGTTGAAGGCCGTGGTTCTGGTCGCCCTGATGGAGGCGGCGGACCGGGTGGATTCCACGGCGGGTCTGCAGATGGCCTATATGAAGCGCTGGGCGCCGCGCGCCCTGAAGCCGCTGGAGTTGAGGCTGCCGGACCTGCTGCCCGGCGTGGCGGCGGGGGCTTGCCGGGCGACGCAAGGCGACGCGGTCGAGATCGCGGATCAGGTCGAGGCCGACCTGGTCTACCTGGACCCGCCCTACAACCAGCATTCCTATCTGGCCAACTACCACTGCTGGGAAAGCCTGGTGCTGTGGGACAAGCCCGAGACCTATGGGATCGCCAACAAGCGGGTGGACGTGCGGACCCGCAAGAGTCCCTTCAACAGCCGCCCCGGCATCGGCCCGGCCCTGCAATCCGTGGTCGAGCGGCTGAAGACGCCCAACCTGATCGTCAGCTTCAACGACGAGGGCTATCTCAGCCGCGACGACCTGACGGCCATGCTGTCGGCGCGCGGTCATGTCCAGGTGGTCGAGATTGCGCGCCCCCGCTATGTCGGCGCCCGCATCGGCATCCATAATCGCAAGGGCGAGAAGGTCGGCGCCGTCGGTCGCCTGCGCAATGTCGAGCATCTGTTTGTCGTGACCCCGGAACCCCTCAGCCTGCCGGTCGCCGCCTGATCGCGGAACCATCGGGTGTTGATCAGGTTACCGGTGCCATGAGCGCATCAACCGAACGTTCGAATTCCTCGCCTTCAGAGCCTCGCCGACAGTCGTCGGGCGGATTGCCCAACTGGCTGTTGTTCGCGCTGATCGCGGCCGTCGTGGTGATCCTGGGCCTGCTGGTGGCGGGCGCAACCAGCGGCTAGGCGCTTTCCAGCAAGGCCTTGATCGGCGCCCAGCTGGGCCGGTGCGCCGGGCAGGGGCCGAGAGCCTTCAGCGCTTGCTGGTGCAGGGGGGCGTTGTAGCCCTTGTGGCTGGCGAAGCCGTAGCCGGGGTATTGTCCATCCAGCTCGATCATCAGCCGATCCCGCGCCGTCTTGGCCAGGATGGAGGCCGCCGCGATGGACAGGGACAGGCTGTCCCCCTTGACCACGGTGGTCACGTCGCAGGGCAGTTTGAAGCGGTAGTTGCCGTCGACCAGAGCGATGGCGGGCTTGATGCTCAGGGCCTCGACGGCGCGACACATGGCCAGGCCGGTGGCGTGCAGGATGTTCAGTTCCTCGATTTCCTCGACCGAAGCGAAGCCGACGCCCCAGGCCAGGGCGCGGGCCTTGATCTCGGGCTCCAGCGCGGCGCGGCGTTTCTCGGTCAGGGCCTTGGAGTCGTCGATGCCGGGCGGCAGGTCGTCGGGATTGAGGATCACCGCCGCCGCCGACACGGGTCCGGCCCAGGGTCCGCGCCCGGCTTCGTCGACGCCGCAGACGTGGCCGCCGTTTCCGCCCTCGCGCGCCAGCATTTCCAGCGCCAGGGTGGGGAAGGCGCGGACAATCTTGGGGGCGGCAGGTTTAGGCGGGCTCATCGCGCGTCAGTGCCACGAACCGGCGCGGGGCGGAAGGCGGTCCTCTGATCGCATAGGCGTGGCGGGAAGCGGACACTCTGAATGTCAGCCAAGGGTGGGAAGCGGACCTCTCAGCTATCAGCGCCACGGCGGAGATGTATGAGCGCATAGGCGCGTCCCTGACCATCTAGAGCAGATCGCCCGACACGTTCGAAGCCTAGATGTTCGTAAAAGCCGAGGGCTTTCGGATTCTGCTCGTTCACATCGACCGTCAGGTTTGGATGTGCGCCGAGGACATTGCAGATGAGGGCTTTTCCAATGCCTTTGCCGTGATGATCGGGGGACACGAAAAGCGCTTCCAGATGCCCGTCATGCAAGAACATGAACCCGAGCGGCGCATCGGAACTATCGACAGCAAGAAGCAGAGACACCTGCGGGAAGAATTCCAGAACCTCAGCCTCGATTGCAGCGCGGTCGCTTGGGGCGAGGAAGTCGTGGGTAGCGTCAACGGCTGCGCGCCAAATATCCATAACGCGAGGCAGATCGGAGGGGGTGGAAGGGCGGAAATCTAACATGCGCTGTCTTTACCCGTGCCCCTGTTCGTCCGCTACGGGTCGAAGGCGGCGATCCCTAGAGCGGCGTTTTCTTCCCTTTCGTCATCCTCCGGCAAGCCGCTCTCGGCGGCGCAGACCGGGGGACCCAGCGGCGCGCGAGAGCGCGAACCTGTCGCGCAGACGATGGTCGAACATCTCTCGTGAACAGATCGCCTTCGGCGCCGCTGGGTCCCCCGGTCTCGCTGCGCTCGCCGGAGGATGACGAAGGTGAAAACGCACACCAAGGTGCGCAACGGGTCGAACGCTGACCTCTACACAACGCCGCCAATCAGATATTGCCCACCTCCCCATGCCGGAAGCAGGTCGTCTGGTGGTCGTTGACCATGCCGACCGCCTGCATCCACGCCGCGACAGTTTGACAAAATAACCGCGTCGCGTAGACGGGGGCTATGAAAGTCCTGATTTACGCCCGTTATTCCGGCTCAAAACAAAGCCACGGAACGTCCGTGGAGCGTCAGGTGGAGATGGCGGAAGCCTACGCCAAGGCGCACGGGCTGGCGATCACAGAGCCTCCCCTGATCGACCGCGCCAAGTCCGCGTTCCACGCCGTCCACATTCGCGGGAAGATGGGTCAGCTTCTCAAGCGGGTCGCCTCCGGCGATCTCGGTCAGGGCGACATCATCCTTGTCGAAATGATCGACCGCATGTCCCGCGAGAAAGTCATGAGGGCGTGGGATCAGCTTCGCACCTTCACCAATGCCGGGGTGACCATCATCACCGTGGCGGACGGCGCTCGGCTCAACGACGCCACCTTCGATGACCAGTGGACACGGATCATCGAACCGCTGGCGAAGATGGCTGGCGCCCATGACGAAAGCGCCAAGAAATCCGTTCGCACCGCCGACAACTGGCAACGGGCGAGAGCCAAGGGCGTGAACATGACCACGGCTCTCCCCGGCTGGCTCAACCAAGATCGGTCAGAGCGTCCCGAACGGGTCGATATGGTTCGCCAGATTTTCGATCTCTGTCTCGCCGGTCATGGGTGTTCGGTGATCGCCAAAACACTGAACGCCATGCCGGAGTCTCCCGCATGGGGGAACGGACGTTCAGACACCTATCTCGAATGGTCCACCGCCACGATCTCGAAGATTCTCGGCAACCGGGCCGTCATGGGCGAGTATCAGCCGCGATCCAAAGGCGAGATCGTCGGCCCGGTTGTCCCTGACTATTTTCCGCAGATCATCGACCCCGACACGTTCTTCAAGGCTCAAGCCTTGATCAAATCGCGCCGCTTCGGTGGCGAGGGGTCAGGCCGTAGGGCCGAAGGCGCGTCCAACATTTTCCGGGGGCTGGCTCTTTGTGGTGTGTGTCGGCGGCGGATGGTCGTGACCCACGCGGGCGGGATCAGATACCTCCGCTGCTATGGGTCCAAGGCCGGAGTTTGCGCGAACAAGCGAGGCTTCAACTACGACAAACTTGAGGAAGCGGTCATCAAAACGGTCAGCGAAATCCAGTTGAGCGACGACACCGCGTCCGCCCGGCTCCGGGGCCTCCAATCGGAGATTGCCTCGGCCAAGCGTGATCTGGAGACGACCCAAGGGAACATCGACTTCCTCATGAGCGAGCTTCTGGCGCGACGGTCACCCGCCATGTCGAAGGCGTTGGCCGACGAAGAGGCCAAACTGGAGAGCGTCCAGAGCCGTTTGGACGGCCTTCAACAACGTCTGGCCAGCGAGGCGGCGCCGCTCACACGACACCAGAGCGACCTGACCACGGCGTTCGACCAACTCTCTAAGGCCGATAAGCCGGGCGAGGTTCGCCAACGGTTGAACATGGCTCTGGCCGCGTTGGTCGATAAGATCGCCATGACGCCGAACCACAACGTCATGATCCATTTCAAGGACCATACGGTCTACGTCCTCCGCTACCGGCTCAAAGCCGACCTTCCGAAGCAAAAGCGCGTCGGGGCGCGGCCGGTCAGCGACTATGAATGGTATGCGGGCCGCGTCGGCGGTCAGGACATGATGGACGCTTGGGCCGCTGATCTCGCCGCTCTGGACGCAGCTTAAAGAGGCTGGCCCCGGTTCTCGGAGCGTTTGAAGTAGGGCCGGAGATAGTCGCGGAGTTCGTATAGCTCGTCGTCTGACAAAGCCCACCAGAACGGTAGACAACGCACCGTGCGAAGGTCGGTGGCCTTTTGGACCGGTAGCGCATCGTTGGTAATGGCGCGCTCGTGGAGCGTCTCGATCACCGCCCTAAGCCAGTAGCGTCGCGCATGCTGGCGTCTATGGGTGTTGGTGATCGAGACTTGCTCTTCCTTATAATAGTCGATGATACGCACGGTTTATTTAGCCCCGTGGATGGCGGATTAAGCCCGGTTAGATCGTGGTCCCGTCGTGGAATACGGCGAAGAGGGTCGCGTCCCGGTCACTCTCGAACTCGTAGATGAACACGACAGGTTCGCCCATTTCGACCGGGAGCTTCACGAACTTCCAAGCCCCTTGGCAATCGGTCTTGCACCACGCTTCGGCCTCCGTGTTCAGAGGAACGATGGCGCCGCCATGGCGGTCGATATGCTCTTGGATGACGTCTTGGGTGAACGTCAGGGTGACGATGTGGCTCATAGTCATAGTTATCTTGTGATGGTGATCAGGCGGCTTTAGCGGCCGATTTTCGCGATTTTAGGCGGCTTCCGACCACCAGTCGGGACCGTCAGTGCAATGGCTCTCGAACTCGATTTCCATCTCCGCGAAAAACTCGGTCAGGTCGGGATACTCTTCGAGCAGGGCGCGGGTTGGCTCTCGAATGACCAGCCATTGTTCGGGTGTCTCGATGACCACCATTCCCACGGCGTGGGCGACCCTCGCCAAATAGTGGCGGAAGCCATGAACCAAGGTGTCGTCGTCGCTGGGGGTCGCGGCCATCATACGGGCGTAGAACAGGAAATCGTTTTCAAGGGGCGTCGCGACCCGCGTGAACCTCTTTTCGAACGCCTCGAAGATCGCGTCATCGTTCGTCTGGAGGATGGTGTAAGGGCTTTCGCTCTCGCCCTGAAATGCGATGAACTGTGTCGTGAACTTGCAGATCGCGACCTCAACGTCTCCGTTCTTCCAACACTGCCAAACGGTCTGGTCCACCGACGCCGTGAGGTCGTCGTTGTCCTCCGGGTCGTCGCGTCGAACCGTCATATGGGTGTTGGCCTTCCTGAATCCGGTCGAGCGCAACCAGTCTTGGACTTCACTGAACGAGTAGTCAGGATTCCATGCCTGACCCTCGTGGGTCAGGTCTTTCGGCGGGAGGTTCATCAGGCGGCTTTCTGTTCGGTGAGCTTGGCGGCAAGCGCCATCAGCTTGAGTTGACTATCCGGCACGAGACCAGCGGGCACGGAGCCGAACGTGGTCTTACCGGTCGCCTTGGCCTTTTCCTTACCGGTGCGGGTCAGGACGAGTTCCATGGCGTAGCGGATGCGGGTCTTCGGTTCGCCGGTCAGGCGCTCGAAAAGGTTGCGGTTCACGAGCAGGATATGACGGGCGCCCTCGCGCTTGCGGAAACCAAGGTTGCGACCAGCGGTCTGGTTGAACTCGTCGATATGGCGGTGACGGATCAGGTCGTCGGTTTCGCACCATGCGTTCAGAGCTTCGAGATATTCGAACTCGTCAGGCGAACAGTAGGTCATGGTCTGACAGATCGTCTCTCCCATGAGCTTGTTGGACCCGCGCGCCGCCGCGTGGGTCATGGTGTCAGGAATGGCGCTGACCTTGTTGCTCACGATGAAATGGGTCGGATTGGCCGCGCGCCATCCGGCGCAAAGCTTCATCAGTCCATTCGAGGTGACCGCTTTCTTCGGGTAGGTCTCAACGGTGTCGCGGGTGATGCGAGGCGTGTCGAGGTCGTAGATCGTCCAAGGGATGACGCCCGTGTCGTTCAGTCGTTTGGCGATCTTCAAGGGCACCGCTTCGGTCGTGAGGATGACCGTGCGCTTGGCTGTGTCGAGCGGCCACCGGCGCTCTCGCAAGCACCACTCTTTACCGATGCGGTCGCCATAGATCGATTTCTCGGACCCGGCGTCATACTCGCCGCTGTCCTTGGTGGTTACGATCTCCCAATCCGTGAAATTCGCCGTCATGTAGACGTCAGTGGCCTGTTCGAACGTGATCTTGGTTTGAACACCGTTCAGGAACGGCCCGCCGTTCGCATTCTGGAAAGCGTGGAAATCGTTGTAGCGGGCGACGGCGGTGGAGTTGTCGTTGTGCCAGACGGCGACGTTGCTATCCGTCATGGCCTTGACCCAATCCACAAGGCTTTTCGGATAGGCCGCAACCAGATTGTCGGCCTTCACCTCATCGTGGATCAGCAGACCCAAGACCATTTCGCTTCGGCAAAGACGGGTGTGCTCGCCATCCCGCTGGCCTGTCCAGAATGATGGCGCCCACATGAGGCGCGACGGTGAAGTCATCGCCCACTTCGACGCGACGGCGTGAACGGTGAAGAACACCGGTTGACGATTTCCAACTGCCGTCCACATGGCGTCGTGGAGCCGGGCGAACTCTGCGATGACGGTCGGCTGATACTGTTCGATGGCCGTCCAAAGATTCGGGGCGCCGTAATAGGCGGCGTCCGTCAGGCTCATGGGCGTCACGCCAAGCGACTGGCAGACGTCCTTGTAGGTCCGGTCGAACGAACGCAGCACCACGGCGTGGTAGAGATTGGAGTTGGCGCGGGCGTTGAACTCGTCAGCCTTCTCTTGGGCGTTCTTGTAGTCGCCAAAGGCATACATCACGCCCTCCGGCTGCTCGGACGCCTTCAGCCAACCGGCGATCCGCTGGTGGTTCTTGAAAAGGCTGGTGGTCTTGGACACGCCCTCCGGCGCGCACACGAACGCAAGCTCTTCGTCCCGCACCGCACCCAAGAGGATGCGCGCGATCTCGCGGGCGCCGGATGCGCCATCCGTCACCTGTTCGGCGAACCTCTGCTCGGCTTCCGTGCGGACGCGGCCGTGGATGGCCTGATACTCGTCCAGCCAATCCACGATCATTTCGCCAAGGGTTTTGGAGAGGGTCACTTCCGAACGGTTGGACAGACCACGGCCGGTCCCGACCATGCTCACGGACTTCCAATCGAGGTCCATGTAGCTGTCAGGCGTGAGGTCAGTGAAGTCGTTGGTGAACTTGGCTCGAAGCTCGCCCGTCTGATCATTGACCGTCCAATGATCAAAACGCGGCCACACGGTCTCGCCGTTGAACACGTCACGAAGACGCTCGCCACAGAACGTCAGTTCAGGACTGTTCAGGTTGAGGCTGGCCAGAGCCGTCACGGCCTTGCCGGAACGCGCCTTGGCGACATGCGGCTTGCTCTCGATGAAGAGCGTCCTATCCCAAAACGATGCTTGGGAGCCGTTCGGGGCACGGTCGAGCCACTTTTCCCACATCACCAGTTGAGGAACATGGGAACGGGCCGGAATGCCGATGGCGGACGTCTTCTCAAGGGTCCGCGTTCCTCCGGGCAACCGACGAAACTTCTCCGGCTGGTTCATGCCCATATCCGGGTCGATGCCGGGGTTCAGGATGCCCGTGACGATGGGATAGAGCTTCGTCCAATGGCTCATGAAGCCGTTGCGGAACCCTTCCGTGACCGTCAGCAGGGACGTCGAGAACACGACGTGGATATGGAAGGACTTGTTGCCCGACCATGCGACGGTGATGCCCTCGAAATCGCAGTAACGAGAGAGTTCTCGGTAGAGTTCCCCGATCTTGCAATCGGTCGGGTGCTTCGAGGATCGCATCCACGAGAGTTGGGTCTTGAAGAACGTCAGGTCGGGTTGGTCGAACTCGAACGTGAAGGCTTGGGAGAGACCCTTCACAACGCGCTCCATCGGTCGGACGAACCGTTCGCGGTTTCGTCCCTTGTCATCGACCCAAGCCTCCGGGGCATGGTCGATCCGCATGGCGTTGGTGAAATAGGTCTGGTGGCTCCAGTCGAGCGACGGGTCTTCCGTCAGAGCTTGGGCGACATAGTGGTTGCGACCATCCGCAAACTCGTTCTGATCGACCGCCAGATAGGCGTCGAGGTCAGGACGGTAGAGTTGAGGGGTGACGAAACGGTCGAGGAAGAGGGTGCGGTTTGCACGGTCGGCGAAGGCTCGCTCAAACTGGCGCAACTCATGCTTCGTCAGATGTTGGGAGGCAAATGCCTCAAAATCAGAGTAGTTCACTTCGGTTTCCACACCCGGCTATAAGGTTATGCGGTGGAGACCGCGCCAAAACCGAGTGAAAATGCTGACGAGGTTCATGACTCCCTCGTTGGCCTCCACCGAAATCTATTTATCCACAGTGTTCAGATACGCGCCATATCTTTCTCTCATAAGGAACAGCAACAGTTTGGGGGAAGTCAGAGGGACATATCGATAAACGATAAAAAGTCCCCCAAACTAATGCAGTTGCTTATAGTATTATAAGGAACAGCAACAGTTTGGGGGAAGTTTGAAGAACTCGGCTCTCCAAGGGCCAGTTCACCCCAAACACCAAGGGTCGATAGAGACTATCCCCCGCCGAAGATTTAATGCGGCGTCTTCGCGACATACCGCGACCGCACCGGCAAAGGCTTAAGCCACTGACTCGCCACGGTTTGGAATGTAAGGCAAGCCTTACATCCGTCTTACGCTAAATATCGACATGGCGACTAAAGAACCCAAGAAACGCGGGCGCCCGCCCAAGCCCAAGCTCACCGAAGCGGAACGCAAGGCTGTCGCGCTGGCCTCTGCGAACGGTCGTGACGCGATCTCGACAGTCATCGCGGATTTCAACCAGACACCCGCGCCGCACAATCGGAATGTCACCGACGCTCACATGGAGACCGTTCTTGCACGGGTCGCCGCTGGAGAGACGGTTAAGGGCGTATGCGCCGACCTTGGTATCAGCGCGGCGCTCGTGCGCCAGCGCGTCTATGATGCTCCCGAAGTCTATGGAGAGCGTCTTCATCAGGCTCGTCGCCTGAACGCCGACCAATCGTTCGAAGAGATGATCGAGGTCGCCCGCGACCCATCATTGGAAGTCGGCCGCGCCCGCCTGATCGTCGAAGTGCTGGAGAAGATGGCCAAGGTGAACAACCGCGCGACATACGGCGACAAGGTTCAGGTCGATCAACGACAGATCGTCATCAACTACGATCCAGAGAAGCACGGCGGCTTCATCTGATATCATTATTGTGACGGACGTCAGCGTTATGATAAATAGTTCTCATGAACGGATCATTCGTCACCTACTACCGCGTCAGCACCGACAAACAGGGCGTCAGGGGCCTTGGCATGGACGCCCAACGAGCAGCGGTCGAACGCTACCTCAACGGCGGTAACTGGACGGTCTTGGCAGAGTTCGAGGAAGTGGAGTCGGGCAAGCGCTCCGACCGTCCTGAACTCGCCAAGGCCATTGCCCTCTGTAAGTCCACTGGCGCCAAGCTGCTCATCGGCAAGCTCGACCGATTGTCACGCGACATGCTGTTCCTGCTCACCCTCCAGAACGAGGGTGTCCAGTTCGTCGCGGCCGATATGCCCGACGCCAACAACATGACCCTCCACATGATGATGGTGTTCGCCCAACACGAGCGGGAAACGATCAGCGCTCGCACCAAGGCTGGCCTCCAAGCGATCAAGGACCGTATCGAGCGCGAGGGGCACCATGTCTCCAAGGCTGGCAACGTCATCACCAAGCTTGGCCCCGCCAAACCCTTCACCGGCGCCGACAGCGCGAGGGGCGTTCAGAGCCGTAAGGCCAAGGCCGACGAGCATGCCTCGAAGGTCATCCCCACGATCACCCTTTTGAAGGGTCAGGGCGCTACTCTCCAGCAGATCGCGGACCACCTGAACCATATGGGCCAGAAAACGCCCCGTGGGGCTTCGTGGACGCCCATCGCGGTGTCTCGGGCATACGGACGCCAGAAACAGCAACCGGCCGTCTGAACCCCCTCCAGAGCCATTTTAGAGGCATATCCAAATGCGGCTTCACCAGATCGTCTATTTCGAGCTTCGCACCGACGATCCAGAGGGTGTGGAGACGATGCTCAAGGGCATCCTGACGCCTGATGCGGTCATTCGCCCCTATCCCCACAACGGAGAGGTGTTCGTCAGGGTCTACAACGAGCGTGACGAGACCATGCTCCGCACCGCCGCATCGGACCTCATCAAGGAAGAGACGCACTATTTCGGCGACGAGCTTCCTCATGACGACAGCACCGGCCACATTGCGTTCAAGCATCGGCCGAACGGTCCCGCTCATCGTCGCCTGAGCCACAAGGGCGAGTGGATCGAGCGCTTCAAGCTATGGGATGAGACCCTTCGACCGGAGGATCACGCCGAAGCCGTCTCCAAGAGCCTCCACGAGGATCATGGGGCGTTCACGGCATGGTGGGCGAAACGCTATCGGACCCTCCAGCGCAAAGGTCTGGTCTGACCATCCACAAGACCGTGAACAAATGTGGAACATTATCGTCTGATTCCACGCTATGGCGACGGTATGGGCCACAATCCGAAATACCGTTTCTGGACCCGCGAGAATTGGGCGGGCTATGCGCCGACCATCCATGACATGGTGCGCCGCGACTGGAGCCTGACGCTCCGTTGCCACGTCTGTCGCCTTGAGATCGCGGCCGACCCTCAGAAGATCATCCGAGAGCGTGGCCGCGCCTATAGCCCATGGGGCAAGTCCGCCCGGTGCCCGCGCCTCCATTGCCATGGTCGGATGACGCTCGAAGCCTACGATCCCCGGTCAGGGTTCAAGATCGACGTGTGAGGGCGCCGGATAAATACCGGCATGAACCACACACCATCGTCCCGCCTGACCATTTCCTACATTGTGAGCTTGTCTGGCGACCGCGCCACCATCCGCGAGGCGCTGAACTGGTGTTTCGACAACTCCGTCTCGTTCAACCTTCACGAGGCTTGCCTCTACGATGAAGAGACCGTGGGTGATTGGGCGGATTTCACCCTGACCTTCCGCAATGATCGCGACGCCGTTCTGTTCAAAACCTTCTGGAATGATCGCTAAAAGCAGCTTTTGAGCATCCCGAAATAAATAGAACTGTCAGCATTGATACTCTATTATTCAAGGATACTCACATGAACATTCTTTCCTCTCTCAAATCATTTTTCACGGGTAAGTCCGCGACCAAAATCGCGGCACCGGACCAACACCCTGACTTCGAACAGTTCGTCCGCGATTTCTCAGAGTTCCACGGCGGCGCTCCGTTCGTCGTGTTTCTGAACGAGAACGGCGCCCTCCGTCAGCGCGAAATCAAGTTCACGCCCGCGCGCCCGACCATCGAAGAGGTCAACCAAGCCCGTGACGAAGCCGTCAGCGACATGATCGCCAAGGCTGACGAGATCATCGAGCGCCTTCGCGCCAACGATGATGCCCGGCAGACCACCATCGTCGAAGAGAATGGCGTCCCGACCATCAAGCCCGCCCGCAAGCGCAAGCCGAAGGGTTCGGGTCAATGATCCGCCGCGTCCAATACACCGTCATCGCTGACAACCGACCGGGGAGATTTGACTGCTTCCTGTTCTGGTCGCCCCGCGAAATGAGGGACGGTCGATGAGCGGCGAGCGTCTGACCATGCGCGGCTTCCAAGCGATGAAGCTGCTCGAACAGGGCGTCTCCCGCGATGAAGTTGCGGAGCGCACCGGCCTGTCGGAAGTCTCCGTCTGGAAATACGCGAAGAAGCTGGGGCTGGTGACGCGCCGGTGCGAACCGCGCGATTGGGCGCCGGTTCAAGCCGCGCTCGATGACGGCCTCACCTATCGTGACGTCGCGGAGAAGACCGGCGTCCCCATCGGCTCGCTGAACGACGCCCTTCGCCGTGGCGTGGTGACGTCGGGTCGCTACCGGGCGTCAGTCACCCGCGAGAAACTTCGTCAGACCCTCGGCAACCATCCTGACGTGGATGCTCTGGTCGAGGTTCTTTGGAAGGGGCTTCGGAAATGACCCTTCAAGGCAAGCTGCTCGTCGCCGCGATCCTCGCCATCATCCTGATCGCCACCGGCGTCCTGACGATCAACAAGATCAGGTCGGACGCCTACCAAGCTGGCCAGCAATCGGAGCGTCAGGTTCACGCCGACGCTCTGGCCAAGGTCAACGAGGCGAACGCCAAGACCACCCAAAAGCTCGAAGCCGATCTGGCTGACGCCGGTCGTCGATATGACGATCTCGCAGCCCGTCGCCGCGACCGTGAGCAAGTCATCGTCCGAGAGGTCGAACAGGCTCTCCCGGCGCAACCCAACTGCGAGATCACCCCGGAAATCCTCGCCCTCCGAAACCGCATCCGTAATCAGTGAACGAAGACCCTATCGACCCCTACGAGTATTTCTGGCCTCAAACCCTCAATCGCGAAACGCTCAAAGCGTTCTTTGACGGCCGTAAAGACGACACCCACGGTCTCCGGCTTGGCCAGCATTTCGTGGCCGTGTTTTGCCGCAGTCTGACGTGGCCGGAACTGTTCTACGAAGAAGACGAGGCCAAGGCCCGCACGACGATCCTTGATTACGTTCAAGAGTATTGGACCGGCCGCTATTTCGGTCTTGAGCGTCAAGCTCAACTTACCCTTCAAATCCGCGATCTCCAACGCCGGGTGCATGCTCTGGAGGCGGGCAAATGATCCGCCTGATCCTCACAGCGACCGTCGCCCTGACGCTCTCCGGCTGCATCACCAAACCGGTCCCCGTCACCCCGACGCCTGTCCAGATGCCCGCTCTCCCGGCGCCCCTGAACCAGCGCGCTCAAGACCTCCCGCCGCTGGTCGCCACCGACCTTCACGGGATGATCCGTGAGAGCATGGCGACCGACCGCGCCTACAACGAGGTCCGCGACCGTCTGAACACCGTGCTCGACGTCTACGATTGCGTCCGCACGGCCATGAACTCCGGCTCAGACGCCAAGGCTTGTTTCCGCGAGGCTGGCCAATGACGGACGACGCCAACACCAACGTCGAATACCTGACGCTCGTCGATCCCGGCGAGCACTTCCGCATGGACCCGGACGTCGTTCTGGAAGGCGCGAAGGGGCGGAAATACAAACGTCTGCTCATCATCGGAGAACTCGAAGAGCCAGACGAGGACGGCGAAGACCTGTTCCTCTCAGGCAACGCCAACATCGGCGAAAGCCTCATCCTGATCGAACTGTTCAAGCGGACGGTGATCTGATGAGCGATCACCAGTTCTGCGAACGCACCGGCAAGATCGCCTACATGAGCCGCGCCAAGGCCAACAAGGCGGGCGCCGCCATGAAGAACCGGAACGGCTACAAGAGATCGGCGTCGGTCACGCTCGAAGCGTTCGAGTGCCGCGCATGCGGTCACTGGCATCTGGGCAACACGCTCACGACGAAGCCGCGCCCACGCACGGACTGGCACCCGGCATGAAGCGCGGCAAGTTCAACAACGTCAAAACCGTGATCGACGGGATGACCTTCGACAGTAAGGGCGAGGCCGCTCGCTACACCGTGCTCAAGGCTCGCCAAGAGGCTGGCGAGATCAGCGACCTCAAGCGTCAGACCAGCTACCGGATCACCGTCAACGGCGTGAAGGTCTGCGACTACCGGCCGGATTTCGAATACGTCCTGCAAGACCGGACCCAAATCGTCGAGGACTTCAAATCTCCCGCGACGATCACCCCGACGTTCCGGCTCAAGGTCAAACTGATGAAGGCCGTCCACGGCGTGGACGTGAAGGTCGTCACGAAACCGGGTGACGCCTGATGTTCACCAGAGACGAAATCCTCGCCTACGAGGCCATGCGCGCGGAGCAGCTTTTCGCCATCGCGCGGACGATGACCGCCCTCGGATTGTCGGGTCACGATCCCGATGACGAGCGGGTCTCGGAGTTCCTTGAACGCGGAGCCAAAGAGACCGGCGACGACGTGGACGATCTGATCGCGTGGATCGCGGTCAACAAGCGCGGTTGGGGGCTGGCATGATCAGTCACTTCGCCCTTCCGCCCGATGATGACGATGATGGTAATGACGGCGCCCTGATGATGCATTGCGAGAACTGCAATTCAGGCATGTTCACCATGGAAATCCTCGAAGACGGTTCGCGTCTGGTGACGTGTGCTTTCGTCCACTGTCAGACCCTCATCGAGGTCATCCCGCCTCCACGATAGGCAAGCAAAAGGCCCGGCGAGGGACACTCACGCCGGGCCTCCGCATGTCCGTGGCCCGCCGGGACAAGCGGCGGAAGGCGCTCACCTACGCCACGGACGATCTCAGAAATCGACCTTGGGTGCCGACGCCGGGGGATTATTCACTGTGGCGGTGAACCGGAAGCTCCCGTTCCCCATCCGGCTCCCGATCTGCTTGAGCGTGAGCGTCCCGTCGCTGAACGCCCAAGTCGCAACAGTGTTGTCGAAGGACGCACCCGCGCGATTCCGCCATTCCTCTTTGGACATTGTTGGCTCACCGTATTTCTCAGTGAAGGCCCGAAGCAGGGTCAGGAAGTG
Source organism: Brevundimonas sp. NPDC058933 (assembly GCF_049315965.1). Taxonomy (NCBI): domain Bacteria; kingdom Pseudomonadati; phylum Pseudomonadota; class Alphaproteobacteria; order Caulobacterales; family Caulobacteraceae; genus Brevundimonas; species Brevundimonas sp. NPDC058933. Next base: position 27,160 of record NZ_JBMOSL010000003.1, read on the forward strand.
CTCTTCGCGGAACTGACCCAAAAGACCGTTCAGGCGCCCCTCGTGATAGGCGCTCGAATAGATCACGCCCTCGACACCGGCGACGCTGGCGACCTGAGCGCAAGACACGATCCCGTCGTCGGTCATGCAATTTGGGTTGTTGGCCGTGTCCACCACGGTTGAAGTATTCTCGCCACGGAACTCGAAGGGGTCCGCAGAAATCAGGGCCAAGGCCCCGGCAAAGATGATGTTGATCATGGTCTTAGTTATCCTCCAGCCTTAGCCGTAGCGCCGTTCTCTGCGATCATCCAATCCTTTGGATCGGTGCTGATCTCGCTCTCGTGGACGGTGGCCATGTCGATGGTCATGCCGTGGGCCTTCCCGATCTCAGAGAGCCGGGTGGCGATGCGCTGCTCCAGTTCAGCGACGAAGGAATCTCGCGCCGGGCCAACAGAGCGATCTCGGATGCTTTTCAGGATGCCGGGCACCGCTACCATCGTGATCTGGTTTGCGGCCTCATCGGCGTCGGCCGAATTCAGAGCGACCAACCTTTCGATGGTGTCGAGGGCCTGATCCAAGAGGGCGATCTGACCCTCAATCCATGTTGTGCGAGCCATCAGCCCCATCTCATTTTCGCGTGGAATGCTTCGTCTTCATCGTCGAACCAGAGGTTCAGGCCGATCAGTTCGCGTTCGATCCGGTAGGCGAACCGGGTGAAGTCCCATCGCCCGTGAAACTGGACCCGCGAGCGGGTGTGCGACCTGATCCAGTCCCGCATTTCGCTGATCTCGAACGCCTCTGTGACCAGCACAGAGCATTCGGGGTTCAGCATCAGGATCACGCCCTCTTCCGGGTCAGGCTGGCCCTTGCCAGCCATCCACCCGTTCCACCGACGCCAGTTCGTCGGCACGTCGAGCATGGTCATCAGTTCAGGCTACCGCCGGATTTGATGAAACGCTCCATGGAGCCGTTCAGCAGCTTGATCCCGGCGATCTCCCGTTCACGAGCGGCGGCTTCGCGCTCCATGTCCGCGATGCTGACCAGCTTGGAGCGCATGTTGTGGACGGCGCGCTTGCACTTGCGCCAGTGGTGGAGACCGATCACGGCGCCGATCACGCCGTCTTCGGGAAGGAAGTCCCACAAGGCTTTTGGTGACCGGTCGGGAATGATCCCGGCGTCGAACAGGCGGTGCATCAGGAAGCCCATGCGCCATGTGTCGGCCAAGCTCTCCGGCGATCCCAATGGCAGGATGCGCTTCACGGTGCTGATCGAATAGCCGGTCGCCTCGGCGATCTCGGCCGCCGACCCGTCCGCGTTCAGAATCTCGACGATCTCGACAGTCCCGATGTTTCTCCCGCGCTTGCGCTTGGGTCGCGAGGCCGGGGTCAGGCTGATGGCGGAACCGAAGACGACGTTCAGTTCCTCGTTGTAGTCGTCGGCTTCGATGAACGTGCGCCCGCAAGTGCTTTTGATAACACGAGCGTCGATGCCATTGGTTTCGAGCAGTTGTGAAACTTCGTCCGCATTGTGGTTGCTGACGAGTTCATAGACGGGTTTTGGGGTGGTCATAGCAGTTAGCCGTTGTAGGTGAGCGATGAACTAAGCATGTCGCCAACTCTGCTTGCCGTCAACTGACGGCACCAAGACGAGCGGGGCATTCTGAACGTAATAGACAGCGCATCCGACCAAATACCTATCGAAAGGCAAGTATCCTCGCGCCAGCGCCCCGAAATCCTCACGTTCAGCGGCGCAAACAGTCAGATCGGCCGTTAGTCAGGAAATTTATTTTCTACTTGGCGAGGATTAGCCAGCCAGATCAGGGCGGATTTCGAGTCATCCTAAATAGATGGATGACTTCGCCGATTACTCCAGACGCCCTAAAGGTCTTGAATCTGCACCGTGCCGGTGCGGAACCCATGCCTTTCGCTTTCATGACGAACGGTTCACCGCGTGACATGACTGGTGTGTCGGTCGTGTTCAAAGTTCAGGGTGGTCCGACGATCCCGTTGGCCCGTCATGAGACCTTGGCGCATGTCATGGTTCTGTCGTTCACGGACTCCGATCTCGCGGCGATCCCGCCGCGCGGAGCCGATTACTTCATCAAAGACGAAGCTGCTGGTCGGGTCATTGTCGATGGCCGCGTCTTCGCACGAGGTTTCGCATGATCATCATCGACTACGTTGATGCCGATGTTGTTCTCGGCACCCCGGAACGCACACTCATCTCCGTCAACCATGACGGCATCGCTGGCCCTCCGGGGCCTCGCGGCGAACGAGGCCAAGACGGCGCCGCTTCAATCCCTGAAATCCTTGACGGAGGAAACTTCTAACTATGGCAACCACCCTTCGCTTTAAGCGTCGCGTCACTGGCGCGGCTGGCGCCCCTGCCGGTCTCAAGTCGGCCGAAGTCGCCTACAACATGGTCGATAAGCGTCTCTACGTCGGTTTCGGCGATGACGGCGCCGGTAACGCGACCTCGATCAAGGCTTTCGCCGCTGATGACTTCATCGCCAACCTTCCGGCTGGCTGGTCCACCGGCAAGATTCTCGGTGTCGCCGCTGGCGCCCCGGCTTGGGTCGATGCGCCCGAAGGCGCGATCTACACGGCTGGCGCGGGTCTCACCCTGACGGGTTCGGCCTTCGGTATCGATGACGCCATTGTGGTCACACACACCGATCTGGACGCGATCCTCGCCACGCTGGCCACGGATTCCGAACTGGCGACGGCTCTCGCTGGCAAGGCCAACGCGGTCCACCAACACGCGGCTTCCGACGTCACGTCGGGCACCTTCGACGCGGCTCGCATCCCGAACCTCGACGCCTCCAAGATCACCGGCGGCGTCTTCGACGTGGCTCGCATCCCGGTTCTACCTTCGCAGATCGTCGTGGTCGCCTCCACGAACATCGCGGGCCTGACGGCTCCGCAACAGGCTTCGGTCGCCCAAGGCACCGTGGTCACCACGTCCGATGGTCGCCGGTGGGTCTACAACACCGGCTCGAAGACCGCCGAAGCGTCCTACGTCGAGCTTGCGGATATCACCCCTGACTGGTCGGTGATCGCCAACAAGCCCGCGTTCTCGACCGTCGCGACGTCGGGTTCCTACAACGATCTGTCGAACCGTCCGACGATGGGCACCCTCGCCAGCCAGAACGCCGCTTCCGTGGCGATTACGGGCGGCTCCATCGACGGCGTAACGCTGGACGGCGGCACGTTCTAAACCAAGATAAACGGCCATGCTCCCCTGAATAAATAGGAGCATGGCCGTTTCCTTCCAGCATAAGCGTGGCACCCGCGCACAAATCGCTTCCGCCGCTGCTCAAAGCCAACTGAAGGTTGGCGAAATCTACTTCATGACCGATGAGCAACGCCCGGTCATCGCTACGGCGTCGAACGCCTATCAATCCATTTTCTCCAGCACCATGTCGGTGTCGGTCTCCGGCAAGCCCGCGAACGGCGAGATCGTCGGATGCGCGATCTTCCCGCTGGCTTGTGTCCTGACGGCTGGCAACTGCTCGGCTCAAGCGATCACAGCCGCGACTGCCTCGACGGTCTTCACGATCAAGAACAAGACCTCCGGCTCCACGGTCGGAACGATCACCTTCGCGGCCGGAGCGACGCTCGCCACGATCTCGATCACAAGCGCGAGCATCGCGGCGAATACGATGCTCTACATTGAAGCTCCGGCTACGGCTGACGCGGCTCTCGCGAACATCGCCTTCGTGGTGCGCGCGTAAGCATGCCTACGGTTCTGATTACGGCGGTCGGTTCCGGCTCGTGGACCGTCCCGGCTGGCGTCACCTCTATCACTGTCGAGTGTTGGGGTGCTGGTGGGGGCGGCGCAGTCTACGGCGACACAGGCGGCGGCGGCGGCGGCTACAGTCGTTCCGTCCTTTCGGTCACGCCGGGGCAATCGTTGAGCTACAGCGTGGGGGCTGGTGGCCTTGGTCTTGTAGTCACGCCTTATCGTGCTTCGTCAGCGGGCGGGGACACTTGGTTCCAAACCTTGGGGACCATCATGGCGAAAGGCGGCGACGTCGGTGCATCAGTTGGAACTGGTGGACAAGCTTCGGCGGGTTTCGGCCAAGTGAAGCATTCGGGCGGGAACGGTCTCGACCATGCCGCCAAATCCTTTGGCTATGGATTCCCCGCCGGGGGCGGCGGGAGCGCATATCCGTCTGGCAACGGTGGGAACGCCAACCGTGGCTCAACCGCACCTACCGCTGGTTCAGGCGGTAATTCGGGAAGCATCCCCGGAGCCGCACAAGGGTCGGAAGGCGTCTCAAACGTGGACGGCGGTAGCGGCGGCTATGGGTCGAACGGTGGCTCGCCGGGCGGCGGCGGCGGCGGCGCCGGTCAGAGCGTTGGATACGACGGCGGTCGCGGTCAAATCCGCATCACCTACGAAGTCGCGGCGGCCGACACGACCGCTCCGACGATCACCACTTCGGCTATCCAGACAGTCGCGGAGAACTCCACGTTCTCGATCACGCTTGCCGCTAACGAAGCGGTGACGTGGACGAAAGCGGGAGGCGACGACCAAGCGTTGTTCACTCTCTCCGGGTCCACCCTTTCGATGACGGCCAAAGATTTCGAGGCTCCGGTCGATGCGGACGAAAACAACGTCTACGTCGTCGCCGTGCGCGCGACCGACGCGGCTGGCAACTGGAGCGAAAAAGCTCTCCACGTCGAAGTCACGAACGTCGCTGACACCGACACGACGCCTCCCACGATCACGAGCAGTGCGACCCCTTCGGTCGCGGAGAACACAGTCGATGCCTCCGGCAACCTGACCGCCAACGAGGCCGTGACGTGGAGCAAGGTCGGCGGCGCCGACGCCGGAGCGTTCACGCTCGTCGGCTCAAACTGGACCCTGAACGTCACGCCCGACTACGAGACCAAGACCTCGTATGTCGTGATCTGGCGAGCCACGGACGCGGCTGGCAACGCGACCAATCAGACGATGACGTTGAGTATCACTGACGTCTCTGAAACTCCCCCTGATCCCGGTCCTACAGTCCCGTCCGAAGAGACCTTCGTTTGCGGTCCTCTGACCACGACGTGGGACACTGGCTCTTACAAATCCTACGAGTTCATCCTTTCAAGCGAGAACCGTGTCGCCCACCATAACCGTGGCTACAACGCTTCGGGGTCGGTGCTCGGATCGCAGGGCATCACGACCGGCGACCACTCGTTCAGCGTCATGATCACGAAATTGGCTGGCACCGTCGCGATGGGTGTCACGAACAAGAACCGTCCGTTGGGCACGACCCTCGGCTGGAGCGTCAACGACGCCTCTATCCAGAACAACGGCGACATTCTGATCCAGAACGTGAACCACGGGAACATCGGCGCGATGGAGGCCGGTTCCATCGTCGAGGTCCGAGTCAGGAACCAGCGGCTCTACGCTCGCAGGGATGGCGGCAACTGGAATGGCTCACCAACGGTCAGCCCTGACGCTGGCAATGGCCCAAGCATCGCCTCGATCTCTGGCCCGATCTTCCCCGTGGTTTTCGGGAGCACGAGCGGCCTCCAGTTCGTCGGCCATTTCAGCGAGTGGAATACAGACCGCAATTTCGCCTTCACCGTCCAGCCCGGCGAAACGAGCATCACGCTCGCCGGTCACGGCGCGGGAGGCGGCGGCGCGGGTGCCAACACTGGCAACTCCGGGATGGGCGGCGCGGGCGGAGCTTTCTCTGGCGCGACCGTCTCCGTCACCGGCGGCGACCAGATCGAGATGGTTCTTGGTGGTGGTGGCGCCTTCGGCCTGAACAGCATCGACAACACTGGAGCCAAGGGCTTCGCCGGTGGCGACACCATCGTTCGCAAGAACGGCACAATCGTTCTCCGCGCCAAGGGCGGCGGGGCTGGTTTCTGGAGACCCTTGCCGGTCGATTACAACGACGCTCCAGCTAACCTTGGTGGCCAAGCCAGCGCGGGCATCGGCACGAACCTCCGTTCGGGCGGTCGTGGTTGGGTCGGTGGTCAGTATGGCACGGCCGGAGCCGGTGGCGGCGCGGCCTCTCCGACCGGCAACGGCGCGGACGGGAACTATCAAACCGGCGGGGCGGCTGGTCCCGGTGCGGCGGCGGCCACGCCTTGCCCTGATTATTTCGGCGCCATGGTGGACGGCAACAGCCACCCGCTGGGAGGCGGCGGCGGCGTCGGTCAGAACAACTCCGGCCATACCAAACGCTTCTCTGACGGCGGCTTCCCCGGCGGCGGGGGCGGGGGCGGCTGGATGAACGGACGCTCGGGGTCGGGCGCCGGTGGGCAACTGGTCGTTCAACGCTCGCTTCCCACGCAAGGCGAGAACCGCAAGGCGCCGCGAGGATCATCATTCCAGTGAGGGATAAATAGAAACATGAATTCGATCAGCACTCTCCCCAAGCACTACAACGTGGATTTCATCATCGCTGAATCCGGCGTGGCCAACCACTACGGCTATGAGATCGCGGAGGATGAGATCGTCTTCCGTTATCAGGTCAGCGACTATGACGCCGTGGTCGCGGCCATCGAGAGCTATCCGATGGCGTATCGCGTCGTGATGGTTCCGACGATGATCCACGCGGTGAGCCAGACCCGCGAAGCTCGGCTCCAGACTTTCAGCTTCAACGGCATGACCGTCCCGCTGGACACCGTGACCATCGCCAACCTCACCGCGTCGGCGGTCGGTCTTCAGCGCAACCCGGATCGGGCGTCGATCAACTGGTCTCTGGGCAAGGGCGTCTTCGTCACGATCTCCCGCGATGCTCTGCTCGCGTTGGCTGACGCCGCTTTCAACTACGTCAACGACTGCTTCGACGCTCAAAAGGCTATCGTCGAGGAAATCCAAGCGGCGCCTGACATTGAGGTTCTTCGTCAGATCGACATCGCAAACCACGAGGCGTGGCCCGCCTAATCTAAATAGAGGATGACGAAATCATCCTCTAAATCCTTTAGCTTCTCAAAGCGTTCAAAGGATAATCTGGCTGGTGTTCACCCCGATCTTGTTCGGGTGTTCGAGCGAGCCATTCAACTCTCAAGCCAAGACTTCCTCATCACGGAAGGCGTCCGCACACCGGAGCGTCAGGCCGAACTCTACGCACAAGGTCGCACCAAGCCCGGCAAGGTCGTGACGTGGACGCTGAACAGCAACCATTTCGCCAACCCTCGAACCGGGTTCGGCCATGCCGTGGACGTCGCACCATATCCGGTGGACTGGACCAAGCCCGCCAAGTTCGAGGCCATCGCCAAGGCGGTGAAACAAGCGGCGGCTGAACTGAAGGTCCGCATCGAGTGGGGCGGCGACTGGACGGCCAAGAACCGCGACATGCCGCATTTTCAGCTTGATCGGACGACCTACCGTTGAAGGTCCGCAAGTCCGATCTGCTCCAAGAAATTTGGAAGTCGAAGCTCTCTTACTGCCTGATCATCGAGCCAGCCTTCGTTGATCCTGACGTGTCGGTCTCGGACCTTAGCGAGGTCACCATCCCGAACCTCACGGTGAGGCTGGACACGGATAGCCATCTTCCTCGGGCCGCCGTCGCCGGGAAAGGCAACCTCGGGCACCTCGAAGGCGAGGTCAGTTTTGACCCCTTCATCCTCTATCGGAGCTATCGGGATGACGCCGGGAAGCTGGCCTTCCGCGAGACCGCCCGATCTCACCAGCGCGCCGGGAGCCTGACACCCACCCTCGCGCGCTTGATCACGGCCATGGCGCATAGCTACGCCCGACGCGGCAACTGGCGAAACTACACCTATGTCGATGACATGGTTCAAGAGGCGCTTTTGAACCTCGTTCTCAATGTTCTCAAGTTCAACGAGAACAAGAGCGACAACCCTCACGCCTACATCACGCGGTGCCTCCAGACGAGCTTCATCCGCGAACTCAACAATCAAAAGAAGCAAGGCAAGATCAAGGACATTCTGTTGATTGCCGCTGGACAGACACCAAGCTACGGGGCTGACGACCACCTTCAATAAATAGGTGATGACTGAATCACCAAAGCTCAATCCAAAGCAGATTGAGCAAATGAACTTGGCTGGTGGACCAGCTACCTATTGTCTTGCGGCTGGAGGGTCACGCTCCGGCAAAACCGCTGGCTGGTGTCACTACATTGAGCAACGGGCGCTCTTCGTCCCCGGCTCCGTGACCGGCATCTTCCGCGCCACTCAAAACAGCCTTCGTCGATCTGTTTTCCGGCAAGGCGCGACCTATCGCCAGATGAGCCGACTGTTCAATCCCGGCGTTCTGGAGTCGTGCAAGATCAACGAAACAGACATGACCATCGAATACGAGAACGGTTCGATGGTGATGTTCCTCGGTCTGGACGATGGCGCCAGAATGGAGCGCGTCCTTGGCCTCGAATTTCTGACGATCTACGTCAACGAAGCATCCGAGTTTCCGACCTACGAACCCATCGAAATGCTGACGACCCGTCTCGCCCAAAAGATCAAGGGCGTGAACGGTCAATGGGCGCGTCCGAAGTTCCTTTTCGATATGAACCCGTCCAGTTCCAAACACTGGACCTACAAATGCTGGCGCGAGAGCATCCACCCGGAGAGCGGTGACCCGCTCGACGATCCCGCTGATTGGGATTGGCTCCAGATGAATCCGCACGACAACGCGGAGAACCTTGCCGCCGTCTACCTCAAATCGCTGAAGAACATGTCGGCGGCGAAGCAGCGCCGCTTCGTTCAGGGCGAGTGGCAGACCGAAGTTGACGGCGCCCTGTTCAATATCGACCTGATCGACGCCAAGCGCGTGAAGACGGTCGATAAGAACGATCTGGTCCGCATCCTCGTCGCGGTCGATCCGGCCGCTAAATCGACGCCGGGAAGCGACGAAACCGGCATCATTGTCGCGGGTATCGACGAGAGCGGCCAAGGCTACATTCTCGAAGACGCCTCCATGCGAGGAACGCCGGAGCAATGGGCGGCCCGCGTGAAAGAGGTCTACGAACGCTGGTCTGCCGATTGCATCGTTTACGAGGCCAACCAAGGCGGCGAAATGGTCGCGGCCACACTTCGAGCCGGTGGCGTGAACCTTCCGATCAAGGCGGTTTGGGCATCACGCGGGAAGACGATCCGCGCCGAACCGATCTCCGCTCTCTACGAGCGTGGGCAGATCAGCCACGTCGGCGAATTCAAGAAACTCGAAGACCAGATGGCCAGCTTCACGCTGGACTACAATCGAACCAAGCAAGGTTCGCCCGACCGTCTCGATGCCCTTGTTTGGGCGCTCACTGAACTCATGACCATCGAGCAAGATAAGCCAGCCTCAATGGAGGTCACGAGGGCAAGAGGAATGTGGTGAGAACCTAAATAGAGACGACATGTCTCTTGATATCAACCTCCCCACTGAAGTAATCGCCCGCGCTCACAAGCGTTGGAAGCGCAACCGCGACATGGTTGCTGGCGAGGATGCCGTCAAAGCGGCTGGCATCGCCTACCTCCCGGCCATCAACGGCATGACGCCGGAGGAATACCAAAACTACAACGACCGGGTGCCGTTCTTCCCCGGCGCCAGCCGCACCCACGACGGGCTGGTTGGACTGATCACCCGTAAGCGGGCCACGGTCGAAGCGCCCGATGGCGTGGCCAAGCTGTTCGTGACGATCACGCGCTCTGGTCACGATCTCGACGACCTTGCCGAAGAGGTCTTGAGCGAGACCATGGTGACCGGCTTCCTCGGGATGCTGATCGATCACCCGACCGCCTCCGGCGCCGCAAATCTTCGCGACGCGGAAGCCATGGGCGCCCGTCCTTTTATCGCACCCTACATGGCGTCATCGATCCTCGAAGTGACGCCCGGCGTCTGGAATAACCGTCAGACGCTCGTTCGCGTCCGCTTGCTTGATGATCCAGAGACCGTCCGAGAACTCGTCCTCGATCAAGGTGTCTACCGCATCATCATTCACCGCCTGATCGGTGACCAGTGGACGGCCAGTGCGCCAATCACTCCGCTTCGCAAGGGCAAACCCCTCGACGAAATTCCGTTCGTTCTTTGCACACCGAAGGCCCGCGCATTCTCGCCGGTGAAGGGACCGCTCGATGACGTCTGCTCGCTGAACGTCCACCTGTTCCACGCCCAAGCCGACGCCCACAACAGCCGCTATTATTCGTCGGCGCCCATCCTCACACTGATCAACGTCCCGAAGCCCGAAGGCGGTCTTTCGATCCATCCGGGCACGGTTCTGTTCGCCCAAGACAGCACCAAGGAAAAGCCGGTTGAGATCAAGTTCGTGGAGTTCTCTGGCCACGGTCAGGAGACGCTTGAGAACGCTGTCGGGACCATCAAGGACGAGATGGCCAAGCTCGGGTCAAACATCCTCGCCAGCGAGCGCACGGCGGCCGAAGCAGCCGAAACCCATCAGATCAGGCGGTCGTCCGAGAACTCGGTTCTCGCGGGCATCGCACGCGCCGTCAGCCGCAAGATCGAAGACGCCCTGAATTGGGTCTCGTGGTGGGCGGGTGAAGACGACGACACCCTCATCAAGTTCGCCCTGAACACCGATTTCGTGCCCGCGCGCATGTCGTCGGAAGATCGGAAGGCGCTTCTCGCTGAACTCCAAGCCGGTGCTATCAGCCAAGAGACGTTCTGGAGCCTGATGGTCGAGGGCGAAATCCTGCCCGAAGACTTTGACATGGACGAAGAGCGTCAGCGCATCGCTGCTGACACGGCCCTCGTGGATCGCCCGACCGGCGATCCCGTCGAACAGGACGACCAGCCCGCCGAAGGTGAGTGATGCTCGCCCGGCTCTGGTGGGTGATCGTCAAGCTGCTGATCGCCATCGATCAGGTGGCGCACGTCCTCGTGGCGGCGCCGTTCTACGTCTTCGGACTGACCGACGATCTTCCTGATCCTGACGAGACGATCTCCAGCCGGGTCGGCCGCTACAGCATCCGTGGCGACCGCTGGGCGAAGGTCGCGGAGTATCTGATCGACCTTCTGTTCTTCTGGCAGACGGACGAACACGGGCGCCGCAACCACTGTCGCCGGAGCGTCGAGGCGCGGGAGTGCGCCCGATGAGCGTGAACACGGAACTCCGTGACGCGGCGATCCGCCATGCGATCTACAGCGAGCGTTTCGGCAAGGGCCTCGCCCGCAAGATCGTGGCGCTGCTGAACGCGGTCGATGACGACCTGTCGGACAAGCTGGAGGCCCGGATCAACAAGATCGCGGGAGGCGCCGCGACTGGCCCAGCGACCATGCGCCGAATGACCGAAATCCTCGACACGATCCGCGTCCTGAATCGCGACGTCTACGAGCGTGTGGCCAAGGGTCTGGAGGCTGAACTCACGGACATGGCCGCGTTCGAGATCGAGAACCAGCAAGAGACGCTGGCCAAGATCGTGCCCGTCGCCATCGTGGCCAAGGCGCCCACGGCCACCATGTTGAAGACGCTGGTGACCACCACGCCCATCGACGGCTTCCTGTTGAAGTCGTGGACCGAACAGATGAGCGCCAATCGACTGGCGCGGGTCGAGAAGGCCCTTCGCATCGGCATCACCCAAGGCGAGACCGCGAGCCAGCTTGCCCGCCGCATCCGGGGCACTCGTGCCAACGGCTATCGAGACGGCATCCTCCAGATCAGCCGAAGGTCGGCCGAAACGCTGGCGCTGACCGCCAACTCCACCATCGCGAACGCCGCTCGCGAGACCGTCTATCAGGACAATGCGAAGCTGATCGACAAGCTGAAGTGGATCGCCACTCTGGACACCCGCACATCTGCGGTTTGCCAGCACCGCGACGGGACGCTCTACGACCTCGACAAGCCCCATCCCACGCCACCGGCGCACCCGCGTTGCCGCTCGGTGCTGATCCCGATCACCGTCCCGTTCGAAAAACTCGGACTCGATGCGGACGACTACAGCCCCGCGAAGCGCGCCAGCATGGACGGTCAGGTTCCGGGTAACACCACCTACGAATCTTGGCTCCGGTCAGGGCCGCGCTCTCGCGTCGAAGATATCTACGGCAAGGAACGGGCTGACCTGTTCCTCTCTGGCAAAGTCGCGTTCGACGACCTCTACAAGCAGGACGGTTCGTTCTACAGCTTGGCCGATCTCCGTAAGCGTTCGGGTCTTCCCGCCGCGAAACCGGCTCCCGCTCCGGCTCCGGCGCCCAAGGCCGCGCCTACGCTGGCAGAGATCAACGCATCGAACGACGCCGCTCTCAAAGCCTACACGCTCGACAATGGTCGCCGCACCAAGACCGAACACCTTGCGATCTACGACGCCGCGACCGGTCGCCAGTTCGAGGCCGTCAGCGACGGCAAGAAAGGCTCGGTCAGCTTCCCGAAGTGGATGGTGGACGAACTCCGCAAGCCGGAGAACCAGATCGTGCTTCACCACAATCACCCCGGCTCGTCTTCGTTCTCACCGGCGGACCTTCAAGTCGTCCATGCCTTCAAGGGCGCCAAGGCGATCTGGGCGCACGGGCACAATGGCTCGTCCTACTATGCCGAAGCCGGTCCCCGCGCGATGAGCCTCCAAGGCTACAATCTGCTCCGCAAGCAGGTTCAGCAATGGATGCAGCGGAAGGTGAACACGAAAGAAATTGCGGAAGCAGACGCCAATCTGATTTTCTACCATGTCGTCACCCGACTGGTGGAGCACCGTGGCTATCTCGTCTACCGCGCCGATCTCCAAGGCGAGACCTTGGAAGCCGACAAGCGAACGAAGCCGCTCGTCGATGCGTTTCTATCCACCATCGCTGGACACAAAGAATGATCCTGATTGATCCCCCGTCACCTTTCGCGCCGAAATCAGACTGGCGCGCGTTCCTCGACGAAATGGAGGCTCTTGCGAAAGAGCACCCTGACGACGAGAGCGTGAAAGAGCATATCGAAGAGGCTCGCGAAGCACTCGCCGCCTAAGAACAGGGACGATCTCACTCTCGTCCTAAATAGTTGGCTGATCCCTACGGGTGAAGCTCACAACAGTTCTACGAATGAGTGAGACACAACTTATGACTACCGAAGAAAAGCTCGCAAAAGAGCTTGAAGACGCTCGCGCGTCGATTAAGGCTCTCGAAGCCAAGAATGCCGAAGTGATCGGCATCAACAAGCGCGCCAAGGCTGAAGCCGAAGCCGCTCGCGAAGCTGCTGAAGCAGCCGCCGAAGAGAAAGCTCGCACGGAAAAAGACGTCGAAGCCCTCGAACGCACCCTGACCGCCAAGTTCGAAAAGACGATCAAGACCCTGACGGATCAGCTTGAGCAGCGCACCGCTGACCTCTCGACGATCCAGATCGACAACGCGATCTCGAAGGCTCTGGTCGATAACAACGTGGCCGCGCCCTACCATGAGGCCGTCACGGCTCTGTTCAAGTCGCAAGCCAAGCTCGACGGTGCTGACGCCAAGATCGGTGACGCCCTGCTCTCCGATCATATCAAGAGCTACCTCGCCACGGACGTGGGCAAAGCGTTCGTCGCGCCTCCGGCCAATACCGGCGGTAACGCGCCCGGCTCCAGTGCATCGAGCAGCACCATCACCAAGGAAAACTTCAGCATGGACGCCCTGCTGAAACTCGCTAACGAAAACCCGGCAGAAGCAAAGCGCGTGGCTCAGGCGACCGGCAACGGCCACCTGTTCGAGTAAAACAAGGCCGATTGAGGCCGGTGTCTAAATAGGGATGACCACTTCGACAGTGGTCTCCCACGACAATGGAAGTTGTGGGCGCAACTTCTACTGTTGGAGACACAAGTTTTATGACTACCCTTGCTAACATGCTTCCGAATGGCGACTCGCGTCGCATTTTCGAAAACCAAATCCGCGTCAAAGCGACTCTGCAATCGAAACTGCGCCAAGCTGGCCTGTTCGCGATCAGCAACGACCTGAACGCCCGCGCTGCTGGCGCTGGCAACATCAGCGAAATCCGCTTCATGAACCCGCTGACCGGCGATTCCGTCGTCGGCACGGACGACCTGAGCGTCAAGATCGCTGCTGGCAACCTGACCGGTGGCGAACTGCTCGCCGTTCGTCAGTTCCGCAACAAGGCTTGGTCCAGCGCCGTTCTGGCCTCGACCGTCTACGGCGCGGACCTGACCGGTGGCATCGCGGATCGCGTTGCCGAATGGCGCTCGCTCGACGAGCAAAAGGTCGCTCTGGCCATGCTGGCTGGTGTTGCCGCTAACGCCGCTGCGGGCGCCGACGCTGCCGCGATGATCGTCGGTGACGGCCTCTCCGCGATGAGCAACAGCCTTCTGATCGACGCCGGTCAGACCAAGGGCGAGCACAAGGAGAACCTGAAGGTTCTGACCGTCCACTCGGCCGTTCACGCCAAGCTGGCCAAGGACAACCTGATCACGGTCGTTCCCGCCTCGGAGCAATCGCCGTCGTTCGAAGTCTACGCGGGCAAGCGCCTCGTGATCTCGGACGCCATGCCGGAAGACGACGGTGTTTACACCTCGATCCTGTCGGCTCCCGGCATCATCTCGTATGGCGAAGCCGCTCCGAAAAACGGCGCCATCGAAGTGGCCTACGACCCGGCGGCTGGTAACGGTTCGGGCGGTGAAACGCTCTACACCCGTCGCCAGTATATCATGGGCATCCAAGGCTACAGCTACACGGGCACGGCCAACCCGACCAACGAAGCTCTTGCCGTGGGCACCAACTACGCCCGCAAGTTCGACGCGAAGGTCATTCCGTTCGTTCTCGTGAAGACCTCGGTCTAATTAGAACGTAGTTCAAGCAACTTGGAGGGTCGTCTCGAAAGAGGCGGCCCTCTTTGCTTGTCTAAATACAGGATGAGCATTCTCGTCCACTCTGGCGCCGAAGGCGTCGATTACAACAGCTATGCGTCGCTCGCCGAAGCGGACGCCTATCACGCTGCTCGTGCAACGACCGCGTGGACCTCGGTGACTGACCCGGCCGTTCGCACCGCCGCGTTGATCCGCGCCACGGACTACATCGACGCCACATATCGGTTCTCGGTGAACCCGGTGCTGGGCACCGGTCTCGACGCCCTGATCGTCAAGGCGACCATCGTTATGGCCGTCTACGCGCTCTCGGACACGCTGGCTGGAAAGGCTGATCGCGAGATCGTCGAGGAAGAGAAAGAGGCCGCTGGCGTCGGCAAAAAGCGCGTCAAATACGCCGAAGGTCAAGCGGTCGATCCCTATCCGATGGTCACCAAGATTCTGGCCCCGCTGACCGGAAACTCCGGCGGCGGCGGCGTGTCGGTGGGCAAGGTGATCCGATGAGCGCATTCTTCGACGAGATGCGCGATCTGACCGACGAACTCATGGAAGAGTTCGCGGTCGCGGCCACGCTGACCCGCGTCGTGGGCAAGCACGATCCACGGACGGATCGCGCGGAGCGCCACGAGTTCCCGATCTCGTGCCTCGGCGTCTTGAGCGCCCGCAAGCAGTATGCGGCCAACGGTCTTCTCGTCCATCAGACGGTGGCGAAGCTGACGGCTAAGCCGGAGATCGGCGACAAGCTGAAGATCGGCCCGTCCACCTACACGGTCGATCACGTCGAAGAGATCGCGCCTGACGGTAAGCCGATCATCTGGATGGCGGTGCTGCGATGAGCATCCGCATCGACCTGAGCGACCTGACGTCGAACCTGAACCTTGAAGCCGAACTCAACGAGATCGCGGTCCAAGAGGTCGTGAAGAAACTCGCCTTGGACCTCCAAGCGGGCCTGATGCTCGCGACGCCGGTGGACACCGGACAAGCGCGCAATGGCTGGCAGATCGCCGAAGCCGGTGACCTGACCGCCGTCGAAAACATGGTGCCCTACATCGGCGTCCTGAACGATGGGCATAGCCAGCAAGCGCCCGCCGGTTTCGTCGAGAACGTCATCGACGACGTGACGAAGAGGCCGACCAAATGAGCCTCTATCTCGACCTTGACGCCATCCGCACTCACTTCGTGGACTCGTGGGATTTCGACACGATCCAGACCGTGATGGCCAACGGCGAAGCCTTGGACCTCAAAGAGGATGAACCGGCCGTTCGCTTCTCGATCAACCCCGGAACACGGCGCCTGATCGGCGGTGATCGCCTCTATCAGCAACTCGGAAGGGTCTGGCTCCAAATCTTCGTGCCCAAGCAACAGGGCGCGATGATGGGCTTCGATCTCGCGGACAAGTTCACCGGCCTCTATCGCCATTGGCAGAGTGAAGACGGTTGTGTCCGCATCGAAGGAGAACACGTCGAGCAGATTCCGAACGGTGAGAATGGCTATTTCCAAGTCAACGTAAGCGTTGAGTGGAGAAGTGTGCGGCGACTGTAGAACAGGTGAAGGACGGCCCTTCGTCTAAATAGGTCAGGAGCCTGTAGCGGCTCCCGATAGACCTATTTTGGGAGACCGTTCTTCATGATTACCTATAGCCCGAGCGACGTTCGCTACGCTATCACTAAAGAAACCGAAGCTGGCGTTACGCCCGCCAATCCCGTGTGGCTCCGCTATGACCACATTCCGGGCACCTCGGTTAACCTGACCTCCGATTTCGTTGAAGCCTCTGTCGTGACCGCCGGTCGCGCTTCGGGCGGCTCTTCGAAGACCAACTTCCGCGTCGAGGGCGGCCTCAAGTCCAACCTGAACGCCGGTGAGGCTTTCGATCTTCTGCTCCAGTCGTCGTTCGCCGGTGAGTGGGTCGAAGCTGGCGAAGCTGGCGAGGGCGACGACGTTCTGAAGGCGTCCGACAAGGACACCTCGATCTCGGTTCGCAAGACGCTGGGCGGCGCCACCCCGCTGACCGTCCGCAACGTCGGCCTCCAAGTCTCGAAGTTCACCCTGTCGTGTGAAGCCTCCGGCATGGCCGAAGCTCAATTCGATTTCATGGGCATGGGCCGCGTTCCGGCCGCTCAGGCGGTCATGGCTGGTGAGACCTTCACCGACGCTTCCGACAAGGTTTTCCTGTCGGGCAAGCAAGTCTCGGTCACCATCGGCGGTCTGACGGGCGTCCAATACCGTTCGTTCGAACTGTCGGTCGAGCAGACCAAGGAAGCCTTCGATACGTTCGGCACGGATTCGGCTGCGGGCATCGGCACGTCGGGTAACCGCAAGACCAACCTGAACATCACGTTCTACCGCAAAGACCTGAACCCTGAGACCCTGTTCGGTGCTGACGGCACGGTTCCGGTGACCATCACTGTCGGCGTTCCGGGTAATGGCTACAGCTTCACCATCCCGGCCGCGACGTCCTCGGTCCCGACCGATGAGGAAGACGGCGCCAAGATGCTGGTGTCGCTCGAAATGACCGCCAAGCGCGACAACGCGGCTGGCACGGACATTTTCGCTACCCGCCTCTAAGCCTCGCAAGCAGAGAAAAGGGGAAAGAGAAGGCTCGCCGGTCTACCGGCGGGCCTTCTCGCTGTTTGGATAAATAAAAGCATCACCCCTTTTGCGAGGCTACTGCTTTACATGAGTTTCAACTTCTCCGTCCCGTCCCGCGTGGACAATCAACTTGCCGAAACCGGCGTCGATCTGAACATTACGTCTAACGGCATCAACTTCGGCACTTTCAAAGTCTGCTACATCGATCCCTACAATCCGCGCGATGAACTCAAGCTCAAGCGCATCAAGCAGAAATATGCGGGCCAACTGCGCCGCAAGGAACTGACGGAATGGGACGAAATCCGCATCACGCTGGTTGAGGCCAACCTTCTCGGATGGTCTGGCGTCAAGGACGGTAAGGGTAAGGAAGTCCCGTTCAGCGTGGAGGCGGCACACGCCTATTTCTCGATGGAACAGACCCGTTGGATCATGCTGGAACTGGCTCGCCGCGCCAGCGACGTCGAGACTTTCGCGCCGGAAACCGACGAACTCGAAAACGCTGAGGCTATCGAAAAAAACTAATCGCGCATCTTGAGTGGCAGTTCGATGAGTTCGCGGAAGGCGAGCTTGCGGACGTCGCTCGGGATGCTCATGCGGGCATCGAAGCCGCTATCGAAAAACTCGAAGAGGCTCCGATCATCGAGAAGGCCAGCCAGTTCTATTGGAACGCGATGGCCGCTCTTTCGACAGAACGACCGCCCTCATTTGGGGGCGGTCTTCAGCCGATCCCCCTGACCTCCATCATCGCCTACGCTGATTTTCTTGGGATGACCCGAAGAGAAGCTGACTATCTCGTCAGAGTTATCCGCAACGTAGACGCTTATCGATGCAATAGGTCTGCTGAGAAAGCCAAGAAACGGGCAGACAAGGCGGCCAGAAAGGACCAGTCATCGCCTCATAAATAGAGGCGATGACTAATACCGCCCGCACAATCCGCATCGAGATCGACCCGGCGTCTGCGAAAGCTGGCGCGGCGGCGGTAAACAACGCGCTCGCCTCAATCGGGCGCGAGGGCAACAAGGCGCAAGGCGGCGTCAACGGTCTTTCGAACGCGCTTCGAGGCGCCAACGACAACTTCGCCAAGTCCAACGGGTCGATCCTGAACTTCGCCCGTAGCGTCGGCAAAGCGACCATGGCGATGGGTCTGCTGACCGGCGCCTTCGCTATCCTCACTGTAGCTGGCGCGGCCTTCACCGGATTGGCCGACAAGGCGTCTCAGATGGAGGCGCGGCTTCGGATCGCGACGACCTCCGCTCAAGGGTATGCCCAAGCATCGCGCGACGTTGTGAGGATCGCCCAAGAGACCCGCTCGGAGCTTGGAGCGGTCACGGCCCTCTACACCAAGATGGCGGCGAATTCGAAGACGCTGGGCCTGAACACGGCTGGCGTCGGTGTGGCCACGCGAACCTTCGGTATGGCGCTGAAGGTTTCCGGGGCGTCCGCTCAGGAAGCTGAATCCTCGATCCTCCAGCTTGGTCAGGCGATGGCCTCGGGCGTCCTCAACGGCGACGAGTTCAAGTCGCTGGCAGAGAACTCGCCCGTCTTCATGGGCATCCTCGCCAAGTCCATGAACGTCCCGCTTGGCGCTCTGAAAAAGCTCGGCGCCGAAGGCAAGATCACCGGTCAGCAGATCGCGAAGGCCCTGACGGACCCGGCGATCATCGCGGATATCGAGAGCAAGTTCGGGAAAATCCCGGTCACGTTCGGCGACATCATGACCACGACGCGCAACGTCCTGATGCAGGGCGCCGGTGCGCTTTTCCGTGGCCTCGGTATCGATGAATCGCTGGCGATGCTGAACGCCAAGATCAATCAGTTCGGCCAAGCCGCCGTGCCGATGATCACCAAGATCGCCACTCAGATCAAAGGCGTTTTCGCGACCATCGCACCGGCGATCACGGCTGCTTTCGGCGTCGTCGGCCCGGTCCTGACCTTCGTCGGCAACAACCTTGAGACCATCGCGAAGGTGGCTCTGAGCGTCGGTGCGGCTTTCACCGTCATGAAGGCGTCTATGGCCCTCTCCAGCGTGATCGCACAGGTCACGGCGCTCGGTGGAGCCATGGGCTTTGCCGGTGGCATGGGCGTCGTCTTCTCGAACGCCATGGGCGTCGCTCGCGGCGCGGTCAACGGTTTCACCGTCGCCTTGCTGGCGAACCCTCTGACGGCCCTTGCTACCGCCCTCACGGCGGGCATCGTGCTTCTCGTCACCTTCTCAGACAAGATCAAACTGCCGGGTCAGGAACTCGGTCGCTTGAACGATATCGTCGCGGTCCTCTTCGGTGATTTCGTCAAGCACGTCGGCAACACGATCAACGGCTTCGTGAAGTTCGGCAACGCGGTGAAGTCCGTGTTTCAAGCCTTCATGGCCATCGGGCGCGCGGCCTTCAACGCCGTCCTGTCGGTCGCTTCAAGCGTCTTCAGCAGCCTCGACCGCCTGACCGGCGGGTGGATGGGCAAGGCCCTGTCGGCGGTCAGCTTCGTCGCTGACGGCTTCGGCGCGGCCTTCTCCATGATCTCGTCGATCTGGAGCAATCTCCCGGCAATCATCGGCGGCTTCGTCACCTCGACCGCGAACAACGTCATCGGCGGCATCGAGAGCATGGTGAACCGCGCTATCGGCGGTCTGAACCGGCTGATCGATCTGGCCAACAAGCTCCCGAACACGAACATCGACCGCATCGCCGACGTCACCTTCGGGCGCCTTGAGCCGGGGGCATACGTCGGTAGCGTTCGAGGGCGCGCGGAGGCGCGTGGCGGTGCTCGTGCGGCTCGTAATCGCGCGGCTGGCAACACGCCGCCGCTGGCCGACGATACGTCCACGACCACCACGCCACTTTCTGGAGGCGATGACGCAAAAGGTGCCAAGTCCGCTCAAGATCGCGCCAAGGCGATGCGCGATTTCTGGCAAGGTCTGGAGCAGAGCCGCGACGCGGCCGGGCTGCTCGGCATCGAGCTTGAGCGCCACAACGCCGCTCTCGAATATCGCCGCATCCTCGGTGATGGCGATCTCGACAAGGCTCGCGCCCTGACGGCCGAAGAGACCACCCGCATCAACACGCTGCTTCGCGAAACCGCTACTCGCAAGGCAATCGGTGAACTGACGCAATCGGCGACTGACCACGCTCGCGAGAAGGCTCTACTGGAGCAGCGCGCGGCCTTGCTCGGCACGACCACGCTCTCGCTCGTCGGTGAAGAGATGGCGATCCGCCAACGCATGGACGAGCTTCGGACGAAGTTTCTCCAAGAGGGCGCCAACCTCTCCGAGACTGAACTCGCCAGCATGCTGGCTCGTGAAGAGTCGGCTCTCCGTGAGAACGCGGCGCTGGAGCGCGGCAACCGCCTTCTCGAAGAGCGCATCAAGAATGGTCAGTCGCTCGTGGAGCGATATTCCCGCGACGCTGATCCGACGTGGTGGGCCGGTCGAGATCGCAACGACCGCGACGCCAATATTCGTTCGGCGATGGGTAGTGCTCCACCGGAAGGCGTGAGCGCGGCTGACTGGCAACGCATGCTGACGACCGCTCTGAGCGGTTCGGCGCGCGAGTATGACCGCACCATGAGCGACATTGCGTCCAAGTGGCGCGAGCGGATGCTTGGCGGCATCGACCAGATCGCGGACGCATTTGGCGGCAAGCTGGGCGACGTCATCCGTCAGTTCGGCACGGCCTTCGACGCGATCATGCGGTCGGCCAATGGCGACCATTCACAGAGTGGCTTGCTCGGTGGCATCGCGCGCCTGTTTGGTGGTGCGGAAGGCAATCGCAATGCTTTCGGCAGCGCCTATGACAACGCGGCCAAGGGCTTCTCGCCTGACGCTCTGACCAAGGCTTTCGACAAGCCCCTCGAAAGTCTGACGTCGAGCTTCAACAGCTTCCAAGGTCTGTTCAAGCAGGGCGGCGGCTTCACCAAGGCGCTCGGTTCGATGCTCGGTGCGGCGGGTCAGGGAGCCATGATCGGTTCGGCCGTGGGCGGCATCGGCAAGGCGCTCTTCAAGGACGCCTTCTCGAACACCGGTTCACAGATCGGCGGGATGATCGGCTCGGTGATCGGCGGCCCCATCGGCTCGATCATCGGCTCGATTGGCGGCGGTCTGCTCGGTGGCCTGTTTGGCAAGAAAAAGAAGCCTACGGGTTCGGCCGCCATCACCATGGGCGCCGGTGGCCTGAACATGAACGTCACCGGCAACAACGGCGATGCGAAGGAAGCCGCGTCGGGCGCCGGTCAGAACGTCATGTCTGGCCTGACCTCCATCGCCGAACGGCTCGGTGTGGTCCTCGGCGGCACGGCGAACGTCGCTATCGGTCGCTACAAGAACGATTGGAAGGTCAGCACCAACGGCACCGCCATCGGCAAAAAGAACGGCATGAGCTTCGGCGAAGACTCCGAAGCGGCCATCGCCTACGCCATCAAGGACGCGATCCGCGACGGTGTGCTGATCGGTCTGTCGTCGTTCTCCGACCGTGTGCTCAAGAGTTCCAAGAACCTCGACAGCGCCGTCTCGCTCGCTGAGTCCTACGAAAAACTGCTCAAGGAACTGGCGGCGATGAAAGACCCGATTGGGGCTTCCATCAACGACCTGACGACCAGCATGGATCGCATGGCCAAGTCCATGCGCGAGGCGGGCGCCACCTCTGCGGAGATGGCCAAGCTGGAGGAATACAAGTCCCTCAAACTGGACGCCCTGCTTAAGGATCAGCTTAGCTCGATCTACGACTTCCGTCGCGACCTGACGGGCGAAGGCTCCGGCCTGTCGGCCTTCAGCCGCCTGAACACGGCGCAATCCGAGTTCGCGGCAATGGACGCCCTGATCCGCTCGGGTGGCACCGTCGATCAGGACGAATTCACTCGCCTCGGTCAGCAAATCTTCTCGCTGGCTGGCGAGGTCTACGGAACCTCGTCGTCGCAGTTCCAAGCGATCCGCGACATGCTGATGGACGCCACGGACGGTGTGATCAGCAACGTCACCAAGCAGTTCGACGACGCTCAGGTTCAGGCGATCAATCAGCAGACTGACGCCATCGTGGGCACCCAAAACGTGACCAACGATCTGCTTCGTCAGGTCGTGGAGCGCCTTGGCGGGCGGGTCGATGCGATCACCTACGACAGCCGTAGCGCGGTCAACGGCCGCTACTATGGCCCGGCGGTGTAAATAGTATCATGCCGAACGATCCCAACCGCGCCACATTCGTCCAACAGGAATACCGCTTCGAGAAAGCGGAAAACCTGAACATCAAAGCGACTTATCAGTCGTCGCGTGAACTCGTGTTGATGACCAATCTCGCGAAGTCGGCGGCGGCTGCTTTGGCCTCTAAACTGTTTGCTGAAAACAACACGCCAGCGGACGCCTACAACATCGAAGTCGAGGGCGTTTACGCCGTGAGCGACTTCAAGAGCGCGCCTCTCCGGTTCACCATCGACATGCCGATGTATGCGACCAGCGGGCGCACCTTCAAGGTGACCAGCATCGAGGCTGATCCCTTCTACAACCGCACCACTCTGGAGCTTCGCGGATGACGGCGATCCTCGTTCGACCGCTCCCGTTCACCGTGGGCGCAAACTCTGGCTGGAACGGCAACAATCCGGTCAGCAACCTCAACATCGACCATCCGGCGATGGTGGCGCGCTCGACCGGGACCACGGCCTCGTTCACGGTCAACCTCGGCTCCAGCCAGACAATCGACACGGTGGCGCTCGTCGGATCAAACCTCCCTTCGAACGCCACGGTGACCGTGACGGCCGGGAGTTATGCCTCTGGTGCAACGCCCGCTTTTGTCGGCGTGAAGGACTCTGCGATCTCAACGAAGACGATCCTTCTATTCTCGCCGGTGACGACCTCCAGCGTGACGGTTCAGATCACGACGCCCTCGGGCACAATCGAGGCTCAAAGGCTCGTGGTCGGCAAGCGGGTCGAAACGCTGGGCATCAATCAGAACTGCGAACAGACCTTTGACGATCTGTCGGTCGTGGAGACCGGTCGTGGCTTTTCGACCGTGGAGGAATACGCCGTTCTCCCGTCGTGGAAGGCGAAGATGGATTTCGTGCCTGATGACAAATGGCGCAACGAGCTTCAGCCGCTTTTCCTGCGCGTGGGCAACAAGCGCGGGGTTCTGTTCGTGCCCGTGTCAGACGTGCCCTCTCGCATCCAACACGAGGCCGTCTTCGGCCGACTGAGCGCCCCGGCGAAAGGCGAAGTCCTGAGCCGTAACAACTGGATGGTCAGCTTCTCGATCACCGGCTTGGCGGCCTGACCCCTTTCTAAATAGAGGATGGCAAGAAACATCCTCGTCGAAGTCAGCCCGATCAATAAGGCCACCGGTCTCCCGGTGACCCTTCGCATGTCGCATTACTCGACGGACGCCAACGGTGTGAACGTCGATGGTAAGGTCTGGCTTCCGCTGGTCGTGGAGACGCCGAAACAATCGGCTCGATTCTTCAGCGACGGTGCGCCGCAAGAAATCGAGATCAGTCACGGCAATCTGTCGTTCCAATGCCATAGCGACTATGGCTCGCTCGATTGGTCCAACTACTCGTGGGATGGCGCGTTCGGGCGCATTTGGGTCGGAGACAGCACCGGCGATTTCGCCAGCTACACGCAAATCTTCGAGGGCACGTTTGGACCTCTTCGCCGCAAGCGTCATGTCGCAAGCGTCACTCTTCTGGGGCCGGAGGCGATCCTCGACACCCAACTCTTGGCCGTCAGTTACGCGGGCACGGGCGGTGCGGAAGGCAACGAAGGTCTCAAGGGCATCCTGAAGCCTTGGGCGTCTGGTCCGTGCCAGAACGTCGAGCCGGTGCTCGTGGATGCGGTGACGTGGGTGTTTCAGGTCCATGGTCACGGCGTCATTGAGTCGGTCGAACACGTCTACGAAAACGCCCTCGACCTTGGCGTTCCTGTCGCTGATTTTCCGACATATGGCGCGTTGGCTGGCGCGACGCTCGAAGCGGGTCAGTGGGCGACGTGTCTTGCCCAAGGCATGTTCAGGCTGGCCAACGAACCGTCTGGCAAAATCACCGCCGACGTTCGGGGCGCGAAAGACGGCTCGACCTACGTCAGCACCGTCAGCGCCATCGCCAAGCACCTGATGAAAACGGCCGGGATTTCGACCGGTCAGCTTGACGCCTCACTCGACCTATTCGGCTCCGTTCAGTGGAGCTTCTACACCCGCGAGCAAATCTCGGTCGGTGAGGTCGTGCGCGCCGCGTTTCACCAAGCGGGCGGCTATATCTATCCGTCTCGAACCGGGCGTTGGGAAGCTGGCGACTGGTTCGGTTCACGAGCGGCCGGAACGATCAAGCAGGATCGTTCGGCCTTCCCGCTGGTCGTCGATCACGAGCAGCTTGAAGCCGCGCCTCCCTACTATCGGGTCAAGGTCGGTGCTGACCGCTGCTTTTCGGTCCACTCGTCGAATGAAATTTCGCCCTACCTAACGGAAGCCACCGACGAAGAGGCGCGGGCGGCGGCTGAAGCTGCTCGATTGCTCGCTGAACAGGCGGCGGCCGATGCGGCTGCGTCCATGGAACGGATTGACGCCATTACTGACGACAACGTGGTGGAACGCTCGGAAAAGAGCCTTCTGCTTCGCGAGATCGGGCGCATCAATGCGGAATTCAACGGCATCAAACAGACCGGCATCGCGCTCGGACTGACGACGCTCGCGAACCTTTACGAGGTCGCGAAGACCGATCTTACGGAATACATCGCCACCATCAGCCCGCCGCTGGATGACACCTCTTCGAACTCGCCCATCAATGGCGACGTCTTCGACGCCCTGTTCGACGCCTATTACGACGCTCGCCAGAACCTCTTGAACGGTGCGGCCACTCAAGGGGCCGTGGTCGGCTACCTGACCAATGAGAGCCACATGGTCGTGGCCGACGCCGCTGGCGCCGTGACGTCTGACGAACTGAGCCGCGCCGGTGGCCAGTTCAAGATTCTGAGCGGCCTCGCCGACGTGACGAACTCCGCGATTTTCTCGGTCGTCAACGAGGTCGGCGTAGACGTCAGCATTGCGGAGAATGGGGTCTATATCGTCGTCAACATGACGGCCGACTCCGGCTACGCCACGATGCGGGCGACCTACGGTTCGACCAGCATCGACAAGCGCTTCACGATCACCAAGTCGAAGCCGGGCGCGGACGGCGCCCCGGCGCGGACGATCTATGTCATCGGTGACCGTGCTCAGATCACATACAACGGTGCGGGTGCGGCTACGCCCGCCGTTCAGACCACGACCTTCACGGCGCAAAAACAGAACACCACTTCGACGGTGAACTGGACGGTGACGGATATGCTCGGCACCGCCAAGACGCCCGTCACGAGCTTCCTGTCGGCGGCTACCGGCGACACCGTGACGATGACCATCAGCCAGTTCGCGGCGGCTCGCGGCGGCACTCAGGGCGTCATCGTCACCGCCTCGGTGACTGACGGCGGAAAGACCATCAGCGACAAGTTCAGCGTGATCCGCGCCGCTGACGGTGCGAACGGCGTCGATGGTAACGACGGCGTGGATGGCGAACCCGGTCAGGATGGCGTCAGCCCCATCGTCGCGATCCTGACGAACGAGAGCCACACGGTCAGCGCCAACGCCTCTGGCGTCGTCTCGTCGTTCACCGGCGCCGGTGGATCGATGCGCGTGTTCGAGGGCCAGATCGAACGCACCGGTTCGGCGACATATTCGGTCGTTTCGGCGACGGGTGTGACGATCACGATCAACGCCGCTGGCACCTATACCGTGACCGCCATGTCGGCCGACACGGGCACCGCGACGTTGCGGGCCGTCTACAACGGCATGACGGTCGATAAGCAATACACGATCACCAAATCGCGCGCGGGTTCACCGGGGGGCGACGGTGCTGACGCCAAGCTGATCTTCCTCGAATCCACGCATATCGCGTTCACCTACAACTCCGGCTCGTCCACGCCGAACACTCAAACGACGACGGTTCGCGCGACCCGACAGAACACGTCGGTCGCTACGACTTGGCGCACGTTCAAGATCGACGGCACGACGGAAGTGGCGCTCTCGACCAGCTACACCAGCCGGTCGGGCGACGTGCTGACGATCAACCAAACTCAGTTCAACAACTTCTGCTCGGCTCAATCGACGACCGGCATCGTGATCGTTGGCCAGTTCACGGATGGCGGGGTCACGTTCACTGACCGCGTGTCGATTGTTCAGGTCCGCGACGGCGATCAGGGTCCGCAAGGTCCGACCGGCCCCGGCGGCCCTCAAGGCCCCCAAGGTCCGCAAGGTCCGACTGGCCCCACGGGTCCGGGCGGCGCCCAAGGACCGGGCGGCCCGGCTGGTCGTGCCTCTCTGACGTTCCAGCAGAACACCAATCCGACCGGCATGGCGGCGGGAGACACTTGGCACCGGCCATCCGATCAAAGCTTCTGGCGCTATAACGGCTCGGCGTGGGTGCGGGTGCTGGGCGCCGTGTCCGCGCTCGATCAGGTGACGGCGAACTTCATCAGCGTTGAGAGCCTGAGCGCGATCTCCGCGAACCTTGGGTCGATGCTCTCCACGAATTCGTCAGGCTCGAACACGATCTCGGGTCCGGTGATTGTCACGCGCAATCCGTCGAACGTCATCCAGTTCCGCGCCGGTCTCTGGTGATAAATAATCGCATGTTCATCCAATGTCTGGCGCTGACGCGCCAAGGGGTCGAAGCCCGCGCGCACCGTATCCATAGCCTCAACGTCAGCGACGACCGGGTTGAGATCACCATCAACTCATACGTCAACGAGACCGGCACCATGCCTGTCTGGCAAGACGCCTATCCGATGCCTTTTGACGACTTCTGTCTCGGCACCTATCCGCAAAACGTCCACGAGTGGCTGATCAGCCCTTCGGGTCCGTTCCTTGGCGGTTCGGTCGTGCTCGAAGTCAGCAAGTTCGAAGACCTCAAGGTCAAGACGCTCGCTCGCATCAATGAGCTTCGGAAGGCGGTCGCGGAAGGTGGATGCGAGACGCCGTTCGGCGTGGTGGACACGACGCCTACGAGCCAATCGAACATTCAGGCCGCGTTCTCGATGGCGACCTTGGCCAAGGCCAGCGGCCAGCCCTATTCGGTCGTGTGGCGGCGCCTCGACAATACTGAGGTCACCCTCGACGCGGATGGCGTGATCGCCATGGGCGCCGCCGTGCTGGCGCATATCGACCGGGCTTATCGCCACTCGTGGACGCTTAAGGCTCAGGTCGAAGCCGCGACTACCCTTGAAGAGCTTGAGAGCATGATCCTCGCCGGGTGGGCGACGCATTGGGAAGACCCGAACGCTGAACCCGAAACACCCGTCGAGGGCGAAAACGAGGGCGTCTAAATGCCCTCTGGAATTCAGACCTTCGACACGAGCGGGAACGTCCTGCTCGACACCTCGACGCTGACTTCGCGGATCATCGGGACGCGAACCGCTACCGCTGGTCATTTCGAGGCGATCACGGTTCCTCTGGCGAGTGGCAAATCCCTCTGGTGGCATTTCCACGTCAGCGGCTCTCTGGCCGCCTACTGCTACCGCCAAATCTTCGTCGATGGGTCTCAGAACCAAGGCGCAAACCAGTTCACCATTCAGGTGGATGGGCCGTCATGGGGCGCCCCTCAGAACGGCACGGCATACATTTGGTATGGTGAGCACGGTGGGTCGGCCTCCAACGGCGGGAGCACCCAACCCGACCGCATCCCGAACGCGATCACGCTCTCAAACATCACGTTCAACACGAACGACAACACCGCGAGCGCCAATCGAACATGGCAAGTCTCCGGCATCAATCAGACGGTCGGCATCAAGGTCATCCGCCATACGAACGCCCAAGGCGGGAACATGTCGGTCAACCGCACCTACGTCCGCACGGCGAGCAGTCAGAACGGGCCGTGGACGACGCACGGCACCATGATCACGAACGGCGAGGTCGAAATCCTCGTCACTGATGGCATGTGGATTCAGATCGCCGTCGAAATGACGACCTCAAGCGGCCGGGCGACGGCAAGCTATGGCCTGACTCTGACGAACAATTGGGATGCCTCGACTTACGCGGGGTGCTCGGTGTCGGCCACGCTGGACGCCGACAACAACTACGGCGTCACCGATGCGACGCTTGACCCTCTGAATTGGGCGAACATCAGCGCCTCGGACTCTCGTCAGGATTACAGCACCCAAAACGCCTACCTGACCCTCTCTGGCATCAATACGACGGTCAACCTTCGCGCTGCGCTATCGAACGTCACCGGCACCTTCAGTGCGGGCACCCGGCTCGAAATGTGGGTCGGTGGGGCGATGCGCTACCACTCGACAAACGTGGCCAACGGGAGTTGGGCGGGGGGCAATTTCAGCAACGGCGAACAGGTCTGCTTCGTCGCTCGATGCGTCGCCACCGGCACAATCGAGCGCAACGTCTCTTACACGGTGACGGTGACGAACCAGACGACTGGCGCGACCATCGACACGTTCACGGTCAACCAGACCGGCAACGTTGCTGACGAAACACCCGACACGATCAACTTCCCGACGTTCAACGTCTCTTCAAATGATCCTGACGTGTCGTGGTCTTCCACGTCCTATGGAACCCACACGGTGACCGGCATCAATCGGCCTATCACCGTCCGCTTCGAACGCTACGATTTCACCGGCAACGCGGTCCTCCATATCGACTGCTTCATCTGGCCACCCGGCGCGTCGGACTGGCAACACGTCGGTTATTTCACCGCTTCGAACGGTGGCTATCAGTCACTCGACGTGCCGAACATCGTGAATGGCACCCGGATCGCCATGAACCCGCATGCTATCTCGACGGGAGGCCGTCGAACGGCATCCTGTCGGCTTGTTCTCTGGAGCATGACCGGAACTGGTGGGCAGTTCATGACGACCGGGACGTGTCAGTTCGTGGTCGATAACGACAACAACTATACGACGCCTGACACAACGCCTGATCCGGTCGGTGCTCTGAACGCGATTGCGCCGTCCACTACCGCCGAAGTGGCATGGGGCGCCCCGCGCAATTTTCAGATCACCGGCATCAATCAGCCGATCACATTGCGGGTCACCAAGTCGCATGTGGCTCAAAGCGGCAACCTCGCCCGAAAATGGCTCTACGTCAGAACCGGGACGGATGGGACCAATTTCAACGAAATTGCGATCCTCCAAAGCGACAATCAGACGTTCGATTTCACGGTTTCGAACGGGACGTGGGTTCAGTTCGGAATTCAGGTTTTGACGAGCAGCGGTTACGCCAACGCGCAATGGAACGTCACGGTCAGCAACCTGACGGCTGGCGGAACCATCACGTCGATGGGCGTCAACGCGACGGTCGATAGTGACAACAACTTCAACATGCCGGTCGGGCCGACCGGGAGCCTCACCCCGTCCTTCATCAGCGGCTACAACTCCGCTTGGGACACGTTCAGACCGGTGACGGCTTCAGCAAGCGCCAGCCTCTCTATTAGCGGCGGATCAGGCCCCTACAGCGTCGTCGCCGAACTTCAGAACGTCAATGGAACACAGCCTTTGACCTCTACGGCCACCAACTCGGTGACCGTGCGAGTCTCGTCGGCGAACTATGTTTACGCCACCGGTCAGGTCAGGGCGCGTATCACCGACGCCAACAATCAGGTCGGGTATTCGAACTGGATCAATTACGAACTCCAGATCGACAGCGGAACCATCGGGCCAGACGTCTAAATATCCGATGGCAGTAGGCTTCCAATCATGGACCGATAGCGGCGTCATCCAAGTTGACACCAATTATCCCGTGCTCTGCTTGCGGAGCACCGGGACGGCGACCGCGACCACAGTTCACCCCGCGAGCGTCAGCACCGGTCAACGGTGCATGTATGTCGATCTCACCTTCAACACGATCTCGGCGCCTATGCTCGCGTTCTATGGCCCCGGAGCATATGGCGTTCTTGCGGTCAGCGTGACCGGATCGACGTGGAAATTCCGCGTCGCATCGCTGGCCAACCAGACCATCGGCAATCCACCCTTCAAATGGCTGCTCTTCGACAAACCGGTTGTGCGTTCGTCGGGAGCCGGTGCGGAAGCTTTTGACGCCTCCGGCAACATCGTCTGGTCGTCGTTCTACCCGCCGCTCAAAGTCGCGTCATTCGTCGGTGATGGTGGCGCGTCGAGTGGCGGCTACCACGAGACGCAACTTCCCTCGAACCGCCAATATGCCGTGGCGTTCAACGCTCAGATCACGCTCTATGAGAACAGCGAGCACTACACGAACCAACAGGTGTTCACTTACTGGACCTACGACTTCACCGCTGGCTATGCAGAGACCACGGCCTCGCCATATGACGCTACGAAAAAGCGTTGCGGCATCACAACGCAGACCATCAACGGAGGCGTAAACGAAGGCTCACAAAGTCCAGCTTATCCGTCCGGTGATCTCGGTGGTTGGGGGTCCGCGTCGTCAGCCCTGATCCTCGACGTGACGGGGCACGTCTGATGATCCTGCTCGGTTCAGCAGCGGCGATCCGCAACAACTGTCTCCCGGCGTGGCGCGAAGGCATGGCCATCGCGGACTACGATCTCGTCGGCACGGATGACGAGTTCAAGGCGCTCGTCGCCTACTTCAAAGGGCTGGGAAAACACGTCCTCGCTCACGACCGTGGCGTCACTCACAAGGCGATCCGCGTAGCGGACGACTATCGCACCAGTGAGCGCATCCTGATCGATTGGGTGACCATGGCGCCGGAGAGTTCACGCATTCTCGACCGGCTTACGGATTTCGATGATGGCGAGGTCTTTGGGTTCCCGGTTCGGCTTGCGTCACCGCTGACCCAATACGTCACCAAGCGCGCCTACGGCCGATTTTTCGATCTGGAGAAGATCGAGAAAGACGTCGCGCACTGGCGTCAGATGGTCGCTGACGAAGGTCTGACCCTGACCCCGGATCACGTCGCGCTCTTCAAAGCGATCAGGGCTGAGTATGCGGAGCGCCTAAACAAGGCATGACGGGCACTCGCCCATAAATAGTTCATGCTGAAGAACCTCCCGAAACCGACGACCTTCGAACAGGGCCAACGCCTGATGTTCGGCCTCATGATGGTCGGTGCGGGCATTTTCAACGGCGTGGGCGCGGTCGCTCTGACGATCTGGTTCGCGTGGTTGGCCTTCAAGCTCCCGGCGCATCAACTCCCGATCATCTACGTTCTGGCTGGCTCCCTCACGGGCGCCATCGTCGGGATGATGATCGTGTTGATCTCGATGGCCGTGGGTGGCCCGGTTGGGAAGCTAAAGGCTTCGGCATCAAGAGAAGGCGTCAGCCTCGAAGCTTCGGACGACGATGAGCCGCGCCGACGTGGACACCCTCCGGCTCGTGAGTTCGAAGCCGATGAATGCTGACAAACCCGAAACCGCCATCGCGGTCCTGACAAACGAAATCCGACACCTGACGGAAGGGTTCAACCGGCTCGCCAGTGAGCTTCGTCAGAGCCGCGAAGCGTCCGACAAAAAGTTCGAAGCGGTGGAGCGCAAGCTCGAACAGAAGGCCGACGCCAGTCGCGTTGCTGAGCTTGAAGATTGGGCGAAGTGGGTGAAGCGGACGGTCATCGGAGCGGTGATCGCGGCGGTCTTGGGAAGCGTCGGCTATGCTGGTTTCAGCATTTCCAAGGCGAACGCGGCGCACCCCGCGAAGGCTGAAGCGCCCCGAAACGGCTGACGGTCGAAAATATTTTCGTGCACCAAAACCGAGTCGGATCAGGCGCTTAAGTAATGTGTCAAACTGTAGTTGCCTTGATGAAGGCGTAGACGATCACCGGGCCGCAGAATTTGAAGCCGCGCGCCTTCAGGGCCTTGGCCATGGCGACGCTTTCCGGCGTCTGGGTCGGGGCCTCGCGGAAGTCGCTCCACTGGTTCACTAGCGGTTGACCGCCGACGAAGGACCAGAGCCAGGCCGAGAAGTCCTCGCCGTTGTCGCGCATGTCCAGCAAGATTCGAGCGCCGTTGATGGCCGCGTCGATCTTGGCGCCAGAGCGGATGATGCGCGGGTCGGCCAGCAGGCGGGCGCGGTCGGGCTCGCCATAGCGGGCGACGATCTCGGGGTCGAAGTCAGCGAAGGCCTGACGCATCCCTTCGCGTTTTCTCAGGATGGTGATCCAGGCCAGCCCGGCCTGAAAGCCGTCCAGCACCAGCTTCTCCCACAGGGCGCGGGCGTCGTACTCGGGCACGCCCCATTCCTCGTCGTGATAGGCGATGTAGAGCGGGTCGGTCGTCCCGCACCAGCCGCAGCGGCCGATGGCATTGTCGGTGGCGGCTTTCTCGGATTCGGTCATGGGGCGATGTTGCTGGAATGTTCTGGGGTGGCAAGGGGAAACCATATCCGGTCATCCCGGCGGACGCCGGGATCCAGCAAGAGCCTCAGGCGCCACCTTACGAAGCAGAGCTTTGACCGTCAGCGCTGCGCTTGCAGCCAAAGCACTGGATCCCGGCGTCCGCCGGGATGAGCGGTGAGGGTTTGGGGCAGCGAAAAGGCACGGCGTCGCCGCCGGACCTCTCGCCACGTGGGACTGACCGCTTACAAACGCTCGACCGTGTAGCCGCGCGCCTTCAGCATATCGATGACGCTGTCCTGATCGGCCAGATGGGCGACGCCGACGGCGATGAAGGCCGTGCCGGAGCCCTGCATCAGGGTTTCGATCTGGCTGGTCCAGTCGGTGTTGCGGGTGATCAGGACAGCCTGGTGAACTTCCTCGTGCACGTCGCGGGTATCCATGCGGTTCAGGCGTCCGATCCCGGCGGCGTCGCCCTTCAGCCAGGCGTCTACCGTCTGATCCAGGTGGGTCACCACGCCGTCGCCCGCGCGGACATAGTTGTTCAGATAGGCCACCTGGGCTTCTTCGCTCATGCCGGCGATCAGGCGGACCTGACGGTCGGCGGTTTCAAGGCCGTGGACGGTCTTGCCCTGGGTGCGAGCACGATCCACCAGCACCTTGTCGGCGCCCGCTTCGGCGCTGAAGCCGGCCTTCATCGGCGGGGACACCGCGACCATGAAGGCCGCCAGCCAGGGGCGATAGGGATCCAGCGCGGCGCCGCTGGCGCCGCTGGCCTGGGCCGCCCTGTCGAAGGCGGCGAAGTCAGCGGGGGAAAGGACGGACGACAGCGGTCGGTCGGGGCTGGCGCCATACTGCTGGATCACCGGCATGATGACGGACTGATCGTCGGGATTGGCGATCTCGACCCAGATGTCCGAGGCGCTGGCGAATGCGGCGTCCACCTTGTCCGAACCCCAGGCCGTGCCGGGGCGCAGGATATGGATGGTGCCGAAGAGATAGACGGTGGAGTCCTCATCCTTGACGACCCACAGCGGCGGGCCGGCGCCTTCGGCGCGGGGAATGGGGGCCACGGCGGCGGCGGGCGCGGCGACGACAGCATCCTGAGCGTGGGCGGCGCCGGGGAAGACGGCCAGAACGGCGCTGCGGCCAGGGCGATGCAGGCGCCGAAGGCCAGGCGCGAGACGTGGTTGGCCGTACGGCCCATGCGGTTGGGGAGGGTCATTGGGAAGTCCTTGGATTGTGGGGTGTTCAGGAGGGGCCGATCAGGTCAGCGGCGGCGTTAGCCCGGGAAGGCTGGAAGGTCAGCGCGGGGTCGAGACGGCGGCGGGGGCGTCGAACCATGCGGCGGCCTGGCTGGGGCTGGGGAGGGCCATGACGGCGAGGCTGAACAGAAGGGCTCCGCAGACGCCCAGGGCGAAATCGGAGACGTGTTTGGCCGCTTGGCCCATGCGGTTGGCGCAGGTCATAGGGTAGTCCTTTGAATGTAAAGTTGTTTTAGGGTCGGTGGGGCGCGGGGTCGCGCCGGGATCACTGAACAAAGATGGCTTCGATCGGTCGGCCGAAGAGGCGGGCGATGCGGAAGGCCAGGGGCAGGGAGGGGTCGTAGCGGCCCTTTTCCAGCGCCTGGATGGTCTGACGGGAGACGCCGAGCTGTTCGGCGAGGTCGGCCTGGGTCCAGTTGCGCTCGGCGCGGAAGACCTTGAGGCGGTTGACGAAATCGCTGGTCATCGGCGGGCTATCCACCAGAAGCACCAGGCGAGGGTGTAGCCGACGGCCTGTGCCGCGAAGGCGGCGGCGAGGCCCACAGCAATCAGGGCGGCGTCGGTGTGCGGCACGCGGGCCGGCAACAGGTCGACCCCGTTCAGGGCGGCGATGACGACCGCAGCGCCGCCGACGACGAAGCCCAGGTTGCCGCCCCACCACCAGGCCCACTTGTGGGCTTCCTGGGCGGCTTCATCGAGGGCGCGCCACCAGTAGAGGGTGTGCAGGGCCAGGAAGACAGCCAAACCAGCGGCCAGGACGACCACGCCGATCGACGGGGCCTGGCCCCAGCTCGCAGGCCAGAAGGGGGTGGCGGCCGTGGCGCTGACGCCGACCACGGTGAGGGCGCCCAGGCCGATCGTCAGCTCGTCCATCTTCTTTGTGTCGGCGGCGGTCTCGGTGGCGGTGTTAATGACAAGCTCCCCTGTCGTTGTGACAAGTGAACTTTACCAATGCCGCGTTCTGCGTCAAGCGACTTTTACATCGTGACAAGCAGATTTTCCGTTCCGCCGAAATTAGCCTTGAAAATCAGGGATCCAGCCTGGCTTTTCGGCGCGAACGGGACGACCGTCCACGCTCAGCTCGCCCTCCAGACGGTCCAGACGGAGCAGGGCGATGGCGCGGCCGTCGGCGCCGGTCATGACTTCGCCGGCGCGAAGTTCGCCGTTCAGCACCTCAGCGCCGCGTTCGGGGGCGGCGCCGTCGAAGGCGATGGCCATCATGCGGTTCTTGATCGTGCCGCGCCGTTTCATCCGCGAGGTCGTCTCCTGACCGATGAAGCAGCCCTTGTGGAAGTCGATGCCGTTCAGCAGGTCGAAGTCCGCCTCGATCGGATAGGTCTTGTCCAGCAGCGTATCCGCGGTCGGGTCGGGCACGCCAAGGCTCAGGCGGTGCGACTGCCAGTCGGCCTCGGTCGCGTCGGTCTCGCACTGATCGCCCCAGCGGCGCCCGCCGAGTTCGGGCAGGCGGGGGTCGGGGATGAAGCCTTCGGGGATGTCGCCGCCCCAGGCGACGAAGACGGCGTCGGGAATGGGCATGACCTCGACGTTGGAGCGCAAGCGATACATCGACAGCCGCTGGACCAGGGCGTCGCGCCGCTCGGTAGCGACATCCAGCACCACGCCGTTTTCCTCGCCCCAGAGGAAGAGGTCGAACAGCAGCCGGCCGGGTGGAGACAGCAGGGCGCCGAAGCGCAGGGCGCCGGGTTCCAGCGTCTCCACGTCCTGCGTCAGCAGGTTGTGAAGGAAGGGGCGGGCGTCAGGGCCGGTGACACGGATCAGGGCGCGGCTGTCGAGGCGGGCGATGGACATGCGGCCAAGATAGGGAGGGGCGGAGGGAAGCGACAGGGCTTCTGTGTCCTTCTCCCCTTGAGGGAGAAGGATCAGCAGACTGCATACCTCGCGACGACCCCGTCCGGCTGAAAGTCATGCTCGGCCAGCCTGTCCAGCGAGGCGAGGACGCGGGCGAGGAAGTCCGCGGGATCGCCCTCTTCAATCGCGGGGCGCAGCCAGTCGGTGACGACGGCGCGGGCCGGGTAGGTCCCGACCGGGCCGGGAACGCTGAGAGCCACCTCGACCCCCTCGGCGATCCAGCCGGCGACCGTGGCGAAGAAGTCCATGCTCGCCAGGAAGTCGGAACGGCGCACGACATAGAGGGTGATCTCCCCGCGCTCGACGCCGTCCGGGCGGATGATGACGCCGCTGCGGTCGGGCCGCCAGTCGTCGGACAGTTCGACCGCACGCCACAGGCAGAACCAGACGCGGCAGGTCTGGGGCCGGACCTCATGCACCGAGCATCCCGCCCCATCGACGCAATAGCCGCACAGCTCGCCCGTGGGCTTGGCCAGTTCGGGCAGGTTCAGCGGGATGACGCGGCAGCACTCGACGCAGCCGCCGCAGGTCCGATCAGGCAGAAGGGGAAGGCTCATGACGCATGCCTTAGCGCATCAGAGGCGGAAAGCGCAGGCGTCGTGGGTTACGGGTCTTGCGTTCGTGTCATTATGTAGAATACGTTTTGACATAATGAGAACGGCGCTCAAGCCGAAACGCAGTCGGGAAACGCATCCAGTGAGACACGTCTTCGCCATTTCCTTCCTAGCCCTCGCCGCCGTGGCGGGTCCCAGCCTCTATAGCGGCGACGCACGGGCCGAGGTCATTCGCGCCAATACTCCGGCGGTCGGTCTGACCATCGACCGGATCGGCGCCCTGCCGGATGCGGAGCGCGGCGCCTGGGCCGACTATCTGGCCCGCTCTCAGGCCCAGCATCTGGCCGACCGCGCCGCCCTGGCCGCCGAACTGCCGGCGGGCGTCGCCCCGCCGCCGCCGCCATTGGCCATTCGGGGCAACAGCTCGCACATGCCGCTGGATCGCCCGGCCGAATGGTACGGCACGGCCGAGGCCCGCGCCGTGGCCGATGCGGTGGTCAGCTTCCAGACCCCGGCCGGCGGTTGGAGCAAGAACCAGGACCGCAGCCTCAAGCGCCTGCCGGGGCAGCGGTTCTCGAACGACGCGGAGACGATGGAGCAGAACCCGGCCAACTTCGATGCTCCCGCTGACCGGTTCTGGACCTTCGTCGGCACGCTCGACAACAACTCCACCTGGACCGAGATGCGTTACCTGGCCAAGGTCGCAGCTCAGGCACCGGGGCGCGAGGGCGACGCCTGGCGGGCCAGCGTCATCAAGGGCGTGCATTACCTGCTGAACGCCCAGTACCCGAATGGCGGCTGGCCGCAGATCTGGCCGCTGGAAGGCGGCTTCCACGATTCCATCACCTTCAACGACAACGCCGTCGCTGAAGCCGCCATGGTGCTGCGCGACGTGGCCAACGGCGCGGAAGGCTTCGGCTTCGTGCCGCCGGAACTGGAAGTCCGCGCCGCCGAAGCGGTGAAGAAGGCCATCGACGTCACCCTGGCCGCCCAGGTGCGCAAGGGCGATCAGCTTCAGGGCTGGCCGCAGCAGGTCGAGCCGATGCGTCTGGTCCCGACCAGCGCCCGCAACTACGAGCCGCGTTCGATCGCCAGCGGCGAGACCACAGACATCCTCGAGTTCCTGATGGGCGAGCCCAACCCGTCGCCAGAGGTCAAGGCGGCGATCCGTGGCGGCGTGGCCTGGCTGGAATCGGTGCGCGTCTATGACAAGTCGTTCGAAATGACCGACGACGGCCGCAAGCTGATCGACAAGCCCGGCGCCGGGCCCCTGTGGTCGCGCAACTATGATCTGGTCACCGGCCGTCCGATCTTCGGCGACAAGGATCAGAGCATCCACGACGACGTCAACGGCATCTCGGTCGGGCGCCGCAACGGCTATTCGTGGTGGCTGTCGGCGCCGCAGCGCGCTCTGGACCGCTATGCTGTCTGGTCGGCGGCGAATCCCTAGGACAGCGCCGCGCTTTATGGTCGCCGATCCGTCTTCCGATCGGCGACCGGTGCATCATCGCTGAATTCCGTAGAGAATCCCTCTAGGGTCGCCTGATGCATGGGCGTTTCCCGATCCTCTATATCGCCGAGGCGGACGCTGAAGAGGCGGTCCTCTCGTCGGGGACGCTCGCCCATCTGGTCGAGGCCATCCCGCACGCCACCTTCACCGTCGTCGGTTCGCCGGCCAGCGCGCCGCTGTTCGCGGACACGCCCAGGCTGGAGCGGCTGATCGTTCTGGACCGCGACGGGCGCTGGGACTGGATCGCCCTGTGGAACCAGGTGCGTGAGACCAACTGGGGGCTGGTGGTCGACCTGCGCGGCTCGACCCTGTCGGGCAAGCTGCGGCGCCAGAAGCGGGCGGTGAAGGGCAAGGTCCTGCCTGACGTGCATCTGGTCGAACAGGCTGCACGCGTGCTGCAGCTTGACGAGATCCCGGCGCCGAAACTGTTCGTCGGGCGCGACACGCAGGAAGCGGCGGACGCCCTTGTTCCTTCGGGCAAAGGGCCGATCCTGGCCATCGGACCGGGCGTGGACTGGATCGGCAAGCGCTGGCCCGCCGACCGCTACGCCAAGGTCGCCCTGTCGTTGCTGGGCGAGGACGGGCCTCTGGCGGGCGGACGGCTGATGATCGTCGGCGAGGAAGCCGACCGCGACGCGGCTCATTCGATCCGTTTCGCGGTGAAGCGTGAGCGGGTCATTGAGCTGCAAGGACGACTGACGCGATTGCAGACGCTCGCGGCCCTGTCGCGGGCAGATTTTTATATCGGCGGCGACTCGCTGTGGACTCAACTGGCGGTCGCTGCGGGCGTACCGGCGGTCGGGGTGTTCGGCCCCTCGGACGAGGTGCTGCGCCGCCCCTGGACCGGGGTTGCGGTGCGCGGCCCGCGCAGCCTGCAGGAGTTCGTCGACCTCGACCCGCGCCTGAACCAGCATATCCAGCACATGATGGACCTGCCCTATGAGCGGGTGCTGAAGGCGTCCAGGAAGCTGCTGGCGCAACTGGTCGACTGAGGCTTCGGGGCTTGTCCCCTGGGGCGTCGAACGCGCATAAGCGCCTCGACCTCAGGAGACGCCAATGACACAGACCTATGACCTGATCGTGCGGGGCGGCGAAGTCGCCAACCATGCGGGACGTGGCAAGGCCGACGTCGGCGTCATCGACGGCCGCATCGCCTTCATCGGCGACCTGTCCCAGGCCTCGGCCGGCGAGGTGTTCGACGCCACGGGCCTGACCGTCCTGCCGGGCGTCATCGACACCCAGGTCCACTTCCGCGAGCCGGGTCTGGAATGGAAGGAAGACCTCGAGACCGGCAGTCGCGCGGCGGCCCTGGGCGGCGTCGTCGCCGTGTTCGAGATGCCCAACACCAACCCCAACACCACCGACCCCGACACCATGGCCGACAAGCTGGTGCGGGCCAAGGACCGGATGTGGACCGACCACGCCTTCTACGTCGGCGGCACGCATGAGAACGCCGGGCACCTGGCCGATCTGGAGCGGTTGCCGGGCTGCTGCGGGGTCAAGGTCTTCATGGGCGCCTCGACCGGCGACCTGCTGATCGCCGACGACGAGGGGGTGAGGAAGGTGCTGTCGAACGTGCGCCGTCGCGCCACCTTCCACTCCGAGGACGAATACCGACTGGTCGAGCGCCGCAGCCTGGCCCGCACAGGCGACTGGACCAGCCACCCCGAGGTCCGCGACGCCGAAAGCGCCATCATGTCCACCCGCCGTCTGGTCGGGCTGGCCAAGGAAACCGGCGCCCGCATCCACGTCCTGCACGTCACGACCAAGGATGAGATGGAGTTCCTGCGCTTCCACAAGGACGTCGCCACCGTCGAGATCACGCCCCAGCACCTGACCCTGGTGGCGCCCGAGGCCTATCAGCGGCTCGGCGCCTATGCCCAGATGAACCCGCCGATCCGGTCGCAGGAGCATGTCGACGCCCTGTGGCTGTGGGGCATGCAGCAGGGCGTGGCCGACGTGCTGGGCTCGGACCACGCGCCGCATACGAAGGAAGAAAAGTCCAAGCCCTATCCGGCCTCGCCGTCAGGGATGCCGGGGGTGCAGACCCTGGTGCCGCTGATGCTGACCCATGTGGCCGAGGGCCGCCTGTCGCTGGAACGCTTCATCGACCTGACCTCGGGCGGGGCGCAGCGGGTGTTCGGCACGGCCAACAAGGGGCGGATGGCCGTCAGCTATGACGCCGACCTGACCATCGTGGATCTGAAGGCGAAGAAGACCATCAGCCACGACCAGCAGGCCAGCCGCTGCGGATGGACCCCCTTCGACGGCTTCGAGACGACCGGCTGGCCGGTGGCCACTATCGTGCGCGGCCGGGTGGTGATGAAGGACGGCGAACTGATCGGCCAGGCGCACGGCCAGCCGGTGCGGTTCCAGGAGACCCTGGCGGGGTGAGCGCGCCCAGGCCCACGCTCGGCCTGATCGGCTTCGGCGCCTTCGGGCGGCTGACGGCCAAGCATCTGTCGCCCTGGTTCGACATTGTCGCCTATGACCCGGCGGCCAGCGACGGCGAGGGGCTGGTGCGGCTGACGACGCTGGAAGAGGCGGCGGCCTGTCCGGTGGTGGTGCTGGCTGTGCCGGTCGGGGTTCTGGCCGAGACGGTCGCGGCCATCGCTCCGTCCGTGACGCCGGGCGCCCTGATCCTCGACGTCGGCTCGGTGAAGGTGAAGCCGGCCGAGGTCATGCTGGAGGGCCTGCCCGAGGGCGTCCAGATCGTCGGAACCCACCCCCTGTTCGGTCCCCAGAGCGGCAAGGACGGCATCGCGGGCCTGCGCATCGCCGTCTGTCCGGTGCGCGGCGACAAGGCGGCGTGGCGGGTGGCCGCTTTCTGTCGCAAGGCGCTGGGGCTCAAGGTCTTTGTCGTCACGCCTGAGGATCACGACCGCGAGGCGGCCACGGTCCAGGGCCTGACCCACCTGATCGCCAAGGTTCTGCTGGCCATGGAGCCGCTGCCGACACGGATGACCACGACCAGCTTCGAGCGCGTCATGCAGGGCGTGGACATGGTCCGCCACGACAGCGCGGCGGTGTTCCGCGCCATCGAGCACGACAACCCCTACGCGGCCGAGGTCCGACGCCGCTTTTTCGACCTGGCCGAACAGGCGCGGGCGGAGCTGGAGGGCTGAAGGCCTCGCCTATTTCAGAATGAAGGCCGCGACCGCCTCGATCACGCCGGGGGCCAGGGGCAGGGCCGGGTCCAGATAGGTCGCCACATTGGCGGCGCGCTCGGCGGGCGCGGTCTTCAGGACGTGATTGACGCCATCCCAGATCACGAGCTGCGCGCGGGGCTGGGCGGCCTTGATCGCCTCGGCGTCGGTCAGCGTCACCTGCAGATCCGTGGCGCCCTGTCCGATGAAGATCGGGCCGTCGTAGGCAGCGGCCAGTCTGGCTGGATCCAGCGCCAGCCAGGAGATCAGGTAGGGCTGGACTGAAGGACGAAACAGGGCGGCCAGTTCGACCGGCGGGTCGGCGACAGTGCGGCCGGCCTCCAGTTCGCTGACGACCTCGCTGGCGCGGCTGTTCAGCGGCTCCGGGAGAGCCGTCATCTGCTCGCGCAGCACGGCTCCGGCCGGACGTCCGGCGCCAGACAACAGAACCAGGCCGCAGATCCTGTCGTCGTCGGCGGCGACGGCGGCCAAGGCGATCAGCGCGCCCTCGCTGTGGCCGATCAGCCATGCGCAGGGCTGGCCCGCCTTCGTGGCCGCCTCGTCCGCCCAGGCGCGGGCGTCGGCGACATAGGCGCTGAAGCGCAGCTCGGCTTCGGCGGGACCGGCGGCGGCGCTCTCGCCGACGCCCCGCTTGTCGATGCGGATCGTGGCTATGCCCCGCTCGACCAGGCCCTCGGCCAGCAGGCGATAGGAGGCCGCGCGGATGGCGAACTGGGCGCTGTTCCCGTCGCGAT
This sequence comes from Brevundimonas sp. NPDC058933, assembly GCF_049315965.1. Taxonomy (NCBI): domain Bacteria; kingdom Pseudomonadati; phylum Pseudomonadota; class Alphaproteobacteria; order Caulobacterales; family Caulobacteraceae; genus Brevundimonas; species Brevundimonas sp. NPDC058933. The sequence continues at coordinate 68,772 of NZ_JBMOSL010000003.1, forward strand.
CGGTCGGGCCAGAGCCAGGCAGGATGAGGGCGACGGCCTGCGTTTGCCCCTCCGGCGTGAGCAAGGTTCCGTGCAGGGGCGCTGGCGTCGAGGCCAACTGAACCGGCGTGGAAACCGGCGAGAGCAGCAGGGCGGCGGCGAGGGTCAGCATGGTCGTCTCCGTCTCGATGTCTGGGCTCAGAAGGGCTGGCGGTCGGGGTCCGTGCGCCAGACGCGCCAGCTTTCGATCACCGACCAGACGGCGGCGATCAGGACGCCCGTGATCAGGGTGATCAAGCCTGCGGGCTGGGCGACCAGGGGGCTGGACGCTAGACCGGCCGCTCCCAGCCAGAACATCAGCCGGCCGGCCAGGCGGTTGGAGCGGTCCCAGGCCAGCTGCGACTTGTAGGCCCAGGGCGTCTTTACTCCAATGAAGGGATTGGGGCCGACACGGCCCAGGGTCGCGCCCGTGATCAGAAGAATGAAGGCGGTGAAGGCCATGGCGGCGCCCGGATGGCCCGCACCGGCCGGGGCGGCGGGACCGAGGCTGGACCAGCCGATGAAGGCGGCGATCGCGCTCACGATGATGATCGACAGCCACTGTCCGCGGCGAAGTCCCTTGCGGCGGATCAGGTCCGGCGTGGAGTCGGCCTGTCGTCCGACCATCCAGGCCGCCAGCAGGTTCAGCAAGGCCAGTCCGGCCAGGACCGCCGCGACCTCGTAGCGACTGCCGTAACGATCGGCCTGTCCGGCGGCGTCAAAATGCACGGGGATCGGCGTCTCGGGACCATAGATCGCTATCCATGCTGCGCCCGTCAGGATCAGAAGCGTGACGATGGCGGCGACCGTGTCGGCCAGGGCGGGGTGTTTCATCGGATCTCTTCCTCGTCCGTCTTGCCGGTTCCTGTCAGGTCCAGAAGGAAGGCCATGGCCTCTTCGACCGCCGAGATTTCCAGCCGGTAACGGATCGACTGGCCGTCGCGCTCGGTGCTGACCAGTTCGGCCTCCTTCAGCGCGTTGAGGTGTCCGGTGACCGTCGGCCAAGTCATGTCAAAGGCGGCGGCGATGTCGCCGGACGCCAACGGGCCTGTCCGCAGCATGGCGATGATGCGTCGCCGCACCGGATGGGACAGGGCTTTGAACAGGCTGTTCATAAGGGGAGAAGCTAATTAGGAAATCTACTAAATGCAACCAGTGTTTGTTCAGGGGCGGCTGGCCTTGGCCGCAGGCGCGGCCTATGGCTGAGGCTGCTTCATTCTTTGCGAGTCGTTCTCATGGAAATCCGCGATCAGATCGTTCTCATCACTGGCGGCGCGCGCGGCGTCGGCGCGGCGACGGCGCGGGCCTTCGCCGGGCAAGGCGCGCGGGTGGTGATCAACTGGCGCGCGAGCGGCCCGCAGGCCGAGGCCCTGGCGGTCGAACTGGGCGAACGAGCTGTCGCCATCCAGGCCGACGTCACGGACCGTGCGGCGGTCGAGGCCATGGTGGCGCAGGCCGAGGCTCATTTCGGCGGGGCGATCAGCACCGTGGTCAACAACGCCCTGGACTATAGCTTCAACGGCGACGCGCGGGCGCAGATGGCCGACATTCCGTGGAAAGACATGGAGCGCCAGTTTTCGACCGTGATTCACGGCGCGCTGAATGTCATCCAGGCCACTGCGGCGGGCATGAGCGGGCAGAGGTTCGGCAGGGTGGTCAACATCGGCACCAACCTGTTCCAGAATCCGGTCGTGCCCTATCACGACTACACCGCCGCCAAGGCGGCCCTGCTTAGCCTGACGCGCACGGCGGCGGGCGACCTCGGCCCGGCGGGGATCACCGTCAACATGGTCTCCGGCGGACTGCTTCGGACCACGGACGCCAGCGCGGCGACGCCGGATGCGGTGTTCGACCTGATCGCCGGCATGACGCCGCTGCGTTCGGTGACGACGCCGCAGGAGTTCGCCGATGCCGTGCTTTTCTTCGCCTCGCCGTGGAGCCGTGCGGTGACCGGGCAGAACCTGGTGGTCGACGGCGGGCTGGTCCGCGACTAGGCGGTCTGACCGCACCCCTTGGGCGGGTCGATCAGTCCCAGAGGGGCAGGGGCGGTGGTGACGATCGAGGGCCGGGGCGTGAAAAGGACCTCGCTCATCAACCCGCCGCCGTGCGCCGGTCAGAGATGGGTCTTGAAGAAGCGGATCATCTCGCTGTTCAGGCGTTCATGAAACGCGGCGCGGTCGAAGCCTGGGTGGGCGCGCAGATCATCGGAGCGTTGGCGGCCAGTTCGGGCGAGCAGGGCGGCATGAAGTCGAAATGGCCGGCGCCGTCGATACGCTTGTACTCCGGCGGCCGCGGCAGGGCGTCGCGCACCGGTTCGGCGTAGAAGGGCGCGGGCAGGATCTGGTCGGCCCCGGCCTGCCACAGCTGGACCGGCTGGTTCACATTGGCCAGGCCCGCGCGGGTGAAGGTGAAGCCCAGGGCCGGGGCGGCGACGACCAGGGCCTTGAGGCGGGCGTCGTGCGGCAGGCGCGGCGCGCCCTGGCTGTTGTTCATCGTCTCTGAGTAGCGGCCCACGAGACGGCAATCATAGAATCCCGGGTTGGCGCGGCAGTGATCGACCATTCGTGTCAGGTCCGGGTTACCGCCCGCCGCGGCCAGCACGGTGAAGCCGCCGGCGGAGAAGCCGAAGGCCCCGATCCGCTCTGCATCGATCCCGGTCCTGCCTTCCCATTGGCCCAGCATGTGGTCGATCAGAACCGATGGCTGGCGGGTGCGGCCGACGACATCGGTGGCGCGGCTCTGGTCGCGCCAGTTGTCGCCGGTGTGGGTCAGGGCCGCGACGACGAAACCGGCCTTGGCCAGGGCCTGGACCGTGTCGCGATGGCTGCGAAAATCGCCGCCGTTGCCATGGGAGACGACGATCAGCGGGCGCGGCGCCGTGGCCGCCTCGGCCGGATACCAGACGCCCGCCTCGATGGCGGGCTGATCGCCGTCTCTCACGGTCAGGCGGGAGAAGGCCACGCCGTCCCGGATCGTCGGGCCGACTTGCGCGGCCGACTGGGGGGGCGATTGGGGCGCGGCCTGAGGCAGGCTTGGCGTGGCGGCTGTGGCGCTGGGGGCCAGCAGGATGGAGGCGGCGGCGATCAGGGCGGCGGTGGACATTGAAAGGGCTTTCTCAGCGGCGGGTGATGAGGCTGTGTGAGGCCGCTCCCCGTCGTCGCGCCAGCCAAGATGGGCGAACGGGCGAACGGGTTCGTGGCCGGGCGAACGGCTGCAATCGCCCGCAACGCTTGCTAGGGTGGGGGATGGAATCGACGGGTCTGAAAAACAGGCGATGGCGAGCGGCGGCGGCCGGGTTCGCCGTCTCGACCGTCGTGGGGCTGACCCTTGGCGCGATCGGTCCGTTCGGCAGCTATCTGAGCGGAACCCTGCCGGGGCGCACGGCCTATTGGGTGGTCTGTCTGTGGGGCGGATGGCTGGCGTTCGGCGTCAGCCTGCCGATCCTGACGCGGTGGGCGAAGGGGCGGGGCGTTTCGGCCTGGCTGTGGACGCCGCCGGCCATCGCGGTTCTGACCCTTTTGCCCGCCGTGCTCAGCCGTGTGCTGGCGGTCAGGCTGTGGCCCGTGGTCGGTCAGGTCGGCTGGCTGGAGTGGTATGGTCAGGGTCTGGTGATCAGCACCCTGGCGACGCTGGGCATGATGTGGGCCACGCGATCGCGAGACGCCGTCCCCGCAGGACCCGACACGTCGTCCGCCGACCCGCGTGACCGGCTGCCGCCCCGGCTGGGACGCACCGTGCTGTGCCTGCAGATGGAGGATCACTATGTCCGGGTGCACACGCCGCAGGGTTCGGCCCTGGTGCTGATGTCCCTGTCCCAGGCCATGGCGGGGCTGACGGACGTGGAGGGGGTGCAGACCCACCGCTCGTGGTGGGTGGCGCGGGCGGCCATCATCGGCGTGGTCGAAGACGGACGAAAGCTGCGGCTGCGTCTGACCGGCGGTCTGGAGGCGCCCGTCTCGCGCGCGCGGATCGGAGCCTTGCGCCAAGAGGGCTGGCTGGCCGTCACGCCCGCGAGTTGATGTGTTCTGGCGGGCAGGATGGCGGTTCCCGGACCGCCAACGGCGCTAGGCGGATCTGATCGCGATGGCGGACAGGTCATTGGCGGCGTCGATCGGCGTGCCCGACGCCTTACGTTCGGAGTAGCGATCAACCAACTGGCCCGCATGGCCGCGGGCCAGGACGGTGAAGCGCACCAGTTCCTCCATCACGTCGACGATGCGGTCGTAGTAGCTGGACGGCTTCATGCGGCCGTTGTCGTCGAACTCCATGAAGGCCTTGGCCACGCTCGACTGATTGGGGATGGTGATCATCCGCATCCAGCGGCCGAGCAGGCGCAGGGTGTTGACCGCGTTGAAACTCTGCGAGCCGCCGGAGACCTGCATGACGGCCAGGGTGCGGCCCTGGGTCGGGCGCATGCCGCCCATGTTCAGCGGCAGGTGGTCGATCTGAAGTTTCATGATCCCGGAAATCTGGCCGTGGCGCTCCGGGCTGCTCCAGACCATGCCTTCGGACCACAGGGCGTGCTCGCGCAGTTCGTGGACGGCGGGGTGGTCGTCGCCGTCGACCTGATCGGTCAGCGGCAGGTCGGACGGATCGAAGATGCGCGTCTCGCAGCCCATGAAGCGCAGAAGGCGGGCGGCCTCCTCGACGCACAGCCGGGAATAGGACCGGTCCCGCAGCGAGCCGTAGAGCAGGAGGATGCGCGGCGGATGGTCGTTCGGGCCGAGGCCCAGCGCCGGCTGGCTGGACAGGTAGGCCGAGTCGAGCGCGGGCAGGTGGTTCGGATCGGGCAGGTCGCGGAGGCGGGGCATCAGCAGACGTCTTTCTTGGGCGCGGTCGCGGGGAAGTAGCGGCGGCCCAGCCACAGGGCGACCGAGACCAGCAGGATCAGCACCGGCACCTCGACCAACGGGCCGATGACCGCCGCGAAGGCGACCGGCGAGGCCAGACCGAAGGCCGCGATGGCGACGGCGATCGCCAGTTCGAAATTGTTGGAGGCGGCGGTGAAGGCCAGGGCCGTGGTGCGCGGATAGTCCGCCTCGATCAGCCGTCCCATCAGGAAGCTGACCACGAACATGACGAAGAAGTAGATCGTCAGCGGGATGGCGATGCGCAGGGCGTTCAGCGGCAGGGCGACCACTTCGCCGCCCTTGAGGCTGAACATGGCGACGATGGTGGATAGCAGGGCGATCAGGGTGATCGGCGCGATGCGCGGCAGGAAGCGCGTCTCGTACCAGTCGTTCCCCTTCCTCGCGACCAGGGCGCGCCGGGTCAGGAAGCCGCCGAGGAAGGGCAGGCCCAGATAGACCAGGACGGCGCCGGCGATGGTCCAGACGCTGACGTCGACCACGCTGCCCTCCAGCCCGAAAAGGGGCGGAAGCACGGTCAGGAACAGCCAGGCGTAGAGGCTGAAGAAGGCGATCTGGAAGATCGAGTTGAAGGCGACCAGACCCGCCACATACTGGTTGTCGCCGCGCGCCAGCTGGTTCCAGACCAGCACCATGGCGATGCAGCGGGCCAGACCGATCAGGATGACGCCGGTCATGTATTCCGGCTGGTCGCGCAGGAAGAGGACCGCCAGGGCGAACATCAGCACCGGCCCCAGCACCCAGTTCTGGAACAGGGACAGCAGCAGCACGCGCCTGTCGGCGAAGACGCGCGGCAGTTCCTCGTACTTCACCCGCGCCAGCGGCGGATACATCATCAGGATCAGGCCGATGGCGATGGGGATGTTGGTCGTTCCGACCGACAGGCCGTCGATCCAGGCGGGCAGACCCGGCGCGACCGTACCCAGCAGCACTCCCAGCGCCATGGCGGCGAAAATCCACAGCGTCAGCCAGCGGTCGAGGAAGGACAGGCGGCGTTTCGGCTGTCCAGTCATTGCGGCGTCGACCATCAGCGGACCCTCCGGCCCTCGGCGTCGATGACGACTTCGCCGTCCTCCTTGGTGAAGGGCTTCAGGTCCTCGGATGGCAGAAGATCCAGGACCGCCTCGGACGGCCGACACAGCTTCACGCCCAGTGGCGACACGACGATGGGGCGGTTCAGCAGGAGCGGGTGAGCCTCGACGGCGCCCAGCAACTGGTCATCGGTCAGGTCGGGATCGCCGAGGCCCAACTCGACGAAGGGCGTGCCCTTCTCGCGCAGGAGGCTGCGTAGCGGCACGTCCATCCGCTTGACCAGCCCCAGGATCATGGCGCGACTGGGCGGCGTCTTCAGATACTCGACGACGTGCGGCTCGATCCCGACGTGGCGGATGAGGGCCAGGGTGTTGCGCGACGTCCCGCAGGCGGGGTTGTGATAGATGACAACGTCCATGAAATCCTCAGGCGCGGCAGGGTGCGAGTTCGGCCAATAGCGGTTCGCAAAGTTCGGCGCGGCCCTGGCAGCAGTCCTTCAGCAGGAACAGAACCAGCGTCTGGAGACGGTCCAGGTCAGCGCGGTAGATGATCGACCGGCTGCGGCGCTCGGAACTGATCAGGCCGGCGCGCGACAGGACGCCCAGGTGCGCCGACATGGTGTTGGCCGGCACCGCCAGAGCGTCCGCGATCTCGCCGGCGGGCAGGCCGGCAGGTTCATGTCGGACCAGCAGACGGAAGGTTTCAAGACGTGTCGACTGCGCCAGAGCAGCGAGGGCGAGGATGGCGGATTCTGATTCCATAATTCCAAGATAATAGAATTATTGGGGTCGTCAATCGTCACAACGGGCCTTGTGGGGTGTGAAGGGCCGTCTTCCGGCTAGCGGCCAACGTCAGCTTGTGATGCTGTTGACGGCGGCCGAGCTCGAGGAGAGCCATGGGACAGGTGGCAACGATCGGTTTGGACACCGCGAAATCGGTGTTTCAGGTACACGGCGTCGATGCTGAAGGCGGCGTCGTCATTCGACTGAAGCTGACGCGAGAGCGGCTGCTCGAGTTCTTCGAAAACCTGTCCTCCAGTCTGGTCGTGATCGAAGCTTGCGGAACGGTGGCCCGCGAACTGATTGGCCTGGGCCACAACGTGCGGCTGACGCCGCCCAGCTATGTGAAGCCGTAGGTGAAGCGCCAGAAGACCGACATGGCCGACGCGGAGGCGATCTGCGAGGCGGGGGCGCCGAGGAGAGAGCTCTATGATCAGCCCTGTCACGGCCGGCTATAAATGGTCCGCCCGTCCTTGATGGTTTCGACCACATGGATGTCCTTGATCGTTTCGGGGGCGACCCGGGTGGGATCTGCCGAAAGAATGACGAAGTCGGCTCGCTTGCCAGGGGCCACCGACCCCTTGGTCGCATCCTCCCTGTACTGATAGGCGGCGTTGATGGTGATGGCCTGAAGCGCCTGATAGGGGGTGATCCGTTGATCCGCCCCCAGGACGCCGCCCGAGCGCAAAGGCCGGTTCACGGCCGTCCAGACGGTCATCATCTGATCGACGGGAACGACGAAGGCGTCCGTATGATTGGTGGGACGAAGCTCTGCCTCGATCGCGGCCTTCATGGGGCTGATGAAGGCAGCCTGTTTCAGTCCACGATTGATCACATGGGTGTCGCCGAAGAAGAAGGTGTGATCGGTGAACAGTGACGGGATGATCTTCAGTCTGGCGAATTCGGCAATCTGGTCTGGCCGAATGAACTGGCAGTGGATGCAGACCGTACGGCGATCCTTGTCCAGATCCGCGCCGGCCATTTCCTTGTGAGTTGCGATCAGAAAGTCGATCGCAGCATCGCCATTCCCGTGCATCAGCACCTGTAGATCATTGTCATAGCAGGTTTGCACCATGGAGCGGATGGCGTCGGTCGGCAGGCTGGCCTCGCCTCTCCAGTTGGCTTCACCGCCGGGTCCGCCGGTGAGGTAGGGCGTGGTGAACCAGGCGGTCTTGCCTTGCGGTGATCCGTCCACCGTGACCTTGCATCCGCCGATCTTCAATCTGTTGTCGTAACGCCCGAACGTCGCGACCGGATTGACCTTCAGGATAGCGTCGAGGTCCGTGATGAAGGGATAGGCGATCACATCGATGATCAGGCCGTCCTGTGATGCGACGCGCTGGAGCTGTTGCAGCATGGGCAGGGTCGTGGCCCCTTCCTGAGCTGTCGTCACGCCTGCGGCGGCGTAAAGGAGCTGACCCGAACGGGCGGCGGCCATTTCCTGTTCAGGACCTGGCGACGGCAGCTTGCTGTGCATGGGCAGGTAGCCCGCCTCCATGACAAGCCCTTGCAGGTTCTGGGCGCCGGGCTTGCGCAGGATGACCCCGCCGGCCGGCGTGGGCATGCCGTCGGTGTAACCGTAGAGCTCCATCGCCTTCGAATTGATGACAGCGCCGTGCATCGAAACATGGATGACGCCCACCGGATTGTCGGGGAAGGCCTGATCAAGAATGTCACGCGAAAGCACCTGACCATCGGGCATCAGGTTTTCATCATAGCCCCAGCCGAGCAGGAGTTCGCCGGGCTTCAATTGCTTGGCGGCGGCGCCCGCCTTGAGCGCAGCAACAATACCTTCCGGATCAGAGGCTGGTCCTACCGGCGGGCCGGAAACATTGACGCGATCCGCCAGCGCCAGTGAGTCGATGAAATGGCTATGCGGGTCGATGAAGCCTGGAAGCAGAGCCTTGCCGGCAAGGTCCTTGACGACCGTGCGGGCGCCCTTGAGCCGCATGGCTTCGGCGTTGCTGCCTGCAAAGACGATCTTGCCATCCTGCACCACCACGGCTTCGACATAGCTCGGCTGCTCTCCCTCCATCGTGAGAATGGGGCCGCCATGAATGATGATGTTCGCGTTTTCCGCGGGCGAGTTGCGGTCCGCGCATCCAGAGAGGATCAGGGCTGAAGTCAGAAACATCCCGCAGAGAGTCGAACTAAGCTTCAGCATCCTGGTCTTCCCCACTTGATGTCGCCCACGTTCGGCAGGTGTGAGTGAACGCTGAAATACGAATTACGTCCAGCCTTGGGTTGGATGGGGCGTGGCCGGTCGAGGCCGCTGCGACCCAGACGACCAGGCTGGCGGTTGGTCCCGGTTGTTTGGATAATTCTTTTCAAACGCGTCGAACAACCATCGGGTCTGGAGGTTGCGTGTGGATGTGCACCACCTGCGACGAACACCGGGGACAGGTCGTCCGCTTCCGCAGGCTGACGGGACTTGTGGCGGATGATCGCGCCAGGTCCGCGCTCTTCGCCCTCATTGCTGAACATGAAGCCGCGATCCTGCAGCTTCACCTTCCGGCGTCCGAGGCCATCCCTGGCCGTTGAGGCCGATGGGGTCGCCTCTGCGGCCCTCGCCCGGGGATGGGGAGGGCTTGCCTAGTCTCACGCGATTTCCGATTGCAAGCTTGAAGGTGTAGCTTGGTGAAACGTTGTTCTTCAAGCGGGCGGAGGCAGGCGAGATGGGTCAGTCAACAAGAAGGTCAGCGACCGCAGAGCCGCTGTCGCGTCGGCATGTGCTGGGGGCTGCGGCGGCAGGGGGAGCGGCCCTCGCCGCAGGGCGGGCCTATGGTCGGCCGCAGGCGCCAGGCCAGCCGTTGCTGTTCACCAATCTTCGTCTTTTCGACGGTGTTACGGCTCGGTTGCACGGCGGTCGCAGCGTCCTGGTCGAAGGCGGCAAGATCACCGCGGTGCTGAGCGGCGGCGACCGTCCGACCGAAGGCGTCCAGACCATCGACTGCGGCGGCCGGACCCTGATGCCCGGGCTGATCGACGCCCACTGGCATTCGATGTTGTGCGCCATGTCGATGATGGAGCTGATGACCGCCGATCTGGGTCTGATCACCCTGGCGGCGGCGGCGGAGGCGGAGCGCACCCTGATGCGCGGCTTCACCAGCATCCGCGATCTGGCGGGGCCGGCCTTCAGCCTCAAGCGCGCCATCGACGCCGGTCTGACGGTCGGCCCCCGGATCTGGCCCTCGGGGGCCATGATCTCCCAGACCGGCGGCCACGGCGACTTCCGCATGCCCTATGAGGTGCCCAGCGCGCCCGGCGCCCCGTTGTCGCGCGGCGAGGTGCTCGGCGCCGGCGCCATCGCGGACGGGACGGAGCAGGTGCTGAAACGGTCGCGCGAACAGCTGATGCTGGGCGCCAGCCAGCTCAAGCTGGCTGCGGGCGGCGGCGTGGCCTCGACCTATGATCCGATCGACGTCGCCCAGTACAGCGAGGCCGAGTTCCGCGCCGCCGTCGATTCCGCCGAGAACTGGGGGACCTATGTGACGGTCCACGCCTATACCCCGCGCGCCATGCAGACGGCGATCCGCGGCGGCGTGCGCTGCATCGACCACGGCCAGATGCTGGACGAGGAGACAGCCCGCATGATCGCCGGGGAAGGCGTCTGGTTCTCCTCCCAGGCCTTCGTCGCCGGCCCCTACGCCAATCATTACCCCGAGGGCTCGGCCAGTCAGGCCAAGCAGAGCGTCATGTTCGCCGGTACGGACGCGGCCTTCGAACTGGCCAAGAAGCACCGGCTCAAGACCGCCTGGGGCACAGACATCCTGTTCGACCCCGGCATGACGAAGAACCAGGGCGCCATCCTGGCCCAGATGACGCGCTGGTACGCCAGCGGCGAGGCCCTGCTCATGGCGACGGGCCGGAACGCAGAGCTTCTGGCTCTGTCGGGCGAGCGCAATCCCTATCCGGGCAAGCTTGGGGTCATCGAAGCCGGGGCCTATGCCGACCTCCTGATTGTCGATGGAGATCCCGTGGCCGACATCGCCCTGGTTGCGGATCCGGACGCCAATATGAGGCTGATCATGAAGGCCGGGCGCATCTACAAGAATACTCTTCCGGCCGGCTGAGGCCTCCCTCGCCGCTGGTCAAGCGCCTCGAAGCGCCAGCCCTTTGAAGGGACCCGCGAGAAAATGACTTTGCGGCCTGGGAGGGGCGCCAGCGCGAGGGCCGACAACGGGTCTGCGCCGGCTACGCGGGCGTGCCGTCTTGGCCGAGCGGCGGCCTTTGACCGGGAAAAGGTCGCGCCCTTGTGGCGGCGGACGTCATTCAGCCTGGGGCCGCCGATATCGGCTCCCGGAACGCGAACCATTTGCCCTCGAACAAGAGGGCCCATGGGGCCGCATCGGTCGGGGGTTAGTGCGCCCCCGCCTGCGACGGCAGGTGGTCCTTCTCGAAGCGGCCCAGCCGATCAACCAGGGCGCTTCCGGCGGCGTTCAGGCCCGTGACCTCGACGACGGCGCCTTGGCGACGGTAGCGAAAGACGACCTTGTCCAGGGCGGCGACGCCGGTCAGGTCCCACAGATGAGCGTCGCTCATGTCGATCTCGACCCGTTCAGGGCGCCCGTGATGCTCGAAGCCGGCGGCGAAAAGCTCGGCGGAAGCAAAGAAGACCTGGCCTGAAACCCTGTAGCGCAGCACGCCGGGTTCAGGCGTGGGGACCTCGGTCACGATCAGGGTCTTGCCGATCTTGCGCATGAAGAAGATCGCCGACAGGACGACGCCCAGGACGACGCCCTTGGACAGGTCATGGGTGGCCACCACCGTGCCCGTCGTGGCGATCATGACCACGGAGGATTGCACCGGCGTCGTGCGCAGGTTTCGGATCGAGCCCCAGTCGAAGGTGCCGACCGAGACCATGATCATGACCGCCACCAGGGCGGCCATGGGGATACGCGCCACCCAGTCCTGGAGCACCAGGATCAGGAACAGGAGGAAGAGACCCGCCCACAGGGTCGACAGACGCCCTCGCGCGCCGGAGGTGACGTTGATCATCGACTGGCCGATCATGGCGCAACCCGCCATGCCGCCCATAAAGCCGGAGGCGATGTTGGCTATGCCCTGGCCCCGCGTTTCCCGGTCCTTGTCGGAGGGGGTGTCGGTGATGTCGTCGATCAGGTTGGCGGTCAGCAGGCTCTCCAGCAGTCCGACGAAGGCCAGGGTGGCCGAAACGGGGGCGATGATGGCGAAGGTTTCCCACGTCAGGGGGACCATGGGCAGGTGGAACATCGGCAGGGTCGAGGGCATCTGGCCCATGTCGCCGACGGTGCGGACGTCCAGGCCTGTCCAGATGACGAACCCGCTGAGCAGGAGGATGGCGACCAGGGCGGACGGCACGGCGCGGGTGAGGCGCGGCAGGCCGTAGATGACGGCGAGGCCCGCGGCGACGAGGGCGAAGGTGCGCCAGTCGGCGCCGATCAACTCGGGCATCTGGGCCAGGAAGATCAGGATGGCGAGCGCGTTGACGAAGCCGGTCATGACGCTGCGACTGACGAACTTGATATAGCGGCCCAGTTTCAGCAGGCCGATGGCGATCTGGAACAGGCCGCACAGGATGGAGGCCGCGAACAGGTATTCCAGCCCGTGATCCCGGACGAGCGTGACCATGAGCAGGGCCATGGCCCCGGTGGCGGCGGAAATCATGGCCGGTCGCCCGCCGACCAGGGAGATGGTCACGGCGATGATGACGCTGGCGTAGAGGCCGACCGCCGGATCGACCCCGGCGATGATGGAGAAGGCGATGGCCTCGGGGATGAGGGCCAGGGCCACGACGGTCCCGGCCAGCAGGTCGCGGCGGGGGCTGGCGAGCCATTGCTGGCGCGCGGAAGCGATGAGGGTCATTGGACTTGCGTCTTCAGGTCGGCTGCAAGACCCGGCGCTCGGCCGATGTCATGGGCAGCCTTGAAGTTTCCCGACGGATCGGCGGACGGGATAGCCACCCGTCGCCTGCAGGCAGGTCCGGGTCCGAGGTGAGGACGTCTGATGCGGGCCGCTGCTGGAAAAGGCAAGTCTGCGACGCCGGATTTCCGGCGGCGGCCGTTTCGCTCAGGACAGGGGTTGGTGCGTGAAGCCCGCGACGCTGCTCATGGGACGGGCGTCGCGGCCGATCTCCACCTCGCTTTCGACATAGGCGATCAGCAGGCGGGCCAGGTCGCCCAGGGCGCTTTCGTGGATCCGTTCATAGCCGTGGCTGGCGTCGATGCCGAAGGCGAGCAGGGCGGTGCGGATATCGGCCCCGGATTCCAGAGCCGAGGCGGAGTCGGACCGATAGTAGCGGAAGACGTCCTTCTGATGAGGGATCCCGCGATCCCGCGCCAATTGGACCAGCTTGCGTGACAGGTGCCAGTCGAAGGGACCGGTCTGGTCGGCCATGGCGATGGTGACGCCGAACTCGGAGGAGTTCTGGCCGGGCGCCGTCGTGCCGTTGTCGACCGTGACCATGGCGGCCACGTCCGGAACCAGGACCGAGGAGGCGCCCAGGCCAACCTCTTCGGCGATGGTGAACAGCCACCAGGTGTCCACGGTCGGCGTGCGCTCTTCGCGGACCAGGCATTCCAGCGCCGCCAGCAGGACGGCCACGCCGGCCTTGTCGTCCAGATGGCGCGAGACGATGTAGCCGGTGTCGAGAAACTCAGGCTGGGGGTCGATGGCGACGATGTCCCCGATATCGACGCCGAGCTTCAGCGTGTCGTCGCGGTCGTGCGTGACGGCGTCGATGCGCAGCTCCACCTCGCGCCAGCTGACCGGCTGGGTGTCGATCTCGGTGTTGAAGGTGTGGCCCGAAGCCTTGAGCGGGAGGATGGTCCCGCGCCAGGCGCCGCCTTCGGAGAAGATCGTGCAGCGGGCTCCTTCGGCGAAGCGGGAGGACCAGTGACCGATGGGGACGACCTCCAGCCGGCCGTTGGCCTTCACCTGCTTGACCTGGGCGCCCAGGGTGTCGACGTGGGCGACGACGGCGCGGGCGGGCGTCGCGTCCCGGCCGGGCAGGCGGGCGCGGATGGCGCCGCGACGGGTCATCTCATAGTCAAGGCCGAGCCGGTCCAGCTCGCGGCACAGCAGCCGGACGGCCTCATCGGTGTAGCCGGTCGGGCTGGGCGTGTTCAGCAAGTCGGCGAGGCGGGCCTTGAGGTAGGCGAGGTCGATGGCGGGATCGGGCAAGTCGTCTCCTTCGGGTGGGCGTCTAGGCGTTGCTGCGCGATGAGCCGGACGCGGAGGCGGGGAAGAGCAGGTCGATGAAACGTTCGGCCGTAGGCTGGGGTTCGTGATTGGCCAGGCCCGGGCGTTCATTGGCTTCGATGAAGGCGTAGTCGGGCTGGTCGGGCGCCTTGACCATCAGGTCGATGCCGGTGACGGGGATGTCGATGGCCCGCGCCGCCGTGATCGCAGCGTCCACAAGGACCGGGTGCACGATGTCGGTGACATCGTGAATGGTGCCGCCCAGGTGAAGATTGGCGGCCTTGCGCACGATGATCTCGACGCCCTCCGGCGCCACGTCGTCAAGGCCGAAGCCGGCTTCGGCCAGGGTGCGCTCGGTCTCGGCGTCGATGGGAATGCGAGACTCGCCGCCCGTGGCGGCGCTGCGGCGACGGCTCTGATGTTCGATCAGGCGGCGAATGCTCGTCTGCCCGTCGCCGATCACACGGGGCGGACGCCGCACCGCGGCGGCGGCCAGTTGGAAGTCGATGATCACCAGGCGCAGGTCCTCGCCCTGGACCTGTTCTTCGATCAGGACGTCGCTGCAGATCCGCCGCGCGCCGATCAGGGCGCTCTGGACCTCGCTCATGGTCGTCAGTCCGACGGCCACGCCCTGGCCCTGCTCGCCGCGCGCGGGCTTGACCACCAACCGGCCATAGGTGGCCAGGGCGGCGTCGATGGCTGAGGGGCTGTCGGCCTTGATGGAGGCGGGGGTGGTCACCCCGGCCTCAGCGACAATGCGGCGGGTCATCCGCTTGTCGTCGCAGATGCTCAGGGCGACGGCCGAGGTCAGTTCCGACAGGCTCTCGCGGCACCGCACGGTCCGGCCGCCCCAGCTCAGGCGGAACAGGCCACCTTCGGCGTCGATGACCTCGGTGGCGATGCCGCGCCGACGGGCCTCGTTGACGATGAGGCGGGCATAGGGGTTCAGGTCTTCGTTGTTCGCGGGCCCGGTGAAGAGGGCTTCATTGATCGGGTTCTTGCGCTTGACGCCGAAGAAGGAGACGCGGCGGAAACCGAGCTTCTCGTAAAGGGCGATGGCCTGCAGATTATCGTGCATGACCGACAGATCCATGTAGGCCAGGCCCTGGGTCCGGAAGTGCTCGGCCAGTCGCCGTACCAGGGCTTCGCCTATGCCGGGCTGGCGGGCCTGGGGCGCGACCGCCAGGCACCACAGGGATGACCCGCCCTCCGGGTCGTCGACGGCGCGGGCATGGTTGACGCCGGTCACCGTGCCGACGACCTCGCCGGTGACGGCGTCCTCGGCGACGAAATAGGCCAGGCTCCGGTCGTCCCGGCGCGACCAGAGGAAGCCGGGCGGCGTCTGGACCATGCGACGCGCGGCGTAGATCCGGTTGATCGCCTCGGCGTCCTGTTCAGAACCCATGCGGCGGATGGTGAAGCCGCGCGGCTGACGTCGGCTGGGCCGGTAGACGGCCAGGTCGAGGCGATAGGAGTGCGAAGGATCGAGGAAGACCTCCTGGGGCGCCTGCGCCAGCAGGACATGGGGGTTGCGGACATAGAAGGCGATGTCGCGCCGGTCCGGGGCCTCGGCGCGCAAGGCGTCGATCAGGGGCGCGGCCGTCTCGAAGGTCTGGGCGAAGAGCAGCCGGCCCCAGCCGCAATCGACGACCGCATGGGCCTGGATCGGCGTTGCGTCACCGTCCTGAACCCGCGGCTTGAGGCTTTCGTGGCGAAGCCGTTTCAGACGATGGGCCAGGGCAGGCACGGGGCGAGGGTCAGAGGCCATGGGTCTGCATCCACATCTCGAGGACCGCGACCTGCCATAGCTCGGACCCCTGCAAGGGAGTGAGGCGGTGGGTCGGGTCGGCGAGGAGGGCGTCGAGATAGGACCTGTTGAACAGGCCGCGATCGCGCGACGCCTGATTGGTCAGGGTCTCGCGCACCATCTCCAGGTAGGGGCCCTGGATGTATTTCAGGGCCGGCACCGGGAAGTAGCCCTTCTTTCGGTCGATGACCTCCGAAGGGATCACCAGGCGCGCGGCCTCCTTGAGCACGCCCTTGCCGCCCTGGGCCAGCTTGTGCTCCGGGGGGATGCGGCCCGCCAGTTCGACCAGCTCGTGGTCGAGGAAGGGCACGCGCGCTTCCAGGCCCCAGGCCATGGTCATGTTGTCGACCCGCTTGACCGGGTCGTCGGCCAGCATGACCTGGCTGTCCAGGCGCAGGGCCTTGTCGACCGGCGTGTCGGCGCGGCCTTGCGCGAAATGGGCCTCGACCAGGGCGCGGCTGACGTCGGTGTCGGCCATATAGGCGCCGTTCAGCTGGGTTTTCAGGACGGCGTGGCTGCGGTCGAAGAAGGCCTTGGCGTAGGTCTCGACCGGATCGGTCGTCTCCAGCATCGGCGGGTACCAGTGGTAGCCGGCGAAGATCTCGTCGGCGCCCTGGCCGGACTGGACCACCTTGATGTGTTTCGAGACCTCCTGGCTCAGCAGGTAGAAGCCGACATTGTCATAGCTGACCATGGGCTCCGACATGGCGGCGATCGTGCCGGGCAGGGCCTCCATCAACCGGGCGTGCGGCACGAAGATCTGATGATGGTTGGTTCCGTAGTGCTTGGCGATCAGGTCGGAATAGGCGAACTCGTCGCCCTTCTCGCCGTTGGCGGCCTCGAAGCCGACGGAGAAGGTCATCAGGTCCTTCTGGCCCAGCTCGGCCAGAAGGCCGACGATCAGGCTGGAATCCACCCCGCCCGACAACAGGACGCCGACCGGCACGTCGGCCACCATGCGTCGCTTCACCGCCTCGCGCAGGGAGGCCAGGACCTGGTCGCGCCAGTCCTCGGCGGTCAGGCCGGCGTCCTCGGGGCGACGGGTCATGTCTGCGCGCCAGTAGATCCGGTCGCGGGCCGTGCCGTCGGCCTCGATGACGCGGATCGTGGCAGGGGGGAATTTCTTGACGCCCTTGAGCAGGGTGTGGGGCGGCGGCACCACGGCGTGGAAGGTCATGTAGTGGTGCAGGCCGACCGGGTCGATCGTGGTGTCGATATCGCCCGCCGCCAGCAGGGCGGGCAGGGTCGAGGCGAAGCGCAGGCGCTTGCCCTTCTCGGCGAGATACAGGGGTTTGATGCCGAACCGGTCACGCGCCATGACCGTGCGGCCGCTGTCGCGCTCGTGCAGGACGAAGGCGAACATGCCCTTGAAGCGATCAACGCAGGTCTCGCCCCAGGCCTTCCAGGCCTTGATGATGACCTCGGTGTCGCCTTCGGAAAAGAAGCGGTAGCCAAGGCCCTGAAGCTCCTGGCGAAGTTCCGGATAGTTGTAGAGGCAGCCGTTGAAGACCAGGGTGATCCCGAGCTCGGGATCGACCATGGGCTGCTGGGCCTTTTCAGACAGATCGATGATCTTGAGGCGGCGATGACCCAGTCCGACGGAACCCCGCAGAACGATCCCGGCGCCGTCGGGCCCTCGAGGCGCCAGGGCCTCGGTCATGCGTTGCAGGGCGTCGGCGTCCGCGGGACGCCCGTCGTGATTGATCTCGCCGCTCAGGCCGCACATAGGCTGTCCTTGTACTGTGAATGCAGCGTGCACAAATAATTAGCACACTAAGGAATTCAACCCTGATGGATCCGATCCTCAGCCCGCAACCCGTTTCCCGACCGGAACGCCCCGCCGATCCGACCGCCTCCCTGGTGCGGTCCATGCGGCGCATCGCTCAGGCCATCGACGTCCGCTCGCGTGAAGTCGCGCGGCTGTCGGGCCTGACCTTGCCGCAGCTGATCGTGCTGCAATCCGTGCGCTCTCTGGGGGAGGTGACGACCCAGGCCATATCGCGAGATGCGGCCATGTCGGCGCCGACGGTCGTGGGGGTTCTGGACAAGCTGGAGGCGAAGGGACTGGTGGTCCGCTATCGCTCGACCCGGGATCGTCGCGTGGTGCATGTCCGCACGACCGAAGCAGGCCAGGCCGCGCTTGCGGACTCGCCCGACCTTCTGGGCGACGGCTTCATCGCCGCCTTCGGCCAACTGCCCGTCGAACGGCGCAGGGATCTGGCGGAGGCTCTGGATGTCCTGGCGGGCTTCATGGTCGGAACAGTCCCCCAGGGTTGAGAGCGGGGTGCGGGCCGCTTTTTTGCTGGAGATGTGGCCGGGCCTTGGACTTGAGATCGTTTTCGGTTTCGGGGCGCCGTTCCCGACGGATTTCATGTCTTCGATGTGTAGCTCAACAAGCTCGCCGGATGTGCGAAGCCGCGCTGACCGAGAGGCGAGTCTTAGGCGCTCTGGACGATTGCCGTCACCAGGCCGGAGTTAACTATGCTTTCGGGGAGACTCGCCGAGAGATGCGTGCCAAATCCCGTCGTTCGAGGGATGACCGCTGTTTTGCGGCGCTGGGGGCGGGAAGATGGTCAATCGATTGGCGGCGGCTTTGGGCCGTGCGAAAAATCTTGTCGCGACTATAGGCGTGATCTTGTCCGTCTTCATCGCCGGACCCGCAGCAGCGGCGTCTCCAGGTTGCGACGCAGTCAATTCCATCTGGGGCGGCGGTGTCAGCCTCACAAACGGGGCGAGTTTGGAAAACCCCTGGCCGCTCCCGAATTTTGCGGTTGGCGAGCGCATTGTTTTTCGCTCCACGACAACAGGCACCACTGCGGCAGGTGGGGGCGGCTTTGCACTCTATGAGAATGGCGGCGCCAATATCCTGGTTGAGCAATACGCCCAACCTGGCGCTGAACTGAGCATTGATGGTCATCATGTGGTCGCCGCAGGTGAGCGCGACTTCATCCTGTACGCCTGGAGCGTGGCTGGGGCAGGGACGGTTGTAAGCGCCTCGGCCAGTTGTCTCACTGCGCCGCTGCCGACGGTCACCGCCCTTTCGCCAACGGCGGGTCCGACTTCGGGAGGGACGGCCGTGACGATCACCGGGACGGGCTTTTCGGGCGCGACGGCGGTGACCTTCGGAGCGACGGCGGCGACGGGTTTCACGGTCAACAGCGCGACCCAGATCACGGCGACGGCGCCGACGGGGAGCGGGACGGTGGACGTGCGCGTCACGACGGCGGGCGGCACCAGCGCGACCTCGGCGGCGGATCAGTTCACCTATGTGGGAGCGCCGACGGTGACGGGAGTTTCGCCGACGTCGGGTCCAGCCTCGGGCGGCACGACCGTGACCATCACAGGGACCGGATTTGCAGCGGCCCCTGGCGCGGGTGCGGTCAAATTCGGCGCGACGGTTGCGAACTACACGATTAACAGCAACACGCAGATAACCGCCACGGCGCCGGCTGGCGGCGCGGGCACGGTGGACGTCACGGTAACGACGGTCGGCGGGACCAGCGGGATCTCAGCGGCGGATCGGTACACCTATCTGCCGGCGCCGACGGTGACGTCGATATCGCCGACGGCGGGTCCGACCGCGGGCGGGACGACCGTGACCATCACCGGGACGGGCTTTGCGGGCGCGGGCGCGACCTCGGTAACCTTCGGAGCGACAGCGGCCGCGGGTTTCACGGTCAACAGCGCGACCTCGATCACGGCGACGGCGCCATCAAGAAGTGCGGGAACAGTGGATGTTCGCGTCACGACGGCGGGCGGAATCAGCGCCACCTCGGCCGCCGATCAGTACACCTATGTGGCGGCCCCCACGGTGACCTCTATCTCGCCGACGGTGGGGCCGGTCACGGGCGGGACGACGGTGATTATCACCGGAGCCAACTTCTCGGGCGCGACGGCGGTGACCTTCGGGGCGACGGCGGCGACGGGTTACACGGTCAACAGCGCGACGCAGATCACGGCGACGGCGCCCGCAGGAGCCGGCACGGTGGACGTGCGTGTGACGACGACGGGCGGAACCAGCGCGACTTCGGTCGCTGACCGGTTCACCTACCAGTCCGCTCCGACAATCTTGATCTCGCCAAGCGCCCTCCCGGGATGGGTGGTCGGCGCAAGCTACAGCCAGACGATCGCGGCCTCAGGCGGCGTCGCACCCTATAGTTACGCGGTGACAGCCGGCGCCTTGCCTGCCGGTTGGACGCTATCGCCTGCTGGCGCGCTGACAGGCACGCCGACTGCGGGCGGGACATTCAATTTCACGGTTACCGCGACTGACAGTTCGACCGGAGCAGGCGCGCCCTATTCAGCCAGCCGCGCCTATTCGTTGACCGTGGCTGCGCCGACCATCACCATAGCTCCGACGACCTTGCCCGCCGGAATAATGGGCGATGCCTACAGCCAGACGATCGCGGCAGCCAACGGAACGGCCCCTTATACCTTTGCGCTTGTCGCCGGCGCCATGCCGGCTGGTGTGTCGCTGTCGTCCGCCGGCGTGCTCGCGGGCACGCCGAGCGTGTCTGGCACGTTCAACTTCACCCTGAGCGCCACCGATAGTTCGACGGGGGCAGGTCCTTTCGATGGAGCGCGCGCCTACACCTGGACCGTTGGCGCGCCGGCGCCGACGGTGACGGGGGTCTCGCCGAACCGTGGGCCGAACGCAGGGGGAGCAAACGTCACCATTAGCGGTACGAACTTCACTGGCGTTACGGCGGTGACCTTCGGCGGGATATCTGCGACAAGCGTTACGGTCATTGACGCGACCCGGATTACAGCGACCGCGCCGGCGGGCGCCGGGACCGTGGATGTGCGCGTGACGACCGCCAGCGGGAGCAGCGCGACTTCGGCCGCTGACCAGTTCACCTATGTGCAGGCGCCGACGGTGACGGCGATCTCGCCGACCAGCGGCCCGTCCACGGGCGGCACGACGGTCACGATCACCGGGGCGAACTTCTCGGGTGCGACGATGGTGACCTTCGGGGCGGGTGCGGCGACCGCCTTCACGGTCAACAGCGCGACCCAGATCACGGCGACCGCGCCGGCGGGAACCGGGACGGTGGACGTGCGCGTCACGACGACCGGCGGGACCAGCGCGACCTCGGCGGGCGATCAGTTCACCTATTCATCCGCGCCCATCGCGGGCGCGGTATCCGCGATGGTGGCTTTTGGATCGAGCGCGAACCCGATCACGCTGAACCTCTCGGGCGGACCTGCCTCCAGCGTAGCGGTGGTGTCGGCTGCGACAAACGGGACAGCCACGCCGAGTGGAACAAGCATCATCTACACGCCAATGGTCGGCTATTTCGGCCCAGACAACTTCACCTATACCGCGACCGGTCCCGGCGGGACCTCGGCCCCGGCGACGGTGACGGTGACGGTGGCGACGCCGGGCGCGCCGGTAGTGGCGGCGGCTTCGGCCTCGACAGCCTATGGCGCTCCCACGGCGATTGACCTGAGCGGTTCCATCACCGGAATCTACACCAGCCTCGCGTTGGCCTCCGGGTCGGCGCATGGCGTCATCAGCGTGTCGGGGGACGTCGTCACCTATACGCCAGCGGCGGGCTATTTCGGCGCGGACAGCTTCACCTATACGGCGACGGGTCCCGGCGGGACCTCGGCGCCGGCGACGGTGACGGTGACGGTGGCGACGCCGGGCGAGCCGACGGTTGCAGCGGTGTCGGCGGCGGCGGCCTATGACGCGCCCACGCCGATTGACGTGAGCAGTTCGATCAGCGGGGTTCACTCCAGCGTCGCAGTGGTTTCCACGCCGGGGCATGGCGTGACCATCGTCGCGGGCGACGTGATCACCTATACGCCCACGGCCGGCTATTTCGGCGCGGACAGCTTCACCTATACGGCGACGGGTCCCGGCGGGACCTCGGCGCCGGCGACGGTGACGCTGACGGTGGCGACGCCAGTCGCTCCGACCGTCGCAGCCGTTTCGGCCGCAGCGGTCTACAACGCCTCGACGACGATTGACCTGAGCGGTTCGATCACCGGGGTTCGCACCCGTCTCGAGGTGGCTTCCGCGCCAGTGCATGGCGTGGCCAGCGTGTCAGGCGAGGTGGTCGTCTATACGCCTAAGGCCGGCTATTTCGGTGCGGACAGCTTCGCCTATACGGCGACAGGACCTGGCGGGACCTCTGCACCGGCGACGGTGTCGCTGACGGTGGCGCCGCCGCCGCCGCCGGTGGTGGAACAGCCGACCGGTCCGGTGATCGTTCCTCCCTCTTCGGGCGGAGTATCGACTTCGGTCGATCTCGGTTCCGTCAGCCAGGGCCCGATCGACGGTTATCGCATTACGGTCGTCAGCCAGTTCGGCGTGGCGGAGATCGCGAACGGAGCCGCTGCGGCGCCAATGCAGGCCCGGGCTTCAGCAGCGCCTCAAGCGGCGGGTCCCTACCGACTGATCTATACGCCGGCCGCGAACTTCATGGGCGAGGACGCCGTGACCGTTGTCGCCTTTGGGCCGGGCGGTGAGTCCTCCCCGGTGACCTTCACCTTCCAGGTGGCGGGCAAGGCGCCCGATCTGTCAGGCGCAGTGGTCGCGGGCGCGTCGGCGACCTTTACGCCGACTGCCGGACTGGTCGGCGGACCGTTCCAGGCCCTTCGCGTCACCCGTCCGCCGGCCTTCGGCGCGGTGACGGTGAACGGGTTGAGCCTGGTCTTCACGCCGGGCTCCAACGGCGGGACGACCACGTTCGACTATGTCGTCGATCTGCCCTTCGGCCCTTCGGCGACGGGCCGGATGTCGCTGACCTCCAACGCCATGCCCGGATCAGAGGCCCTGGTCGCCCAGACCCTGCAGGGCGTGCCGGTGACGGTCCTTCTCGGCGACGTCGCGGGCGGTCCCTTCACCGGCGCCGCCGTGGTCTCCATGGCCCCGGCGACGGCGGGCGAGGCGACCATCGCCAAGGCCGGCGACGACTATGAACTGACCTTCGTCTCGACCGGCGACTTCTCGGGCGAGGCGTTGGTCACCTACAGCCTCAGCAACGCGTCCGGCACGACCAACAGCACCCTGACCGTCACGGTCGAGGCGCGCCCAGATCCGTCGCTGGATCCCGAGGTGAGGGGGGTGGCGACCAGCCAGGTCACCTCAGCCCGTCGCTTCGCCGACGCTCAGATCAACAATTTCCAGCAGCGTCTGCGCGATCTGCACGACGGGACCAATGGCTCGTCCAATGGTCTGAGCCTGAACCTGGGCCTGGGCGGCGCCGAGGCGGATCGCGATCCGCAGCAGGCCCTGCGCCGTCAACTGGGTCAAGACCGCAACCTCGACCCCGGCTCCCTGGGCGGCGATCGCGAACGCGAGATGCTGGGCCTGGACCTCTGGGCCGGACGGGCGCAGGCCTCCGCCCCGCCGGCGACAAGCGATGACCGTCTGAACGCGGCGGCTCAGCCTGGTGTTGGTGTTGGTTCCTCGGTCGGCCTGTGGACCTCGGGCTCCGTCGACTGGGGCCGTCAGGATGCGACGGGCCAGCGTGACAGCCGCTTCACCACGCAGGGCGCGACCCTGGGTCTGGACGTCAAGGTCTCGGATCAGCTGATCGTCGGCGGCGGCCTCGGCTATGGCGAGGACAAGACCCGGATAGGCGACAACGGCTCGGTCACCCACGGCAAGGCCGTCACCGGCGCCTTCTACGCCAGCTGGCGGCCGGCCCAGGCCTTCTATGTCGACGGCGTCTTTGGCTTCGCCAATCTGGACTTCACGTCGCGGCGCTGGGTCGAGGGTCTGGCGGGACAGGCGGACGGCTATGCCGACGGCGACCGGTCCGGCGACGTACGCTTCGCCTCGGCCGCCTTTGGCCGGGTCCTGCGCGGCGAGCGGGCGACCAGCGACTTCTATGCGCGACTTGACGCCCGCGACATAACGCTGGACGGTTTCACCGAGACCGGCGGCGGTCTGTCCGCCCTGAACTGGGATGAGATCGAGCAGAAGAGCCTGTCGGCCAACCTCGGGGCCTCCTGGCGCTGGACCCTGGACAGCCGTCGCTACGGCCAGTTCCGACCGACCGCGCGTGTCGAGTGGTCGCACGAACTGGAGGACATCGGCGCCCAAGGGGTTCGCTACGCCGACTGGACGACCAGTCCGACCTACCTGGTCCCGCTGGACGCCTGGTCGCGCAACGCGATCAACCTGGACCTGGGAACCGAGTGGTCGCTGAGCGACCGCCTGATGCTCAGCCTCGGCTACCGCGGCGCCCTGGGTGACGCCAGCTCCAGCCACGGCGCCCAGATCGGGATGAAGTACGGCTGGTGACCCAAACGGGGCCGCGCGACGTCGCGGCCCCGAACTACGCGCGTCGGCTTGTGTGACGACGAGGCACCAGGAGCGTCTGCTTTCGTTTCGTCAGCGAATGTCCGGTGTTGGCGCATCTGAGAAACGTCCAAGCCGAGTGATCTATTCTGTCCGCGCGAGGGGAGCCGCGTCGGCTTGAAACTA
Organism: Brevundimonas sp. NPDC058933; assembly: GCF_049315965.1. Classification (NCBI taxonomy): domain Bacteria; kingdom Pseudomonadati; phylum Pseudomonadota; class Alphaproteobacteria; order Caulobacterales; family Caulobacteraceae; genus Brevundimonas; species Brevundimonas sp. NPDC058933. The sequence continues at coordinate 92,895 of NZ_JBMOSL010000003.1, forward strand.
GGCAGCAGGACTTGCAGCAATCAGGGGGAGGGATTCCGCCCTCAGGTGAGTTTAGCGTCGGAGCATCTTCCAGTCTTTGTGGCCGGTGACGAGAGCGACCTCCTGAATCTGAAAGCCTGCTTCGAGCAGACGGCTGGTTCCCTCGTGGCGAAGGTCGCTAAAGTCCAGTATACTGCGGCTTTTGCAAACCCGCATGAATGCCGTGCCGGCTGACCTGTGATTGAAGGGAATATGGCAAGGTCCGCATTCGCGCGGCCAGGGCGCTGAGCTTCGATCAACGCGACGGGATCGAAACCAGACACCGACGCTGGCGAATATGCGAAGCCGAGCCGCCCGCGACGGCGTAGGCGTCTCGCCGCGATCAATCCGACCTTCGGTCTCGGTCGCCCATCGCCGCGCGTCATCGCGTTTGAGGACGGTCTCGCCTATATAGCGACCCTTCCGTCTTGCCTGGGCCCGCCACGTTCCTGACGGGAGTTTCGAGTAGGTCGCCATTTCGTGCGCGCTCTGTGTGCACTGAGGTGTCGAAAACCCGGAAAAACGTCGCAACACGTCGCAAATTCGAGTGCACACGCCGCCTTCCAACGTCTTGATCCTGCTAAAAAATGCCGATGAACAACGCCCATAGACTGTCAGTCGCCCCCATGATGGACTGGATAACTTACTGATTTGATTCAATAAGTTGAACGACTGCGTGTGCGAAATTTGCACACGAATGTTCTCGTTCTTTTTTCTTTTCGTTCTCACGCGCTCTGTCGGTCCAGTCGCCGCCAATGCGATTCCAAGCGCAAATGAACGCTCGAAGCACGTCCCTGGCGACCGCGGCGCCGATAGCGCGCCGCGATCAGGCCTAGAATCGATGCTCCCGTCCTTGCTTGGACATAGGCGCTCGGCGCGGTACGAAATGCGCCGTCGGTTCATGCCGACGGGTTCGCAGGCCTCGCTGTTCGGGCCCTCGGCGGCCGTCTCAGGCGAGGGAGGGTTCCACTGGGCGAAGGTGCAGATAGCGTCGGTTAAAGTCAGCGTCCTTGTCGATGAAAACTGGGCCGGCGCCGACCTCGACGCTCTCGTGCTTGAGGCGATCCGCCCTTATGATCGGCGGCCTTCGCCCTTTGTGGTGGCGGGGCCGAGAACCCGGCTCCATCCGTCCCAGGCCGTGGCCCTGTCGCTGGTGCTCCACGAACTTATCACCAATGCAGCCAAGTACGGCGCGCTTAGCACCGGGTCAGGACGTATCCACCTAAGCTGGAACCTGGGATTTGACGGTATGGGCCGGCGGTCTCTGGTCATGCTCTGGCGTGAAAGCGGAGGGCCGCCGGTGACGCCGCCGGAACGCCGCGGATTCGGGACCCGACTGATCGAGAAGAGCTTCTCAAGAGGGCAGGGTGAAGCCCGTATCGACTACCGCCCCGAGGGCCTGCAGTGTTCTCTTTCTCTGCATCTCGTCGAACAGCCTTTGACGTGCTCGCAAGGGATGTCCGCGACGGATCCGGGGGACGATCTTGCGAAACCCGGAAAGGGTAGCAGGATGAATGGGACCGGATTTGGACAGAGGGCGCAAAGCCACGGCCCGACAGAGGGGTAGGGGCTGTCCCTGCAAGTTTAGGAAGCCAGGGTCGGGGGATGGACTTGTTCGCACTTGCACCTGGTATTCGAGATCATTGCTGAACCGGCCCGAGGCCAGATCCGACAGGCATCATGCCTTGCGGTATGAGCGTGTCGGACATCAGGTGCGAACATTCCGGCGGAGCATCATCCTGGATAAGGATCCTGCTTTAGCAGGCCTGCGAGGTGGGTGGCGTTGGCGGCGAGCATTTCTGCTGTTTTCGCCACCTTGTCGGGAGGTTGCGGCAGGTCTCTGAAATCAACCGAACCCATGGCTTCGCCGACCCAATAACAGGCTCCCACGGCCGGAATCGTCCACCCGACGTCATTGAGGGCCTGGAAAAGTTGAGCCGACGTCGCATGTGCGCCGTCCTCATTGCCTACAATCGCTGTGACAGCCACTTTGCTATAGCTGGGCATTCGTCCCTGATCGTCAGTCTCATCGAGGAAGGCGTCCATGCGTTCAAGGACGCGCTTAGCGATGCTGGATGCCTGCCCCAACCAGATGGGCGTTCCAAAAATCAGGATGTCCGCCGAGAGAATCTGGTTGCGAAGCGATGGCCAGGCATCGCCTTCGCCCTCATCGGAGGTGACGCCCGGCAGAACGTCGTAGTCCGATATGCGAAGCGTGGGAGCAATCGTGACGTCAAATCGACGAAAGGCGTCCGAGATCGTCGCAATCATTGCGTCTGTGGAGCTGTCATCGCCGGAACTGCGTTTTAAACTGCAGTTGATAGGTTGTGCTTTGAGTTTCATGTTCGGGCTTCTTCCTCTCATCTTGAGAAGAGGCGCTCCACAATCGCCGACGTCCCTCCACCCTTGCGGCCGACGATACCCACGCCTCAATGACAAGCAGACGCCATGCGGCGCTGGCTCAGACAGCCAAAGCTCCGCCCTTCCGGACGGAGCTTTGAGGTTCAGGACGGTATTTCCTGTCCTTGGCCGCGCCGGGCTTCCTGCAGGTCGCCCTCGGGAGCCGTATCGGCCCCTATTTTGGTGATGTGGCCGTTTTCGTCCGATAAGAAATCGGCCGCCTGTTTGTCGTCACTCTGGTCGAGCGTGGCTTCTCGAGTCGCTTGTTTCTGCAGGCTGTCTTCACCCAGGCCTGTTCTGTCCGGGTCCGCCTTTCCAGGCTGATGCCGCTTCGGATCGCGGTCGGGATCGGGTCGCGCGTCAGTCATATGAATCTCTCTTCAGTCCGGGCTGGAGATCGGAGGCGCTGTCGATGGCGCCCGATCTTCATCAGGATTTTCGCCCTCGGCCTTGGACGTTTCCCGCCGGGCTTGTCGCTGAAGGCTGTCGTGGTCCTGAGGATCGTCGTTGGGATTGGCGTTGTTGTCCTGGGTTGATCGGGCATCGGTCATATCCGCCTCCTCAAGCACCGGCGCCAAAGCCGTCGGGTCCGCCCGCCCCTGCCGATCCCTCGCCGCCCGTCGTAGACGCGGGATCATCCTTTGCGGGCTGACGTTGAGCCATATCCCGAAGGTTTTCCCGCTGCTGCGGGTTCTCATCCGGCTGCGGCGTCGAGGGGTCTCGATCCTGCGTTTGATCACGTTCTGGTTGGACGTCGGTCATGTCGATCTCCCTGAATGGTTACAAGAAACCAAGCGCCAGGGCTCAAGGCCGTTCCTACGGCTGCGCTACACGAAAAGTTTGAATAGGCTGCGGGAACTGACAGACGATTCCCGCCCGGCGACGCGGAAGCGTGGATTGCTGGGCAGGGCTGTACCGGTCGTATCATGGGGTTCGGCAGGTTGCCGCTCCTCCATCTCGGTTCCGCGACGAGCGTTCGAGACACCCACCTGTTCGGCGGGATCGAAGTACGTTGTTTTGGCTAGCCTGTTCACTCCGCCAACCAAACGCGATCTGGCTGGGCTCCTGATCCAGGCGGCGCCGCCCAGCGCCTCCATACTTGTAATTCTTGTCGCTCTAGGAGGGAGTTGCGCTCAGGCCGGGTCGTCCGGCGGGAGATCCGGAGCGTCCGCCGGCGGCGGCGTGGCCTCGAGCCGGGCGATATGGCGTTTCATCTCGGCGATTTCGCGCCTCTGGGTCTCGATGATGTTGTCGGCAAGTCTGCGGACCTCGGGATCCTTGATGTGCGCGTGGCCGCTGGTCAGCAAGGCGATGGAGTGATGCGGGATCATCGCCCGCATGTAGCTGACGTCACCGACTGTGGCCTGACTGCGTACCAGCCAGAGACAGGCGGAGAACACCAGGACCGCCCCGGCCACGATCAGGATGTTGAGGCGGGTGTTGCGGTACATGTCCCACATGAAGCTCATCATGATAATGGCCATGGCTGCGCCCATCAGCATCGCCATCCAGGTCCGGGTCTGGCTGTACTCGACATGATCGATGGCGAAGGTGTTCAGATACATCAGGCCGAACATGATGACCGTGGAAACCGCGATCATGACGAGGAAGCGCCGGTAACTCATCGCCAGGGATCCTAGAGGCCGAACGGGAAGGTGTCGGGCGCTCCGTCGCGCTGCCCGACTGCGGTCGGAACGAGCGCTCTGGTCTCATCGAACCAAACCCAGCCATCGAACTGTTCAGACAGGGAGCAGGCGGAATAATGGCTCCATCGTTCGGTTTCGGGCCGATAGATAACGCCGATGAACCGTTCGAGGCGTGGCTGCCGGAGTGACCTGTAAAGGGTGGCGTTGGCGTCGGCTCGCAAATCCAGAACGAACTGGGGCGCCCGGGCGTCATGGCATAGCCGTTCATAGCTGTCCGGCCGCGACGGATTGATCGCCTTGGTCTTCATCGGCGCACCCCAGTCCGAGGCGCAGGCGACGGTTCCGGCGTGGGTCCCGAAGCCAATCAGGGCCGCCTGTGATCCGAAACGCTCGCGGCACAGTTGTCCGATGTTGAGCTCACCGCGGACCAAGCCCATCTCCGTGCGCGAGGCGTCGCCAATGTGGGAGTTGTGGGCCCAGACCACGGCCTTGCTGTTCGGCCCCCGCGCATCGAGAACGGCGCAGAGGGTCTCGAACATATGGGTGTCGCGCAGATTCCAGCTCTCGGCCGCGCCATAATACATGATCCGGTAGTAGGCTTCGGCATTACGGACCAGCCGGGCATTGGCGGTCGCATCCAGCCAGTCGTCGCGGTCTTCCCCGGTGGGCAGGCGTCGCTGGAGAAGGTCGGACAGCATCTGGACGACCGCGCCCTCACACTCGGCATAGCCCTGGGTCACGGCCATCCGCCCATAGGTTTGGGGGTCTCTCACCCAGGGCTGGAGGCAGCCGTAACGTTCGCGCGCCACCGCCGCCGCTTCGGGATCCGTCTCGTCCAAGTAGTCGAGGACGGCGGTGATCGAGCCGGACAGATTGTAGAGATCGAGGCCGTGGAAACTGACCCGATCGGGCCGGGGCTGAGCCTCGTTCCAGTCGGCCAACCAACGGGTGAAGCTTTGGAACTCGGTGTTGCGCCACATCCAGGTCGGGAACCGCTGGAAAGCGGCCTCGGAGGATTCGGCGGAGGGCTTGCCGCGCACGCGTCGGTCGATAACGGCGGCGTCTGGCCAGTCTGCCTCGACCGCCACGATGTTGAAGCCATGACGCTCTATCAGCCTGCGAGTGATGGCGGCTCGCGCGCGGTAGAACTCGGCCGTGCCGTGGCTCGCTTCTCCAAGTAGAACCACCCGGCAGTCGCCGAACCGGTCGAAAAGGGCGCCGAAAGTCGGACCGTCCACATCATCGAACGGCTCGGCGGTCCCGGCGATCAGATCGACGATCGCGGCGTCTCGCTTCGGGTCGAGGGGAGGCGCGTCCGGCGGCTGAATTCCGGCGGGCTGCATCACCCAGCCTTTTTGCGTCGCGTCTCCCAGCCCTTCTTCGCGGCCGCCGAGCGATCGGCCTTCGAACGCGAGGCTGAGGCGGCTCCGCCCTTGCGACCGCCCTTGTGGGCGGCGGGATGGCCGGTGTGCTTGCCGCGACCGGACCCGGACTTCTTGCCGCCACCGTCGTCCTTGTTGACGGTGGCCCAGGCCCGACGCTCCGCTTCCTTGTCGGACACGCCGCGTTCCTCATAGCCTTCGGCGATGTGGTCGGCCTTGCGTTCCTGCTTGTCGGTATAGGCCGACTTCTCTCCACGGGGCATGATCGATCCTCCTTTTCGGCGAAATACACAGCGCCGGAGCGGGTTCCTATGTCGCACGCCAGACAGAGCCTTAACCGAGTGACTGCGCGCGGCGGTTCCGTCCTTGGGACCGCCGCCGTCGCCGATGAGGCCGACGCCGTTAAGAATAGGCGCGAGCAGGCGTCACCCGCGCCGCTGAGTGCGCTGCTGGTCGGCATTGGCCGGGCCCTGAACCGAAGCGCGGACAGCGTGTTCTCTGGCGAAAGGAGAGCCGCCATGACCGTCAGGCGCTGGTCCGCCGATGTGACCGAACACAGCGACGCCCTGGACCTCGACGAAGGGGTTTTCAAAAAGAAGGATCCGGCCGAAATCGCCGCTTCGTTGAAGCGGTCGGCAGAGCGCAGCCATCGCAAGAAAGGCACGCCGTTCCAGTCGGCGATGTCGATGCTGACCTTCTATATCAATCGGGCCGGCGACAATCTCGACGCGGCGGATCGCAAACGGATCGAGGCGGCCAAAGACGAGCTTCGCAAGCTGTTCCACAAGGAGGGCTGACCTCTGCCTTATGGAACGGCCCCAGGAACAGGTGATTGATTCCGCAGAGCCGTTCGCGGCTAAAGCAGGAGAGATCATGATGCCGACACACAACGACAACGCCGACCGCTGGGGCGGCCCAGGCTCGAGCCACGAAGACCGGACCAAGCCGAAACCAGATCCGGTGGTCAAGGACGCGGACGCCCCGGACCACCTCTCGCCGCGTTCCCAAGTCTCGTCGGGCGGCGAGCGCGACATCCATCACGGTCACGCGCCGGAAGCCAAACACGCGAAACAGGCCACCAGCGACGAGAAGCGCCACGAGCGCGACAACCGCAACTGAAGGAGCGGATCATGCCTCACCAGAACACATCCTCCTCAACCGCCACCGCCCAGAGCGCAGCGACTGATCCGGTTGAAGCCGGTGATCAGCCGCAGGGAAACAACGTGCGTTCGGAGCCGCGCAGCTATGTCGCCCCCGATGCCGCCGATGCGTCCCTCGCGCCGCCCGCGGCAGGCGAGGTCGCCGACGCCATGGACGAGGGCGACGCGCTAGCCGCCGACGATATCCAGCAGGGCTCCACCCACGCCAATCGCCCTGAGCGGACAGAGACGCAGGCGGATCAGGGGCCGAAGACGACCGAGGCCAATCGCGAGGCGCTCAAACATTAGGGAAGTCGCGTCCGGAACCGGCGGCCGGCAGCTTTGGCCGCTGGTTCTGAGGCTGACGACGTGCGTGGCCTAAGGCGGACCTGCCTTACAGCCTATGAGACTGCACCTTGGCCGATATCGTGGGGTGATCAGCTTGCAATGTATGGGGCTTTCGGCCCCCGCCCGCCGGCTGACGCGACGTATCTCCAGCGGCTCGCGCTGCACTGAGCTTGCTTGGATAAAGTCTGGATTAGGACACTCAGGAACGGTGTGAGGACGGGGCGATTGGAGGGGAGCGGCAGGGAGGCCGCACCCATGAACCCTCACGATCCGATGCCCGCCCCGCCGCCCGGCGCGCCGCCTCGATTCGGGGGCCAAGCGGCTGTGATCACTGGCGCGGCGCGAGGGATAGGGCGCGCCATCGCCCTGGCCCTGGCGCGCGAAGGCTGCGACCTTGTCATCGGCGATGTTTTGGAAGGCCTCCCTGACGGCACGCCCTATCCGAAGGCGACGCAGGCGGACTTGGACCAGACGATCGCGGCGGCCGTCGCCAGCGGCGTGCGCTGCATCGGCTTACGCATGGACGTGCGAGAGGCCAACGAAGGCGAAGCTCTGATCGAAAAGCAAGAGCGTCTTTCGGCCGGCTGGACTTTCTGATCGCGGACGCCGCCGTGACCTTGGAAGGACGAATGACGGACCTTTCGCCGGCTCAGTTCGACGCCGTGGTGCGGACCAACCTGCACGGCGTCTTTCACGTTATGGCGCCGGCGCTGCGCTTGATGACCGAGGCAGGACGTGGACGTATCGTCGCCATCGGTAGTGGAGCCGGAAAGCATGCGGAGGCGGGGGCAGGGCCCTATGTCGCCTCGAAATTCGGCCTGATCGGCCTGTGCAAGACGGCGGCCCTGGAAGTCGCAGAACAAGGAGCGACCGTTAACGTGGTTCTGCCGGGGCCGACCGATACGCCCATGATGTCGAGCCCGCAGCGGTTTCGCCAGGCGGTTCCAGATAAGCCCGAGCCGACCCGCGACGACTATCTGGAAGCCCGCAAGGACGCGACTCCCATGGGCCTGGCCTGGATCAAGCCCGAGGACGTGGCCGCCGTCGTTTTGTCCTGCTTAGCGAAGAGGCGCGCTTCCTCAGCGGCGAAACCATCAGCATCGACGCTGCTGACTGCGCTAACTGGACATGAGCGACCGGCCCGTCGCCGCCTGGCCGGGACCTGACGGCGAGGCCCCGCCGGTTCTGGTCGGCATGACGCCCGCCGCAGCCTCGGGCCTGAACATAATGATCATAATCGGGGCCGTCGGACTTTTCGCCGTGGCGGATGTCTTCGCCAAATTTCTGACCCATGACACCGCCCCGGCGCAGGTGGTCTGGGTGCGCTATGTCGCCATGCTTGCCCTGGGACTAGTCGTGGCCGCCGACCGCGGCCGGTGGGTCTGGCGAGTGCGGCGGCCGCTATTGCAGGGGGGGCGTGGGCTAGCGGTGCTGATGTCCGGCGGGCTGTTTATCCTGGGGCTTGGTCCTTTGCCCTTGCCGGAGGCGACCGCCGTCTCCTTCGTCACTCCGATCTTTGTGACGATGATGGCTATTCTCTTCCTGCACGAAACCGTGGCGCGCCGGCGATGGACGGCGTTGCTGATCGGCCTGGCCGGAATCCTGGTCCTGTTGCGGCCCGGAGGGGCGCTGTTCAGCACGGCGGTGCTGTTCCCGCTCGGATCGGCCTTTTTCGGCGCGGCGGCCATTATTCTTACGCGTCGCATCGGCGAGGAGGACGCGCCGGCTACGACCCTGCTCTGTTCGGCCCTTATCGGCTTTGTCGTGTTGAGTGCGACGGCGCCGCTATGGTTCGCGCCGATGGGGCCGGTCGCTCTGGCCGCCGCTGCAGCCATGGGTCTGTGCTATGCGGTCGGCCAGCTTCTGCTGGTGGCCGCCTATGGGCGTGGCGAGGCGTCTCTGCTTGCGCCCTTCTCCTATGCCCAGGTGATATTCGCCGCCTTGCTGGCCGGGCTCGTCTTCGGCTGGACCCCCGACGGACCGGGGGCTCTGGGTATGGGGCTGGTGGTGTTGAGCGGGGTTTACATCCTGCATCGCGAGGGGATGCTGGCTCGGCTTCGTTTCAAAGGAATGTCAGTCCGGCGTGCTCGGCGCCGCGCCGCATTGTAGTGCTGGCGGGCCGGTCTCGACCCAGCCCGTATCCCGACGATCAAGCTGGCGTCGACTGGCACTACATCGCGCCGGTTACATCCAGAACGGGTTTGTGGAATCTATCAGCGGGCGATGGGTGACGAACTGCTCAACGAAAGCCTGTTCTTCAGCCTCCGCCATGCTCGGCAGAAGGTCGCTGCCTGGGCGCTGGAGTATAACATCTGCCGGCCGCACTCATCGATCGGCTACCTCACTCCGCAGGCTTTTCGCGCCAGTCTGACCGCAACAGGCCGACCCGCTGCGCAGGTTGAACGCTGCGCAGCCCGGCCTGTTGCTCACTCCACGCAGCGAAGCGTACTTAACCCAAGGACTCTGGTCGCCGATGGATGAAAACTCAGAGGCACGTCAGATTGTCTGTAACGGATCGTTAGGCCGCGCTAGCAAGCGGAGTCTCGACGCACTTGGAATGCAAGCCGGATCGAAGGTGCGGCTGCACGGGCGAGACACCAATGATTTGGCTGGAAGGGTGGATAATGAACGTTGCAGCAAATGCAGGCGCCAACGTCGCCATCATGGCCGCCGTGATGCGCAAACAGATGATCCAGCACTTCGAGAAGGCCGGAGCATTCGGCGCCGAGACCGCGATTCCGTTGCCGCCGAAGCATCCGCGGTCAACCGTGAACGCCCTGATCAAGCACAAGGTGATCGTGTCGGTGGGTGAGAACCTTTTCTATCTGGACCGCGAGGCTGACGCGCGGTCGCTTCGCGAGCAGGGCAAGGCTGCATTGGCCGCACTAGGAATGCTGGCGCTGATCGGGCTGATCGTCCTCGGCATGGTGCTGGTCGGGCGCGCATGAACCGCAAGCTTCTCCACCGCGAGGTCAAGAGCCTGCTTCAGCACGTCGCGCAGTCGAAACCGTTCGACTGGATTGCGACCGGAGCGCTCGTAATCATCCTGGCGTGGCCGAAGAAGGTGATCTGGCGACCGTGGCCTGAATGGCTGATCGTGACGGCCATGGTGATTGGCGGGGCGCTGGTGGCCGTGGGGGTGGTGAAGTGGCTGCTGAGTTTGAAGGCGCCGAAAACCTCCGAGGAGGGGCAATGACAGAGCCAGGCCGTCTAGCGGGTTCGAAAGAGTCCATCCTCACTTATGTCGAGGAGCTCAAAGCCGACCGTAACAGTGCGCGCGTGGCGCTGCATGCGATGATCAGCGGTGACATGAAGGCGCCGATGAACGCCCCGGCCGATGCTGTGAAGGCAGTCGCCGATTACGAACAGCGGATTGCCAAGCTGGATGAGATGATATCGCATTACGAAGCCGAGTTGGCGGCAGGCCAGTAGGTTGACTAAGCGAAAGCGGGGAGGCCGAAGCCTCCCCAGCGCGTTAGGCCGTCCGTTTGCGGTCGTTGCTCAAAGTGGGCCGCTTCAACATCCGGGCTTCGGTTGGTTGGGGTCGGGCAGGAGGTGCGGCAGGTAAGGAAGCGCCGAGGGCGCGCGGCTGTTGAAGTACTCCTCACCGCAGTCGGGGATCCAGATGCTGTCGACGTATTCAAGATAGAGACCCCTCACCGAGGGGGGGGGCTGTCCCGCTCTAGGGTGTCTGCTTCTTCACGATATCGTTCTGCGATCCGCCCGAACCGATCACGGTCAGCCTTGAAAGGCGACAGCCTGGCCATGTTCTCGGCATTGCGTTGGAGTTGGCGAAGGTCGGATACGCGAGAAGTACGGGTCATTTTGATACTGAACTCGGAAACTGCGGTCGGGCTCTGGTCTCGGAGCAAGTCCTGAGCCTGAGGCGATACGGCCCGTCGCAGGCCGTGGATGACCTGTCAGTTCCCTAAGGGGTCAACATTTTCGTGTAGCGCAGCCTTAGGTACGGCCCTGCTTCAGAACACTTGGTTTGCTGTAACCAATCCAGGGAGATCAAAATGACCGAGGCCCAACCGAACCCGGATCGCGAAGAGGACCTGGAGACGACAACGCCGCAGCCGGACGCGAACCCGCAGCAACGCGAAAACCTTCGAGAGCAGGCTCAGCGCCAGCCAGGGAAGGATGATCCGGCGCCGGCTTCGGGAGGCGAGGGTGCTGCCGGCGCAGGCGGGCCCGGTGGACTCGGCGCCGGCAGCTAGTCAGCCAAGTTAGCTGCGCGAACCCCGCCTTTAACCAGGCGGGGTTTTTGCTGTCGTGACGCCGGTGTACGGGATGACATCATCGCGTGACGTGGCTTTTGAGGATTGGCCTCGGCGATCTTCGGTCACGCGAGGCGAGAAAGCACGGCTTCGAAGGCCACTTCTGGAGCGTCAGGAGAAATCCCCTTCATCAAGGCCTCGTTTCCGAGTGATTGACCCTCCAGTAGGATCCGAGCGCGTTCGACCCCGAACACGGATCTGACCATCGACATCTCTGTATGGCGATCGACCTGAATCTCGGCGCGGAACAGCCCGTCCTCAAGCTGGTAGGAACCGACGTACCACGAAGTGCTGTCTCCTCCGCTGATGCGCCCATCCCGAAGCGTGACGACGCCAAAGCCTGTGCCGAGAGGCGTCTTGAAGCCGACCCTGTACAGTCCATCCTGCATGCGACGCTAACGAATGATTTGTCGGATTCGATCCGCAACCCGTTGAGATGGCTGACAAGGTTTTTGACCATAGAGGTCCGAGCGGGCTGTCTTGGCCCTATGTCAGGTTCAAGACCCATGGCCAGAATAGACGGTTGCGGCGAGGCTCAGGAGCCTGAATCAGATCGTCCCCCTGGGCTGAGTCGGTATCGAGGTCCCAGGCCTGTTTGTCTGGTCTCTGCATAATTCCCCTGTGTCCGGTATCGGAACTTGTGAACCCCCTGGCATCCCCGACGTAGATGGCTCCATGGCGATCTATGATTACATAGTAAGCGGCGTGGATCCTGAGGTGGCTCTCCAAGGCGCAGCGTCTACGGACGCCGATGCTTGGCGCGAGGCGATCCTCTTCCTTTCGGAAATGTTGCGCGAGAAGCCTATGCGGGAAGGCGGCGCCTTTTCGCTTCGGATCATCGTTCGGCACGAAGGTAGGGAAATCTGCCGGGTTGGCGCTTCGGCTCATTGAAGGCCTAGACCTGAGGAAGCGAGAGAGAAGAGGGCCGGTTACGCCAAAGGGGGGCAATCGCGCAACCGGCCGCTTGCCGATCTTCTTTGAGGAACGATCTGCATCCAGACAACGTCGCGTCTTTAGGCGTTGCTCCTTCGGTCGGGTTCCGAACTTATCGGCTCGGTTCGGTATCAAAGCATGCCCTCTACCGGGCCTTTTGCTGCAGCATGGAGCGGGACGGATCGCCCGGCGTTGCTCCGGAAGACATGAGGAGCAGTGACATGAGCATCCACGATCAGGCCTTCAGAGCCGTTGAACTTCCAGAGCTTCCTGGAAAGCTGAGGGAAATCGACGACCTTCTCCAGGCGACGAGATCGTCCGGAGCCGTTAACAGCGAGCGCGCCGTCCTCAACGAGATCGCCCGCATTATCGGCGGCTCTTCTGGCGGCGATGTCTATCAGAAGCCGCTCGGCTGACCCTATTTTGGCGCTGGCGCGACAGATGTGTACAAATGTTCGAAACCCGACAACTGTTCAAAAGGCGCGTTTTCATTGAAGGGCCAGCCTTCTTGCTGGTCTTTGCATGCCGCCTGCCCTCGGGTCTGAGCCCGGTCATCGACGCGGGCGGCGTCGGGGGTCGACTAGGGGGCTGGCGGCCGGCAGCGCGACCGGGAGTCTTCTAGGCGCGATCAACGAAGCCCGGATATGGCGATAGAAGACGCCCACGTCCATGCAAAGGGTGTTCGGCGCAGGCCGCGCTCGTGATCGTCAAGGCTTCCGATGCGTGTCGCGTGCGGATCAATGCCCTTCTGGGCAATCCTCGCGTTCTCGAGGGCGCTACGCGCGGAGGCGTTCGCCATCAATCGGGTTGGACCGATTTCGATCCCTGCGGCGAGCCCCGCGGACAGAGCCGGGCCTAGCACGCTCTGCCGCTGATCCACCCTGCGAACACCCAGGACGCGCTCCTCCGTCGGGAGGCAGGTTCCTATTTAATTGGGGCGATCACCAGTGTCGCCAAGACGACATTCTACGCCTCAGAACGTCTTTCCGCGTTCTCGGTCGTAACAAAGGCGGGAGTCATGGGCGTCGTCATTTCTTTTCCTAGCAAGGGCAAGCCAGATCGCAGGCGTCGCTCCTGGATCGTGGGGGCAGGCGGAATCTTCGCCCTGTCGTTAGCCGCGATCGCCGTCGTGCTGGCAGGCCAGGATCTTCTTCGCGGAGCTCAGGCTGGCCCGCTGAACCAGACGGCGGAACGCGCCTTATCGCCCGTCCCGGTCAGCCCCTGATCAGGCGGCCGTGTTCCGCAGGAGAGCGTCGCGTGCGGCCCAGCTGGCGGATTCCGCTGCGCGCAAAGGCGTGGCGGCTGCGGCGGCAGAGGAAACCCCCTGCTCGCCGCAGCCGCAGGAAACGGCGCGCAGGCCGGCAAGATCGAGGATCTGCACCTTTCCTCGGCCAAACCGGACCAGACCCATAGTTTGGAGGCGTCCGGCGGCGGCGTTGACGCTGGTTCTCTGCACGCCGAGCATGGCGCCGAAGTCAGCCTGGGTCAGTCGAAGAGGAGCGCCATTGGCCCCGCAATGCAGCCGGACCAGCCACTTCGCCAGTCGTTCCTGAACGAGGTGAGTGGCGTTGCAGGCCGCTTCGGCCGCCAGACTGCTCACCCGTCTGGAAGACTGCCGCGCGACCAGACGGTTCAGCCAGTCGCGACCAAGGCCATCGACGACGCAGTCGGCGGGCACTCGGCAAAAGGTAGTGTCGATCAGGGCCCTGACCGCCGGGCGGTCGCCGTCAGGCTCCAGGGCGTGGTCCCATCCGTGAACTGATCCCGCGACGACGGTCGCGACGCAGATGCGGTCGCCATGGGGGAAGAGGCCGAGAACCCCTGCGAGGACAAAGGAGAGAAAACCGCTTTCCTCGAGGGGCTCGCCGGCCGGGATAGACACCAGCCTGCTGTGAGACTGAGCGATCGACTGGATGCTGCGCGGGAGCGCCTGGAAGACAGGATGGTCGGCCAGGTCCAGTTGCGGACGATAAAGGCCGCAGCCGTTGTTGGTGAGGCTGATCATAGTTTGCATGACGGACTCCTAAGCACAGAGTGGCGTCTCCGACGCGGACCGCACTTACATGGGTTAGGAAAGCGGCAAGTAGCTCAAAAGGCGCTTGCATCGAGCAGCGTATCTGCCGCCAGAGTTCGGCTTAGTGCACAAGGAACGAGGTTTAAGGCGCTGAATTGAGCTTCTGGAACAGGAGGCGATATGACCATTTACACCATCTGCTTCAGCGCTCGGGGCACGGGCGTGTTGAGAACCGAATCCATCGTCGCCGAGGAGGCCCAGGCAGCGATCGCGCTGGTGAAGCGTCGTCTGGGCGCGAGCCGCACCTTTCAGGAAGCCAGGGTCTTCGAGGAAGGGGAGCTGCGGTTCAACGTCTCGTCGGACGCCAAGGGCTTGGCGACGGCGGGCGGCGGCGAGACCCGTTCGAGATCCTGACTTTCGACAGCGGCGCCAGCGACGGAACGCGTCCGGCGCTCGAGGCTTATCAGGACACTTCCCCTGTGGCGAGGAGACCGTCCTGATCAGCCCTCTGATCCAGAAGCTGTCGCGTCGTGATGAACTCTCCGGGCGCGAGAGGGAGGTTCTTGGAGACCTTCTTCAGCCCCCGATCATCATTCCCGCGGGCGAAGACATCGTCCGGCAGCATTCATCGCCGGCATACAGCACGCTCGTCCTCGACGGCTTCGCAGCCCGATATGTCGTGCTGATGAATGGCGCAAGGCAGATCACGGAACTGAACGTGCCCGGCGACTTCGTCGATCTACACAGTCTGATGATGACCCCCATGGATCATGGGGTCGTTGCGCTCACCGCCTGCACGGTTGCGAGGTCTCCTCATGAGGGCCTGCGGCGGCTGACAGAGACCGAACCCCATCTGACCCGGCTGCTCTGGATGGACACCCTGATCGACGCCGCCGTGCACCGGCAATGGATTGCAGGCCTGGGGCGCCGGACTGCCGTGGCGCGGCTCTCGCATCTCCTGTGCGAACTCTATCTTCGCCTGAAGACCGTCCATCGCGCAGGAGGCTGCAGGATGGAGCTTCCTCTCAGTCAGGCCGTGCTCGCGGACGTTCTCGGGCTGTCGGACGTGCACGTCAATCGTTCCATAGCTCAGCTCCGCGTCGCGGACCTGGTCAAATGGACAGGACGCGTAATTGAGATTTGCGACTGGGATGGCTTAGTCAGACAGGCGGAATTCGACCCTACCTATCTAAGGCTCACAAGGGCCTCGGTCTAAGATTGGCCTAGCTCGAAGGCGTCGAGAACAAGACCCGAGGGGCGATGAGGGCTGCGGAATTTTCCTAGGGCGACCGGCTCCGGAACGGGGACGTCCGAAAGGCTCTCCAGCCCGGCCAACCGTTCCTTGAGGTCTATCTCGCAATATTTGTCGCGGGGCAGGGCGCCTGGCCGTTCGAGCATGACGATCGAACCCTCTTCCAGGGCGGCGTGGTCCCGCCATAGGCGCCGCCATTGCCGGATCCAGGCGCGCGTGGCCAGCATCTCGGACGGCGTCGCCGTCTCCACCTCGCCTGCGATGACCCGCATCAGGTCCATGATCGCAATCAGGTCGTCCACGGTCGCTGGATCGACATCGACATAGCGGGGGTAAAGCAGTTCCTCGCGGATGATGGAGACCATGGCGAACAGCCGGCAGAGCTCGGCAGGGCCCTCCATGCCGGTCTCTGACTCGAGATGGTCCTTGAAACGACTGTCGAGATAGCGGAGCTCGGCAAGCATATTCAGAACGTCCTTCTTCTTGAACAAGGAAGCCCTTCGTCCGCGCCTTGGCGCCTAGAGTCCGCTTTTGGTCACTGGCGAAGCAAGCATTCTTAGGAAACCCCCGAGCTTGCGGTCCGGAATGCGGGGCGTCGGCCTTTTCGCAACCCCTGCAGGCGGCGGGGATTGTTTCGGGATGCAGAACCAGATCGTGATCGTAGGCGGCGGCGCAGGCGGCCTGGAGCTCGCCGCCCTTCTTGGGCGGCGGCTGGGTCCTCACGAAGGACCCCGAAAGGTGCTCCTCATTGACCGGGCGGTCTTCCATCTGTGGAAACCCTCCCTTCATGAAGTCGCGGCGGGCTCGCTGGACTCGAGGCAGGAGGGCCTCGACTATCTGATGCTCGCGCGTCGCAATCATTTCAGATTCGTTCTCGGCGAGGTCGAAGGCTTGGACCCCGTCGCGCGCCGCCTTCGCCTGGCCGAAACGCGTGACGTAGACGGCGCTCTCCTGATCGGGGCGCGTTCCCTTGATTTCGAGCGTCTGGTCCTGGCGACGGGCGCCGGAAGCCATTTGTTCGATACGCCCGGCGCGGCGGAACACGCCTGTCTGCTGGAGGATGTGGCGGATGCGGAGGCCTTTCACCGGCGGCTGGCGGCGCTCTTTCTGTCCTCCGCCTATGACGGCCGCCGTCTGCTCAGGATCGCCATTGTCGGCGCCGGCGCGACCGGGGTCGAACTCGCAACCGAGCTCCTGGAGGGACACGCGGTTTTGTCGGCGGCGCTCGACCCGACCGAGCGCTTCACGCTGGAGGTGACGGTAGCAGAAGCCGCGCCTCGCATCCTCGGCGGTCTGCCTGAGGCGGTCGCCGACAAGGCGGCCCGGGCGCTGCAGGCGCGCGGCGTCAGGCTCGCCGTCGGGGCGCGCGTGACGCGGGTGCGGGCCGACGGCCTCGAGACCAGCGTGGGTGAGATTCCAGCCGACCTGGTCGTCTGGGCCGCCGGGGTCAAGGCGGCCGACGTCAACAAGACCTTTGGCCTGACCACGGGGCGCCTCAACCAGTTCATCGTGGATGACCGGCTGCGCGCCTCCGCCCCCGGCGTCTACGCCATGGGCGATTGTGCAGAAGCGCCTGGACCCGACGGACGCGCGGTTCCGGCCCGGGCCCAGGCGGCGTCTCAGGAAGCCGTCTATCTGGCGAGGGCTCTTATGCAGCCCGGGGACCCCGGACCCTATCAGTACCGCGACAGAGGATCCCTCATTTCCCTTGGCCCTGATCATGGACTGGGCTCCCTGATGGGAGGCCTCGTCGGACCTGACTTCCTGATCGAGGGCCTTCTCGCGCGCTGGGCCTATATGGCTCTTCACCTGCAACATCACCGGGTTGTCGTTGGGCTGCGCAGAACCATTTTGCTCGCCTTGAGCCGGTTGGCCCATCGCCGTGTTTCGGGGCGGCTCAAGCTGCACTGACGCGATGACGTACAGGCCGGTCGAAGCGCTCAGCGCTCAGACGGACGGCCGCCCCCCTGCGAAATCCAGTTCCTGGTCCTGCCGGGGCGGCGCATAAGCGGCGTCGGGCCGAAGATGAAAGCCAGCACCCGGCCAATGAGGCCGTTCGGTCGTCTCGGTGTGGATCCCGCTCTCGACATGGAGCCATCCTCACTCCGGACATGAGGCAGTCCAATAACATGGGTTAGGAAGAGATTATCTGTCGGCGGAGACGGAAGACACCGGCCTGGTCGGAGACGGTGGCGTCAGGCCCGGATGCCCGGACTTGCCGTCAGATCTGAAACGACGGAAGACCTTGTAAGGCGACGGAAGGCGGCCAGGGCCTGTCCGGTCACCTGATCCATGTTGTAGTAGCGATAGGTGGCGAGGCGGCCCACGAAGCTGACGTCGCGACGCGCGAGGGCGAGCGCCTCATACTGCTTGAAGCGCGCCTGGTTCTCGGGGCGGGGGACCGGATAGTAGGGGTCGCCGTCGTCGCAGGGGTATTCATAGCTGATGCTGGTGCAGGGATGCGACTGGCCCGTCAGGTGCTTGTACTCCGTCACCCGGGTATAGGGCGCCGCCTCTTCGGGGTAGTTGACGACCGCGGCAGGCTGGAAGGTTTCCTGCTGAAGCGTTTCGTGGCGGAACTGCAGAGATCGGTAAGGCAGCGGCCCGTATCGATGATCGAAGAACTCGTCGATCGGCCCCGTGAAGACCAGATGGTCGTAGAGCACTTCGGCCTCGACATCCCTGAAGTCCACGCCCGTCTCCACCCGGATATTGGGGTGATCAAGCATGTTCTCGAACAGCTGAGTATAGCCGTGCAGAGGCATGGCCTGGAAAGCGTCAGTGAAATAGCGGTCATCGGTATTGGTTCGCGTCGGGACGCGCGCCGTCACGGAACGGTCGAGCTGCGAAGGGTCCAGGCCCCACTGCTTGCGGGTGTAGCCGCGGAAGAAGGTCTCGTAGAGCTCCCGGCCGACCGCAGAAACCACGACATCCTCGGACGTGACCACCTTGTCCACCGGCTCAGCCCGCGACGACAGGT
Source organism: Brevundimonas sp. NPDC058933 (assembly GCF_049315965.1). Classification (NCBI taxonomy): domain Bacteria; kingdom Pseudomonadati; phylum Pseudomonadota; class Alphaproteobacteria; order Caulobacterales; family Caulobacteraceae; genus Brevundimonas; species Brevundimonas sp. NPDC058933. The sequence continues at coordinate 111,287 of NZ_JBMOSL010000003.1, forward strand.
AGGCCTCGGCCTGCTCGTCGGACCTGAGGTCTAGGCCATAGAGCAGATTGAGCGTCGTCCGGTTGATGGGCATGGGCACGAGGCGTTCCCCCACTCGGGCCAGAACACGATGTTCATAGGGTCGCCAAGGCGTGAAACGCGAGAGATAGTCGAACACCTCGGCCGAGTTGGTGTGGAAGATGTGGGGACCGTACCGGTGGACCAGGACGCCAGCCGCATCTAGTTCATCGTAGGCGTTGCCGCCGATGTGGGATCGGCGATCGACCAGGAGGACCCGTCGTCCGCTTGAGGCCAGGCGTTCGGCCATGACTGAACCCGCGAAGCCGGCGCCGACGACGAGGGCGTCGTAGTGAGACGCCCGGTTTGATGGGCGGATGAAGGGAGATTCAGGGGCGCGAACCGAGCCGGCGCCGGTGGAGCATCCGCGATGTGCGCCGCCGCCCGTGAGGGGTTCGCGGAGTGTAGCGGCCCTGTCGACCATGACCGCCATTCGGGCCTGGGTCTGGTCCCATGACAGGTGCGATAGAGCGGCGTCGGCCTCGTCCAGCCATGACGGGTCGCCCCTTTGCGCCAGGGCCGCTTCGCAGCCAGCCACAAAGGCGTCGGCGCCTGCTGCGATGTGGACGCCCTCCAGAGCCCCGTAATGTCTCACGACGTCGGTAACCGGGGTCGAGACCACGGGGCGACCGCCTGCCAGATATTCCGGCGTCTTAGTAGGGCTGATGAAACGGGTGGATTCATTGATGACGAAGGGCATGAGCGCCACGTCCCATCCCGCGAGAAGGTCCGGGAGCTCGTCATAGGTCTTCAGCCCCAGGTAATGGAGATTGGGGCGCCGGGGCAGGTCCGCCTCGTCTATCTTGACCACAGGGCCCACGAAGACGAGGGACCAGTGCGGCCGTGCGTCGGCGACCGCCGCTATGAGGTCGAGGTCCATGCGCTCGTCGATGACCCCGTAGAAGCCGAGCCGCGGCCCGGGCAGATCAGCCTGAGCCGGATGATCGCGTCCGGCCTCGCGCGCTCGGGCGAAGTGAGGGACGTCGACGCTGGAAGGAAAGGGATGGATATTGGCGTGCCGGTTCCGCCTGGCTTCGAAAAGACTGTAGCCGCCGGTGAAAACTACGTCCGCCGCGCTCATCAACTCCGCCTCCAGAATTCGGAGCTCCGGCGGGGCGAAACGGAAGGCGGAAAGCTCGTCCATGCAGTCAAACACCACGGCGGCGGCTTCGATATGTCTCGCGACGGGCAGCATCATCGGTGTGTAGTACCAGAGCACTGGACGGCTCAGCGCGCGTTCAGCGAGAAGATCGTCGAGGAGCTGTCGCACGACGGCGTCGCGACAGGGCCCGTCTACGCCATGCGGCAGTCGGGGCGTGGCCACCAGCACGCCGGTGTCAGGGCACGACCGGACGTCGAGGCCGACCGGCGCGCCCGCTTCCGCAGGCAGGGCCTCTTCCAGGAAGACGACCGGTCGGGTCCGGGCGAACCGGGCCATGAGATGTTGGGGTCGCTGGAAGACAAAGTTCCACCGCAGATGGGAAAGGCAGACGACGGGATCTCGCCGCGCGTGTGGAAGATCAAGAATGTCGGCGGCGGAGGCGGCGGAAGGCTGGGTCATAGCGGCTTTCTTCATAAAGGGAGCCTTGATCAAATCCTGCGGCGGCCGCCTGTATCCCTGTGTCGGGTCGAGGGCACAGACCCCCCGGACAGGCGTTGGTCGATCAATAGATCCAGAGCTCGGCGCGTCGGCGTCTCTGAAGCGACAAAGCGCCAGGCCGCGCCGTCTTCGGCGCCCTCCAGACGCAAGCCCCGACGTTCGCACTCCGCCAGGAGTTCAGGGTGCGCGTCCTGGCAGGCAATGGCCTGCAAGGGGGCGGCCTCCCGTGGCTGACAGGACAGGGACCCGGGTCTTGGCGGCGGGTAGAGCAGACGTTGGGGCCGCCGCCACCAGCCGGTCTCGGTTGCGAGCGCCATATCGGTGTCGCCATCCAGGGCCAGGTCCCTCACCAGCGCCGCCAGGGCCGTTTTACGGGGGACGCCTTCCGAGATGTCGAAGGCGCCGGTTTCGTAGCGGCCGTCCGCGCGAGTCAGGAGACTGTCCCAATCGAAACTGCCCAGAAGATTCCAGACGGTCACGGCCTCCACCTTCGCCCCCGACCGGCGGACGTCCAGCGCCGCCGACCAGCATTCGTGGAGCCAGCGCAACTGTTCTTCGCGGGTGCAGCCGAGGTGGCATTCGGTGACGACGATGGGTCTGCGGTAGCGGCGCCAAAGCGCTTGCAGATGAGCGCTCCAGCCCGGCGGGGCGGGGTCGATGACACGCACCGCCTCGACGTCTGCGTAGGCGAGGCGTCCGTTTCCTCCGTGAAGCGACACGGGATAGCGTTCCAGCCGGTGGTCCAGAAGACGATCACTGGTGAGGTAGTGATTGAGGCCGATCACCGGGGGGCAGGGATCCGTTGAGATGGCGTCCAGACGAGGGCCGAATCCCATGTGGGCGAGGTGGGGGTAAAGATCGTGCTCGGGCGTCACCCGTCCGCAGAGCAGGTCCCAGGTCATCAGCCTTCGACGGTTCTCATGATCAGCCTGGTCCTGGCAGGGCGGCGTGGCGAAGGTCCGGCCGAAATCCTCGGTCTGGATCAGGCGGGCCTCCGGTATGATCCGCCGGATCTCGCGCATGGCGCAGCGCACGGCGTCGACCTGATTAAGGAGGGCGAGCCAGAAAGAGCGTTCGTCTCGAAGATGGGGATGCCACAGGCCGTAGAGGGTGCTGAAGCGCGCCGTGGTCAGGGGTTCGTTCACCGGGCACCAGTCTCGGATCCAGGGATAACGCCTTGCAGCCGCGCCCGCGAAGCGCGCCAGACCCGATGCGAAGTTCGGATCCAGGAGATCGGTCCAGGCCGGGCCCGACCCGTGATGAACCAGGCCGGCGGTCACGCCCATGCCCAGCGCCCGTATGCGGCCAAGCCTCCGATCCGCCCAGCTCCAGTCGAGGACCCCCCGGGAGAGTTCCGTTCTTTCCCAAAGCACGGGATAGCGCAGCGCCTTGAGACCAAGAGCGGCGAACCGGTCCAGATCGTCCTCCCTTTCCTCATGTCCGCTCAGGACGGTCTGATCTCGAAACGTCTCGCCGACCCGGTTCAATGAGCATTCGTGACCGCCCCAGATTTCCAGGGGCTTTTGTTCAGGCGACATGGGCGTGGGCGGCGGCGGGGCCGAAGCGGGGATGCAGCCGCCAGGCCAGGGCGGTTTCGACGATGTCGTCTATCTCCGTAAACCTCGGCGTCCAGTCCAGGCGAAGGCGCGCCAGGCCTGGGTCCGCCACAAGGACAGGAGGATCACCGGCGCGCCGCGGCGCGGCCTCCCAGGGCACGGGGCGGCCGGTCGTCCGCTCCACGGCGGCGATGACCTCCAGCACAGATAGTCCCCTGCCCAGTCCGAGGTTCATTGCGAGGAAACCGGCTTCACCCGCCGGAACCGTGAGGGCCTTGACGTGCGCGCGCGCGAGGTCGGCGACATGGATGAAATCTCGCACGCAGGCGCCGTCGCGCGTCGGGAAGTCCAGGCCGAAGACCTTGAGCGGAGGACCGAAGCCAAGCGCGGCCTCAAGGGCGAGGGGGATCAGGTGGCTCTCTGGCTGATGGGCCTCGCCGAGTTCTCCCTCCGGGTCCGCACCCGAGGCGTTGAAATAGCGCAGGGCCACGCCTTCCACGCCGTGAGCTCGGGCATGGGCGGCGATCAGGCGTTCTGCCGCCAGCTTGCTGTCGCCGTAGGGATTGATGGGAGAGGTCGCCGCCCTTTCGTCCAGAAGCGCGGCGCCGGCCTGCCCGTAGACGGCGGCGGTGGAAGAGAAGACGATCCGCCGCACGCCATTGGCGCGCATGGCGGCGAGGACCGAGGCGACGCCGTTGAGGTTCACGTCCCAGAAGGTCGCCGGATCCTGGACGGATCGACCCACCTCGATCAGGCCGGCGAAGTGGATCACGCCCTGCACGCCATGTCGCTTCATGCAGGTGCTCAGGGCGGCGCTGTCGCGCACGTCGCCCGTTACAAGGGGACCGTATCTGACGGCGTCGCGATGACCGTTGCTCAGATCGTCGAACACCACGGGTTCAAAGCCGGCGGCCGCGAGCGCCTTGCAGGCATGAGCGCCGATATAGCCCGCGCCGCCCGTCACCAGTATGGATTTCATCAGATACCTCCGTTGCCAGAGGGGAAGAGACCACGCCGCCCTGATGTTGCCAGTGTCCGATCCACGACTTGTGCACGCCTGGTCCCGGGCTCGACGGAGCGGCGGGTAGAGAGCGGTCGCACATGAGTGCTAGCGACGCGACCTTTAGGTCCGGGTTGAGGCCGCCGTGGAGCGGGTGTCGCCGCCAGCGTTCTGGCCCGCGCGGAAGATCCTAATGGGCTTCTTTTCTTCGAGACCGTCGGAGCGTCCGTCCGTGCGGGCCGGCGCCGTCACTGTGGGATCTGTATTTTCCTCGGGATGCGTGCTGTTCGGCTTGTCAGGGCGGGGGGGCATGGCGTCCTCGCTTGCAGGGGCTTGAAGTCAACCCGTCCAAGGACCAACCGGTTCCGGTCGCGCCCGGTATTAGAATGGCGCGGGAATGAGCGGCCCGCAAACCGCGCTGAGGTTAGCCGCCTGGACGAGGCCGGGCAGATCCTGCAGTGCGGTGCGTCCTGTCCGGTAGTCTACGAGAACGTTGCGTCGCAGCTGCTGCAGCGTACGGTTCATGTGGACCGCGCTCAGACCGAGGATGTCAGCGAGCACGTCCTGCGTCAGGGGAAGGTGGAGGGCGCCGTTGCGCGCGGACCCGAGACGGACCTGCCGCTCATGCAGCTCGAGCAGCAGGTGGGCCGTACGTTCGTAGGCGTTGAGCCGTCCGAGCCGGATGACCTGGCGCGCCAATCGAAGGCGTTCCGCTGTCCGGCAGCGCCGCCACGCTTCCTTCAGCGGGGAGGCCAGGGCCCCGGGTTCGGAAAGCATGGTCCAGAAGGCGGTGGCGTCCACCGTGACGATTTCGGTCAGAGCCCAGACCTGGAGATCGGCGTCCACCGATCCCGAGGCCACAATCACGTCGCCGGGCAGGCTGAGACCGACGATCTGACGTCGTCCGTCGTTCAGCATGGCTCCCCTCGCGATCCAGCCGCTCGCCACCAGTCGGGCCTGGTTGCGCTCAGGATCCATGGGAATCGCGGCGCCAGACGGCTGCTGCTGGGGCGCGCTCATGAAGCTGCTGCGGATCAGGGCCGTCCCCTCGATCCCCACGGGCGCGAAGCTGGCCAGCATACGCTCCAGGGGAGCGGTGAGCCGTGCTTCAAGACCTATATCCGACTGATTCTTCATGGCCTTCGACCAACAGCATGGCTTCGGCGCTCAGTTCTTCACATAGGTTGGTTTTTCGCGTGTTTCGCGCAGGCGGAAAGTTAAAATCAGACGCCGCCGAAGCGCCGCTGTCCCAGAACTCGCCTTCAAGACAGACGGCAGGACGGGAGTCGCGCCCAGCCCGTCGGAGAGAAGCTCCGGCGCTGGGGCCAATGGCTCCAGGGCGGGACGGGATGAGGCTGTCGCGGGGCGTCCAAAAATCCTAGTGAAGCATGTGGGCGTCCGCGACCGTAAACGCGAGGCAGAGATCCGCGGCCAGGCCCACGAGCACGTGGCGGGTCGCGCCGTGGGAGGGCGGAAGCACGGGCAGGCATCTTCCGTAAAAAAGCCCAGCTGTTGAGGCTTGATTATGTAGTCGTCGAAAGCGCGCTGCGTCTCGTCCTGAGGACGGCGGCAATCCCGACAATGTCGGAGTGGGCCATGATCATTCTGGCGTGGCCTGGTGGAAGTGGCGGCCGCCCAAGTTCGACGGCGGCGCGTCGCTTTACCTGGGCCTTATGTCGCACGGCTCTCTCTGAAACGGGACAGTTCGGCCTCATTTGCCGGGATCAGGGCTGATAGCCTTCCTCGGCACATGAAAGGCACGACGACGTGAAAGAATCCAAGGGGAAGGCCAAGAAGGTCCAGCCGAAGACCAATGCATCCAACCCAAGCGTGAAGGGCCTGATCGACAAGATCCCAGCCGGCGGCTCGAAGAAGCCCAAGTAATCCCAAGGCCCTCTGGAAACGGCCGCCCTTTTTTTGGCTATCGTCGGTGCAGCAACCCTGTCGCCACGGGATGCCGGCGGGCGACGCTGGTCGAAACCCAGACCAAGACCGCTGTCGACGCGAGTATGCTGGATACAAGCCCGCCAACCGCCAACAGCCCGCCGTTGGACAGTTTAATGCGCGACGCGATGCGGACCTTGCCCGCTCGAACGATCAGGGCGGCGCTGTTGGTTTGCGTTTCGCTCATGCGATCCTCCTCTCGGGTTACCCAAACCGGCCTTCGCTAGCTTCGTTCCGCCTGACCATATTCGGCCCTACGGGAATGGCTGGATCAGGGATGGATGGGATCGACGCGGTTACGGTTCACTGCCTCGGCAATGTCATCAAGATCACCGCCGATTTCGAAGGTCTCGCCTGATGTGAGCGTCAAGAACGTTCTGTCCGTGCCGAGCGTTGCGAGCTTGACTACATGCTCCGGGCAGATCCAGACCTTGCCGCCATCCTTCGACGCGATTGCTATCAGCTTGGCCATGCCTTTCTCCTTTAATGACGAGGCGTGCATGAGCCTCGCAAGATGACAATAGGAGCCTCCCCCGGTCGCAATGAAAAGCCCTCGTAGGCTTCTTCCCCGCCTAACGGCGCAGCTGCTGCTAGCGCTCCATTCGCGGCTGCCGATGCCAAGTCCGCCGACCGCCTGGAAGCCGCCGGCATCGCCGAGCGCGTGAAGGGTGAGACCACGGTCAAACCCAGGAAGCTTGGTGTGTCCAAAGCCGCCGCCCGACCTTCTTGAAATCAGCGTCGCCAACATCGACCGGTTCGCCCCGGCGCCCGACCTCACCCTATGGATCGAAGAGACGACATGCGGGAATCAGCCGCCGACGTAGCGATCGAATTCCTGGAGATAGCGAATCTTCAATCGGTCCTGGTCCTCGGCATGGGCCTTCAGGTGGAGAAACCAGCCGTGCTCTTCCTCATACATATGAGTGAGGACGGCGCCCTCGACATGCTCCCACTTGTCGAGCCAGGCGTCCGAGTTCGGGTTAAGGGTCTCAAGTTCGGCCATCTGCATCTTGGCGGCGGTCTGCTCGCTATAGGCCAGGCCAGCCTGGCTCTTGTGGCCGTGGCGGGCCATGGCCGGATAAAGAACCAGTTCCTCAGCGAGGCTGTGACCATTGAGGACAAGGGCCAGGGCATCGCGCGCCGCCAGACGCTCCGCGCCCGAGGCCGCCTGTCGACCGGTTCGGAAGGCCGCCCTGATCGCTTCATGGTGATCCAGTGCCGTAGACAGCCAGTCCCCGGCCACCGCGGCCTCACGCGCCGCCGCCGTGGCCTCCGCCCTCTTTTCCGCCGAAGGCGCAGGCGTGATGGCGGCGATGGCCTTGTCGATGACGGACATGTCGTTCTTCTCCCTAGGCTTCAGACAGGCCTAACGATCCGCACAAAGGCCGGTAGGCTGAGACCGGAAGCCGACACAGCCGGGGCCCGTCCGTCAGACGGTGACGACCGCGCCGACGGCGGCGATGCGTTCGACCTCGGCGTAGGAGGCCCGGGCGAGGCTGGCCCCGAAAACGTCAGGATCAATCTCCTCATAGACCAGATGCGCCCCACACCGGCGCGCCAGGCTCGTGAGGGCGGCGCGCACCAAATCCTCGCCAGCCACGACCGGGGCGCCGGTATAGAGCAGGAGGCGGCCGCCGGGCGCGAGGCGGGAGAGGGCTTCGTTCGCCCATGCCAGAGCGACCTCCGCCCCGTACTGACCGCCGCCGTCGCGGTACAGCCGTCCGCTGCGACCCTCCATGTAAGGCGGGTTGGCCGCGATCAGGTCCCAGACGCCCTCAACGGGAAAGCCGCCCGGGCGGAGGTCGACCAGAAGATCGGCGTGCCGGGCGTTGAGACGACAGAGGCGAAGGGCTTGGGAATTGATGTCGGTGGCGACGACAGCGGCTTGCGGGTTGAGGGCGGCGATCGCAAGAGCTCCGGCCCCGGCGCCCACCCCTATCTCGAGGGCCTTTCCCCACGCGGCGCCGGACAGGGTCTGGCGCAGGAAACGGACGTAGCGATAGCTGTCCGGGCCCAGGAAGACAGCCTGGTCGTCCGCAGAGCAGGCGGAATGCAGGTGAAGGCGTCCGTCCAGCCGGCTCACGCGAAGCCGGGCGCGCAAGCCGTCGGCGTCTTCCCTGAGGGCGTCGGCCTCCGTCAGAACGTCCAGAAGCCAATCGGGCGCGGCTTCGGGATCAAAGACCCGGCCCCAGCCGAGAATGTCCCGAAGGATGTCCGCCCCTCGCGCCCGCCGTCGTCGCGCGACCAGGCCATGGGTGGCCGGGGTGGGCGAGACGAAATGATATCCGGCGGCCTCCAGGCGAGAAAGCAGATCAAGAAGGGCGAGGTCGGCGGGCGTGAAGGCCTGCGCCGTCACGCGGAGCGACGTACGGGCGAGGCGCCCCAAAGCTGGGTCCGGTAGGCGTCATAACAACGGGCGCCGGCCATCAGCCGCATGATCGCGCCTTCAGCCAGGGCGCGGACGCACTCTGGCCGCTCCGCCGCAAGCGGACGAAGCACCTCCTCGTTCCAGGCTTCGGAATGGGCGATGTCCAAGGTGGCGTGAAGGGCGAAGTATTTGCGCTCCACGCCAACGCCGAGCCGTTTCAGCCCCTCCGCCACATGGGCGGCTCTCCAGGGCGCCGTGAGTTCGACCGCCCCCAAGGCCCCGAGAGCGTGATAGGCGTAGCGTCTCTGGGTGGAGAAGGCGACGAGCGTATTGCCGAGCGCAAGGGACGGCCAGACCGTCTCATCAATCCTGGGATTGAGGTCGAGCGCTGCGGCGAGACGGTCCAGCATGGGGCCGTGCATGCCGGCCTCCGACCCGCGACCCATTTCGTCCCAATAGTTGCGCGCCAGCTCGAGCTTGGGACGGGCCGGCATCTTGACCTGGGCCATGGCCACGAGATCCTCGAAACCGGCTTCACCGGCCACCTCCTGGAGCAGGAACCAGCGCATCTCCTCCATCGACGCCGTCTCGGCCAGCCAGGGAAAGAGCGGATCCGCCTCGCCGGGGCCGGATCCCTTGAGCGCCTCGAACCAGGCGACGAAGGCGTCGGCGGTGGAAGGAAGGTCGGCGAGCAAGGGCGCGGCCTCGGCCCGGGCGCGTTCGATGAAATCGCCCTCGACCAGCATCATCTCCGCATCGTGGCGGAGGTCGTCACGCCATGCAGGGCGCGGCGTGGCTGGGGCGAGGCGACGGTGGTTCCAGTGCGCCAACCGGCGATGAAAACCCGCCGGGTCCGAGGGTTCGGGGGCGGGGAGCGGGGCTGGGCCCTCTGGCGACATGAAAGGCTCCTGTGACTTGGGACTGCCATACGCCTTGCCGCGACCCAGGGTTCCCGAAGGGGCGCGAGGCCGCGAAATCCCTGGCTCCGTGTCGGGTTTCAGACAGTGGAACTGGGTTAGGGACAGTCGGTTCATCCAGTCCTTCAGGGAGGCGCCGAGTGAAACAGGCTGGATTTGGATGGACGATCAGCCAGGTCGGGGAGACCTGGAACTGGGCCGTGACGGACCCGGGAGACGGGGCGGCCCTTGTCGGCGGGCAGGCCCCGTCGCGCGCCGTCGCCGCGGCCATGGTGGTTCGCGCCTTGGTGCGCGGCTTGACCGAGCAAGCGCCGCGCGAGCTGGCTGCATGAGCATGATGACGACGGCGACGGGCGAGCGGGCGATGCAGGTCCTTGAGCGGAGCCTTTACCGCGGCCCTCATCTGTACAGCGCAAGGCCCATGGCGCGGATCCGCCTGGATCTAGGGCGGATGGAGGACTGGCCGACCGATCGGCTGGGCGACTTCACGGCCCGCCTGCTGGAGGCGCTTCCGGGTCTGCACCGGCACGGATGCTGCTACGGCGAGCCGGGCGGATTTGTCCGTCGTCTGCGCGACGGGACCTGGTTCGGCCATGTCGTGGAGCATGTCGCCCTTGAACTGCAGACCCGCGCAGGGACCCCTGTCACCCGCGGCAAGACGCGTTCTGTCCGGGGTCGCGCGGGCGTCTACGACATCCTATTCACCTATCGCGATGAGACGACGGCCCTCCTGGCGGGACGACTGGCCCTCCAGCTTTGCGACGCCCTGCTGCCGGAGACCCTCGCCGGAATCGGCGGTCTGGACCGGGTCTGCGCGGACAGCCTGGATTCCCGCCTGCCAGGCGCGGCGGGCGCCGACGCGGCCGTGGCTATCCTCCGGGACGCGGTGCGCCGGACCGCGTTCGGACCCTCGACCCAGGCCTTGGTCGACGCCGCGCGCCGCAGAGGGATTCCTGTCGAACGCCTCAACACCGGCAGCCTCCTGCGCCTGGGCTGGGGCGCCCGGCAAAGACGGCTCCGCGCCAGCGTGACGGACCGTACAGGCCTGATCTCAGCCGAACTGGCGGGCGACAAGGCTCAAGCCAAGGCCCTGCTCGAGGCGGTTGGCTGTCCGACTGCGCGCGGAGAGGTGGTCCGCACCGCGGACGAGGCCGCCGCCGCCGCCGCCCGCCTGGGCGGCAGGGTCGTGGTCAAGCCGCTCGACGGCAACCACGGAAGGGGGGTGACGACAGGCCTGGACTCGGCCGAGGCGGTCAGGAAGGCCTTCGCCCTGGCCGCGCCTCACGGACGGCGGGTCATCGTCGAGCAGGAGCTTCCGGGCCGGGACTACCGCGTCCTGGTGATCGACGGCAGGGTCGTCGCCGTCGCCGAGCGCCGCCCGCCCTGCATCGAGGGCGACGGGCGCCGGTCGGTGGCCGAACTGGTCGAAGAGGTCAACGCCGATCCGCGCCGGGGGGTCGGCCACGAGAACAGCCTGACCCTGATCCGTCTCGACGAGGAGGCGCTGACCCTCCTCGCCCGCCAGGGTTTGACGCCCGAGAGCGTCCCCGAGCCCGGCGCCAGGGTCCTGCTGCGTACCGCCGCCAACCTCTCGTCAGGCGGGACGGCGACGGATCGGACCGATGAGATTCACCCGGCCAACGCCGCCATCGCCCGGCGGGCGGCCCTGGCCCTGGGCCTGGACGTCGCCGGAGTGGATCTACTGGCGCCGGACATCCGCCGCTCGGTGCGCGATACGGGCGGGGGGGTGGTCGAGGTCAATGCGGCGCCGGGATTGCGCATGCATCTGGCGCCCTCGGAGGGGGAGGCGCGAGACGTCGCCCGACCCGTCATCGACATGATGTTCCCGCGGGGCGCCCCGTCCCGCATCCCCGTCATCGCGGTGACGGGCACCAACGGGAAGTCGACCGTGGGCCGGATGATCGCCCATGTGCTCCGAGCGGAAGGCCGGGTCGTGGGCCTGACCAACACCAGCGGCGTCTATGTCGACGGAGAGAGAATCCGCGCCGGCGACGCCAGCGGCCCGCGCAGCGCTCGGATGGTGCTCAATGATCCGGTCGTCGACGTCGCGGTGCTGGAGTGCGCCCGGGGCGGCATCCTCCGCGAGGGCCTCGCCTTTGATCGCTGCGACGTCGGCTGCGTCCTCAACGTCCAGCCTGACCATCTGGGGCTCAAGGGGGTGGACACGCTGGAGGACCTGGCGAAGGTCAAGTCAGTGGTGGCCGAGGCCGTGTCCCGTCGGGGGCTGAGCGTCCTCAATGCTGATGATCCCCTGACCCTGCGCATGGCGCGCCATGCCGGAGGCCGGGTCTGCTGGTTCTCCATGCGGGGCGGCGCCGAGACGCCGGGTTTCCTGCTCAAGCATGTGGCCGAAGGCGGCGCCGCAGTCCTCTATGACGCTTCAAGCGGCGTGCTCGATCTTCACGACCGGGGCGAGCCTCGCCGGCTGGGCCATGCTGCCGACCTGCCCTCGACCCTGGGCGGCGCGGCCGCCTTCAATGTGGCGAACATCCTGGCGGCCGCGGCCGCCTGCTACGGGGTAGGCGTGCCCCCCGAGCGGATCGGGCCGGCCCTGGCCAGCTTCACATCCAGCTATGAGCAGAATCCCGGTCGTCTCAACATCTGCGACCAGCACGGCTTCCGGGTCATTATGGATTATGCCCACAATCCGGACGGCCTCCGGGCGCTCGGCGCCCTCGTGGCCGCGACCCGGCCAGCCGGCGGCCGGACCATCGCCATGATCAGCATCCCCGGCGACCGGAGGACGCAGGAGATCGTCGCAATGGGCGAGATCAGCGCAGGCTTCTTCGACGAGGTCGTCTTCAGGGAGACGCCCGACAACCGCGGTCGGCCCGCCGGAGAAGTGATCCGCCTTCTCGCCGAGGGCGCGCTGCGCAGCGGAGCGGACGCGTCGCGTTTCCGCGGCGTGCAGAAGGAGGAGGAGGCGGTGGCGGCATGCCTTGAAGCGGCGCGACCCGGGGACCTCGTTGTCCTGACGCCGACCCGTATCGAAGCGGTCTGGGAACAGATCCTGGCCTTTCGTCCCACCTTCCCGTCCTCGGCCCAGGGCCTGAATGCGCCGGGCGTCATCCTGGAGCCTCCTCATGGGTAAAGGTCCCCTGATCATCATCGGCGGCCATGAGGACAAGACCGGCGAGCGGGTCATCCTCAGCGAGGTGGCTCGCCGTCTCGAGGGGGGCAGGCTGGTGATAGCGACCATCGCCTCCCATGAGCCCGAAGGCTATTTCGACAGCTATCGGAAAGGCTTCAGTGGCCTCGGCGTCGGGGAGCTGATCGAGCTCTACGTCGAGGACCGGGCCGAAAGCCATGACCAGGATGTTCTCGATGTTTTTGACGGCGCCGCGGGGGTCTTCTTCAGCGGCGGCGACCAGCTCAGGCTCGCTAGCCAGATCGGCGACACGCCGATCGAGCGACGCATACGGGATCTTCATGCGCGCGGCGGCCTCATCGCAGGAACATCTGCAGGGGCTTCGGTGATGAGCGAGACCATGCTGGTCAAGGGACCTAGCGCGGAATCCTATCGGATCGGCGAGGTGCACATGGCCCCGGGACTCGGCCTGCTCCCCAATGTCATCATCGACCAGCATTTCGCCGAAAGGGGAAGGTTCGGGCGGCTGCTGGGGGCAGTGGCCCACAATCCGCGCCTCATGGGGCTGGGGATTGACGAGAACACGGCCGTAGTGGTCGAGCAAGGAGAGCTGCGGGTGCTTGGCGACGGCGCCGTCTACGTCGTCGACGGTGAGAACGCGACTCATTCCAATATTTCGGAAGGCGGCGCCGAGGACGCCCTGTCCATGTTTGACGTGCGCCTCCACGTCTTGTCGCGGGGCGACGGCTTGGACCTGGATCTCCGTCGTCCGCAGCGTGCGGTTCCGGAAGGCAAGGGCGGAAGCGCCGATCCGCAGTGACCTGAACCCGACACGTCGGCTCCGTCGCCGGTCGCGGGGGTTAGCCTTCTGTACCGATTGCAGGAAGGAACGCCGACATGACCAATGCAGACGACATCTGGCGCGACGTCTTCGTCACGGGCCTCAAGAACGCCCACGCCGTGGAAAATCAGGCCCTGGCCCTGATGGATCGCCAGATCGACCGGGCCTTGAACTTCACCGAGGTCGCCGACCGGTTGAAAGCCCATCGTCTTGAGACGGAGGGTCAGATCGTCCGTCTGGAGACCTTGCTGGCGGGGTTCGACGAGACGCCGTCCGGGCTGAAGGACGCCGCGCTGTCGCTTGGCGGCAATCTGGCGGCCATCGGCCACAGCTTCGCCGAAGATGAGATTCTGAAGAACGCCTTCGCCAACTACGCCTTCGAAAATTTCGAGGCGGCCTCCTATCGGGCCCTGATCCTACTGGCCGAGAGCGGGGGTTACGCGGCGGCTTATGACCCTCTCAAGGCCACCCTGGAGGAGGAGTTGCGCATGGCGCGCTGGGTCGACGAAAGCCTGCCCATACTGGTCGAAAAACACCTCCAACTGAGACGCGCCGGCGAAAACGCCAGCCGCTGAGCTGTCAGGCCGTCTTCGACACCATTTACATCGTGATCAACAGGATGCCTATCTCATGTTCATGCATAACAAGAAGCTGATGTATACGGTTCGGGTCGCCGAACCCAATCCCGCCCTGGCCACGCTCATGCTGGAACAGTTCGGCGGTCCCCAGGGGGAGCTGGCCGCCGCCATGCGCTACTTCACCCAGGGGCTGGCCGACGAGGACGTGGGTCGCCGCGACATGCTGATGGATATCGCCACTGAGGAACTGAGCCATCTCGAGATCATCGGCTCGATCGTCGCCATGCTCAATCGCGGGGCCAAGGGCAAGCTGGCGGAGGCCGCCGAGGAAGAGGCGGACCTCTACGCGAGCATGACCTCGGGCGGCGAAAGCCACACCATGTCCATCCTCTACGGCGGCGGCACAGCCCTGATCAACTCGGCCGGCGTGCCTTGGACGGCGGCCTATATCGACTCGATCGGTGATCCGGCCTGCGACCTCCGCTCCAATATCGCGGCTGAATCGCGGGCCAAGATCGTCTATGAAAGGCTGATCAACGTCACCGATGATGCGGGCATCAAGGATGCCCTGACCTTCCTCATGACACGGGAGGTGGCCCATCAGAAATCCTTCGAGAAGGCGCTCTACGCCATCCCCGCCAACTTCCCGCCGGGCAAGCTTCCCGGTCATCCGGACTTCGCCGACAAATACTACAACATGTCCCAGGGAGAGGGGGATGCGCGCGGGTCCTGGAACGAGGGCGAGCAGTGGGAGGTCGTCGACGAACGCGAAGCCCAGGCGGCGGTGGACGGCGGCGCGGGCGACGCCTCGGTCAAGCTGTCGCCGGCTGACAAGAAGACGGTTGAGGCCTTCGCGGCCCGCACCCAGTCCGATCCTTCAGCCAATCCGATCACTGGTGCCGATCTCGGCGCTGGTCCTGGCGCCGGGCGCACCACGCCTATGGAGGCGCCGGCCTGACGGCCACTGCCAGCTCCCTGGCGGGTTTAAGGATCCGGAGGCCGTCCGACCGGCGCGCTTCACGCATCGTGAGCGACACCGTGACCGATCAGGCCCGTGTAGGCAGGAGGGCCCGCAGACGGAGGGCGCTCCTGTCCGGCGCGGCCTCGGGCATGAGCTATGAGCAGCATCGCAAGACGGCCAGGTCGGGAGGGGCGGGCGATGGCGCGAGGTGAACCAGGTCAGACCGCCTTGCAGTTGGGGTGCGGATGCCTGCTCTCCGCTGGCGGGCTCGGCGCAGCGGCGGTCGCCATGACAGAAAGCGACCCGACATTGATCGGGAATGCCTGGGGCGTCATGACCATCGGCATGGCGCTTGTGCTGGATGGGGTCGTTCCAGACGAAGACGACAAGGATCAATAAAATCGGGACGCTGTCGATGCAGCGAATCCGACGGCGTCAGGGTTGGATCTATTGCGCATGGCGCCCGCAGGCGAGGATTTGATGAGGCGCTAGTCCCGGACGACGCCCGTCAACGCTCAATCTCGTCCAGAATCCCGGGAATCTGGTCCGGCAGCTCAGACGCGAGGAAGCCCAGCGCTCCTAGGTCTGCCGCGAGCCGCCTTCCCGCAGCCGCATGAAGATAGACGCCCCATTGGGCGGCCTGGAGGGGTGAGGCTCCGCGGGCCATGAAGCCGGCGATCAAACCGGCCAGAACATCGCCGGACCCGGAAGTAGCGAGGCCGGCCACTCCGCCTAGGTGCCGCCAGGCCAGGCCGGACGGCGTGGCCACAAAGGTCGCGGCCCCCTTCATAACGACGACGGAACGCAGTCGGCTCGCCGCATCCCGCGCCATGGCGAGAGGGTCGGCGAGCACCGCCTCGCGGGTCCGGTCCAGCAGTCGGGCCATTTCCCCGGCATGGGGCGTGAGGACGACCCGCCCATTCGCCAATCGGGAGAAGACCTCGGCTTCTGACGGCGAGGGCAGGGCGGCGGCGTCCACCACGATGGGGAGAAAAGGCCAGGCCTCCATCAGGCTTCGCGCGAACCGGCGCGGGGTTTTCCGCGGCGCCATCCCGGGCCCGACCACCACGGACCCGGAGTGGGCGGCAAGGGCCGCGACGCGTGGACGGGAGGGCAGGGCGATCTCGAACCGCCGGGTCTCGGGCACGCATAGGATGGCCGCCTCGGGGAGGACGGCGCCGAGAGGACCCAGAAGTCGCAGGGTCGAGACGACCTGGAGCTTGCCTGCTCCCGCGCGAAGGGCCGCCCGACCTGTAAGCACGGGCGCGCCTGGAACCCCGCCGCCGCCGGCGACCACGAGGACGGCCCCGCGCTCCTCCTTGTCGCTGTTCGGCGAGAGCTTCGGCAGGGGCGTCCCGGCCAGCAGGTCGGCGTCCAGGAGGGCGACAGTCATCGGGCGGCCACCGGGGCGTCGGGCGCTGAGGTGACGGCGGCGCCGGTCTCTCGAAGAGGCGCGGTGAAGTTGTACCGGACCAGTTCCATTCGGGCGCCGTCGGCGGCCAGACGATATTCCGTGACGCCGCAGTTTGCGACGTCGCCGCGGGCGTCGATCGCCAGCACCTCGGCTTCGTCGAGTTGCTCAAGCAGGTAGCGGAGACAGAGAACGACGACCTGGTGGCCGATGATCAGGACCCGCTTGCCGGCGTGGTGCAGGCTGAGGGTGTCAAGGGCGCTCCGAAGCCTGAGGATGACGTCGCACCAGCTCTCGCCTCCCGGCGGCCGATGATAGAATTTTCCAAGGAGGCGACGGGCTTCGGCCTGATCCGGAAATAGCTCCGCCACGCCCGAGGCAGTGAGGCGGTCCAGGACGCCGAATTCTCGCTCGCGGAGGCGTTCGTCCTCACACAGGGAGGTGGAGACCGCCGCCAAGCCGCCGCCGGCTCTAATCGCTTCAGCGGTTTCACGCGCGCGGCGGTAGGGTGAAGCCAGTACGACTTCGGGACGTTCATGGGCCGGGAGATTCGCGAACCAGGATCCGAGGGCCTTGGCCTGCACAAGACCCTGGGCGCTCAGTGGAACGTCGGCGTCCCGCATTTCCAGCTGGATACGACCATGACCGGCGGCATGGGCCGCCTCGAGCGCGACATTGCCGGCGCTTTGCCCATGGCGAACCAGCCACAGGGCGACCGGCCAGCGGGAGGCGGCGTTCATGGCGTCTCTCGCTGCCGGTCGAAATCGGCGCGCACGGACTTCGACGGCCGCACGTCGCGCGCTCGTGAAGGGACGCCGGACGCGTTCGCCAAGCTCAAGCCGCCTCCGCCAGCGGTGAGGGGGCCGGAACGGATTCATCGTCGGCCCGAGAGGACTCGTTCCGGAACATGCGGGACGAGCCCGGTTTCACAAGCCTCGCCGCCGTTGACCGGCTTGGAGACGTGAAGACATAGAAGCCGCGATCGGCCATGGCGGCGAAGAAGTCATGATCGTAGACGCGATCCGCAAACATCGAAGCTCAAGGTCTCCCTCTGGTGATGGGGAGGGCGTAACGAGACCCCTGACGGCGGCGTTCCATAGGTCCGGCTCCCGACTCTAGGCGCCGGCGCCTTAATCGTCCAAAGACCGTTCAAGGGGCGCCTCGGCGCCCGTCATTCGCGGGTCTGGCCGCTTTTCCTGGTTCCTCAGAAACCCTGTCAAAGCCGTGCCGAGGTAGACGATAGCCAGCAGTAGCAGGAGTAGGCCTCCGAACTGCAGGAGCCGCCTGGGGTTGCGCAGGACGGGCGGCTTGTCAGCGGATTTCATGGGCGCTCTATCCTTCGTGCTGGGCGTTCGGGGGTTCAAGCTCCGGAACGCGCCGTCTGTTCCCCGTGTCGCCGCTGGGTCTCCGATCCGCCTTTCGGCGTGATGTGACCGGAACGCGTCGGCCGCCGTAAGCGCTAACCGGGACAGCCAGCCGCCGGACACGTCGGTCTGGCGCGTTCGCCGACACAACCCGGGACCAGATGAGGAATGGACATGAAATTCTATGAGATTGTCGTCGCCGACGCCCATGGCGCCGAGCGCAAGCTGAGGGTTCCTTCGCCGACAGACGTCCAGGCGGCGGACGCCGCCGCGCCATTGCTGAACAGCGGGGACTCCATCCTTTCGGTCCGAGAGACGCCCGACGACGGTCTTCAAAGAACCGACGGTCCGCCCCCCAAGACCCAGGCAGCGGAGCTCGCGCCGACCACCCCCGGCATGGCGGCCCGTCGGGATCCTTGATGGCTGTACTGACTGCGCGGACCCCTGCGAGATGAAAGTCCGAGTCGGGACGGCGGGCTGGGCCATTCCCGCAGGAGTGAGAGACCATTTTCCTGTCGCGGGCGGCGGCCTCGAACGTTACGCCGCCCGCCTCGGCGCCGTGGAGATCAACTCCACCTTCTACCGTCGCCACCGGGTCTCAACCTTCGAACGCTGGGCCGCCGCCACGCCTGCGGACTTTCGGTTCGCCGTCAAGGCGCCCCGCGAAATCACGCACCGTCGAAAGCTGGAGAATTGCGAAGATCTGCTCGCGGACCTGGCGGCCGATCTCACGGGATTGGGGGACCGCCTGGGACCGGTCCTGATCCAGACGCCGCCGGGCCTGGCCTTTGACGATATCCGGACAGGGGCCTTTCTGGACGCCTGTGAGGCCCTGCTCGAGGCGTCGATCGTGCTGGAGCCGCGGCACGCTTCCTGGTTCACGACCGCGGCGGATCAATGGCTCGCCTCACGACGGGTCGCGCGCGTCGCGGCGGATCCGGCGCCGGCGCCGGGGGCGGGCCTTCCCGGCGGCTTCGGAGCTCATGTCTACTTTCGCTTGCACGGCAGTCCCGACATGTATCGCTCAGCCTATGAACGTGACCGGCTCCAAACCATCCAGAAAAGTGTCAGGGCGGCAGGAGCAGTCGGAGCTGAGCGCTGGGTCATCTTCGACAATACCGCCTCCGGCGCGGCCGCCGCGGACGCGCTCGCCCTCGTTCGGATGGCGGAGCCCCACTAGTCTCCGGTCTGGTCGTGGGGGGCGGCGACCGGCTTGGATTCAGGCGACTCGCGCTGCCGCAGGAAGATCGACAGGACCACCAGGACCGCCGTCGATAAGAACTCGCTCTGCCAGTTCTGGAAGGACTCGAACCAGAGCTGCGGGTCGGCGAGATAGGCGAAGGCCCCCTTAGCCGCTTCACCATGTTCCAGCGCCTCTTGCGCAGCCGCGCGCGCGCTTTGGGTCCAGTGGAGGATGAAGGAGGCGAGGAAAAGGACCGCAAGCGCCAGACCTAGGGACCGGGAATAGACGGCCCGTGCGAAGGCGCCCCAGCGCAAGGGGGCGGGCGCTCCCGCCTTTCCGGCCTGAGTCTCAAGATCGGCGTCGCGGGGCGGAGCCTCGGGATCCCGGGATTCCGACGAGCCCTTCTGGATCAGGAAGGCGGTGAGAACCACATAGGCCGCCATCTGCAGGAACTCGCTCTCCCAATTCTCAAAAACGGTCGACAGGAAGGGAGCGCTGCCGAGATATTCCATCAGCGTGCCGCCGTCCTGGCCGTGACGCAGGGCGTCCGCCGTCTCGACCCGCCACCCTGTCAGGGCATGCCCCAGAATGCTGGCGGCGAAAAGGAGCAGAAGAATGAGGGTCAGGCCGTTGTCGCGTAAGATCCGCATGATGTCCTCCGGGTCCCCTGGTCAAACGTCGAGATACGGTCAAGGCTCCCTCTGACGCGGAGGCGCGGTGGAAGCTCCCTGTGTCGGGTAGCGGGCGTGAGAAACAGACGGCTACGGCGGGGATTGTCCTGTTTCACCGGAAGGACATCGCCCATGAACGCCCAGCAGTCCGGAGCGCTTTCGCTCGCCTCCATCGCCCTGCAACTGACCCTGCTCGACACCCTCGTGGAGAAGGGACTTCTGGAGCAGGAGGAGGTGCAGGGCCTCCTGCTCCGTGCGGACGCCAAAGTGGGAGAGAGCCCGACCATGGAGGTTCCCAGGGGATTTGTAGCCGATCTCCGTCGTGACCTGGGGCTCCAGGATGGGTAGGAGCCCCATCGCTCTTGAACCGCCGCGTCCAGTCTTGTGTCGTGTTTCCGACATTGGCGCGCAGCCCCGCTGCTCCGGGCTCGACGGGCCTCGCAGCGGCCGCGTGGTCAGGGATGGAAACCCGCCGGCGCGCAGCGCGCTTCCCATTGACACTTAACAGGAGCTCACAACCATGCGCCACGCCCCGATCATCGCCGCTGCAGCCGCTGCTGCGCTTCTGGCCGCCTGTAGTCCGCAAGGGGGAAACGAGGCCGTCGACAAGGCCCAGGACGCGGTTTCAGCTCCGGTCGGTCAGACTTCCGCAGCGACCATGGGGAGCAACATGGTCAGCGCCTATGTGCCGGGCGCCGCCATGGGAGACATGTATGAGATCCAGGCCGCCGACATCGCTCTCGAGCGAGCCAAGCGGGCTGACGTCAAGGCCTTGGCGCAGATGATCAAGACGGACCACACCGCCGCCAGCGCGGCCCTCCAGGCGGCGGCCGCCACGGCAGCTCCGGACGTGAAGGCGCCGGGCGAGCTGGACCAGAGGCGCAAGGGCCTCCTGGATAATCTCAGGTCTGCTGGCGTCGAAGATTTCGACAAGGTCTATATCGACCAGCAGGTCGCGGCCCACCAGGAGGCCGTGACCCTGCATCGCGGCTTCGCCGACAATACGGATGCACCGGCCCTGGCGGCTCATGCCCGGACTGTGCTGCCGAAAATCGAGGCTCACCTTCAGAAGGCGCAGGAAATCCAGGCCGCGCTCTCCGCCTGATCGACATGGCCCCCAGGTTGAAGGTCTTTGAATGGTCGGACGGCTTCCATCGTTTCACGGTGGCGGCCCCCTCCCGGCCCAAGGCTCTGGCCGCCTGGGGGATCCAACAGGACATCTTCGCTTCCGGTCTCGCCATGGAAGCCCCCGACGCCGAGGATGCGGAGGCGGCCCGGGCTCGGCCTGGAGAGGTCGTCGAGCGGGGGCTGGTCGTCGACATCGGCAAGGCCGCCCCCCGTGCGGTGAGAGCGAGGGCGCGCAAGGGGCCGACCGCCGCCGAGAAACGTCGCGTCGAGCGCCTCGCCGACGAACTGGAGACGCTGGAGCAGGCCTACGCCGATAGCGCGGAAGCTGTTCGCGCAGCAATGGAAAGCCTTGAAGCGCGGGCCGCCCAAGAGAAAGCGCGGTTTGGCCAGGCCCGGAACAGGCTCGTCCGCGACCTCGCCAAGGCGCGCGAGAAACTATGATCGACGGGGGCGACCGCGCCTCCCCAGAACCGGAGACAACCAATGCAGACGCAACCGACAAGCACTGACGCGGACATGGCGTCGACGGGATTTCTGGACGGCGACGTCCACGATGGTGACCACGCCGCCTCGTCCATCCAGGCCGTCATGATCAACCGGCCACGGTCTGAGCTCTACGCCTTCTGGCGCGAGTTCCGGAATCTTCCTCTTTTCATGGCCAATGTCCGGTCTGTCAGCAGCGACGGACGCGACTGGGTCATAGCCGGGCCCGGCGGAATGGATGTCGAATTGGAAACCGAGATCGTGGAAGATCGGCCAGGCGAGAAAATCGCCTGGCGCTCAACCGAGGCGGCTGACGTCGACCACGAGGGCTGGGTCGAGTTCCGTGAGAACCCGTTCGGGCGCGGAACCGAGGTGCGGGTCATGATCAGCTACGATCCGCCCGCAGGGGCGGTAGGCAAGCTGGTGGCCAAGGTGATGCAGCGGGAACCGCGCATCCAGGCGAGGCGTGAACTTCGCCGCTTCAAGCAACTGATGGAGACCGGCGAGGTCTCGACCTCCCAGGCTCCTCTCGCCGCGCCCCGCGGCTGATCATCAAGGATAAAATCCCATGCGCGCACTGACCTGGCACGGCAAACACGATGTTCGGGTGGACACTGTCCCCGATCCCGAGATCGTCAATCCCCGGGACGCGATCATCAAGATCACCGCCACCGCCATCTGCGGGTCCGACCTCCACCTCTACGACAGCGTCATACCGGGCATGCACCGCGGCGACATCCTCGGCCACGAGTTCATGGGCGAGGTGGTCGAGGTTGGGCGCGGCAACACGAGCCTAAGGGTCGGACAGAAGGTGGTGGTGCCCTTTGTCATCGCCTGCGGGCAGTGCTTCTTCTGCGGCAAGGAGCAGTATTCAGCCTGCGACAACTCCAATCCGGCCGACAAATCTGACGCTTCGGAAGTCGCCTACGGCTACCCCGCCGCCGGGCTGTTCGGCTACTCGCACCTCACGGGCGGCTACGCAGGAGGGCAGGCCGAGTATGCCCGCATTCCCTATTCGGACTTCGGCCCCATCGTCGTGCCTGACGGCATCGAAGACGAGCGGGTGCTCTTCCTGTCGGACATCTTTCCCACCGGCTGGATGGCGGCGGAAAACGCGGGGATCGAGCCCGGCGACACCGTGGTGGTCTGGGGTTGCGGCCCCGTGGGCCTGTTCACGATCAAGAGCGCCATCCACATGGGAGCGGCGCGGGTGATCGCCATCGACCACCACCCGCGCCGTCTCGCCCTGGCGAAGCAGAACGGCGCCGAGGTGCTCAACTATCATGAGGTCAAGGTGCTGGAGGCCCTTAAGGAGATGACGGCGGGCATCGGGCCTGACGCCTGCATCGACGCCGTGGGCATGGAGGCGCACGGCTTCGCGCCGGACAACATCATCGATGCGGTGAAGCAGGAGACGAAACTGGGCACGGACCGCCAGCATGTTCTGCGGGAGGCCATTATGGCCTGCCGCAAGGGCGGCCGTATCTCCATGCCAGGCGTCTATGGCGGGATTGGCGACAAGCTGCCGATCGGCGCCTTCATGCAGAAGGGACTGACCCTCAAGACGGGGCAGACCCATGTGCAGAAATACCTGCCGAAGCTGCTGGAGTTGGTCATGGACGGTCAGATCGATACGACCGATCTTATCAGTCATCGCCTTCCCCTTGAGGAGGCGGCGACCGGCTACAAAAACTTCCACGACAACCCCAATGAGTGGACCAAGGTCGTGCTCAAACCTTGAGCACCCTTTAGGGGGGGGCGTCCTGGTATGCCGGCAACCAGGACGAAGGCCCGTCTCCGGTGGAGGCGGGCCTCGATGGCGGAGCCTTGCAGCTCGACGCGGTCGGATGAAGGCGGGCGGTCCGGCTAGTCCGGGCCGAGGCGACGGGCCCAGAGGGCTTCGTCGCTCGAAGGACCGAGGGATCTAATGTCGATTGTTGCGTTCATGGCGCTTCTCCTCGCTGGACCCCTGCTGTGGCGAACGCGCCTCTGGCGAATGGCCCTTGTGCACGTCTCCCTCTCCTCCGCCGCCCGATACCTGGCTGCGGGGCGACAGATGGTCGGAATCTTGGGCCTCCTTCACTAGGGGATCGGGCTGCGGCGCCTGCCGGTTCTGGTGGCTTGATCCCGGGCCGCCCCAGCGGTCGGCGTCCTTGTCTCGGTCCATCGACGTGTCTCCCTCTTTCTAGTCCATGCCGGTCGAACCGCTGGCAGGACGCCGCGTTCCGACTGTCCGGCAGCCGGCCCTGGCGGCGGATGCGGAACCCGCCCGGCGGCTTGACCCGCGCCCTCGCCGCTGGAACAGGTGAGAGCGACCGCCCGATCGCTCGGGCAGGACCTGTCGAATCGCACCCCTGGGCGCGACCTCTCGGTTCCGGTCTCCCTAACCTGACCCTGCTTCCAGGCTGGAAAGCAGTTCCCGATTTGTTCTCATTCTGCTAGGCGTGACGCATGGACGTCGCGGCGCCTCGCAAGATCATCCACGTGGATATGGACGCCTTCTTCGCCTCGGTGGAGCAGAGGGACGATCCGACCCTGCGCGGTCGGCCGGTGGCCGTCGGCCACGCCGCCTCGCGCGGGGTGGTGGCCGCCGCCAGCTATGAGGCGCGCAAGTTCGGGGTGCGTTCGGCCATGCCTTCGAGCACCGCCTTGCGGAAATGCCCGGAACTGATCTTCACGCCGCCCAGGTTCGAGGTCTATCGGGCCGTTTCCGCGCAGATACACGCCATCTTCGCCGATTATACGCCCCTCATCGAACCCCTGTCCCTGGATGAGGCCTATCTCGACGTCACCGCCAATATCCGGGGGCGGCCGACAGCCTCCGCCACAGCCGAGGAAATCCGCGCGCGCATCCTGGAGGAGACCGGTCTGACGGCCTCGGCCGGTGTGTCCTACAACAAGTTCCTGGCTAAGCTGGCTTCGGACCAGCGCAAGCCGAACGGTCAATTCGTGGTCCCGCCCGGGCGAGGGGAGGCCTTTGTCGAGGTCCTGCCGGTCAAGCGCTTCCATGGCGTCGGTCCGGTGACGGCGGAGAAGATGAACCGCCTGGGCATAGAGACCGGCGCGGACCTGAAGCGTCAGTCCCTGGCCTTCCTGCAACATCACTTCGGCAAGTCCGGCGCCTGGTATCATGGCGTGGCGCGGGGAGAGGATCATCGCCCGGTCAATCCGGATCGCGAGCGCAAGTCGAGCGGGTCGGAGACCACCTTCGCCAGCGACCTGGTCGATCCGGCGGCGATTGAGGCCGGGCTGGACGAGATGGCGGATGATGTCTGGGCCTGGTGCGAAACGGCCGGGTCGTTCGGCCGTACGGTCACGGTGAAGATCAAATGGGCCGACTTTCAGCAATCGACGCGCAGCCGGTCCTTTAATGAGCCGGTCGCCTCGAGGGCTCGGTTGCGCGAGATCGCCCGCCTGCTGGCAAGATCCCTCTATCCACCGACCCGGGGCGTGCGGCTTGTCGGCGTGACCCTTTCCAATCTGGAGAAGGCGTCGCCGGGACTATCGTCTGGGGCGTCCGGGGCGTCTCCCGGCGAACTGGCGCTGTGACGGCCATGCTCCAGGCCGACCTGTTCGGGCACGCCCCCCGTCCGGTTGTTCCGCAGGGCTTCGACTATTGGCCGGATGTCCTGTCGGCGCCCGAGCAGGCGGCGGTGGTAGAGCAACTGCAGCGGCTGAGTTTCAGGCCCTATGAGCACATGGGCTACCAGGGCTTCCGACAGATCGCCGCCTTCGGACGCCGCTATGATCTGGAGCGGCGTCGAATGGAGACGGCCGCGCCCTGGCCGGACTTCCTGAGGGCGCTTCTGCGTCGCCTGGCCGGACGGCTCGACCTTGATGAAGAGGCCTTCCTCCAGGCTTTGGTCAATGAATATGCGCCCGGCGCCGGGATTGGATGGCACCGCGACAGGGCTGTCTACGGGGAGATCCTGGGCGTCTCCTTTCTCGCGCCTTGCGTCATGCGCCTGCGCCAGAGGGCGGAAGCAGGATGGCGCCGGTCTGCGGCGTCGCTGGCGCCTGGATCGGCCTATCGGCTGTCCGGACAAGCGCGGAGAGAGTGGGAGCATTCGATCTCGCCGATGACGGCCTTGCGATACTCCATCACCTTCAGGACCCTGGCCTGACAGGCGAGCTAGCGCGCCAGGATATCGGCGGCCTCGGGGTGGCGCTGGGCCATGCGTGAGATCCAGTCCGCGGACATCGGGCGTTAGGCCCGCTCCAGGGCCCTCGACGGCGTCGAAGGCGGGAAGGCGGGAAGGTCGTCGCGCAGGAACGGGCCGACAGGTCTCGTTCGAACAGGGTCCAGCGCAGCACCTGAGCCTCCTGGCGGCTTTCCTCGGCGTCCAGCCGGTCGATGGTGGCGGCCTCCCAGGCCGAGGTCAGCCGGGGCGCGCCGGCGGCTGGATGGCTTCCAAAAGTCCAGTGACGGTCGAGCGGGGAGGGGCCGGGGAGGATTCAGGCGCGGAACGCCGGCCTGTCCGCGGCCGCGTCATCGGGGTCGTGGGCCGCCCGCTTGATCGCCGCGTAGAGAGTTTTGGGTTGCACAGGTTTACCGATAAAATCATCCATCCCCGCCGCAATGTATTCGTCCTGTTGATGCTGCAGGGCGTTCGCCGTCAGGGCGAGGATCGGCGTGCGCCGCCGTCCCAGGAAGGCCTCTTCGGCGCGGATCGCCCGCGTGGCGGCGACGCCGTCCATGACGGGCATCTGGATGTCCATGAGGATCAGGTCCCAGTCACGCTGTCGCCAGGCCTCCAATGCCTCCTGGCCGTTTTCGACAAAGTGGCATTCCACGTCGGCCGGTTCGAGAAGAAGCTCGAGGACCTTGCGATTGATCGGATGATCCTCCGCCGCCAGAATTTGTAGCGGAAAGGGGCGGCCGCCCGGTACGGCTTCGCTGACGCCGGCTGCTGGCGGGACTGGTTTCGCCTCTTGCTGGGCTCGGAGCGGATTCCGTCGTTCCGGCAGCGGGAGGACGATGACGAACCTCATGCCCGCGCCCGGAAGACGTTCGGCGCGGATGTCGCCTTTCATCAGGGCGACGAGATCGGCGCAGAGGGAAAGGCCTAGACCTGCGCCTCCGTGACGGCGCGTCGGCGATTCGTCGAGTTGGACGAACTTCTGGAAAAGCAGCTCCATCTGGTCGCCGGCCACCCCGGGTCCGGTGTCGGACACCGCCAGCCGCAGGCCCTTTGCGTCGGCGCAGGCTTCGACCAGTATCCGGCCATGGTCGGTGAATTTGACGGCGTTCGAGATGAGATTGGCCATGATCTGGCGCACCCGTGTTTCGTCGCCGATGTAGACCTCCGCGAGATCCGGCGACGCGGCCAGATGCAGTTCCAGGCCCTTGGCCGCCGCTGCGGGTTCGAAGAGGCGGACCAGACTGTCCAGAAGCTCGTGTAGGACGAAGGGGCGGTGATCGAGAACGAAGTGACCGGCCTCGATCTTGGACAGGTCAAGCATGTCGTTGAGCAGGACCCTGAGCGCTTCGCCGGATTCCAGCAGAAGCAGACTCTGCTCACGCTCGCGCGGCGGCAGGTCCGAGCCCGCGAGCGCTCGCGCCAGACCCAGGACGCCATTGAGCGGTGTTCTGATTTCATGGCTGATATTGGCGATGAAGGCGCTCTTGGCTCGGCTCGCCGCTTCCGCCTGACGGCGCGCGGCGACGGCCGCCGCCTCGGCGGCGCGCTGGCGAGCCATGGTCCTGGACAGACCCCTGACCGCGGATACGGTGGCGGCCACCAGCAGCATGCCGGCCACCAGGAGCTGTACCGCCGCCAGCGGCGAGTCATAGCTGAGGTAGAGGAAGATCGGCAGGCTGAGCAGAAGTCCGAGATGGGGCGTCAGGGCCGCCAGGGTGACCGGGCGGGAGCCGCCGGTCGACATGGCTCCGTTGATGAGGGCGCCGGAAGCAAGGACCGCGGCGCAGACCAGCCCAAGGGCGTCCAGGGTCATGGCCTGGCGCAGAGCGAAGCTGGCGAAGACCAGGTTGCCCGCTAGGACCAGGGCCAGACCCGGAAACGTCAGGCGTCTTCTGAGGCGCGGGGAGGCGCTCCACAGGGCGGTCAGGAACCGCTCGGCCGCCTGGATGAGGAGATAGGTCCCGGTCCAGGCCAGGGCGAAGAACGCACCCGTCATGGGCCAGAAGACCAGGGCGATTAGCAGCCCGAACCCGAGCCGCGTGCGCCACTGCTTCGCGCGCCGCCTCAAGGCCTCTCCAATCCACCGCCGCTCCATAGGGGTCATGCCGGTCTCTCCTGATGACGACGATGGTGGGACGGTCTTCGTCAACAAAACGTTCGACGTCTGCAGGAAGCGGAACGGAGCAGGGTCCTGGATCATTGGCGCTACGGAGCTGTGATGCGCTCCAGCCTTCGGCGGGCGGACGTCGTCGCCGCAAGGGCCGGCGGCGTCCGCCATCCGCCGTTGGAAAAGTCCCCCCTCCAGGTCGGGGCGCCAATTCCGGAGGGCGCCTGTGTCGGGCTTCCGACACAGGGAGACGGCGGCCGGCGAAGACGCTTGTCTCAGGAGGCTGGAGCCGGGAGCGATCTATGACCTATCTGGTCACATATGAAGTCGGTAAGAAGGACCTCGCCACCTGTGTCTCCGACGACCGCGTCGCACTGCGTCTGGCGGCGTCATTCGAGGCTCAGGGACTGATAGGCGTCGCCATTCAGGACGGTCGAAGCGGAGAGGTGTTTTCACCCCTGGCCTTTCGTCTTCGATGCGGATCGGGCGCTGAAGGCATGCAGGCGGACGGGCAAGGTTTCGAATCGCGGCGCTAAGGGGCGGCGACGTCCTGACGTCAGGAAAAGGACAGCTCGGCGCGCTCGGCGCCTTGTCGCGCGACGAGACGCGCTGAGCGGCCTCTCACCCGGAGACGCTCAATCCTGACAGCTTCCCAGCCCGTCGGCAGGGTGATGGGGCGGCGGGCCCAGGACTCCGGCTCCCCGTCGTCCACCACCAGTCCGGTCAGCCCATAGCAGAGACCGAGAAGCATGCCGCCGAGGTTGGCGAAGAAGGGGCCGGCCGCGGGCCCCTCGGCCCGGTCCAGCCGGTATTCAAGACACTGGTGAAACCGGGGGCGGTCGTAGGCGGCGAAGCCCTCCTCAAAGAGCCTGAGCGCCAGGTCCCGGTCGCCGGCCATGGTCGCCCAGGCGCAGTAGAGCGCTGGCAGCATGGGCGATCCGACATAGTCGGGCCAGAGCTTCAGGTAGAAGGCAAGCGTCTTGCGGCTCAAGGAGGGCGGGGCCGGAAAGTCATAGGGGAAGAGACCGGCGAGGGGGGAGGGGGTGGCGCCCTTTTCCTCGCGGCGGTCATAGTCGTCATGAGCGGCGATGACCCCGTCGGAACGCACCGGTAGATAGAGGTCGGCGAGAACCGCCTTCCACGCGTCGGGCGCGGTCCGCCGCAGGCGCTCGGCGACCCGAAGGGCGCGCCGAAGCACGTCGGCGCCGGCCATGAGGCTGAAGGCGTCGTTATCCGGAGGCGAAGGAACCTCGGCCGGTCCCATGGAATGCAGAAGCTCAAAGCCCCGGTCTGTCCGGGTCACCCGGCTCACGAACCAGTCGGCCACCCCGCTGATGACCGGCCAGGCCTCTTCCTCGAGAAATCTCTGGTCGCCCGTGGCGTCGGCGAAAAGGGAGAAGGCGCGAGCCACATGCAGAGAGACGTGGTCCTCATGATGGGCGGCGTCGCCGGCGCCGGGCGACGCCTCCTGGCCCGTGCCGGGTGCGGCTTCCCAAGGATACTGCAGCCCCTGGCGGTCGAAAAGGCGTGCATTGGCCGCCGCAGCAGGTCGTCCTCGACTCCGGAACGCCAGCATGGCGCGCGCCGCGTCCGGCTGCATGAGGATCAGGGGCGGCAAGCAGAAGGCGTCCACGTCCCACATCACATGGCCGTAGTAATAGTGATAGTCCCGCCAGGTCGCGAGGCCGAAGATCGAGGTGGAGGCCGGCGAAGCGGGATGGACGGAGGCGTTCAGGTAGTAGAAGGCGGCGTCGATAAGCGCCTGGTGTTGCGCACTCGCGCCGACAATGACGATCCGACCTTCCCATATCTCCGCCCAGGCCGCCTGGTTGCAACGTCTCAAGACGTCAAAACCGTCCTTGGCCGCCCGCGCCACGCGCCTGACCGCTTCCTCGTCAGGCCGAGCATGGAGGATGGAGGGCACAAGAGCAGCCAGTTGTCGGAATTTCGCAGGCCTGCCTGAAGCCAGCCGGATCTCATATTCCGTGCAGAGGGGACCGGCGTCGCTCCAGGTCAGGATCTGTCGTCGAGCGGACGCCGGGCCTTCAATGGCGAGGGCGAGGCCGCATTGACTGAGCGCTTCGGCCGTTTCCCACAAGAGGCTGCCGTCGCAGACAGGTTCGGGTTCGCCGGGCGTGTCCGTGCGCCGTCGCGCGACCCGTCCGGTCACTCCGGCGATCGATACGAAAGCCCGGAACTTTACCTCACAGGGGCCGTCGGCCGTGACCCGGACCTCCTGGGCGACGATCGAGGGGGCGGTGCGGCTGGCGAAGGCGACGACCTCAACCGAAAGGCGACGCGTCCCGACTTGATAGGCGAAGGCGGAACGGAGCTCGGCGGTCGCGAAGTCGTAGGACTGACGGAGATCGCCGACGGCCCAGGGTTGCTCGCTCATCCAGACGCCGTCGATCGCCAAGTCGCCGGACAACGGATAGGGCGCGGAGGCGGCCGCCTCGATCCCGCGCTCCGGGTGGGCGCCGGTCAGGCCGCTGACAAGGACCATCCCGGCGAAGAGGGGGACCTCGCGAACCCTCAGGCCAATCAGGCCGTTGCCGAGATAGGCCGGCAGGTCGCCGTCTCGTGGCCCGGAAACGGCTTCGGGACTAAGCGGCGGCGCAGGGCGATCATCCATTCGGCGGACGCGCCCCAGGCCTCTTTTCGCCGGGTTCTTCTGCTCGCCCCTGGCCGGGAGGCGTTTTGAAGATGTCGCCGACTACCGTCGCGTCCGGGCCGTCCGGACCGGCGCGCCGGCGGGACTCGCGACCCACCCGCATCACTGCTTTATCGGATTCGGCTGCTTCGGGCTTGCCGCCCGGGGTCGCGGCGTTCCGCGCCCGTCCATGGGATTGCTCGGATGTCATGACCCTGCTCCTGACCGGCCCCCCGCCATACAGACGGTTTCTTGACAGGATGGTTCCCTTCCAGGGGGGCGGGAGGATCAGGATGAAGCCGGACGTCATCCCGCCAGTGCTATCGGATGGTTTTTTCCGGGTCTGACCTCCGGTCGTGAGGATATCCATGGACGCCTAAACCCGCCGAGGCTGACAGCGGGCCGGCGGAGGAGGGAAGAAACACTTCAGGCCCGGCGGCGTTATCGTGACACGCAGTCAAACTGCGTGGATCGATCAAAAGGCGAACCAGACGAGCCATGGCGCGTGAGCGCACGCAGCCAGTATGGAGCAGAGAGTGTCCGATACTGATCTTTATGGTCTGTTGTTCGCGAAGCTCAGCATTCGCCGGGAGGTCCCGGCTCGGGCCATCAACCGGCTAGCCCAAGCCTTCTCCTCGTCGCGACTGGTCTCTGCGAAGGAAAATATGGTCGTAGAGGGCGCTCATGCATCGACATGCATGTTCCTGACGTCAGGCTTATGCGCGCGCTACCGCCTTTTGGCTGATGGGCGGCGGCAGTTCACAGAGATCTGTATTCCCGGAGATTTTGTGAACCTTGGCTCCTTGTTGAAAAAGCGACAGCCGCAGGGCCTTACCGCCCTGACCGACTGCAGAACGGCCGTCATTTCCCATTCAGCGCTCGACAGGTTGATCCGTGAAGAACCGGAACTGATGCGCAGCCTCTGGCTGGAAACCCTGATCGACGGGGCCATCAGCCGCGAATGGGTGCTGTCCCTGGGCGTGCAGAACGCCAAGGAGCGGTTGGCCCGCTTCTTCTGCGAACTCTTCATGAGGATGGAGATCGTGGGCCTGACGGAGGGCGACGGTTTCCGACTTCCCATGACCCAGACGGAGATGTCGGACATGCTTGGAATGTCCGCAGTGCACGTCAACCGCATCATAGGGGAACTGCGAGAGGAAGGGTTGATCGAAATGTCCGGGGGGAGGGTGCGCCTGCCGGATCTGGCGGCCTTGGCCGCCCTTGGTGAGTTCGAGGCAGCCTATCTGGAAGCGCCAGCCGACCTCTTGCGAGCCATCGCCTAGACCCGAGTTTACGGACGGACCACAGCCCCGCGTGGCTGTTCTCGTCGGCGCCCTTGACCAAGATGAAATAGAGGGCGTGTCGCTCGACCGGGGTGGGACAAAGCCGTTTCTGAAGCTGCCGAAGAGGTCATCTTCCAATGGCCATGTGCCGCGCGATCCTCGACGAAGGCGGGGCGTTCGCCTTCTCGAGATGGCTCCCTTAATCTGTCGGCGCAACATTGGCCGACGAGCTTCTCCGTTACCGCAACTGGGGGCTGGACGAACCGGCTGCGGCAGAGGGTTCATCCGCCGCCTGATCCTACGGCCCCCATGCATCGCCCTTAATGGAACAGAAGCAGATCGTGGCTAGGTCCCTGACATGGCTGGCCGAAACCTGTCCCGAACTGGGCGCGGCCCGTCTCGCGGGAGGCTCAGCGGGCAAGGCTACGGCCGGCTTCAGCGCGAGGCTCATCGATCTGGAAGGCCCGGGCGAAGGGCGCCAACTGCCAGAGACCCGAAAGTCCGACAAGTATGTAGACGCCGCGGGCGACTATGGAGCCGTCGCCAAAAAGGGCGGAAACGAGATTGAAATTGAAGGCGCCCACAAGGCCCCAGTTGACGGCTCCTATGATGACCAGAGAAAGGGTGATGAGATTGACGACTTTCATTGTCTGTCCTCCCTACGATCTTGGTCAATCGGGCGGGCCCTCCTCCTTGTTCCGATAAGACCGGTATCGGTCAGAGTTGCAGGATCCCGCCGCCCTCTCAGCCCGTCCTGCCAGAACGGTCGGTCCTAACGCGCAGCGCAGCTCGAACCTGTGAGCGCCGTGAGGGATTGTTCTCGTGGGCCCGACTTGAACAAGAGGCGTAGAACCATGGAAAGAAACCAAGGGTCCGATAGGATCGAAGCCTTCAGCATGGAGCGCACAGCGGAGGATCAGCCCGGCTCGGGCGCTCCGGGGACGGGCGGTCATGACCGCGAGACCGAGGTGTCTGACGATCTGGCGGACGAACTGCTGATCGACGGTCAGGAGGAGGTGTTTTCCCGCACAGAGGTCGAAAGCGGGCGCTTTGAACACCATGTGGGCGAGGAGCGGTCCGTTCCAGTGTCGCCTTCCCGACCCACGACCGCCGAATAGGAACCACGGTTCGGGCCATGGATTCAGCTCGCATGCCTCACCCCCTTCAGGAAAAGGACGCCCACTGGCGTCGCCGCGGCCATGACGCCAGGCCGATATTTGATCCGGGCATGGCTCCGGCCGGCGCCGATGAAGAGGCCGGAGGCGCGCGTTCGGTCGTCCCTGCCGATGAGGGGCCGCGCGATCCTCTCCCGACGGAGCCTGTATTCCAGCCCGGGGGGCCGCGCCTCACGCCGAGCTTCTGGTACGGATGCGCGGCTGTAGTCGGTCTCTTGATGCTCATGTTCGGCCTTCTGAGCCTGTGAGGGGCTGTTGCAGAACAGCACGAGGCGTCGATGAGGACGCGTTCGCAGGGCGGAATACCGCGCCGATCCTATGTGAGAAGGACGAACATGCCCCACAATCCCCATGAAGCCTCGGCCAGGGCCGTGAGGAACCACCGACCGGTCGAGGCTCAGTACGTCCGCCAGGGTCGAAGAGGGTTGCGGATCGTGGCGGTCCTCCTGGGAGGCCTGGTGCTGACGGCTGTCGGTTTCGCGCTGGTTTGGGCCTTCTGGGCCGGCCCCTTCGCCGCCGCGCCCGTCGACAACGGGGCGCAGGTCGAAGACGCCGCCGCCTTCCAGGATGAGGCGGCCACGGCGTCCATGGACGCGCCCGCCAGCCCGGACGATCGCGCGGCCTCTGGTCGCGCTCCGGAGATCGACGCTGCGCCTTCGTCCCGCTGATTTCGGAAACGCGCAAGCTTCAGGGCAAGATGCTCAGCTTCATATTCGAGTCCGACGCTGGGCCTGAGGGTGCAAGGTTCAGGTGGGAGGCGAGCCTTGCCTCAATGCAGGAGGCCCAGGTCGAGGCGGTTCGCACCTTGGGCGAGCTTCTTCGGGACGACGGACCCGGCTTTTGGATTTCGCGCGAGGCGCGGATGATTGTCTTTTCATGCCAAGGCGAGATCCTGTTCCAGCTGGTTGTGAGCGTCGTGGCGACGCCAGCCGTCGCCGCGATTGCGCCAAACGAACGACGAGAGAACCCGGACGCCTGTCGCAAGGCCTTATGGGAAATGCGTGAGATCGCCGCCGCTGCAGCGCTTCAGGATAGTCCCATGACCGATCAGGAAGCGCTAAGCACGCTCGCCGCCATAGCGGCCTGGGTGCAGTCGGAGGCGCCGACCGACAGCGCGGCCTGCGGGACTGTGATCGATCTCCTGGTTGATCTCACCGCCGGCGTCGATATCGACGCTCTGGACGACGCTCAGGCCCTCACGCTGTTTCGCCGGATTGAAAACGGCCTGTCCTTCTGACCTGGGCCGTTGGCCGGTTGCTTCAGGGTGCGATCTCGATCCAGGTCGGAGCGTGGTCGCTTGATCGGTCCCAACCTCTGACCTCGTGATCGACGCTGGAGGCGTGGAGGCGATCAACGAGGGACGGGCTTACGAGAAGATGGTCGATGCGCAGTCCCGCGTTGCGGGCGTAGGCGTTCCGGAAGTAATCCCAGAAGGTGAAGAGGGTTTCCTGCGGGTGGTGGAGGCGCAGGGCGTCTGTCCATCCCTGGTCTAGCAGGCGGCCGAAGACGTGGCGCGCCTCGGGGCGAAAGAGGGCGTCCTCTGTCCAGCGCTCTGGCTTGTAGACGTCCGCCGGGGTCGGGATGATGTTGTAGTCGCCCGCCAGGATCACCGGAGCGCCGGTCTCGATCAGCCCGGCGGCATGAGCAATGAAGGCTTCCGCCCAGGCGAGCTTGTACTCAAACCGGGGACCGGGCGCGGGATTCCCGTTGGGCATATAGAGGCAACCCACCAGAACGCCGTTAATCGCAGCCTCGATATAGCGGCTCTGGCTTGGGTCGGGGTCGCCAGGGAGGCCCCGGCGGGTCGGATGAATGGCGGCGTCTCTCGCCAGGATTGCGACCCCGTTCCAGCTCTTCTGACCCAGCCAGATCGCCTCATATCCGACGTCGCAGAGGGCCTTGGCGGGAAAGTTCCCCTGTTGGGCCTTGAGCTCCTGCAAACAAACGACGTCCGGGCGGCTCGTCTCCAGCCATCGGAGCAGAACGGGCAACCGGCCGTTGATCCCGTTGACGTTATAGGTAGCGATCCTCATCGCGCGCCAATCCAGAAAGGCGAGGTCCGACAACCCGCGTCAAACGCAATGGCGGTTCGAGCGAGAGGTAGAAAGACCATGGGGTTTAAAGGCGGCTGCCGCGAAAGTCGTTCCGCGGACGCCAGGCCGGCGTCGCCTCATGAAGCTGCATATGGCGGAGCTGAAGCCTCGATGTCCACGCGCCAGATCTCGCGGCTTTCGGGGTTCAGAACGACCAGGCCAAAGCTGACAGGCCTCTGACCGGGGGAAGACTGTTCAGCGAGCAATTCAGCGGCGAAACGGGCTCCTTCACGGTAGGCGACGGCGTCCGTGGCGGCTGCGTTGTCGAGCATGAATTCCTTGTCCGGTTGCGTGACGATATATCTATAGAGCGCCAGCATGGGCCTCTATCCACGCCATCAAAGTCCGGTCGGCCGCCATGATGGTGCGCATGGTGCCTAAGTCGTTGGGCAGGGCAGGGTTCAAGGACAGGCGGGGGTGGCTAGCGGACATTCTGCGGCCGAGCGAAGGCAGCCAGACAGTGACTGTTTGACGTCGAGGCTAGGATTGAAGGGGCGGCAGCTTCCACCTGTCCTGTTTCGCCGCCTCTGACGGGCCGTAGATACGCGCCACAAGGCTGTACTTTCCGGCCGGCGCTGGAAGCCAGTTGGACTCCAGCCCAGGCCCCGGAGCCTCGTGACTGATGTAAAGGGTCAATGATCCGTCCGCATCGGTCTTCAGTTCCTCTGTCCGATCCCCAATGGAATAGCGGTTGATCGCGTTGTCGTAGAGGAACCGATCAGGCAGGGTGTAGAGGGTGATAGACCAGAAGAACCGCGCCTCCGGCAACTGGCCAGGCGCAAAGTAAATCTTCGCTGGTTTGGCTCCATCGCCCACATAACCGCCGTACCATGCCTCGTCGATCGAGTTGCCATACATGCCTTTGTTGGCCGCCACGGCGCGCAACATATAGTCGTTGCCGTTGTCGTTCCGGGTGCCGAACAGGCCGTTAGAGCTCAGGGTCACGGCCAACTTCGCGGCCATGGCGGCTTTGGCGTCCTCGATCCCGGCGTCGATCGCCGTGAGCAAGGCCGGTTCCAGCGTCTTGGCGTCCCAGGTCCATTGCGGTCCGATGCCGATGGTCTCGAAACGCTCGCGCAGTTCGACCTCGCTCGGATCCGGCGGCTCGGCGAACTGCAGCAGGAAGTTAAGGTAGGTGATGAAGTCGTGGCCGTGCGCTCGCGCCGCGTCATATGGAGGGAATGAGATAGCTGGCGCAGCGGGCGGCGCACGCTGGCCAAGGAAGGCGCTCAGCGGCTGGAGGGTTAATCCCGCCTGCACCGCGCGCACCGCCGGCACGTCCTCCGGCCCGTCCAGCTGCGTCCGCGTCAAGGTGCCGACGATGTCGGTCTCCGCCTTGAAAACCTTGTCGATGCCCGTCGGCGTCTCGCCATCCCAGCGGGGGCCAGCGAACAAGTAATGACCTGCTCCGTTGCCCGTGGTCCGCGAGCCGACATAGGCGAAATTATAGGTGAACAGATCGACCCACTGGCTGACGTAGTAGCGACCGGACGGCACCTCGGCGACGCTCAAAACCCAAGGCTCCGCCCGCAAGTCCAGCCAGGCCCAGGAGTAGGGCGTGTCGTTGTTGGGCGTGACCACGTCATGGTTCTTGGGGGTCGAAGGCTCGGAGTAATGCCGGAACTGTCCAAAGCCGCCAACATACTCCGGAGCATCAGGATCAACTGCCTGCTTGAACCAGGTCGCGTAGTTGTCGAGCATCGGATAGGCGTAGATGTAGGCCTCCGCGGCGATCGCACGGGCGGTGTCCGGCGAAGCGGACACTTTGGCTGAATCGGTCATTTCACCACCTCGATGTCCGGCAGCTTCCAGCTGGCGTCGAAATAGGGCTTCAGCGGCGCATAGAGCCGGAAGTAGGTGAACCAGGCCCGGCCCGGCACGGTCGGAACCCAATTACTCTCGGGCGAGTCCGTCGGCGGCTCCGGCGCGAACACCAGATCGACCGATCCGTCGGCGTTCCTGGCCAAGTCGGTGCGCGAGCCGATCTCCACCTTGTCGTACTCGGTGTCCATAAAGCAGCGCGTCTCGACATCGTACAGCGCCACCGACCACCACTGGCCAGCGGGCACGTCCGGCGGCACATGCAGCCGATAGGTCTTGCCGCCGTCGAACCATTGCTTCTGGGCGTCGCGATAGGACGACAGATAGACCTGCCCCTCGCCCGGGGTCTGGGTGGTCATCCCCTCCGATAGACCGACCGCCTCGTAGAACCACGACGAGCGCTCATCGAGCTGGGAATAGAATTCGCTCTCCTGGCTCATCGCCACATTCACTGCGCGATCCCATTGCCCGCCGTAGCGCGCGGTCTCGAACCGCTTGTCGAACGAGTTGGCTACGGCCATCAGCTGGCCGATCTCCGCCCCGTCGGTCAGGGCGCGGGTCTGGGCTGCGTCCGGCTGGAACGGCTTGCCCTTCTCGATGCCCAGTGGCTTGAGCATGGCCATGAACAAACGGTCTTCCTCGCGCACCGGCTCGATCTGGAGGTATTCGTTCAGCCGCTCCCAATAGGCCATGCCGGTCGGCTGGGTCCCGCTCCACGGACGCCCGTCGGGGGTCAGGATGCGCGTCTTTGGCGGGTTCTTAGCGCTGGCCGGATAGACCTGATAGCCGTGCAGGATGCGGTCGCCCTCCGCCGGATCGGTGGTCAGGATGCGGAAGGCGTGGAAGACGTTCACCGTCGGCGACCGCACCTCGAAGTCGTAGGTGACCCCCTTCGGCGGCTCCTGTCCCGGACCCAGCAGCAGGTAGCGCCCGCCCTTGCCGCGATCCGGGCCGGTCAGGCCGAAGTCGGTGATCGACCGCTCCCAGAAATCGCCGAAACCGCCCGCGACCTCGCCCGGGGGAACCG
This sequence comes from Brevundimonas sp. NPDC058933, assembly GCF_049315965.1. Lineage (NCBI taxonomy): Bacteria > Pseudomonadati > Pseudomonadota > Alphaproteobacteria > Caulobacterales > Caulobacteraceae > Brevundimonas > Brevundimonas sp. NPDC058933. The sequence goes on from NZ_JBMOSL010000003.1 coordinate 148,756, forward strand.
CGACCACCAGCGGTCCCGTATGCGAGGTGTTCACGAACCCCATCACATAGGGCGTTGTCGCATTGGCGGTGATCAGCCCCAGCTTGTCTCGCACCGAGACGTATTTGACGATGTCGCCGTCCTTAGCCCCAAACACGGTCTCGTGCTGATTCTGCCACTGGCCGTAGGCGACCAGGGGAAGGCCCCAGAGGTAGCATTGGCAGGCCCGCTGGAAGTCGCGCTCGGCGTAGATGGCGTCAATGGCCGCCTGATCCGGCAGGCCCTGGCGATCCAAATTGAGCGGCCCGATCCGCGTGGCGCTCTCGCCGCCGCCCGGCGAGGATCCTCGGTTCGAGATGGCCGTGGGGTCGACGTGGGTCATAGGCTGTGCTCCTCGAGGAGTTCAACCTGCCCCTTAGACGGGCCGGGATCAGTCAGGTGAATCCCCCCATGCGCTATGCCCGTTACCCGAGGCCAGCAACTTGAAATACCCAAGCGCTTTCCGACGTTTTTGAAACGCTTGCGCTCAATGTCGGCAAGGGGTCGGCTTCGGTCCTGGGCCTCGGCGCCGATAGCGGACGTTGGCCGCCGGACCGGAAAGTGGTCGCTGTCTGCGAGGGGTGGGAAGCAGGCATCTAATGCAAGGGTGGCAGGCTGGTGCCGCCTTAAGCGGAACAGCGACTTTGGACTTCCTGAAACTCCTACGGAGTTTCGAAGAGTTTCTTTTCGAAGCCACCAGATGGCTGATCTTCTATCCGCTGGCAGCAGCCAATCCCTAAACTGACGAGTACATAGCCGTGACGACGGACGCGTCCACGACCACAGAGCGCGAGACGGGCAGCCGATCATCCGGCCGCCCGTGCCCGACTACTTCGCAGTCTAAAGAGCTTCGGCGTTTACCGCAGCATCGGCGATCGTTGTGAGGTCCTCGTCGGTCTGGGACTCTTCCTGCAACGTCTCGTCCAGCAGAGCGGCGGCATCATTCAAGCCCAACACTAGGGCCCAACGCTTCAGTGTGCCGTAGCGCGTGATCTCGTAGTGTTCGACGGCTTGGGCGGCGGCCAGCAGGCCAGCGTCCAGGGCAGGCGTGCCTTTGTACTCTTCCATGATCTCGTCGCCCTCGGCCAGAATGCCTTCAATGGCGTCGCATGTCTTGCCGCGGGGCGCCTTGCCGATGATTTCGAACACCTGCTGGAGGCGCTCGATCTGGCCTTCGGTCTGGTCCTTGTGCTTCTCGAATGCGGACGTCAATTCAGCGGACTGCGCGGCCCGGGCCATCTTAGGCAAGGACTTCAGTATTTTCCGCTCGGCGTAATAAATGTCCTTGAGCGTGTCGTGGAACAGGGTGTCGAGTGTCTTCTCGGCCATGTAAAAATCCTCGGGGTGATGCGCCCAGCGCGCGGACCGGAAAAGAGCGAGGCGGCCATTGGTTCCCGGCACGGCTGGCCAACGCCAATCGAGATCTAACCCCAACGCCATGGAACGACAAAAGCCTGCCCAACGACTTGACGGTCACAAGACTGCTTAGCTGTAATGCCGGATCTAATAGTTTGAACGCGAGGAGCCGATGCAAAGAAGGTCCGTCGATGAGCTTTGCGAACTAGCGCGATGCGGAGGCAGCCTAGTCATTTATTCGGACACACGATCCGTGGAGGACCTGATCCAGATCGCCAGCCAGTTGAGGTATGGGGCCACCCTAACCCTTAACGGGATGGCGATGCGGCCAACGGAGGATCTCTGCCGAATAGCTGAGAGTGCGCCGGGTCGGGTTACATTCGGGGGCTAAACGGCGCCAGAAGTGTCGGGAACCCGACAGGCGGAACGGCATCAACCAAGCATCGCCAGTCACCCCGCGAAGGAAGTCTCGCATCGCGCTCTGTGGCCCAGTCAGCGAAATGGCCCAGTGGAGAACCACTGGGCCATCTTTCGCTTCTCCGAACTCGGCTCACTTACCGGTAGCGCGCGCGCTCCTCAGAAATCTGCGTCGTGCTGTAGGGTTCGGCGTCGGGATCGAACCGGGTCCAGCCGGACTGACGATAAGCTTCCCCTCGGGTCGCTGCATCGTAGCCACGTTTGCCGTTGAGGATCTGCTCCAGCTTGTCCTTCTCGTTCTCATCCGCCTTGACGCTAACCAGCGTGCCGCCGCGACGAACACCTTCCGAGTAGACGTTAGCCTCCTCATCCGAGTGACCCGCTTCCTTCAGCGCGCCGAGGAGACCCCCAGTAGCTCCACCTGCTACCGCGCCGACCGCCGCGCCGACCGCGGTGGAGGCAAGCCAACCGGCCGCTACGACCGGGCCCAAGCCCGGGATCGCGAGCATGCCCAGACCGGCGAGAAGGCCTGCTCCGCCGCCTAGAAGGCCGCCCGTCGTAGCACCCTTGCCGGTGCCGTCGGCCACGTCGTTCTCGCCGTCGCCGTTTTGATCTCCCAGCGGGCCACCGCTGCCGCGTGAAGATCCTGAGTGCCAGTTGTCGGCGTTGTTCGAAACGATGCTGATCTTGTCGTGAGGGACGCCGCTCCCTTCAAGTTCCGCTACTGCGTCGAGGGCTTCGGTGTGGCTGTCGAACAGCCGCGTGATGGTCGCCATGTGAAGGCTCCTTTAGTCGTAGATAAAAACCGAACGATGAGCTTATTGCGGCGTGACGACGCCCTTGTAGTCGACGCTCACGGTCGTCGATGCGCCACCGGACTTGGTGGCTTGGCCCTTCCAAATCCCATTCGCGTCCTGAGTCAGCGGTCCTGACACGCTATAGCCCTGCTTCTCGATGGCTTCGCGGGCCTGCCCCTCAGTGAAGGAGTTGGCGCCGGGCGTGAGCGTGGCCTTCTCAGACGTGTCTTCTGTGTCGATCGGCGGGTTCACGGGGGCCTCGGCGCTCGAAACCGCCGGTCCTTCGACAGGAGCTTCCGCGCTGTCGCTATTTCCGCATGCGGTCACGAGGACCGCGACCGCCGAAGCGGCAACAAGTGTTTTGATCATAGCAGTTCCCTTCCAAGGAGACGGTTGGAAGGCTTCGCCGTCAGGATCGTTCCTACGGCTCAGTTTGGAACTTGGGGAACATCACGGCGGGCGCTCTAGTGTCCGCAACAGGTCGGCTTCGGTCCTGGGTCTCGGCACCGAAAGCGGACGTTGGCCGCCGGACCGGAAAGCGGTCGCCGTCGATGTCAGCGAGGGGTGGAAAGGAAACGTTGTCTAGGGGTGCGAAATTCTCAATGTGAACCGCGTAAGCGCCTTGTCCGAGTGGACTGTCAGCGTCCCGCGATGGGCTTCGGCGATCTTCGAGGCGATGAATAGACCCAGCCCAAGCCCGCCCGCCGCTTGATCGAGAGAGGCCCTTGTGAAGGGCTTAAACAGGTTCGGAAGCGCCTCCGCCGGGATTGGCTTGCCGCCGTTCGCTACCGACAGGAAGAACTCGCCCGCCTCGGCCCTGGCGTTGACCTCAACCGGGTGATCGGGAGAGCCATGCACCATCGCATTGCCGAGCAGGTTAGACAGTAGCTGGCCGATCCGTTCGGGGTCGCCCGCTATCTGCTCGTTGATTGCGATAGAGAAGCGGATAACGCGCTGTGGATGCGCTTGTTGGATTTCGCTGATGACCTGTTCGATTATCGGCCTGATCTGATCGTCACCGCGCAGGTCCATCAGGAGGCCATCGCCTAAATGACCTCTGGCGAAGTCCAGAACATCATCGATCAGGCGACCGATCCGTTTCGCGCTGGCGGCCATTTGTGCCACAACTTGACGCTCGCGGTGCTCAAGGCTTGAACGAGACAGGATTTGAATGCCGGCGTCGATTGCCGCGACAGGATTTCGCAGGTCATGGCCCAGAATGGCGATGAATTGATCGCGGAGTTCGGCAGTCTCCCGTTCCGCGCGCAGTTCCGATGCGCTCGTTTCCAGTTGATCCGCAGCGTCGATGTGGAAGGCGATCAACTCGGCAAAGAGCCTGAACATCTCCTGGACTTCGGGCGTCGAGACGCGGTGGGGCGCGGGATCGATGGCGCACAGGGTGCCGAACATGTCCCCATTGGATCGAATGATCGGGAAGGAAATATAGCTGCGCAGGCCATACATACGGGGGGTGTGGTGGTCGGCGTATGCGGGATCTAGCGCGGCGTCGTCGAAGATGACGGGGACGTGGCTGGCGCGGATTTCATCGCAAATCGTGGTCTTGAGTTCGAGTTCTCCGCCGGGCTTCAATCCGAACTCGACATCGTCCCTGACGGCGCATGCAATCCATTTTTCGTCAGTTACCCGGGCGACGGCAGCGAAACCCATACCCGTGGTGCGGCACACGACATCAAGGATACCTGACACCGCGCTGAGCTTTGCGATAAGCGCGACATCTGCCAGCAGGGCGGGCGAGGGAGGTTCAGAAATCACCGGACTGTCTGACATTCCGCAGTGGTAACTCGCGGACCACGTGATGGAAAGGTTGCGTCAGACGTGGAGCGGCACCTTGCCAGCCTGTTGAGCAAGGTCCGCTATGGGTCGTGAAGCGAAGTTCGCTCAAGGGTAGGAAGCGGACTTCCTGCTCTGAGGATCGTGATGCAGAGCGGCCTTATCCGTCAACGGATGGAGGACCTTTTACCGGGTCGAACTGCTGAGCGACTGGATCAATCTGAACGTTCGCGCCATGGGCAATCTTAAGTCCGTCTGATGTTCGAAGGAGCAAAAGGCTCATCCGGTCCTTTGAGGACGGCACAGCCTTGCCGTCTGGCGTGGTGAACGCGCCCATATCCCAGCGTGCGACGACAGATAGCGCGCCCGTTCCAACGGGCACGACACTCTCGACTTCCTCCAGCATCAGAGGCACGCCTTTGAACATCACTTCCAAGTATACTTGGTGCGCCAGCTCAACCTGCGCTCTGCCCTGCCAGTGCATTCCGACGATGTTGACCCAGTGAATGTCATTTGTCGCCAGCCGGAACATTCGAGCGGCGTCACCCGCGTTCCAAGCGGCCTGATATTCGGCAAGCAGACTGGCAACCGCCTGAGCATCACCTGTCGAAGCTGCGGCCTCGACGGTCGAACCGACAAGGGAGCCGAGTGCTGCAACGACGACGAAGCTACGGCGATCCATGTTGATGTCCTGACGTAGCTCAAAAAACGACGATACCTCAAGTTAGGTCGGTGTGCAAAGTCTGAAACGGGTCGATCTGCGACTTCAGCTCCGGCCGAAATGCGGACGTTCCGTCCCATCAGGCACGCTCCATCTCCGAAGAAGGGTTAGCGTGTTGCGGTCATCGGTTGCGGCCGCCACCCCTAGCCGACATACAACATGGTTCCGCACTCCGAGTGCGTCCGTATAATGTCAAAGAGCGCCGGGTCGTTGCTGCTGCTCGACGGTAAGCGCTAACACCATGGCCGCGCCGAACAACGCGCCTTCCAATCCCGCCGTAGTGATCTGGCTGATCGGCCCAAACGTCGCTTCGCCGAAAAGGCGCAGGTGATCTAGGCTCAGCTGCGCTCCTGGGAACTGCGCCGCCAGAGCTGCCAGGCTGCCTCCCATCAGCCGCCCACCCAGCAAGACGGCGCCCGCCCCTGCAAGACCCGCCAGGACTGCTCCGGCTATTAGAGCGATCCGCCGTCGTTTTCCCCGCGCGATCCACACGCCGGCGCCGATCGCGGCGCCCAGCAATAGGCCTTCGCCGGCGCCTGTCATCGCCGTGGGCGCCATTCCGAACAGCAGGTTGAAGGCGTCCAGCCCGGCCAGCCGCGCGAACGCGCCCACGACTAGTCCGCCGCAGGCGCCGCCAAGCAGAAACCAGGGCTCCCGCCGCCGCGAGACGAAGCTCGCCGCGCCGACCCCGAACCCGACGCTCGAGCCCCCGATCATCCCGACCACAGCCGTCAAGGCGGCGAGCACCAGAAGTCCGGACAGTGAGCCGCCCGCGCCGCCCTCCGCGATCCCGGCAAAGCCGTAGGCCAGACCGCCGATTAACCCCGCCGCGCCGCCGCCGATGAGACCCGCCCGACCCATGCCTATGAACTGCGCCAACGCCTCGCTTCGACCGGTACGAGGGATGGGCTTGCCGCGCGCCGTCCTATCTTCGGCGCCGGCAAGGCCGGGCGTCACTGGCGCGATGAAGCGATATCCGTGGCGCGGCACTGTCTCGATGAACCGAGGCCTTCCTGCCTCGTCCCCGAGGGCCTTACGCAGAGACCGCACACACTGGGTCAGCGCCTCGTCGGTGACCGGGACGCCCTTCCATATCTCATCCAGAAGGCGTGCCTTGGTCACCAACCTGCCCTCCTCGGCCACCAGCAGGACAAGCGCGTCGAGATAACGACCGGACAGCTCTACCGACCCGCCGTCATCGGACAGCCGGCGATCCGCAGCATCTAGAATGAAGCGGTCGAAACAGTAAACGCCAGCTACGTTTTTCAGGACTTCCTCACGGGGCGCTCAGGACTTTCACCGTCCACGCCTTCACCGTTCAAGCCTCACCCAAGCTGGAAGTGAAGGCAATGAAGAACATTATGGCGCCCAACCCCAACGACCGACTGACCTCGGCCCTGCGCCTGATCGGCTGGACACTCGTCGCGGGTCTTTTGGTCACGCCTGCCATCGCGATGCGGTTTACCGACGAGGTTCAGTGGACCACCTCGGATTTCATCTTCGCCGGCGCCGTCCTGATCGGCGCGGGCGGGGTTGCAGAGCTGGCGGTGCGTACCTCTAGCGCCTGGTCATACCGGATCGGCGCCGGCCTCGCCGTGCTCGCGTCGGCGCTGTTGCTTTGGATCAATGGCGCCGTAGGGATCATCGGATCCGAAGACAATCCGGCAAACCTGCTCTATCTGGCCGTTATCCTGGCCGCCTTCGTGGGCGCTGTCGCTAGTCGGTTCCGCTCGGGGGGCCTCTCGTTGGCAATGGTGTCGGCCGCCGGCCTACAGGCCGTTATCGGCGCCGTCGCCGTCTCGCGGGGCTGGGGTGTGGGCTCCGAGAACTGGCCGCGGCCGGCAATCGTGCTCAGCATTGTTTTCTCCCTTATCTGGTTAGCGTCGGCGGCCCTTTTTCGTCGTGCAGCCCGCACCCAGGCCGACCCTGGGTGAGGCGATGCCGCATCGCTAAGGGCAACTCAGATCGGCTTGAAACCGGTCTGTGCTGCTGAAGTGGGAAGGGTAGCTGGCTCGCAACGGGTCGGTTTGAGGAGCTGGCGTCGTGTCGAGAACACGACATTGTCGGCGTCGCCGCCTGCTGGCCTGCTGTACAGGGTCGGCCTGTACGCCGTGCGTGACCCGCACGATCGGCGATCCGGCGCATGGGCGCAGGCCGAGACTCTGGCGACGGCGGTCGGGCTGGACATGACCGGGACCTGGTCGGCCACCGCCGCAGCTACTTCTCGCGCGTCCCCAAGGCGCGGGTGCTGGAGGCCGTGACCGAGGCGGTCGGCGCCGAGGAGGCGGGTCGGTTCGCCGAGTTCAAGAAGGGCGATATGGCCGACGCCGCCGAGCGGTTGCTGGAGGGGAGGGAGTGGTGGCCGCCGGTTCTCCGAACCGCCGAAACCTTGCCGGAGGACCGGCGCAGGAAGGCGATGGCTAGGAGGGACCCCCGCCTTCGCTCGACGAGGCCTACGACATCGCAGCCGAATAGGTCTGCGATCCGGACCGAAACGGACCGCGCGCCCCTTGGGGCGCGCAGTCTTTTCCTTGCGCGAAGGTCGTCCGGGCCAAGGAGGCGAGACGACGATCACGGCGGTTCATGCTGGACCTGGCAAGCCGTCGACTTCACATCGGCTGGGTCCAACGGAGGGCGCGGGACTAGAGTGGACCGGTTGTCTCACCTGGAAACTGCGGCTTGCCGACCGCCCGGTCGGGGCCCTAGATCGACCGATGATCCACTATCTCAAGCCGGTTCGTTCGCGATACAGGTCCGCCTCGCTCAGCCTGCGTTCGCGCAAGACCACGGCGGCGCAACTGCTGGGCTGGGTTTCCGGCGTCGCGCTGGCGGCCGTGGTGACGCCTCCGGCGAAGACGGCTGTCCTCGAACTTCTGACGGCCTATCGTTCCTCCGCGCTCATCGACCGGATCAACCCGCAGGCCCTGGCGGCGACCGTCTTCATCCTCGTCTTCTTCGGATGCACGATCTTGCTCGGCCTGGGCCTCGGCGCCCTGCTCAAGGTCACCCTTCTGCGCGAGCGTCTGCGCCTTTCCACGTCCAGCGCCCTCTATCCCGGCCCGGGTCTCAAAGGTCATCCCCGACTGGAGCCGTGAGGTTCAGGCAGGTCCCATTGCCTGACGCCCAGTCCGATGATCCGCCCGCCCGCGTCGCCAGGGGGCGATTATCCACAGATCTCCGGGACCTGTGGTCAAGCATTTGACTACTCTTGTTCTCTTTTTGTTCCCATGTAGAAGTCGCCTCGGGTCGGTGCTTGAGGAGATGGAAATGGATAGGAAAACCCTGGGACCCGATGAGGGGTTGGCCCGCGACCTCGAAGAACTGGATCGCGCGCTTGAACAGCGTGAGCGTCCGGATGTCCCGCCGCCCACGGTCGATCTGATCGCCGGGCTCGTCGCCGGCATGCGGCTGGCGGGGCGGCCCCAATGAGCGACGTGACCCCGACCCCCGTTGAACTGCAGGTGCTCCAACTGGTCGCGCTCTGGCGCCAGGGACCCGCCGTCCGGCATGATCCTGTTCTCGCCAACATGTTCAAGCGTCTCACGGCGGCGCTGAACCGGTCTGCGCCGGGCGTCGCCGCCAGGGTTCTGGGGACGCTCGAGGACATGCAGGCGCGTGGCCTGAGCCTGTTCGCTCGAGGCGATTGAGCATGAGCCGCTACAAGGGGATGTCGAGCAAGGGCTCCCTGAATGTGGAGGACCTGGTCGAACTGGTCGACATCTATCGTCGCCTCCAGGCCATGCACGCCGGACTCAACCCCGTCTCCACCCAGCGCTTTCCCGTCATGGCCGCCGCCGCCACGGTCAAGGCGGCCTGGGCCGAGGTCAGCGGCGCCGAACAGGGATGGAGCTTTCCCGCGGAGTACGTCGTCAAACCGGACGAAAGGAAGCCTACCGGCGTCTGAGGCGTTGGAGCGGAACCATGTGCAACAACTACCGCCTGCATGTTCCTGCCAACCAACTGGCCGCGCCCTTCACCGACATCGGCCGGACGCTGGCCCTGCCAGATGGCGTACCGAACCTTGAGCCGACCGACTACCGGATCGGCGACCGCGCGCCTGTGGTGCTCGCCGGCGAAGGCGGCCTGCGTCTGGTGATGACGCCCTGGGCCTGGAAGGGCCCGGCCGGAAAGCCGGTCTTCAACTTCCGGTCCGAGGGCCGATCCTTCGCCGGATCGACCCGCTGCCTGATCCCCGCTGACGGCTTCTATGAGTTCACCGAGCCCAAAGTAGCGGGGAAGAAAACGAAGTGGCGCTTCACCCAGATCGACCAGCCCTGGTTCTGGATCGCCGGGGTGGTGAAGCATGGCGCCTTCGCCATGCTGACGACTGAACCCGGACCGGAGGTGGCCCATTATCACGACCGACAGATCGTCGTCCTGCCGCCAGGGGCAGGCGCGCACTGGCTCGACCTTTCCGCGCCGGAGGACCTGATCCTCAGGCCCAGCCCCCTGGGCTCGCTCTTCGTCGAGCGGGTTTATCCATAGGCGAAACGACCAGTGGCGGCGCGACTCAGCTTAACCGCGACCCATGACCCCCGATCAATTGACCGCCGCCCTGGACGCCATGCAGCAGGCTGCAGGTGGCGACGCTGAACGCATGCCTGGCCTGATCACGGTGAAAAGCTCGGTGTGGTGCGACAGCCTCTACGCCATCGACCGCATCACCAAGACCCTGGACGAGGGCATTCGGCACCGGGGGATCAAGGTTGAGGTCTCCTCCCTGTTCGAGACCAAGGTCTTGACCCGCGCTGAAGCCGGTGATCGCGGCGCGCCCTACCACGACCTGACCTCTGGGGGCTGACCCCAGTCGCCCGCCATCGGCCTGCCCGCGCGGCTGGCGGGCAGGTCCTGAAGCCATGGCGTCATCGCCTGCAAACATGCGCAGGCTGACGTGACGGCCGCCTTGAAAACGGTCTGAAGGGGATGGCGCCGCCACCTGGGCGTCGTCGCGCGGCGCTCAGTCGCGCCGCGTTTTCAGCAGCGGCGGAGCCGTCGCGTTCCGCTGCCGCAGCGGGGCGCCGACGAGCTCCTTTAGAAATCAGATGGTCTGAACCTCAGAGAGGGCGACCCGCGCCAGGCCAGGCTGGTCAGCATTCCGAGCCTCCACCGGCGGCCCCTATCTCTGCAACCGCGAGCCTGGATCGGGCGCCGATCCTCATCACGGCCAGGTCGAACCCTTCTTTCCCAGGGGCCTGGCAGGACCGACAGTTGCGCGGCGCCTGGGTGAGTTCGCGTCGGTAGCGGCCGGTCTTCCGTCTTTCGCGCCATCCGGCGCGGCCTCTCGATGTGGCGGATCTGACCGGGACCGGTCGGCTGGCGCAACCGTCGGACCGACCTTCTTCCCCGGCCTGCGGCCTTCCTCGCGAAACAAGAAAGTCGCTCCCTCCGGTCCTCCGCTGCGCTGCGGGGTCTCGCGCGCTCGCCCTGCGCGCCTTCCGGCCCCGGTCTCCCGATCGCCATCGAGGCGGCGGCAGGCGTGGCCCGAAGCAAAGGAGAGACTGACATGGCCGCTATTGGAACCTTCATCGCCCAGGGCGACGGCTACACCGGTTCGATCAAGACCTTGAATCTCAATGTGAAATCGGCAGCGTTCCGGCCGAACGAGAAGAGCGACGACAAGGCCCCGGACTATCGGATTTTCGCGGGGACCACGGAGTTCGGCGCGGCCTGGAAAAAGACCAGCCAGCAGAACCGCGACTACCTCTCGGTCAAGCTGGACGATCCGAGCTTCCCGGCGCCGATCTACGCCTCGCTGGTCGAGAGCGACGAGGGGCACAGCCTCATCTGGTCGCGCAACTGAGAGCCCGGCGGCGGCGCCAGGGGCGCCGCCGCCTTCCCCTTCAGACCGTTTTCAAGGAGGCCGCCATGTCGCGCCCCACCGCTTCCGTTCGCCCCGATCCCCATGCCGAGATCACCGCCCTCATCCTCGCCGACCTCGAGGCCGGCGTCCGACCCTGGGCCCGTCCGTGGACAAACCAGAGCGCCGTCTCCCGCCCGCTGCGGCATGACGGACGGCCCTATCACGGGGTCAACGTCCTGACCCTCTGGGTTCGGGCCGCCCGCTGCGGCTACGCCCGCCCCGTCTGGATGACCTTCCGTCAGGCCCTGGCGCTCGGCGGTGCCGTTCGAAAAGGCGAAAAGGGCGCCCCCGTCGTCTACGCCGCTCCCATTGCGGCGGCCGATGACAGGGACGATCAGCCGGAAGGGCGGCGCGGGGGAAGCTTCCTCAAGCGCTACACCGTCTTCAATCTGGATCAGATCGAAGGTCTGGACGACCGCTATCCGCAGCCGGCCCGCCCCGACGTCGCCGATCGGATCGATCATGCGGAGCGCTACTTCGCTGCGACCGGCGCCGATATCCGGGCGGGCGGCGACACCGCCTGCTACCGTCCGGACGCCGACACGGTGCAGATGCCGACCTTCGAGGCCTTCCATGACCCGGAAGCCTACTACGCCGTTCTGGCCCATGAACTGGTCCACTGGACGGGCCATCCTTCTCGCCTGGATCGCGATCTCACTCTCGGCCGTTTCGACGAGGAGGCCTATGCCCGCGAGGAACTGGTGGCCGAACTCGGCGCCGCCTTCGTCTGCGCGGACCTCGGCCTGACCCTCGAACCCCGTCCTGATCACGCCGCCTACATCGCCTCCTGGCTGCGTGTGTTGCGCAACGATACCCGCTTCATTGTCGCCGCCGCCGCTCATGCGGAACGCGCCGCCAAGTTCCTGGCCGACAAACAGCCGCCGCCCTGATGTGAACGTCCTGACGTAGAGGGCGTGATGACGCGCGGGCATCGTCTGATGCCCGCGCGCCGACTGCCGCAAACGCCGGTTTGGCGAAATCCTTGGCCTGTCCCGCCGCCGACCGCCGACGGCGTTCCAGCCTCGCAAGGATTGCCGCCATGCACGACGCCCAGACCCCGATGCCGCCGCGCTATCTCCGCACAGCCGAGGCCGCGCGGCATCTCGGCCTGTCCGGCCGCACGCTCGAGAAGCACCGCTGCTACGGCACCGGTCCCCTCTATCGGAAGATCGGCGGACGCGTCGTCTACGCCGTCGGCGATCTCCAGGCCTGGGCGGACCGCGGCGTCAAATCCTCGACCACGGACCCGGGCCACGACAGGATTTCGCCCGCGCGCCGTCCGGATCGGGACCCCGCGCTATGATCGGCCGGGACGACGAGGGCGCTCCGCCGCCGCCCTATCTGGCCTACCACCGCGATCCTGTGGTGGTGGCCGAGACGCCGCCGCTGTCCGCCGATCAACTGACCTGGGTCGAACTCGTCTTCGACCCGGGACGCACGGAGCGCTGGATCCGCTTCGGTCAGGCGGTCGACCAGCGCATCGTCTCGCGACGGAACCGTTTCGTCGCCTTTCGGCCCGGCGCCGTCTTCGCCTATGTGCGCTGGGCCGCCAACGCCTACGGCACGGTCGTATCACGCCTCGACATCCTCCAGGCGGCCGATCCATCCCGCGACCGGATCGCCATCCCCTGCGTCGTTCCCGGCGCTGTCAGCCTGCTTCGGTTGAACGGCTGGCCGCGGGTTCGCCGCGCCCTCGACCTGATTGACGCCGTCGAGACCGGCGGCTTCGAACCGGGCGAGGTCGCTCCCGACTACTGGCGCCACGTCCACGCCCGGTTGGCGGTCAGCCTGCCGCCCCTGGCCTATACCGCCGAGCGCCACCGAGCCTTTCGTCTGCGCCAGCAGGTCTCGTCATGAAGCGGGCTGTCGTGCTGGGATGGGCCGGCCTGGCGCTCGCCGCCCTCGCGCTTGGCCCGGTCGCGGCCCGCGCGCCGCGCCTGATCTGGAACGCCTCCGCGAGCCTCCCGATCGGCCTCTACCGGCTCGAACCGACGCGCGCGGCCGCCGTAGGCGAACTTGTCGCCTATCGTCCAGCGCCGGAGTTGTCGCGGGCGTTCGCGGCGCGCGGCTATCTGCCGGACGGCGTCCCGCTCCTGAAGCCGGTCGCGGCGACCCCGCCTTCCGTGGTCTGTCGCCAGGGACTCCGGATTGTCATCGACGGCCGGACGGTCGCCATGGCGCTGGAGAAGGACCGCGCCGGACGCCTGCTGCCGCGCTGGAGCGGATGCATCACCCTGGGTCCGGAGGCTGTTTTCCTGCTCGCGCCTGACGTCCACGACGCGCTCGACGGCCGTTATTTCGGTCCGGTCGATCGCAGGGATTTGCTCGGCCGCATCGTGCCCATCCGCATCCGGGAGGGTCGCGGATGAGCGTGCTGTCCTTCCCTAGAAGGCGCGCGAGGTGGGCGGCGGCGCTGGCCCTGGCGCTCGCCCCGACCAGCTTTCCGTGCGTCTCGGTCGCGCTTCCGGCGGCGTCTGAACCGCGCGAGCAAGCCCTTGCCAGACGCGCGATCGATGACCTGATCACGGAGGCGGCGCGTCGTTTCGGCCTGCCGCCACACTGGATCCGGGCGGTCATGAAGCAGGAGAGCGGCTTCAATCCTCGCGCTAGGTCGCGCGTGGGCGCCATGGGTCTGATGCAGGTGATGCCCGCCACCTATGCGGAACTGCGGCGCCGGCACGGCCTCGGCGCGGACGCCTACGACCCCCGCGACAACATCCTGGCCGGCGCCGCCTATCTGCGCGAACTGCACGACCGGTTCGGCCTGGAGGGCATGTTGCCGGCCTATAACGCCGGGCCGCGACGTTACCTGCAGCATAGAGATGAAGGGCGGCCCCTGCCTCTGGAGACCCGCGACTATATCGCCAGGATCGGGCTTCTGGACACGACGGCGGCGTCGCCTGTCGGCCCCCGGATCGTGGCGGTCGCGCCGGTTGATCCGCAACGGGCGCCGCTCTTCCCGGACATGCCGCAGTCTCCCGGTTCCGGGGTTTCCGGGCTCTTCGCAGTGCTGGCGCCTGCCGCCAGCTCAGATCCGGTTTCGCCGTGATGAGCCTTCCTAGAGACGTGCAGGAGGGAGGGCAGGATAAAAGCCGCAAGGTACGGCGGGGGTGGGGGAGGAATTTTACGCGTCATCTCAAGGGACTGTCGCAAGGCGCAATTCCACTGCCTACCTTGCGTATTTGGCTATCGTACGGAAATGGCGACGATTTTCGCGCCTTTATCCGCCTGTCATGACCCGTGACGACGATTTTCGGGTCCGACCCGGGCGGATACGCCCCGCGTCGGGGCCGAGTGTCGACACGGCGCTGCGCCAGGTCAGGGTCGCTGTCGCCCGAGCCGGCGGTCCCTCCCAACATGGCGTCGGCAAGGGAGGCGCTCGTCCCAGCACCTTCGGGCGGGGAAGGGCGGCGCTGATCCGCAGTGTGCGTGTGGGCGGGTCTCGCCGGTCTGTCGTCGTCAAGGCGCGGGTGGTGCGCCGAAGCGCTGAAGGCCTGGCCGCGCACATCGGCTATCTCCAACGCGACGGCGTGACCCGCGACGGCGAAGCGGGGCGGCTCTTCGACGCCCGGAGCGACATGGTCGACGCCTCAGCCTTCGCGGAGCGCGCCCAGGATGATCGCCATCATTTCCGCTTCATCGTCTCGCTGGAAGACGCGGGCGAACTCGCGGACTTTCGCGCCTATGCCCGCGATCTCATGGCCGACGTCCAGAGGGATCTGGCCGCGCCGCTCGACTGGGTCGCGGTCGACCACTGGAACACCGCCCATCCGCACCTCCACATCGTCCTCCGCGGACGGCTTGAAGACGGCGCCGACCTGGTCATCAGTCGGGACTATATCAGCCAGGGTATCCGAGCGCGCGCCGAGGCCCTGGCGGAGTTGGAACTGGGCCCGCCGAGCCCGCGTGAACGCGCGGCCGTTCTTATGCGGGACGCAGAGGCCCAGGGCTGGACCCGCCTCGATCGCACGCTGGAGCGGTTGGCGAACGGCGAAGGCCGTGTCGATCTGCGCCCGGCGAAGGACTTCGGCGATCCGGTCGGCGCCCTGGCCCTGGTCCGCCGGCTCCGGACGCTCGAACGTCTCGGCCTGGCGGAACCGGCAGGGCCCGGCCGATGGCGGCTCGAGAATGGGCTCGGGGAGCGGCTACGTGGGATCGCCCGCGAGACCGAAGTGGCAGGCCGTCTGGAGGCGGCGGTGAAGGCCCATAAGCTCGCCCGGGCTCCGGAACAGAGGGCGACCTCGGCCTTGTCCGAGGTCGTCGTCGGACGGGTCCTCGCCCGGGGGCAGGACGATGAACTGCGCGGCACGGGGTTCGCCGTCATCGACGGGCTGGATGGTCGGGTCCATCACATCACCCTTGCGGACGCCGGCGCGCCCGAGCCCAGGGTCGACGCCATCGTGCGCGCCAGTCCGCCGTCGCGCGGCGCCCATCCGATGACGGTGACGGTGTCCGATCTCGTCTTGACCGGCCAGATCACGGCCAGGGGCGCGACCTGGCTGGACCGCCGCCTGCTGGATCCAAACACCTTGCCCGGGTGCGGCGGCTTCGCTGACGAGGTCGCTGTCGCCTGCCAAGCGCGCATTGATCATCTGGCCGCTGAGGGCCTGGCCGAACGGCGCGGCGCCGGCGTGCGACTCGCGCCCGGCCTGCTGGAAACGCTGAAGACCCGGGAGATCGCCGCCGTCGCGGAGCGGCTCCGGAATGAGACCGGCCTCGTCTTCCGCCCGACAGCCGGGGGGGACGAGGTCTCGGGCGTCTATCGCCGCCGCCTGGACCTCGCCTCGGGACGGTTCGCCATGATCGACGACGGGGCGGGCTTCAGCCTCGTGCCCTGGCGGCCTCCACTTGGACGAAATCTCGGCCGGTCGGTCAGCGGACGCGCGGGCGCCCGGGGCGAGATCGAATGGCGTCCGCCGCGCGCCCTCGGCCGCTGAGCCCGTCATCAACACCTCTCCCTGAACTGGAGGCAGCATGTCCGCTGGAAAGATCCTCTGGGGCCAGATCAGCCTGGTCTTCGGTCTCATCCTCGCCGGCGTCTGGGGCGCGACCCAGTGGACCGCCTGGCGTCTCGCCTATCAGCCGGCGCTCGGCGCGCCCTGGTTCGAGGTCCTTGGCCATTCGGTCTACGCCCCGCCGAGCCTCTTCTTCTGGTGGTTCGTCTATGACGCCTATGCGCCGAGCCTCTTCCTGGAGGGCGGCGCGATCGCGGCGGGTTCTGCGCTTGTCGCCATCGGAGTCTCCATCGCTATGGCGGTCTGGCGTTCGCGGGAGGCGGCGTCGGCGACGACCTACGGCACAGCGCGATGGGGCGACGCCCGCGACGCCCGCGCCGCCGGGTTGATGGGCGAGGACGGCGTGCTTCTGGGCGAGATGGACGGCCGGTATCTGCGCCACGACGGACCCGAGCATGTGCTGTGCTTTGCGCCGACCCGCTCGGGCAAGGGGGTCGGTCTGGTGGTGCCGACCCTCCTCACCTGGGGCGGCTCGGCGCTCGTCCACGACATCAAGGGCGAGAACTGGTCCCTGACCGCCGGATGGCGCGCCCGCTTCGGACCCGTCCTGATGTTCGATCCGACCGATGCGCAGAGCGCCGCCTACAACCCCTTGATGGAGGTGCGGCCAGGACCGCTCGAGGTGCGCGACGTCCAGAACATCGCCGACATTCTCGTCGACCCTGAAGGGGCGCTCGAACGCCGGAACCACTGGGAGAAGACCAGCCACGCTCTGCTGGTCGGGGCCATCCTCCATGTCCTGCACGCCGAGCCCGACAAGACCCTGGCCGGGGTGGCTACCTTCCTGTCGGATCCGGAACGCCCGATCGAAGCCACCCTTCGGCGCATGATGACGACGCCCCATCGCGACGGACGGCCTCATCCGGTGATCGCCGCCGCCGCCCGCGAACTGCTGAACAAGAGCGAGAATGAGCGGTCGGGCGTGCTCTCCACCGCGATGAGCTTTCTCGGCCTCTATCGCGACCCGATCATCGCGGCGGTGACCGGTCGTTGCGACTGGCGCATCGCCGACCTGGTCGACGGCGAACGGCCCGTCTCCCTCTATCTCGTGGTGCCGCCCTCGGACATCAGCCGCACCAAGCCGCTGATCCGTCTGATCCTGAACCAGATCGGCAGACGCCTGACCGAGGATCTCCAGGCGCGGGCAGGGCGGCGCCGCCTCCTCATGCTTCTCGACGAGTTCCCGGCGCTCGGTCGTCTCGACTTCTTCGAAACCGCCCTGGCCTTCATGGCGGGCTATGGGCTCAAGGCCTTCCTCATCGCCCAGAGCCTCAACCAGATCGAGAAGGCCTACGGGCCCAATAACGCCATCCTCGACAACTGCCATGTCCGGGTCGCCTTCGCGACCAATGACGAGCGCACCGCCAAGCGGATTTCCGAGACCCTGGGAACGGCGACCGAGCTGAGGGCGATGCGGAACTACGCTGGCCATCGGCTATCCCCCTGGCTCGGTCATCTCATGGTGTCGCGCCAGGAGACGGCTCGCCCCCTCCTGACACCCGGAGAGGTGATGCAACTGCCGTCGACCGACGCCCTGGTGCTGGCGTCGGGATGCGCGCCGCTGCGGGTGAAGAAGGCGCGCTACTATGCGGACGGTCGGCTCAAAGCGCGCGTGCTTCCTCCCCCGGCGTCGCGTGGCGCGATCCCGGGCGGCGCCGGTTTGATCTGGCCGACCGCTTCGGCCCCAGCCGCGGCAGAGCGATCAAAGCCGGGGGAGGTCGATGACGGCGGCCTGAGACAGGAACAGGATCCTGAAGCGCCCGACGTCATGGCGCCCACGACAGGCGTCGAAGATCCGTCGTGCGACCCTCTGGGTCCCGATATCGACGACGACGAGGGCTTCGCGGTTCTTCCGGACAACCTTGAAGCCCGAATGCGGCGCGTCGCCCGCCAGGCGGCGCTCGATCCTGACGACGGCATCGCCCTCTAGGCCGGCGCGATGAAGAAGCCCTTCCTCACCGTCTACCTCACACCGGAACTGCTCGACCTCCTGGTCGCCCACGCCAAGCGGCGCGGCGTGCCCAAGTCGACCGTAGCCGAGGCGGCCATCGCCACCTTTCTCACGCCGGACGCCGCCCAGCAGCAGGAGGCCGCGCTTGGGCGGCGGCTGGACAGGCTCAATCGCCATGCCGATCGGTTGGAACGAGATCTCGAAATCGCCGTCGAGATGCTGGCGCTTTTCGTGCGGACCTGGATGGCCGCGACGCCCTCCCTGCCGGACGCCGCGCAGGCGGCGGCGCGCGTGCGAGGACGGGATCGGTACGAGCGTTTCGTCGAAAACCTGGGGCGCCGGCTGGCGTCCGGCCGGTCGTTCACGCGCGAGCTGGCGTTCGAGCTCGAAGCCGCGACGCGGGACGATGTCGTCGACCGGGCGTCTGACGTCAGCCGCAGCGACATAGGCGGCGCGCAAGGCGAGAAACCGACGTCCTGACCTTCGACCTGATCGTCCTGGGGCGAGGCGATGAGATCGGTCATTCCGCCGATCGCCTGTCTTTCTACGCCTCAGCCCTACTACGCCCTCGGCCTTGTTGAACCCCCGCGCTTTGCGGTTCTCTTGTCGCTCCCGTCCGGATCGCCCGCCGATCCGTCCTCGCAGACGGGACCGCCATGAGCACGCAATCGCGCAGCCTGAAAATGCTCCGCACGGCCTTTGGCCCGGAGCTTCTGGCTGCCTTGTCGGACCCGGATGTGGTGGAGGTCATGCTCAATCCGGATGGCCGGGTCTGGCTGGATCGGTTGACGAGCGGGCTTGAACTGACGCCGCATCGCCTGGAGCCCGCCGAGGGCGAGCGGGTCGTCAGACTCGTGGCCCACCACGTCGGACAGGAGGTCGACGAGACCCGTCCCCGTATCTCGGCCGAACTGCCGGAAACCGGGGAGCGGTTCGAAGGCCTGCTGCCGCCCATTGTTCGCGCGCCGGCCTTCGCCATCCGCAAGCCGGCCGTCGCCGTCTTCACCCTCGACGACTATGTCGCCGCCGGGATCATGCTCGCCGGGCAGGCGCAAAGCCTGCGCGACGCCGTCGGTCAGCGCCGCAACATCCTCGTGGTCGGGGGAACCTCCAGCGGCAAGACGACCCTGGTCAACGCCCTGCTCGCCGAAATGGCGGGGAGCGACGACCGGATCATTCTCATCGAGGACATCCGCGAGCTGCAGTGTGCGGCGCCCAATACCATGGCCCTGCGCACCCGGGACGGGGCGGTGACCCTGACGGATCTGGTGCGCTCCGCCCTTCGCCTGCGCCCGGACCGCATCCCCATCGGGGAGGTTCGCGGCGCCGAGGCGCTGGATCTGGTGAAGGCCTGGGGCACCGGACATCCGGGCGGCGTCGGCACCCTCCACGCCGGCTCCGCGCACGGCGCGCTCCATCGGCTCGAGCAACTCATCCAGGAAGCGGTCCTCGTGCCGCCCCGCGCCCTCATCGCCGAGACCATCCATCTCGTCGCTGTCCTGGCCGGTCGAGGCGCCGAGAGGCGTCTGGTCGAACTCTCCGCCGTCGACGGCCTCGACGCCGACGGCCGGTATCGCCTTTCGCCCGTCCCCTCCTGACCCCTCCGACTTCATCTCCCTGGAGCACCGTCATGATCGCCAATCAACGCCGCCTCCATCCGGCCGTCCTGTTCGCGCTGGCCGCCGCCTGCGCTTCGCCCGCCCTGGCCGGCGGCTCCTCCATGCCCTGGGAGGCGCCGCTCCAGTCCATCCTCGAGTCGATCGAAGGGCCGGTGGCCAAGATCATCGCGGTGATGATCATCATCGTCACCGGCCTGACCCTAGCCTTCGGGGACACCTCAGGCGGCGCGCGTCGGCTGATCCAGATCGTCTTCGGTCTCTCCATCGCCTTTGCGGCCAGCTCCTTCTTCCTCAGCTTCTTTTCCTTCGGCGGCGGCGCGCTGATCTGATGGCTGACCCGATCCCCGAGGATTTCGTTGCGCCCCTTCACCGTGCCCTGGTGGAGCCGATCCTCCTGGCCGGCGCGCCGCGCGCGCTCGCCATCGTCAACGGCACCCTGGCCGCCGCCCTGGGTTTGGGCCTGCGGTTGTGGCTCGCAGGCGTGGCGGTCTGGATCGTCGGGCACGCCCTGGGCGTCCTCGCCGCGCGTCACGACCCGGACTTCGTCGAGGTCGCGCGTCGTCACCTGCGCCTTCCGACGCTTCTGGACGTCTGATCATGTTCTCGCTTCAGGAATATCGCGCTCGGCCGCGACAACTCGCCGACTTCCTGCCCTGGGCGGCCCTGATCGCCCCCGGCGTGGTGCTGAACAAGGACGGCGGTCTCCAACGCACCGCGCGTTTCCGCGGCCCCGATCTGGACTCGGCGACCAATGCTGAACTGTCAGGCGTCGCCGGGCGATTGAACAACGCCCTGCGCCGGCTCGGATCCGGCTGGGCGATCTTCGTCGAGGCCCAGCGCCACGCCTCGGCCGCCTATCCCGAAAGCACCTTCCCCGACCCGGTCTCAGCCCTGGTGGACGAGGAGCGCCGCGCCGCCTTCCAGGCCGACCGGAGCCACTTCGAAAGCGCCTATTATCTGACCCTGGTCTGGCTGCCGCCGGCCGAAGATCGCGGCCGCGCCGCACGCTGGCTCTATGAGGGGCAGGCGGAGAAGGGCGTGGACTGGCCGTCCCAGGTCCGCGGCTTCATCGATCGGACTGATCGGCTCCTCGCTCTCATCGAGGGGCTGATGCCGCAGGCGGCCTGGCTCGACGACGAAGCCACCCTGACCTTCCTTCACGCCACGGTCTCGACCGCGCGGCAGTGCGTCCGCCTGCCGGAAACGCCGATGCACCTCGATGTGCTGCTGGCCGACAAGGCTCTGGTCGGCGGCCTGGCCCCGCGCCTCGGGGGCGCGCACCTGCGGGTCCTGACCGTCATCGGCTTTCCGACGGCGACCTGGCCGGGGCTCCTCGACGAACTCAATCGCCTGGCCTTCGACTATCGCTGGACCACGCGCGCGCTCTGCCTGGACAAGACCGACGCCGGACGGCTGCTCGGCCGCATTCGTCGCCAGTGGTTCGCCAAGCGGAAATCGATCGCAGCCCTCCTCAAGGAGGTGATGACCAATGAGGCCGCCGTCCTGATGGACTCCGACGCCGACAACAAGGCGGCGGACGCCGATCAGGCCCTGCAGGATCTCGGCGCCGATGGCGTGGGCTACGCCCTGGTCACCGCCACCCTGACCGTATGGGACGAGGATCCGGCGATCGCCGACACCAAGCTCCGGCAGGCGGAAAAGGTCATTCAGGGACGCGATTTCACCTGTATCGCCGAGAGCCTGAACGCCGTCGAGGCCTGGCTGGGCGGCTTGCCGGGCCACGTCTACGCCAATGCGCGGACGCCGCCGATCTCCACCCTCAACCTCGCCCACATCATGCCGATGTCGGCCGTCTGGGCCGGGCCGGACTGGAACGCCCACCTCGACGGACCGCCGCTGTTCCATGCGCGGACCGACGGCGCCACGCCCTTCCGCTTTTGCCACCACGTCGGCGATGTCGGCCACACCCTCATGGTCGGGCCGACCGGGGCGGGCAAGAGCGTGCTGCTGGCGCTGATGGCCCTCCAGTTCCGCCGCTATCCGGCCTCCCAGGTCTTCGCCTTCGACTTCGGCGGCTCGATCCGCGCGGCGGCCTTGGCCATGGGCGGCGACTTCCACGACCTCGGCGAGGCGATGCTGGGCGGCGAGCGCGGGCTGACCCTGCAGCCTCTCGAAGGGATCGACGATCCGGGCGAACGCGCCTGGGCCCAGGCCTGGCTGATCGACCTCCTCGCTCGGGAAGGCGTGCCGATCGAACCGGAGATCAAGGACCAGGTCTGGTCCGCCCTCGTCAGCCTCGCGGGAACCCCTGCCAGCGAACGTACGCTCTCGGGCTTCGCCGCTCTTGTCCAAAGCGCCGCCGTGAAACGGGCGATGGCGCCCTTTACTCTGGAGGGGCCATGGGGACGGCTGCTCGACGGCGAACGCGAACACCTCGGCGTCGGCGCGGTTCAGGCCTTCGAGACAGAAGGCCTGATCGGATCGGCGGCGGCGCCCGCAGTGCTCGCCCATCTGTTTCACCGGCTCGAAGCGCGGCTGGACGGACGACCGACCCTGATCATCGTCGATGAGGGCTGGATCGCCCTCGACAATACCGGTTTCGGCGCCCAGCTGCGCGAGTGGTTGAAGACCCTGCGCAAGAAGAACGCCTCGGTGGTCTTCGCCACCCAGTCGCTTGCCGACATCGACAACAGCGCGATCGCCGCGGCGATCATCGAGAGTTGCCATACCCGTCTCTTCCTGCCGAACGCCCGCGCCCGCGAGCCGCAGATCGCCGCCGTCTACCGTCGCTTCGGATTGAACGATCGCCAGATCGACATCCTCGCCCAGGCGACGCCGAAGCGTGACTACTACTGCCAGTCGCGCGCCGGCGACCGCCTGTTCGAACTCGGTCTCGGTCCGGTCGCCCTGGCCTTCTGCGCCGCCTCCGCGGCGACGGATCAGGCGTCCATCCGGGCGGTTCTCGACGAGGCCGGGGCCACGGGTTTCGGCGCGGCCTGGCTGCGCCATCGCGGCCTGCCTTGGGCCGCAGACCTCCTTGCGACCGTCCCAAGCCCACAACCTCCCGGAGACCCGTCATGAAACGCCTGCGTTCGCCTATGGCCTTGTCGGCCGTCCTACCTGCCGCTGTGGCCGCCGTCGTCCTCCTGTGCGGCGACCTCCCGGCCCAGGCCCAGGTGGTCGTTCATGATCCGACCAACCACGTCCAGAACGTCATCCAGGCCGCCCGCGCCCTGGAGCAGATCAACAACCAGATCCAGTCGCTCCAGAATGAAGCGACTGGGCTGATGAACCAGGCGCGCAACCTGACGAGCCTCCCGTACTCGTCGCTCCAGACCCTGCAGGCGCAAGTCGATAGGACCCGCGGCCTTCTCGCGGAGGCCCAGGCGCTGGCCTATGACGTGCGCGAGATCGAGGCCGCCTTCGACAGCCGCTACGGCGCCGTCCCCATGACGGCGTCAGAAGGGGATCTGGTCGCGCGCGCTCGCGAACGCTGGCGGTCGTCGGTCGCAGGCTTTGAAGACGCGATGCGCGTCCAGGCGGGCGTGGTCCAGGGGCTGGGCGCGACGCGGCAGGAAATGGACCGCCTGGTCGGCGCCAGCCAGAGCGCCGCCGGCGCCCTGCAGGCGACGCAGGCCGGCAACCAGTTGCTGGCCTTGCAGTCGAGCCAACTGGTGGAGCTGGCCGCGCTTCTCGCCGCCCAGGGGAGGGCGGACGCGCTAGACGCCGCTGATCGGACCGCCGCCCGCGCGGATGCGCAGGCGCGCTTCCGACGCTTCATGGGCGAGCCGGATCAATGAGGGCCCTGTTTCGTCGCGACCCTCTGGGCGTCGCCGCCGTCATCATCGCGATCTGCGCCATTGGCGCGGCCGTCATGGCGAGCCCCGGCGCGCCGGCGCCGATCCCGGCGGTGAAACCCGTGACGAGCGCGGCCCCGGCGGAGCTCGTCCGATGCCGCAGTCTCGGCGAGGCCGGCGGCGCCGATCCGGATTGTCATGCCGCCTGGGCGGAAAGCCGTCGACGCTTCTTCGGCGGGGGCGACCCGTCATGAACGATACCGGCGTCATCGACCGCTTCTTCGAAGTCTTCAGCCGTTACATCGACAGCGGCTTCGGCCTGCTGGGCGGAGAAGTCGCCTTCGTCGCGACGACCCTGATCGTCATCGACGTCACCCTGGCGGCCCTGTTCTGGGCCTGGGGACCGTCGGACGACATCCTCGCCCGACTGGTCAAGAAGACCCTGTTCGTGGGCTTCTTCGCCTTCCTGATCGGCAACTTTCAGAGGCTCTCGGAGATCGTCTTCGCCAGCTTCGCCGGCCTGGGCCTGAAGGCGGCGGGCTCCAATCTGTCGAGCGAGGAATTCCTGCGGCCGGGCAAGCTGGCCCAGGCCGGCATCGACGCCGGACGGCCGATGCTAAAGGCCGCCGCGGAAATGTCAGGCTTCCCGGGCTTCTTCGAAAACTTCGTCCAGATCGCCATCCTGATGGTCGCCTTCCTGATTGTCATCATCGCCTTCTTCATCATGGCGGTGCAGCTCTTCGTGACTCTGATCGAGTTCAAGCTGACCAGCCTCGCGGGCTTCGTCCTCATTCCCTTCGGCCTGTTCGGCAAGACCGCCTTCCTGGCCGAACGCGTCCTCGGCAATGTCGTGGCCTCGGGCGTCAAGGTCCTCGTCCTGGCGGTGATCGTCGGTATCGGCTCGACCATGTTCGATACCTTCGTCACCGATTTCGCCGGCCGGCCTCCCGCCCTGGGGGATGCTCTGGCGACCACCCTGGCCGCGCTCAGTCTGGCCGGGCTTGCGATCTTCGGTCCGGGCATCGCATCGGGACTGATCTCAGGCGCGCCCCAACTCAGCGCAGGCGCGGCGGTCGGAACCGGTCTCGCCGTGGGCGGGGTCGCCATGGCCGGCGCGGCAGGCGCTCGAATGGCTGCCAGCGCGGGCGCCGGACTTGCGGGGAGAGCGGGTACAGCTGTGGCGGCCGCCCGCTCGGGCTCCGCAGCCTCAGGCGCCGCAGGTGCAGGAAGCGGATCGCCCGGCGGACGCGGTCCGGGCGGAGGCTCCGACAACGGCAACGGTAGTGGCGGCAGCGGCGGCAACGGTGTCGGCAGCGGTGGTCGTGGCGCATCCCCGCCGGCGGGGGGATCGTCGCCCCCGGATCAGTCGGCTGCGTCCTCCGGGACGGAAGCTGCGCCGGGAGTGGAAAGCGCCTCTGCTCCGGCAGGTTCAGAGTCTCAAGCCGCGCCGACTTCATCGTCTCGCGGAGGGCCTGAAGAGCCCGGAGGGGGCGGCGGGTCCAGGGAGGCCAGGCCCCGATGGGCCAGGGAGATGGAGCGCCGACAGGCCGTCGCCCACGGCGTGGCCACCGCCGTTCATGCAGTCCGGTCGGGCGACCACAGCGGGGGCTCCGCATCCGTTTCTGTCAGCGAGGACCGTTCATGAACCCCTTCAAACGTCCGGGCGGCCACTATGGGCGTTCGCCGACGCCGGAAACGCCCTATCAGCGCGCCGCCCAGGTCTGGGACGACCGGATCGGTTCCGCCCGCGTCCAGGCGCGCAATTGGCGGCTCGCCGCCCTGATGGCGCTCGGCCTTTCCGGGGGCCTGGCCGCCGGTCTCGTGGTCCAATCCGCGCGCGGCGTGGTCACGCCCTGGATCGTCGAGGTGGACCAGCACGGCGAGCCGCTGGCGGTTGCGCCTGCTCAGGCGAACTACACGCCCAGCGACGCGCAGATCGCCTGGCATCTCGGCCGGTTCGTCGAACAGGTGCGCGGCATCTCCGCCGACCCCGTCGTGGTGCGGAACAATTGGCTGCGCGCCTACGACTACACGACCGATCAGGGCGCCGCCGCCCTGTCGGACTTCGCCCGCACGAATGATCCGTTCGCTGACGTCGGGCGCATACAGGTGGGGATCGAGGTCTCCAGCATCATTCGCGCCTCGCCATCCTCCTTCCGTGTCGCCTGGACCGAGCGGCGCTTTGTCGATGGCCGCCTGGCCAAGACTGAGCGGTGGACCGCGATCCTGACGGTGACGGTCCAACCGCCGAGGACGGCCGATGATCTGAGGAAGAATCCTCTCGGCGTCCTGGTCCACGCCTTCAACTGGTCAAAGGAGATCGACTGATGCGCCGCCTCATGCTCTCTAGCGCCGTCCTGGCGCTCTGCCTTGCCGCAGCGCCCGGCGTCGGCCTGGCCTCAATCCCTCAGCGCGCGACGCGGGATGCGCCGCCACCGGCTTCGCGCATCGCGGCCGCCAACGCCGCTGCGCGCGTGCAGCCCTCAGGCGAAAACTATCTGAACGCCACCCAGGTCTATGCCTATGAAGCCGGCGCTCTTTTCCAGGTCTACGGCGCGCCGGGGCATGTCACCGACATCGCCCTCCAGCCCGGAGAGGTTCTTTCCAGCCAGGGACCGGTGGCGGCTGGCGACACGGTGCGCTGGATCATCGGCCAGACAGAAAGCGGCGCGGGCGAAACGCGACGGATCCACATTCTCGTAAAGCCCACACGGAGCGACCTGAAGACCAATCTGATCATCAACACCGACCGCCGGACCTACCATCTGGAGCTCAACGCTCAGGCCTCGGCCTATATGGCGGGGGTGTCCTGGCGGTATCCGCAGGACGAACTGATGGCGCTCGAAGCCCAGGCGGCGCGGCAGGCGGAGCGCGACGCCGAGCCAAGGATGAGGCTGGAAGATCTCAACTTCAGCTATCGGATCTCCGGAGCCCGAACGGCCTGGCGGCCGGTGCGCGTGTTCGACGACGGCCGCCAGGTCATTCTGGAATTCGACGTCGCGATCGATCAGGCGACGCTGCCGCCCCTGTTCCTTCCCGATCCGGACGGAAGCGCCGCTCTGGTGAACTACCGCGTCCTTGGTCGCCGGCTGATCGTCGATCGTCTGTTCGACGTGGCAGAGCTTCGGCTCGTCTCGGGTCGGCGTACGCAGACCGTGCGGATCGAAAAGAGGAGCGCCGGTCGATGAGCGATACGACTGGGGGCGAGGATCCTGCGATCAAGGCGATGCGCCTCCGGGCCGCCCCGCCCAGACCCGTTCGCCTGTCGCGCAAGGTGGCGATGGGCGGCGCCGCTGGACTGGCCCTTGCGGTCGCCGCCGCAGTCGGCGTCGGCCTGCTGAAGCCGGCCCCGAACGCACCGACCGTTGAATTGGCGCGGTCGTCCGCGCCGCCGCCCGACGCCGTGCGCGCGCTCCCCGGCGACTATGCGGCGCCCCGGCTGGGCCCGCCGCTTCCGGGCGATCTCGGCAGGCCCATTCTCAATGCGCGCAACGCCGCAGAGGCCGAGGCCGCCCCGGTCGGTTCGCCTGCTGGACCGGACTCGCAATCGCGCGAGGCCGACGCCCGCCAGACTGAACGTGAGCGTCGTCGCGCCGAGGCGGATGCGGCCCGGACCTCCACGCTGCTGTTGATCCAGAGCGGCGCGCCCGTCTCTGAGGGCCTGCCGGTTTTGACCGGGCCGCTTGCGGGATGCCATGCCGCTGCAGCATCCGCCGCGACCTCGGGCGGGACGCTGCTCGCCGGCGCCGTCATCGAAGCCAGCCTGGTGACGGGCATCCGGTCCGACCTTGCCGGTCCGGTGCTCGGACAGATCACGGCTGACGTCCATGATACGCGGACAGGTCGCACGCTGCTTCTACCTAGGGGCTCGCGGCTGGTCGGCGCCCATACGGCTCAGGTCGCCCAGGGCCAGTCCCGCCTGCAGGTGATTTGGACCCGCATCATCCTTCCAAACGGTCGATCCATCCTTCTAGAGGACCAGGCGTCGTCCGATCCCCAAGGCTATGTGGGGCTGGAGGATGGGACGGACCAACGTTGGGGAGAGCGGTTGAGAACGGCGGTGCTGACGACGCTGTTGGCTGTCAGCAGCGCCGCGGTGGAGGTGGATGAGGCCGATCGTTTGGCGCGCGCGATCCGCGATGGAACGAGCGACGGCGTCGATGCTCTGGGGCGAGGCCTGGTCGAGCGCGGACTGTCCATTCCGCCAAGGCTGACCATCCGGCCGGGTTTCGCCTTTCGGATCATCCTGACTCACGACCTCGATCTTCAACCCTATGGAGACTGATCCATGTCTGCGCTCAAGCTCGCCGGCCTGCAGGACGACACGCCGATCAAGATGACGATCGAACTGCCCGCCGACATCCACCGCGACCTGGTTCTCTATGCCGAGGTCCTGTCTGGCGACGGAGAGCGAACCTATGCTCCAGCGCAACTGATTGGGCCCATGCTGAACCGGTTCATGGCGACCGACCGATCATTTGTCGCAGCAAAAACACGCCAGCAGGTCGCCCGCTAGATCGGCTCCGAGCGCCGTGCCGCTTGTGTTCAACGCAAGGCTCGCGCTGAGCTCATAAAGCGGCGAAGCGCCGGATTATCGTTCTGGTGAAACCAGGCTGCGGCGAAGCCGACACTCAGTCCTTCACCTGCGTGCAGCGGTCGGTGTACCAGGCCGTCCGGCAAGCTGGCATGGTCAAGCGCGCCCGAGGTGACGAGCGCCAAACCCAAGCCCAACTCTACCTGAGCCAGCACGATCGCGAGGCCTGCGCGCACGGTCTTGAGCGTGATCGAAGAGGGAAGGCGGATCTGGGCGAGCACGTCAGCGCCGAGATCCCCTTCGCTGATCAGAAGCGCATCGCCGTCGAGCGACTGCAGGTCGACTGTCGTTTCCAGAGCAAGCGGATGCCCGGAGGGAAGGACGACATGGAGCGTCTCGCGCCAGAGTTCAGAGACGTCGAGGCCGGTGACGGTCATGCCTCCGGGGAGGACGGCGATGTCCAGTCTGCGATCCGCGACGGCCGAGAGATGATCGCCCGCGTCACCGGACACCATCTCGATCTGAACATGGGGGTGGGCGCCCCGAAACCTCTGGAGAAGTCCGAACAAGGCCTCGGAAAGGAAGGACGGCGTCAGGCCGATCTTCAGACGCCCCAGGCGGCCCTGGCCCGCCTCGCGCGCCTCTGTGACCGTGTCGCTCAACAGGTCGAGCGCGTGCTCCACGCCCCGGATGAAGGAGTCGCCTGCAAAGGTGGGTGTCGCGCCGCCCGGGTTGCGATGGAACAGGGAGACGCCGATTTCGTCCTCCAGCCCCCTCACGCGTCGGCTGAGGGCGGACTGTTCGACGCCGAGGGCGTCAGCCGCCTTGCGAAAACCGCCTGCGCTGGCCACGACGAGGGACCACCTCAGGGAGGTGAGGTCCAGCCTCGGAGCCGATCCCGGTTTCACCCGGCGCCCGCCTGAACCTGTTCCCCCTCGGTCAACAGCGGCGCGGCGCTGATGCGCCGCTCGTGAAAATCACGAAGCCCCTCCGCCGCTTGCGGCTCCTGTCCGCTGGCCAGCTGGTCTGCGACGGCCTCCAGGGCTGCCGGCATGTCGCCGAGCAGGCGCGCCTCCGCCGGTGCAAACCGTTCGATCGTCGCCTGGACGCGATCATAGACGGCCACCAGGGCGGGGTCCGCCGCGGCGGCGACGATATGGCGAAAGAGCTGCGTAGGGTCCGCATGGGGCGTGGCGTTGATGCCGGGCACGGCGCCCTCCAGCCCCCTTTCCAGACAGTGGAGCCGCAACCTGTATCGGCCCGCCAGGCCAGCAGGGTCGAGCCTCAGCCCGGCATATCCGCCGGCCGGCGCGCGCTCGATCAGGCCCTCTCCGCCGAGCCAGGCCAGAGCTTCGCGAACGGGCGTCGTGGACAGTCCGAGGGATTGGGCTTCATCGAGAATGATGATGGGCTTGCCGGGCGAGAAGACGCCGGCGATCGCGCGCTCTCTGAGCGTACGAAGGGCGCTGGCGAAAGGATCGCGATTGCGCGCCATCCGACGACTCCGTTGTTTAGAATCATCAGACTCAAGAGTTCTTGCACCAGTTGGAAGTGCTGGGCGGCTGGACGTGGCGTTTCTTCGCGCCTGGATGAAAAGTCCGCGTCGAGGCGCGGTTTTTCCGCGCAAGCATCACTTTGTGACTAGAGAAACGCCGACTTCTGTTGATTGAGCAGCGCTGGCCCCCCAACCTGTCGCGGGGAGGTTGTGAAATGACGCCACCGGACCAATCGGAGCTTGAAAGCGACAGCGCGGTGCTCTCGGCTACGATACGCGGTATCAGACGCCTGCGCGGTTTCTCTTCATCGGAGACGGCCGCCGGCATGAATCTTGTCCTGCGCACCTATCAAGACTTTGAGGCTGGACGAGGCCGTCTGAACGTCGACTACATCTACCGCTTCTGCCATTTCGTGAATGCGGATCCCGACGCCATCTTTGCGTCCCTTTCGATCGGGTCTCCTGACTTTGCACTCCGCTGCAGCTCCAACAAACTCATGAGCATTGTCATGATGGGGATGCATCAGTTGAATCAGCAGTCGGGCGACAGGCTCGCCACTCTGGATGCTCGTACGATCGTCAATGCGGTGAACGCCCTTGTGCGCGAGCTCGTAGATAAGACCGCCGACGGCGAAGAGGATGACTGGCTCAAAACCGCCGAAGAACAGCTTCGCCGGGCGCGGCCCAAGCCGGGGCGCTGAATATACCGAGATATAGTTTGCCACGGCGTCGCGAGCGGCCATCCATGGAGAGGCCGCAATCCTGCGGCCGACCAAGGAGACTGTGATGCAAACCTCAATCTGCGTTCGCCTGGTTCGTCTGGGCGAGGCCCGTACTCTCACGCGTGGGGGGTGGCATGAAGGGGTGATGGAACTGGATGGCACCTACATCCGGATCGCGTGATGAGCCTGCAGGCGCTGGCGTCAAGCCGGCGCCTGCTTCCGTTGGGCACGGGAAATATACAGCAATATAGCTTGCTGCTGTCCGCCCGGAGTCGCCTCCTGATGAAGCCGCATTTTTGCGGCGAACCAGAGAGGAGAGACTGAGATGACCCCCACCAAAACGATCCGCCTCATCCGCCTCGGCGAAGCTCGCGAACTGACCCGCGGCGGCGCCGATGACGGCGAGCTGGAAATCGACTTCACCCGCGTCAAGCCGCAGGGCTGAGGTCGGGGGCCGTCGGCTTTGGCCGACGGCCTTCGCCTTCGCGCGACCGTGATTTCGCCCGCACCCTCCATCCATGTGGCCTCGATCGAAGATGACCTGGTCGTCCTCGATATCGAGAGCGACGCCTACTTCTGCCTCCCGGGACTTGGGCGGTATCTGGTTGACGCCGGCGACGGCCAATGGACGGCCTCGAACGCGGTGATCGCGGACGGCCTGCTCGAGACGGGGCTTTTTCGAACGGCTGTGCAACACTGGTCGGCGCCTATTCCGTCGTCGGCGGTCCGAACTTCCAGACGCTACGAGGGCCCTGGTCCCGGCCGCATGGCGGTCATGACCTTGGCGACGATCACGGCGCGGAAGGCTTGGCGTATCCAGGGGAGCCCCTTGAAGACGCTCATCGCGCGATCCCCAAATCTGCCTCTGCGTCATGACCAAGCCGCAGAAGCCATGGCAGACGCTCGCCTGTTCGATCGCTGGCTGCCCTGGGTTCCAGCGCAGGGGCAGTGCCTCTATCGGGCCTATCTGCTGCGCGCGTTTCTGGCGTCACGGGGGCGCGGCTCCACCTGGGTTTTCGGCGTCAGGACCTGGCCCTTCTCCGCCCATTGCTGGCTGCAGGTCGGCGACGTGCTCCTGGATGATGATCTGGATCGGGTCGCCCTCTACACGCCCATCATGGCGGTCGGCGTGTGAGCCGGTTCGTCGCCATGCTCGGGCCGGAGGCCGACACCGGGGCCTGCCGGTCGATGAAGGAAGCCGCTCGCCAGCGGGGCTGGACCATTACCGAGGTGGGACCATCCTTCTGGATCGCCGCGGAAAGGGCCTCGGTCACAGGCCGGACTCTAAACATCGGCGAAGTCGTCCTGATCGGTGAAACCGTTGCTGGATCGGCGCCATTGGACGGCCACATAGACAATATCGACGACGCCTGTCTGGACCTGACGCGGAAGCTCTGGGGGCGATACGTGGCCGTGTTCCTGACCGCCGAAGGTCGCCTGTCCGGCGTCTTCCGCGACCCATCCGGGGCGATGGACTGCGCCGTCTCGCGACGCGGATCGGCCTGGTTGATCGCGAGTGATACGCCTGACTGGCTGGTGGACGACCATGAACACGCTAGCCTTTCATGGGGTGCGGTCGCGACTGTCCTGCGAGACCCAATCACCCTGTCCGCCGCCGATCTCCTCACGGGCTGGAAGACAGTCTATCCCGGCGCACTTCATCTGCCGGATGGTCGAAACCGGACAGTATGGTCGCCAGTGCAGGCGGCTCGGCGATCGACGTCGTTGACGACAGTCGACCTTCGCGAAACGGTCGATGAGGCGGTCGCGGGCCTCACCCATCGACGGTCCTCCTTGCTGGTCGAGGTCTCCGGAGGGCTGGATTCCGCCATCATGGCGGCTAGCCTTCGAGCCAGCGCCTTTAAAGGAAAAGCCCTCTGGCTCAACATCCATGGTCCCTACCCGGAATCCGATGAGCGCGCCTACGCCACGGCGGTGGCCGACGCCCTGGGCGTGCCACTGACAATCCTGTCCCGATCCGCCCACGACCTGGCCAAAGGGCTGACGCTTGAACACCCCCGGTCGTTCCGGCCCAGTCTCAATCGCCTGGACGCGGCCTATGACGCCCTGCAGGCGGACCTATGCGAGGCCCATGGCGTGGAGGGCGTGCTCACGGGGAAGGGTGGCGATGTCGCCTTTTTGCAGACCGCCACCTCCAGCATTCTCGCCGACGAGTTGCGCGATCGAGGTTGGGCCGCACTGCTCGGCCGGACCGCGCCTGTGCTCGCCCGTCGGATGAGGCGGTCGGCATGGCGTAACATGCGGGCGGCGATCGTCTCTGCGCGGCGGCCACGTGAGTATTCGCCGTCCGCAAACGCCCTCCTGCACCCGGACATCCGCGGCGCCGAAACCCCGCCTCATCCCTGGCTTTTCGACATGGACGGCGTCGGTCCGGGCAAACGCCAGCAGATTGTTGGCTTTGCGAGCAACCTCGGGCTGCACAGCCTCTCACGGCGAAGCAAGAGAGCGGAGCTGCTGCATCCAGCGCTCAGCCAGCCGGTCATGGAAGCGGTTCTGGCCACCCCGTCATACGTGCTGACGAACGGCGGACATGATCGCCTTCTGGCACGTGAAGCCTTTGCTGACCGACTGCCGCAGGCCCTGGTCCATCGCCGGTCCAAGGCCGAACTCGGCGGCTATTACGGTCGTGTGGTCGCCGCGAACATCGACCGCCTGCGTCCCCAGCTCCTCGAGGGACATCTCGCCCGGCAGGGTCTGATCGACCGCGATCAGGTCGAGGCCGCACTCCAGGTCGAGCACCTGATCTGGCAGGGCGGCTACCTGGAGCTGATGATGCTGGCTCTGGTCGAGAGCTGGGCCAAGGCTTGGCTGCGCTGAAACCACTGGCTTCCGGCCTCATGTATTGGCCCTTGGGCCTGTCAGGCAGCGGCGTTACAGGATATCCAGAGCATGACCTTTTATGTGGAGCCCTAACTTGGACGACGCCATAACGCCCGATCGGGATCTTCTCGACATGACCGCAGACATTGTCGCGGCCTATGTGACCCACAACAAGATCGACGCCGCTGCGCTTCCCGGCTTGATCTCCTCGATCCACGCCGCCCTGGGTTCGACGGGTTCGGAGACGGTAGAAGAGGTCGAGCCGGTGCAACGGCTTACAGCTGCGCAGGCGCGCAAATTGGTTACGCCCGCCGGCATCATCAGCCTGATCACGCACAAGCCCTTCAAGTCGATGAAACGCCATCTCTCGGTTCACGGCCACACGCCGCAATCCTATCGCGAGGCGTTCGGTCTTCCCGCAGATTTCCCTATGGTGCACCCCGAATACGCCAAGACGCGATCCGACCTGGCCAAAGCGATGGGGCTCGGCGCGGGCGGACGTCAGGCGTCCGAGGCGGCTCCCAAAGGCAAGCCGGGCCGTAAGCCGATGGCCGGCTGATTCAGACTGGACCCTTTAGCCTTCTTGCGGCGTGGTCGAGCCGTCTTGCTTGCGCTGATCGTCCTGAGGGGCAGGCGTTTCAGTGATCGCGGTAGATCCCGTTTTGGTCGGGTTGGAAGCCGATACGCTCGACGTGGCATCTGCTTCGGTGGAAGCCGCCTCGGGCGCAGCACGCTCGGCCTCGCGGCTGCCGCATGCGGTAAGCGTGAGGAGAGCGGCGCCGCCGGCAGCCAGGACAAGGTACTTGATCATGGGATTCTCCGTAGGCGAGATGCGGCTGTCTGTTGCGGAGAGGCCTTTAAAGACCTGTTGAGCCGGCAAGCGTCCAGCCGGAGACCACCTTCCGAGCTCGGACTTGCCCGATCGCCTGGTTAGTCAGGCTGGTTCGGTGGCGTGGGCGAAGCAACAGCCGCCGGGTCCACTTGGCTGTTGCCGTTATCCGGCCCTCTCGTCGGCGCATTTCTCGTCGCGTCACTTGGATTGGGCGGGCTCTGCGTCGTTTGGGGTTGCTCAGTCGGAACATCGGTCAACGTGCCGACTTCGCCCGCAGGCTCGCCACCTGTGTCTTCAGCTGAACGCGGATTTCCGTCGTTTCTGCTGCAGGAGACCAGCAAGCCGAGCGCAGCCACCGCGCAGGCGCCCTTGATGATCGTTTTCATGGCCAACTCCCTGTCCGACAACAAAACGGTCGAACGGGCGGGCCGTTGCGTGGGTCGCATTTCGGACCCATCAGGAAGTCCCGGACCCAGGGTCCGTCACCTCCCCGGCAGGCATGGGCGATAGTTTTCCGCTGACAGATTCCGCTCGTCAGGGCGGGAGTTTAGCTGTCAGCCGTCATCATCTTCGTCCTCATCGTCATCAGCGCTCAGGTCAGCAAAAACGAGCTGCATTTCGACCCGCACCTCGTCCATGGTCTGCTGAACCCACGCATGAAGTGCGCGAACCGTCTTGTCGGGCGACATTGCATCGGGCGAGAACAGCCGCTCCATGACGTCGGTCAGCGCCTGGTTGCGGCCCATGAGCACCCCTGCACGATAGATCGGGTCGTCCGAGGGGTCGATGTCGTCGTCGTCCATGGCGGCGCTTCTGTCGCTTGCGGGTGGATTGCGCCCATCATAGCCCAAAGGCGTCCTTTCGGGGATCGGCGGTTTGGCGAGGGCGTCGCCAAGGCGGTGCAGCGAGCGCTGCCGATGATGCACTTGTGGTCCTATGAGCTGAGGCAACTAGACAGGAAGCATTAGTCCAACCGATCACGACGCAGCCCTAGCCGCCATGCAGAGGGCCGCGACGGCCGCCCCGCATTTGACGCTTGGCAAGATGGTCGAGAGCACCATTGGGATCGGGTGTTGTCCGCCATCCGCCCGACTGCCCACGGTCCTTGTCCCAGGCAGAAGAAAAAATGAACCTCCAGTTCAGATTGCGATGGAAGGGCTGCGTCTAATTGCTGCGCCGCGTTCGGCTTTCAGGATGCGCTCGCGTCAGTGTAGCTAAGCCGCATCAACCTGGAGAAGACGCGGTGGAAAGCGACACATCTGTATTTTTGGAACCGCTGAACACCCTTCGCTTGAAGGCCAGAAACACGCCGACCCTTCGTCAGGACGAAGCTTGGATCATTGAGATCACGGCCGCTATCGCAGCCGCGCGCGCTTGCGGCGTCCCGTCGGCGACGCTGGCCGAGTATGAACAGCTGCTCAGAGAATGAGCTACGCCAAACGTATTCGTTCGGAACCACAGCGCGGCTTTAGGGGTTTTTCTGCCGCATTCTCCTGGGGAGGAGAGTTGCGAGCGGCCCGGTAGCGCAACAGGCCCCTTTGCGGCGCTCCGGGCCGTATCCTGCTTCGGATTTCGCCTTGGCGATCTCAACCTCAGTCACGGTCGGGAAGCTGCCGCCGCATCAATTGCAGTTCAGTATATGTGTTGGCCGGCCGTGACCCTTGGCGAAGTAGAAGCCGAAGATCGCCTCCACCCGTGCTTAAAAATATCCGTTCCGAACTTAGCGTCGCTCGGGCTAGGGCATTCTTAGACGTTTGCCTTAGGGGGACGCTCGATGACAACTGTCTCGGGGGAGGGCTTAGGGGCCGGTCGATGCTCCAACACCGGGCGACGGATCCACATTTCCCCGCTGGCCGCTCTCGAATACGCTGTAGCTAAGAACGCCGATCGCCGCGCCCATGAGGATTGCGGCGACGGTTTGATAGGATTTGCAACGTTTCAGAACCGGCTCTCGCCGGAAGAGGGCTTCTACAAGAGCATTGTTGCCCGCGCCCGCTACATAGGCTGCGGCGGCGAAACAGATCACTGAGCCCCAGATCGAAGGCGACGCGTCGCGCAGAAGGCTGCCTATGAGAGTCACAGACAGGCCTGCGCCCGCCAAAGCACTTGCAGCGGTCTGTTCGAATATCTTTGACTGTAACTCGAATGGCAGATCGGCAGAGACCTCTCTAACGCGATCGGCGTCGACTTGAGGTGGGGCGTGCTTTGATAGGCGAGGCATTTGACCACCATGCGGGACGGCCAAGGCCGCGCTAGACTGGGGGCTATACTTCTAGCTGCGCCGTTTATGGTCAAGCCGCCATCCGACCTTGGATCCGCCGGACGAGCCGATACGCTGCCGCGCCCTAAGGGGGCAGGCGCGCTGCTCGCGATGAAGAGGATGAAGGTGCGGAACAGCGGGCGATTCAGTCAGACTTCGAGCCTGTTCGGACGATCCGCCCGGCTATAGCGATGACCATGACGGCCTCGCTTCGTCTCTGACCTGCAAGGGCAAGGTCTCCTATGGTGTCGTAGTGGAGGATTCTGGCTCGAGCGTCCAATACGGCACATTCCTTGGCGCGCCTGGAACATCGCTGAGCCGATGGTTCCGCGAGGGTCTGAACGAAGAGATTGTGCCGCCAAACGGCATGCTTGGAGCATTCGGTCGCGGGGCTTGCCCGGCTGGGCGGGTTCTAAAACTGCCCGTCGGCGATCCGCCACGCCGCTGCAAATTCCAAGGTCTTCCCCTGGACCGCATGCTGACGCCCCGCCGGGCGTCGATCGCGATCACCTGCTCGAAACCATAGGCGGTTACGTCCTGGCGAAGGGTGTGCTTGAGGCCTCTATCCGCAAGCTGGCGCGCTGCAATCGTCTTCAAGTAGCCGGTGCGACCTTAGGTCCGTTTTTCGCCGGAACCTGATGGGAGCCGGTCGGTTCGATTCAGACATCCAATCGATAGAGGAAGCGACATGACCGTTCGCCAGAAGCCGCTCGACCAGCAAATCATCGTTGTCACCGGCGCCACCTCCGGCATTGGCCTGGCGACGGCAAAAGGGGCGGCTGAACAGGGAGCAGCCGTGGTCTTGGTCGCCCGTACAAAAGAGGCCCTCGACCAGGTTGAGCAGGAGATCATCGGCGCGGGCGGCCGCGCGACGAGCGTGGTCGCCGATGTCGGGGACGAAGTCCAGATCCAGGCTGTGGTCGATCGTGCGGTCGAAGCCTTCGGCGGTTTCGACACATGGGTGAACGACGCCGGCGTCGGCGTCTACGGCGACATCATGGACCTGCCGTCGGACGAGCATGAACGCCTGTTCCAGACCAACTACTGGGGCGTGGTTCATGGGTCCAAGGCGGCGGTCCGTCATCTGGAAACCCGCGAGGGCGGCGGCACCCTGATCAACGTCGGCTCGATCAACTCGGACTTCGCCATTCCGCTTCTGGGCGCCTACGCGGCCAGCAAGCACGCGGTGAAAGGCTTCACCGACGCGCTGCGGATGGAGTTGCGACATGCCGACAAGCCGGTCCAGGTCACCCTAGTGAAGCCTTCGGGCATCGGCACCCCCTTCTCCGAACATGCGCGAAACCACACGGAGAACGAGCCTCAGGTGGCGCCCCCTGTCTATGCACCGGAGGTGGTGGCGCAGGCCATCCTGCACGCCGCGACCCACAAGGTCCGCAGCGTGACGGTGGGCGGCGCCGGCCGGATGATGGTCGGCAGCGCCCAGCTTTGGCCAAGGCTCATGGACCGGGTCTTTGGTTGGTCCATGCCCAGGGTGCAGCAAACCGATGATCCAAAGACCCCCAGCGACAACCTGTTCGAAGGTCGATCAGAAGGTCGACTGTATCGCAAGAAGGGCGCCGGACGCCCGTTCAGCGCCTACTCGACAGCGAAACGCCGGCCGGTGCTGGCGGCGGGTCTCGTCGGCCTCGCAGCGGTGGGAGCGACGGCTCTGATCATCCGGGGCGGACGCCTCCAGGCGCCGCTGCGCTAGGGACGCGACTCTGAAATGCGCCAGAACCTTTTAAGGCAAGGGCTACCACTAGAGCCTCCAGCGGCAGGGACACAAGTTGAGGATCATTCCGGACGCTGCAGAACCTCATCCAGCCATGCCCATGCGGTGTCGTAGAAGTCGCGAATGTTGGCAGGACTGGAAAGGACGTGGCCTTCGCCCCGGTAGGTGACGAGGACGACATCCTTCTGCTGTCGGTAGAGGGCCGAGAACAGTTCCTCGGCCTGACCCGGCGGCACATAGTCCCGATCGGCCGTGAACAGCAGGACAGGCGCCGAGATGCGACCGGCGGCCAGGGCGGGGCTGTTGCGCACGTAGCGGTCGGCGTCCGCGAAGGGCGGAGACCCCAGCCCGCCTTGGCCCGTCTCGACCCAGCCAGCCCGAGACCGAACCGGCAGTCCGTCTGCCGGCGATAGAGAGGGCGCTAAGGAAAACTGACCCCAGGCGCTAAGGAGATTGTAGGGACCGTTCGCGGCGATGACGGCGGAGAAGCGATCCGACTGGGTGGCGGCGGCGACTGCTGCAAAGGCGCCGAAGCTGTGCCCCCACAAAACGATACGTTTGGGGTCGAAAACCTCCAGAGACGCGGCGGCGTCAACAGCGGCGAGGATGTCGTCCGCCATGCCGATGGCGGGTTCGCCTCGTCTGTCTGGTCTGGGGAGACTTGGGATCAGAACAGCATAGCCGGCCGCCGTCATCAGTTGGACGTTGGAGGTCACGCCGTCCTCCGGCGAGACCGGTGCGTATGCGGGCTCGCCAGGATAGGGAATGACGATCAAGGCGGGCTTTCTTTCGCTCGGTTTGAGCGGGCGATAGAGCCAGCTCACGAGGGAGCTGCCGTCCGAAGCCTGGTGGGTCACCGCCTCCGCGGGGGCGAAGGCGATCTCTGAGAGCCGGTCGTTCAATCGGATCATCGGCGGTTCGCCATCCAGGGCTAGCGCCAAGCCGTTGCGGTCATCCCGGGTCGCGCTGACGACGCGCCGTTCTGCCGCGGCCAGTATCCGGGATGGCCTCGTCACCTTGACGCCAAGCATGGCGCCCGTGGCAGTATCGACCCGCCAGATCTCGTCACCATCGCCGGTCAACGTCCAGTCCCGTCGTGGCGGGCTGTTGAAGGAGAAGCGCTGCCCCTGACTGACCAAGGCCGATGTGACGCTCGGCCGGGTGCGGACCGCCCTTCCCAGACGTTCTGCGCTGCCCTTTCGATCGACGGACCAGGCCTCGGCGCCGGATTGCACCACCAGGCGGTGTGGGGAAACCGCGACAAGGGACACGGAAGGCGAGGTCAGATCTGCGGTCAGCACCTGCGGACCAGCCTCGGCGAGGGCGACCCAGTCTCGCCGTTCGCCGTTCTGAACATAGAGGACGGGGGTCTCGCCAAGCCAGTCCGCACTGACAAACTGGGTACGCAGTCCCGTCTCGACCCTCGCGGGTTTGAAGCCGCCAAGCAGGGTGGGCGTGGCGGTCTTCCGTTTCGGATCGATCTGCATCAGCCGACCGTCCGACCAGGCTTCGCCGTCCTGTCTCGCCCAGACGAGCAGGCGATCCCCTGTGGGCGACCAAGCCATGAGCAGCGGGGATATGTCCTGTCTTGGCAGGGGCTCCCACGTCTCGCCGCTTCCCAGGTCGACGAGGGTGAGCTCGCGCCTT
This sequence comes from Brevundimonas sp. NPDC058933, assembly GCF_049315965.1. Classification (NCBI taxonomy): domain Bacteria; kingdom Pseudomonadati; phylum Pseudomonadota; class Alphaproteobacteria; order Caulobacterales; family Caulobacteraceae; genus Brevundimonas; species Brevundimonas sp. NPDC058933. The sequence goes on from NZ_JBMOSL010000003.1 coordinate 188,122, forward strand.
TCCGAGAAATCTCCCTGTAGGAAAGGAATGTCGGGATCGAACGGACGGTCACCTGAGAACCTGACAGCGGCGACGAAGGCTCCGCCCGGCGCGATCTCCAGGTCATGGAAACGGCCCGTCGCCAGGGGCCGTTGCTGTCCCGAGGCGGCAGAGACGAGCACCAGGTGCGAGTCCGCAGGTCTCGGGTTCAGGCCCAGAAAAGCGCCGCCGCCCATCAAGGTGCGCCCGGGCTGCAGTCCCTCGCGGGTCGACCGCCAAAGCTGGCTCATCCGTTCCTGGACGTGGAAACCCTGCCGCACCAGCGGGGGGAGATCGCCGTCAGCGCGCTGGATCATGACCAGGTCGTCGCCATTGCGCCATTGGGCGGACCGGCCCCACATGGCGCTCTCCGGCGTACCGGAGAGCCATTCGACCTCGCCAGTGACCGTGTCTGCGATCCCGGCCGTGAAGGTCCGGTCCCGCAGACGGTAAACGAGCAGTCTGCGGTCGTCGGGCGACCAGGCGCCGATGACATGGCCCTTGCCCTCGACCTCAGGCAGGAGCGGCCGTGGCGCGGTGTGACCGTCGGGTGGCGCGACCATAATCTGGGAGCGCAGCACCAGGTCCAGAGCATCATATTCATAGGGGCCGGCGCCCTGGATTGGACCGATCCGCTCGAATGCGACGGTCGTCTCTTGGGGCGACAGCGAGACCTGCCCGAACTGTTCGATACGAAGCATGTCTTCAAGGGTGAAGGGCGTGGCGAGAGCCGGTCCCGATCCGCAGATCAGGACCGCGCTCGCGGCGGCGAGCACTGTGCGAAGCATGACGAACCTACCAGCGCTTGGTCAGTTGCAGCGCGAAGGTCCGGCCCAGCGGATCGGCCTGCCCGGCGTCGAAGCCTATGCCGGTTGTGGCGTCATAGAAGGGCGGGTCCGCATCGAAAACATTCCGCACCGAGGCGGTCAGGCTGAGCCCTTCGCCCCATGAACCGGAAGGCGTCCATCCGACCTGCATGTCCGTCGTCGTCCAGGAGCCGATCCGGGACTCCAGGAGGTCGCGGTAGCCGCCGACATGGTTCACCGCCACCCGGAGTGAAACATCGTCTCGCACCCAGCGCCCGGAGACTGTGCCGCGCAGATCGACCGGGTGGCCGTAGGTGTCGACAAGGTCGACGGTCGGCGCGGCCGTGGTGATGCGACGCTTGTAGTCGATCATGTAGGAGGCCGTGGCATCCAGGGTGAGTTCGCCTCCGGCCACGTTCAGGTCGTAGGCTGCGTAGCCGTCGAGGCCGCGCACCTCTACCGCCGCCGTGTTCAACCAGCGTCCATCGACGATGACGCCGAAGGCGTCTGCGGGAAGGACTCCGGGCAGAAGAAAGTCAGGGCTGTTGATCAGGGCGTCCACGGCCGCCCGGTCGGCGGCGGAGTTCCGATCGACCCGATGGACAAAGGGCGCAAGATTGGGATCCAGCAGGACCTGGGTGAGGTTGTCGAGCGCGGGGCGTCCGATCCGATCGGAGAAGGCGATGTCGAACCAGGTGGCGCCGAACCGCCATGGCCTGTCCCTGGGGCGGTAGTCGAACCCGAGGGTGAAGGTGTCCGCCGTTTCGGGCTTGAGGTCCGGATTGCCGCCGCCTTCAAACAGGGCGACCTGCTGGCCGACGGTATCGGCGACGAAGGTCGCCGAAATGTAGCGGCGTTGCGCCAGTTCGGTCATGGCCGGCGCGCGAAAGGACGTCCCCCAGTTGGCGCGGACCTTGAGGTCATCGACCGGGGTCCACATCAGACCGATCTTGGGATTGGCGGTGGAGCCTATGTCGTCATAGTCCTCCAGGCGGCCTGCGAGGGAGAGCTCGAGCTTTTGCACGCCGGGGATGGCGTTGTCTGGACCTATGAGCGGCGCGCGAACCTCGATGAAGGCGGCGGCGACCTTACGGTCCTTGTCCGGGGATCGGGTCGAGAGCGGGGTGAGGCCGGAGGTGAAGGTGACGCCGCTGTTCTTCAACGCCTCCGTTCGAAACTGGGCGCCGACCGCGACCTTCAAATCTCCGGCGGGCAGTCTGAACGCCGCGCCCTGGGCGATCAGATTGGCGGAGGCCACCTCGCTTTCATCGGTATATCGAGTCCAGCCGCTGGAGATGAAGTCCAGGACGGCGCTCGAGTTGGCCGCGCCTGAACCGAAGAGGTTGAGGTAGCCGTCACGCGGCGCCGAGAAGGCGGTCGCCGGATTGTCTATGGTGTTTCCCAGCGCCTCCTGCAGGTAGGTGGACTGAATCATGCCGCGACGCCCGTCGTCGGCCCGCTCGGTTCCATAGGTCAGGAAGGCTTCAGCCTCCCAGTCGGCGGGCAGGAAGACCCGTGCGCCGAGGGTCGCGCCGAGACTGCGCGCTCGACCGGAGCGTTGCGAAATCCCCAGGTCTGCACCAAAGGAATAGGCGATGCTGTGCGACGTCGCGCCGGTCGGAGACACGAAGTGCGGATTGGCCGTCGTGACGGTCGCGATGGCGGTCGGGGTAATGCTCTCGGTCTCGAACTCGCGCTGGCTGAAACGGAGATCACCCGTGAACTCTAGATGCGCTCCGACCTGCTGCCGGGCGTAGAGATAGGCCGCGTGGCGATCGAACTCCGGAACGAGCGCAGCGCCCACGCGGGTGTTGCCGTAATTTTGTTGGCCTGCCGCGAAATCTGCCGCTGAAACCGCGACGCCGCCGGCGCCTGGGCGGATAGCGTGGGTGACGACATAGCTGCTGCTGGCGTTGTCGAAGCGGACGATATTGCCCGGGACCGCGTAGTAGGTCCGGTGGTCCGTGCCGCCGAAAGGCCTGAGGTCGCCTGTCGCTGTGTAGGGGCGATCCATGGTGCTCAGGGCGTTCTGGCGCTCGTACTCATATGAGAGAAGCGCCTGTCCGGTGGACCATGTCCGGCCGACGGTGTGGGCAGCTATGACGGACTCGCCGCCGCCTTTCGAGGCGCCGACGCGCAGGCGGCTTTCCTGGCCGTCGAAGTCCCGCCGCAGGATGATGTTGACGACGCCGCCGACGGCGTCGGCGCCATAGAGGGCGGAGGCGCCGTCGAGCAGCACATCTACGCGTTCGACGGCGGCGGTCGGAACGGCCGAAACATCGGCGAAATCGCCGCGGCCGCCGGCGCCGGCCATCCGGCGGCCGTTGACCAGCACCAGGGTGGAGTCAGGCCCGAGACCGCGCAGGTTCACCCCGGTCGCAAGGCCCGAATTGCTCTGCATCGGATCCGATCCGACCAGAGCCGCCGTCGGCGTGCCGCTGCCAGCGTAGTTCTGGGGCAGGGCGGCGAGGGCGTCCGCAATGGTGGCGCGGCCGGTTCGGTCGAGATCATCGCGCCGGATCACCGTGACAGGGGAGGGGGTGTCGCCGGGGCCGCGCAGCAGGGTGCCGGTGACGACGACGTCATCGACGACCACGGCCTCCGCGAGTTCATCCCGAGACCCGCGCTGAAGAACCCAGGCGCCGCTGGACGATTGCACCGCCACGAGGCCGGAACCTGCCAGAAGCTGTTCGAGCGCGGCGTCGGCGGTCATCCGCCCGGTGAGGCCAGACGTCCGGCGGCCCGCGACCTGGTCGGAGGTGAACATGAGTTGGCGGCCGGCCTGACTGGCGTAGGCGTTGAGCGCCGCTCCCAGGGAACCGGCCGGAATGGAGAAGTTGATTTGAGCTGGCGTCGGAGACTGGGCCTGGGCGGCGCCGGATATGGCCAGTATGGCGACGCCGGTGCACAGGCTTGAACGGTAGGCGGTCATGATATCTTCCCCCACGACGCAACAGCGCGTCGGGGAAGAGACGGTTTAGGTGGGGGCTGACCCTCACCCCGGCGCATTATTCCTTGAGCTGACCAAACGAACCTTGCCGTCAGCCTCTCGGATAGCCTTCAGATTGAACAGGTGCGCCGCCGCCGAAACAAAGGCTGTGCGGTCTCCGCTGCGGAAGACGCCGTTGATCGGCGTGTTCGCGGCGGCCGGCGCGTCAAGGACGATCGGGGTGGCGAGATAGCGGTTTACCTCGGCGACGGCCTCGACCAGAGGCGTGTCTGTGAAGGTCAGTTCCCCGTCAGTCCAGCTGGTCGCAGTGTCGGCATCTATGGCGGAGACCTTGGCCCTGCCTGATTTGATCGCCGTCTGCTGGTTCGGCAACAACCTTTGGGGCGCACTAGGTGCGCCAGCCTGCGCCACGTCTACGGCGCCCGACACGAGAACGACCCGCGTCTCTGACCCCACGCGGCGCACTTCGAAGACAGTCCCGACCGCCGTCACGGACGCGTCTGCGGTCATGACCACGAAGGGGCGGGCGGGATTGTGCGCCACCTCGAAGAAGGCTTGGCCCTCGGCGAGTTCGATGCGGCGTTCGCCCTCTGTAAAGCGGACCCTTATCTTGGAGGCGGTGTCCAGGCGCACGCGGGATCCGTCCGCCAGTTGCAAGGATCTCTGCTCGCCGACCTCGGTCGCGTAGGTGTCGCGGATCTGCCAGAAGAAGGCTCCCACCGCGAGCGAGGCCGCCAGGGCTGTTGTGAGGCCGGCCGCGGCGATCTGTTTGGCGCCGAAGCGTCTGGGACGTCGACGCTGCGCCTGCGCCAGCGCGGCCTGGATATCGGGATCGTTCGCAAGTTCACCTGTGCGCGACCACAACTGCTCCGCGCGGCGATAGGCTTCGGCGTTCGCAGGGTCCTCGCGCCATTTGGCGAACGCCTGGATGGTGTCCAGCGAAATGGTGCGCGTGCCCAGCCGCGCAATCCAATTGGTCGCCTGGTCGTCGGCGGCCGTTCGTGTCTTTGCCTCAGCCGGCATTGAAGCCCCTGATCTAGCGTCGGAGTTGAGCATCGACCTGTTTTAGAGCCCGCGAAATGCGACGCTCCACGGTCTTCACCGACACCTCTAATCGCCCAGCGATCTGCTCGTTTGTCAAACCTCCGAAGCGGCTGAGCATGAAAATATCTCGCTCGGGTTGCGGAAGTTTCAGGATGAGCTGCTTCAGAAGGACGGTTTCGGTCTGGGACGCGGCGTCGGTGGAGGGGGGCGTGGTGGCGGCTTGGCGGCGTTGTCTTTGAGCGCGGCGGCCTTCTTCGGCCACGAGGTTGGTGGCGATCCGGAGGAGGAGGGACTTGGGGTGACGGACTTCGCCGCGCGCCTGGTAGGGGGCGATTCGGAGGTAGGTTTCTTGGACGACGTCGTCGACACCCGTAACGCCTAAATGGCGGAGACGGGTTGAGAGCCAGTCAGAGTACTGACCGTACAGCTGCGAAAGACCACGCCGTTCGTGGTCGTCTAGTCGGTCCGATCCAAACGTCATGAGAACGCGTCCAGCCAGCGACGCCGGAGCCAAAGGCATCACCGAGAGTCTAACAGCCTTGTCGAATGGTTACTATAGTGACTGGAGAGGCGAGGTTGTTTCGCTGCCGTTGGATCGATGGATCTGCGGGAGGCATTTGGGCGAAACGTCCGGCGTATTCGGCAAACGCGCGACCTTACAATTGAGGCGCTCGCTGATGCCGCGAGCCTTTCTTATAGCTATGTCGGCGAACTTGAACGCGGTCGGCGAAATCCGTCGCTAGCGGTTATTGAGGCGGTTGCCGATGCGTTGAACGTAAGTCCGCACATATTGCTGCTGAAGTAGCGACGAAAGGGGTGAGGGTATTCGCCATCTTGCCCCGGGAAACATGCCAAACGTTCGCTTTGGTCACTATCGTAACTGGTTCTGTCGGCTCCTTATCGGCCCGTTGGGTCGATGGGGCTGGCTTCCACATTTGGCAGAAATGTTAGAAACGCGAGGCGCGCAAAGAGCCTTACGTTGGAAGCGCTCGCTCACGATGTCGGGCTTGCCTACAGCTATATTGGTGAACTGGAGCGGGGGCGCCGAAATCCCACCCTTAAGGTCGTCGAGCGAATAGCCAAGGCCTTGGATCGAGATCCCATCGATCTCCTATCAAGCACCCCTGCGGATCAGGATTACTGAGACCGGCGAATAGCTACATGAAATGACACGTCTGGTGGGCAGCCAATCTCGACCCGTGCGGTCTTCTGCGGCAACGGACGTTGTCGGGCTATTAGGCCGCAACGTGCGCGTCCTCAGGACAACTGCAGACCTTTCGCAAGAGGAGCTGGCGTTTCGAGCCAGCATGAAGCGAAGCTATCTAAGCGATCTCGAGCGTGGCACGAGAAATCCCAGCGTTAGGGCGTTGGGACGTCTTGCTGCTGCGCTGGGCGTGCCGCCGAGCCGGCTTCTAGAATAATCTCGGTCCTTGCCTAATCCAATTGTCGGACGCGTTAGACCTCACGCTGGAAGCGCTCGCTCACGATGTCGGGCTTGGCGCATTGGGTGGCTTCGCCGTACGGCGTAGCCAAACTGCTCGGCGAGTTGAAAGAGGCGCTCCTGAATACCCCGCGCTCGGCCATATCCGATGGTCCATGGCGCACCCGACCCCTTGCCGGTTCTGGCGCGTGGCGACAGCGCGTCGGGATAGGCCTTCAGCCTCAGCCCCTCGTCCTTCTTCAGCGCCGCGATCAGTTCCGGGTCTGGTTTGCCCGGGCCGCCGGCTGCGCGCGGCAAGCCCATGGCGTCGGCCAGGGCGTCGATGATCGGCACCCATTCAGGTTTCAACTTCGCGCCGGGCCCACAGGGGCGCACAGCGTCGAACAGGGCCTTGCGGTCCATGTCGGTCTCCAGTTCTGATTGTAGAGATGAGTCGTGAATGCGCCTCGGCACGTCGTGTGCAGGGCTTAGGGGGCGTTGTGCCGATGCGGTGTAAGCTCGGCCGTCACAGGGGAGATCGAGATGGATCGCGACGAACCCAAGCGCTCAGAGCGTGGCCTCATCGTGGGCCTGACCGTGGCTGTCGGCCTCTTCGTCATCGTCAGCTCCATCGTCATGGCGAGGGGCGTGGCGGCGCTGCTTTAGGCTAAGGCGTCGGTTCGCCGGCTGGGGTGCTGCTTCAGGAGGAGGAGCGAACATTGAAGGACGAGGACGAGCGTATGGCTGAGGTGTGGCTCGCCCACTTCGGCTCGCCCCTGCCGCTTCGCGGCGCGCCGGCCGTAACCAGGCGGATCCTGCTCGATAGCGGGGCGCGGGAAGCGCTTCGCTTGTCTGACGTCGCTTCAGCTGAGGCGCCCGGCTGCAAAAACACGCCCGCCGTCCGCCCTTTGGGGCGTCGTCCGTAGGCCAAACCGAAACGCGGTTCGCTGCGATCAGGCTTAACCCTTAGAAACCAGTCGGGCGAAACCCTTAGGGTAAACCCTTAGGACGCGTTCAGGGTTTAACCTAGTGAGGAACCCGGAGCACCGCATCAGGGTTTACCCTGAGCATTCTCGTGGGGAAGATTGCTGACGGTCCGGCGCTGCTTCAGCCCTCACACCTAGCGTCGGGCCGTCCCAAATCTGGCTTTTCCGGGCTTACGCTGTCGAAGTTGTAACTTGAGCCTGGACGTCCCCAGCCTAGGGTTACGTTATGGCTACGCTTTTCGGATTCCTGCTTCTGCGCCTCGACCAGTTGTTCAAGTTCGTCATGAACATCGAACGGCTGCTCTAATTCGCTTCAGACTTCGCCTTGGCGAACTCGACCTCGGTGCCCTGCTTTCCGGTCTTGATCTGCTCCCACGACTGAAGCCGTAGATTCCGCCGACAAGGACTGCGACCGGGCGTCTTGCGACCGGCGGCCGCATCCCGGAAACCCAGCCGCCACATTCGCGTTACATTTCGCCGAACAGGGGAGTTGTAGCGATGCTCACAAGGAAACCGATCATCGAGCGCGCTTTCGAACTGGCTGCTTCAGGCCGGTTCAGAATACCGAGCCAGGTGCGCACCGCCCTTCTCAAGGAGGGCTATACTCAGTCCGACGTCTACACCCTTGAGGGCAAGGCGACTGCGGCCCAGCTCAAGGCCCGATGCATGGGCACGTTCGTGGAGTAGATCTAGCCGCCCGCCGTCGCGCTCAGCACCACGGCCACCACGATCAGAATGGCGAGGGCCGCCCCAGCCATCATCCCGACCCGCACGAACCGAAAAGACTGATGTTCGCTGGCCGATCGCCGTGGGGTTCGGGCGGCAGAGCGAAGGCCAGCTCGGCGACCGCTTGAAAATGTCGTCGTACTGAAGGCAGTCGAAATACCAATCTTCGCGCATATCCTGCCCGAGATGTTTCAGATCGAACTGCACTGGAAACCCGAGCGCTTGCGCATTTAGCCAGAAGGCAGACTCAAGCACATAATCGGTCCGATCATTCGCCTCAGGCACATCGACCGTGATTATCTGGGGTGCCTTAGCATTGCGCAAAAACCGGTCGAGATCATCGCCGGCATCCGCCAACTGGTGGTCCTCAACCGCCCGAAGGTAGGCACCAGAAATGTCAATCGGTGCAGCGCCCTCGGTGAGAACGACAAGCGCCGCTTTGCCGAGGCTCGCCGCGCTACGACGATGAAGGTCAAGTGTCGGAGTGAAGGCCAATGTCTCCTTCTGGCGCATCTGCGACATCAGAAAATGACCATGCCTGACTCAAAGCGGCGATTGGGAATGTCCGCTCTGGGCGGTACCACCTTCGCATTCGTAATGCGGGGGTCAGGTGTTCGAGTCACCTAAGCGGCACCACCTTTTCAGAGCACCACTAGGTTTGACGCCCGGCCGGGATGAGCCGGAAGGTGCTTCCGCTTGGGACTTGCGTGGGTATGTCACCGCGCATCACCTGCGCGACATGTTGAACGCCGTTCCGTTGGACCAACTTCTGGCGTGGAGCGAGACGCCCGGGCTGCTGCCTCGGGTCCCGAGCGGCGCCTCGCGCGGTCAGGCCTGGTCGAAACTGCCTCGGGAGGTTCTGGAGGCGCTCGCGCAGGATCGGGACGAAGACATTCGCTTCAGCGCCAGCACCGAACTCAAGCGAGGGGGGCGCCGTGCGAGACAGGCGCGCCCGGGCTGCTGGCCCAGGGCGACCTCTTCTGACCTTCTCTGCGGGGCTAATCGATTTCGACCCATACGGGGGCGTGATCGCTGGCGCGATGCTCACCGCGGACGTGGCGATCAACGCCGGCGTCTCTAAGGCGAGGCGCCAGCGCGGGGCTGAGGAGCAGGTGGTCGATGCGCAGCCCGGCGTCCCGCTCCCAAGCCTGTCTGAAATACTGCCAGAAGGTCCACGGAGGCTGCTCCGGAAACCGCTCCAGCAGCGCGTCGGTCCAGCCCTGATCCACTAGCTCCGCATAGGCCGCCCGGCTCTCGGGCTGCAGCAGGGCGTCTGTCTTCCACGACCGGCTGTTGTAGATGTCCCGCTCGGTGGGTACGACGTTGTAGTCTCCCGCCAGCACCACCGGCGCGCCGCTGTGCAGCAGGGTTCGCGCATGAGCCTGCAGCCGCTTGAACCACGTCAGCTTGTAGTCGAACTTCGGACCCGGCCACGGGTTGCCGTTCGGCAGATACAGGCATCCGATCAGGACCCCCGCCACCGCTGCCTCGATGTAGCGGCTCTGCGCATCCTTCGCCCCGCCCGGAAGCCCGCGCCGCGTCAGCACCGGCTCTCCCAGCCGCGACAGGATCGCCACGCCGTTCCAGCGATGCTCTCCCTGCCAGACCGCGTCATAGCCCGCGTCTTTCAGCGCCTTCTCCGGAAACCTTTCCTGCGTCGTCTTAAGCTCCTGCAGGCAGGCAACATCGGGCGCGGTCTCCTCAAGCCATGCCAGCAGGTTGGCCAACCGCGTGTTGACGCCATTGATGTTGAAGGTTGCGATGCGCATCAGGCCTCGAGCTTCGCGAGCCAGTCGGCATAGGAGGTGTTGCGCGCCATGCGCCGGTTGAGGTCTGGCTCGCCATCCTTCCACCAGACCGGTCCTCGCTCACCGAGCGCGATCTTGGCGTGGTTGACGCGTCGGCGAGCGGTCGCAAGATCGCTCCCGCCATCGACCAATGCCGCCCGCACGGCGCGTCGTGCGCTCATCAGCTCCGCGACGAGCGCCTGACGGGTGTCGTCGGATAGGCGTGGATTCGAGGTGCGCCACAAACGCCCGCGGACAACGACATAGCGCCCGTCAGGCGTGGTCAATCTAGAGGCGGCCGGATCCGTCACGATCGTGAGTGGCGGCTTTCGGCGAACGCCTCGATCATCTTTGCGCAAAAGGCCGGCAGATCGTCCGGTTTGCGTGAGGTGACCAGGCCTTTGTCGACCACGACCGTCTCATCGACCCAGTCGGCCCCGGCGTTGGTCAGGTCCGCCTTGAGGGAAGGCCATGAGGTCATTCGCCGACCGCTGACCGCTTTGGCGTCGATCAGGGGCCAAGGACCATGGCAGATGGCTGCGATAGGCTTGCCGGCCTCGACGAAGGCGCCGATGAAGGCAATGGCCTCGGGTTCAAGACGCAAGGCGTCCGGGTTGATGACGCCACCAGGCAGGACAAGGCCGGCATAGTCGTTGGCGTTGGCGGTCTCCAGGGTGCGATCCACGACGGTCTTGTCGCCCTTGTCATGGTGTCTAAAGCCCTGAATCTCGCCGGCCTTGGGAGCCACGATCTCGACGGTCGCGCCTGCAGCCCTCAGCGCCTCTACGGGCTGAGTCAGTTCGACCTGTTCGAAACCGTCCGTTGCGAGCACCGCTATGGTCTTTCCGTTGAGGGCGGTCGTGGTCATGGGCGGCTCCTGTTCATTGGGGTCGGGGCGAAAACCGCATGATCCGGAGATCGTTCCACTTTTCCGGCCGGCCCAGCCGACAACAGGTCAGAGAGTATGGCCGACGTCATCGATCCGGCCAGACAGGAGACTGGAGACGATCAGTGGGCGCGACTGGGTGCGGATCCAGTCGAGCATTCTCCCCGGGGACTTCGAGGTCTCGCCCCCGGAGCCAGCCCAAGTCAGCGGCGGGCGCGTGAGATTCAGGCGGTCCGGCGCCGGGAAGGCAACGCGTGGTATCCTGTGGGTCGGATTAGCGCAGCGGGGTGTAATGGCAGGTAAAGGCCGGGTCGCCAGACATCAGGCGGGGCGTGAGATGAATGTGGAGGCGTTGGGCCTGGGCGGCGGCGTCGAGCGCGAAGGCCTGTTCCGCCTCGTACATTTCGTCGCGGTGGGCGTCGGTCCAGCCGGACGCCCGCTTGATGGCGCGTGCCTTAGCGGCTGAGAGGGTGTCGGCGACGACGAACACGTTGCGGTGTTGCTCGGCGAAGGCCACGCCGTCATAACCGCCGAGGTTGACATAGTAGAGCTTCTCTTTCCCCTCGTAGGGCTCGGGGCGAAGGCTGACCTCATAGCCGTCCGCTTGCGAGATCTCGGACCAACAGTCCACATGCAGGCTGCCTTCGCGGCCCCACCATTGGGCGAGCAGGGTCGGATAGGTCGCCTCGATCGTGGGGGCGGCGACGAAGCGCATGTCGTGCACCTCGATATTCGCGCCCGGATGCTCGCCGCCGATGTAGATCGCAAACAGTTTCATTAATCGTTGCTTCAGGCCGCCGCCACGCCGGGATGGGGCACAGGCTTTTCGGTATCAAGAACAAACGCCAGCCGGCGTCCCACGATCCCGCCCATTTCGTGCGAACTGGTGATGCCTTGGGCGAACGGGTGGCGGCCCATCAGGAATGGCAGGCTTAGACAGAAGAGCCGGTCCAGCGGCAAGGTCGCATCGACCGGACGGAACAGATCATCGACGGCGATGCCGCGCACAACGTCGGGGGCATCGTTAGCCACCTCGTCTCGAACGATGCCCTGCTCGAGCAGCGACAGAAAAGGAAATTGAATTGCGCTCAGGGCCGGTTGGCCGGTGGCCTCGATGAAGACCGGGAAGTCTCGGGTCTTACCGTCGAGGGTGACGCGAGCGCCGCCATGGGGCCGGCGGGTGTCGATCGAATGATCATCTCCCAGCGCGAGGACCTCCAGCCTGCGGGCGGTGTGCAGGGCCAGTATCCGTTCGATCGATTCATGCGGCACCCCGGCGTAGACGTCGACGAAAACCGGTTTGAAGACGCGATTGAACCGCTCGAACTGTACGGCGTCGAGATGGGGGACTATGGCGGCGACGATCTCGTGCATACGAAGAATGGCGTCGCGCCAGGCCACGGTGACCTCGGCAGCGTGGTTCGCCCGTGCTTCTTCTAAATTGGCGGCGGCCCAAACGAAGGGATCGGTCCCGGTGCGTCGGGCAAAGTAGGATTCGCCGAAGCTTTCGAGCGTCGCTTCAGCCAGATCTGTCTCTGCCGCATAGCCGGGATCGAGATGGATCAGCTCGCGCCGGAAAAGGTCGAACACCGCGTCCAGCAGGCAGTTCGGGGGCTGATCGATAAGGGCAGAGACCGCCTCTCGGGTGCAGATGTCCAGCGAAGCATGCGGCAGGGGGAAGTAGAAGTCGGCCTCCGGCAGGATGCCCTTGCGGGACATCATGGTGATGCGAAGGTCATTCGTGTTCGGTCCGGGCTCATAGACCAGTCGGCCGCGTTGGCGGATGAAGGCGCCATGCGACCCGGCCAGAGCGACGGTCGTGTCTATGGCCGTGAGCGAGGAACCGCGGATACCAATGCTGGTCGCGGGCAATGCCGCGATGGTAGACGCCGGCCAGGGGCTGAGAAAATAGCCAGGCCGGGCCTGTTGGCGGGAAGGCCACTGGTGGCCGGTGGCCAGCACCACATGATCGAAGACCGCCTTGGTCGTCCGGCTGGATGGCGGGGATGCGACTGTCAGCTCGACGCCCTCGCGTCGGTTCGCCGCGTCAACAATCTGACATCCGGTCCTGATCTCAATCGCCACGCCGGCGGCCTTGGCCTGTCCGATCATAGTCGCGAACTGGTTCTGAAAATACCGGCCGAGCGTGATCCGGGGCACGAAAGTGCGCTCATCCAGTAAGGCGCGGTTGATGTCCAGGGCATCAAGTTCGGCGTCCGATCGGGCAGCCAGCCAATCTGCCAAGGTGTCAATCACCGGGGGAATTTCGACGCTGGCGATATTCGACAGCATGGCCCGGTCGTTCCAATCGGGACTGTAGGGGCTGCCGGATCCCGCCGTCGCACGCGCCTCGAACACAGTGATCCGTGCGGCGCATGCTCCCTCGGAAAGGAGGGCGTGAAGGGCGTATAGGGTTGTCGGGCCAGCCCCGACGAAAGCGATTGACGGCGTCATGGCACCACAATGCGCGACAGGGGCAAAGGCGCCGCTGGCAAGCGATTTCTAACTATTGGAGACTTTTGTAGTTTCGAGCGTAGGGAAGCTGGCGCATGGAACGCCAGCGATGGGTTGAGGTGGGCGTGTGGTCTTTCGGCCGAAAACCCGACTTTCGCCCTGCCCAGCCCACTAAGGCCGAATAGTTCTCCGGATCATCCGCGGCGGCGCACCGCAGCAGTTGCCGCGGCGTCGTGCGCTGGCGTCTGATTGCGGCGCTGACATCACGCTTTGAAGCAGACCTTCGGAGAGTCTGGAAGGGGTGGAAAGCGGAAATAGACACCCTGGCCGAACCGGACATCCCCACGCCGACACTTTGATCGTTTGCCCGACGGGCTTTTCTCCCCAAATGCACCGTATGCTAAAGTGGTCGGGTCGCCATTTGGAGCATTGCGTGGAACCTGAAGACAGCGAAGTGGTGAGCAAAGCCCACCCTTCTATCCCTCATTGGAGATGGCCCGGGACAGTCTGGACTGCGGCGGAACCGTCACCTAGGGGGTGATTGTGAGTGGAAATAAGATTGGAACCCGATGATCGCCTTCCTAGCTGCCATCGCTATTCAGGCGAGCTCCTCGCCCCCTCCAGCCGCCCCGACGGCCGCTGCTGCTGCAGATCAAGCTATCGAGTTCTTCTCGGCTGCTTCGAAGCGCGCCCGGGTGTTGGGCTCCTGTGCCGCATTCAGTGAGCCAGACGCTCTCGTTACATTGTCGGATAGCATTCTCGGCCTTGAACAACTCGCCGATATTCGGACCGAATTCTCCGAGCCGCTACGCGCGATTTTGGCGGAGTCCTATGCTGAGGGCGCGCGCACTCCGGTCGAGAGCGAGCTGAACAAAGAACGCTGCGACGCACTCAGGAAAGCAACGTCGGATGAGATGATGAGAGCTCTGCCAGGCCTGCAATCAACGATCGACTTCGCCGAGGGCCGCTCGGCAAGGTAAGACTGATCGCGCGCCAAGGGTCAGCCATGGCTATGTGGCAGATGCGGATTCGACAAAGGTCTCGTATGGGTCGATTTCGGTCCCAAGAGCCTCACCCGAAAGCGGAAGTTCGCACGAGGATAGAAAGTCTTCTTTCGGCCAGGGGTGCAATGACCACTACTGGCGCTTCTCGGCGGTCATCACGATGTTCTACGCCGCCCCGAAAACGGCTTCGCTCGAGGACGGGTAGAGGGAAAAGCGGATCCTGACGCTGGGCAGTTACATCTGGCTCACGGAAGCAGGGTCGCGGTGCAGATAGCCAATGTCGAATTCAGCGACCCCTCCGGCAGGCAGCCGCGAGAAGGCATTAAGATTTCCCGTCAAGAATGGACGCCACGCGCCTGGCCAGAGCCTTCAGTTCGAACGGCTTGGTCATGATGTACATGCCGTCGTCGAGGTCGCCTCCGGTGAGCACCGCGCTCTCGGCGTAGCCTGTGATGAACAGCACCTTCAGGTCTGGTCGTCTGGCTCTGGCGGCATCGGCGAGCTGCCTGCCGTTCATTCCACCAGGCAGACCAACGTCAGTGATCAGAAGTTCCGCCGAAGGTGTGGCGTTCAATAGAGCGAGGCCGGACCTTCCGTCCTCCGCAGCCACAAAATCGAAGCCGGCTTCCGAGAGGGCTTCCGCCGCCAGCATGCGGATCGGAGCCTCGTCGTCGACGATGACGACCATCGCCCGCCGTGCCTGCTGCAAAGGTTGCTCATCAGCTTCCGTTGCGACCTCCGGGGCGACGCCGCGAAAACGGGGAAGGTGGATGCAGACCGTCGTGCCCTCGCCGACACATGACGAGATGTCGATTTGTCCGCTGGATTGCCTCACAAACCCATAGATCATCGATAGGCCAAGACCCGTCCCTTGTCCGAGAGGCTTGGTGGTGAAGAATGGATCGAAAGCGCGGGCGATTGTCTCTTCGGACATTCCCACGCCCTTGTCGGCGACGCAGAGCCGGACATAGTCGCCAAGCGCGCATTCGGGTCCCAGAACTGTCTCGTCCGTGACCGTCACATTTGCGATCGAGAGTGTGAGGTCTCCGCCGTCGGGCATGGCGTCCCTGGCGTTGATACATAGGTTCAGCAGGGCGTTCTCGAGCTGGCTGGTGTCGACGAGAACAGGCCAGATTTGATTGCTCGCGACCGTCTCCAGCTTAATGGCAGGGCCGACAGTCCGCTGGATCAGCTCCTCCATGCCCTGCGCGAGGGCGAGCACGTCTGTCGCCTTCGGCTCCAGCGTCTGCCGGCGGGAAAAGGCCAGAAGGCGGTGGGTCAGCGACGTCGCCCGCTCGGTCGCGGTCTGAGCCACGCTGACAAACCGTTCGGTGTCCTCGAAGCGTCCCTCGGCGATCCGCTTCGCCATCATCTCCAGACTACCGGAGATGGCGGTCAGCAGATTGTTGAAATCGTGCGCGATGCCTCCGGTCAGCTGCCCGACGGCCTCCATCTTCTGGGCCTGCCGCAGCGCTGCCTCGCTGGCCATAAGTTCGGCCGTCCTCTGTTCGACCGTGCGCTCGAGCGATGTCGCGAGCTTTGCGAGGTGGCGTTCCGCCCTACGTCTTTCGCGAGCGGCAAGGGTACGCTCGCCAACATCCCGCATGAACTGGAGCTCATCGTCCAGCCAAATGCGCGGCGTAGCGTTGTTCGCATAGAAGAGGGCGACGGTTTCTCCTTGGTCGCGCAGGGGCATGTTGACCACTGCGAGCGCTGAAATCGCCTCCAGCGCTCCGGCGGTGTCCCTCGTCCGCAGGTCTATACGAGCGTCATCGAACACGACAGTTTCGCCGCGCTTCAGATCTTCAATGTAACTGCCGTAATCCCGGAAATTAAGAGTGCCTGCCAGACTCTGGATCCCCGGGGCGTTCCAGTCTCGCTGGATTGTGATGGTCTCCGTAGGCCGGTCGACGACGCCGAAACCGACACGGTCGACCTCAAGGGTCCGCCCGGAGATCTCACAGGCCGTATGGGTCAGTTCGTCCGGATCGGCGGTGTCGCGGAGCGCGTCCGCCAGCTCCATTAGTGCCGAACGCAGACGCTCGGCGCGCACGCGCTCGGTTATGTCCGTTGTCACCCCCGCAATCCGGAGCGGATTTCCGGCGGCGTCATGGATGAGGATCCCGCGGGCTTCCATCCAGCGGGTCGATCCGGTCGGCGTGATGACGCGGTGATTGATATGGTAGTCGGCGCCCCGGCCTATCGTCGCGTCACTCTGCGCGCGGACCGCGTCGCGGTCATCGGGATGAATGAGGCCCTGCCGGTCTTCATAGGTAAAGACCTTGTTGGCGGGCCAACTCATCAGGGTCTTGTAGGCGTCGGACGCAACGAGCGTTCGGGAGCGGACATCCACACTCCATGCGCCTAGTCCACCCGCCCTCATCGCCAGGTCCAGCTCCCGCTCGCGCTCGCGATCCACATGGAGACGGGCCGTGAGCTCCGCAGTCAGCGCCGCGTTGTCTGACTGCAGGTCTTCAAGCTGTTCTCGCTCAAGCGTAACGTCGACCTGGCTCGCGAAGAAGTAGGCCAGCTTGCCGTCCGCGTCGAATACGGGCGCAAGAAGCAAGCGGTTCCAGAACGGCTGACCATCCTTGCGGTGATTGCGGATGTCGACTTCGATCGGCTCTACCGACGCAACCGCGTCGTGGATTCTCCTGATCGTTTCGGGGTCTGTCTCAGGCCCTTGGAGGAAACGGCAATTGCGGCCCAGGATCTCAGATCGCGCGTAGCCGGTGAGTCGACAGAAGGAGTCATTGGCGAAGACGACCGGGTTATCGTTCTGCCTCGGATCAGTGATGATCATCGGCATCCGGGTCGCCCGTACCGCGGCCACGAATGGGTCGTTTGAGCTCTCCAGTCCGAGGACTTCACTCGCGATGCGTTCCGCATCCCGTTCGGCCTTCGGCGACCCGTCTACGGAAGGTGGGCTCATTCGGACTTCACTGGCATGAGGTGGGACTGTGACTTTTTAAAACTCCTATGAAGCTCTGCGGTTCATACTAGCGAGGCTAGCGCGTCAGCTTATTGTCGCATCACCATCGTGTAGTCAGCTTACGGGAGCTTGACGATCTCGGCGTCGCTGGACCGAGGATGCGCCAACGTCCGCGACAGGCGGAAGCAGCCGCCGGCTGCCACAGTTCAATGTCCTATTATCGCCCGTTCGCCAACGTCCGCCTCTGGCGCATCCACGACATACCCAACCTCCCAGCGGCAGAACTGCGTCAGCTGCTATCTAGGCGGCAAGACCCGAAGCAACTAGGTGGAGGGCTTCCGGGCGCAGGTGGGTATAGCGGCGGAGCATCTTCCAATCCTTGTGCCCGGTGACGAGCGCCACGTGCTGAATCTGAAAGCCTGCCTCGAATAATCGGCTGGTCCCTTCATGACGAAGATCGTGAAAATGCAAATCCGCAATTCCGAGGCTTTTGCAGGCTCTCGCGAACGCTGTGCTGGCTGAACGATGATTGAAAGGGAAAATGCGCAGATCCGCATTGGTGCGGGAAGGGCGCTGACTTTCGATCAGCGCGATCGGATCGAAACCGGAGACCGACAGCAGGGGGATACGCTGGTCGTTTCCGGCCTTCTCGCGAGGGTCCTTTCGATCGCGAATGGTCAGCATCTTGGTCCGGTCCGCGTAGTCGTTCCAAACGACCTTGAATATTTCTTCCCGGCGCATTGCCGTGGCGATTGCGAAGCGAACAACGACCCCCATGGGGATAGTCTGACGTGGGGCTTTGTCGAAGTGACTGATGAGACGCTCAAGTTCGTCCTCAGTAGGTCGGCGATCCCTTTCGACGCCCTTACCAATCAGGCCAAGACGCTTAAGGGCGAGGCGCGCCAGATCAATGGCCTCAACCGAGACAGTCAGGCCGTGAACCGCCGCAGCATGCGAGAGGATGAGCTTGATCGCGCCGATGTCGATGCTCAACGTCATGGGCCCAGCGCCTTCGGTGGCGCGTTCTCGACCGAAGTCGATGAACAGCTGTCGATCCAATTGGGCGATCTTCTTCCCGCCCAGGCGCGCCTTCAACATCCTAAGCGTCGCGGCTTTCGACCGCTTGGGCGCCTTCCCGACGGACTTCATGTCCTCGATGTGTAGGTCAACAAGTTCGCCGAACGTGCGACGCCGAGCCGCCCGCGACGGCGTAGGGGTCTCGCCGCGATCGATCCGGCCTTCGGCCTCGGTCGCCCATCGGCGCGCGTCGTCGCGTTTGAGGAAGGTCTCGCTTATATAGCGACCCTTCCGTCTCACTTGGACCCGCCACGTTCCTGAGGGGAGTTTCGAGTACGTCGCCATTTCGTGTGCGCTCTGTGTGCACTGAGGTGTCGAAAACTCGGAAAAAACGTCGCAACACGTCGTAAATTTGAGGGCCTGCGCCGCCTTCCAACTTTTTGAACTTACTGAAAAAATGTCTATAAATCAAGCTCATAGACTATCCATTGCACCCATGATGGACTGGACCGACCGCAACTGCCGGGCGTTTCACCGCGCGCTGAGCAGCCGGGCGCTGCTCTATACCGAGATGGTCACGGCGCCGGCGGTGATCCACGGCGACCGCGAGCGGCTGCTGGGTTTCGACGCGGTCGAGCATCCGGTGGCGCTGCAACTGGGCGGGTCGGACCCGGCGCAGCTGGCCGAGGCGGCGCGGATAGGCGAGGCCTATGGTTATGACGAGATCAACCTGAACGTCGGCTGCCCCTCGGATCGGGTGCAGTCGGGCAAGTTCGGCGCCTGCCTGATGCGCGAGCCGGAGCTGGTGGCCGACTGCATGGCGGCGATCAAGGGGGCGGTCCGTGTTCCCGCCACGGTCAAATGCCGCATCGGCGTCGACGATCAGGACCCCGAAGTCAGCCTGTTCGCCACGGTCGACGCCTCGGCGGCCGTCGGGATCACCCACTTCATCGTCCATGCGCGCAAGGCCTGGCTGAAGGGTCTGTCGCCCAAGGAAAACCGCGACGTGCCGCCGCTGGACTACGATCTGGTGCGGCGTCTGAAGCGCGAGCGGCCGCATCTGACCATCTGCATCAACGGCGGCATCGGCGATCTGGACCAGGCCGAGGCCCATCTGGATGCGTCTGACGGCGTGCAGCTGGACGGCGTCATGCTGGGCCGCGCCGCCTATCACGAGCCGGCCCTGCTGGGGCAGGTGGATCGCCGCATCTTCGGCATGGAGGTCGAGGACATCGACCCCTTCGCCGCCATCGAACGCTACAAACCCTATATGGCCGGGCGGCTGGCCGAGGGCGCGCATCTGGCGGGCATGGCGCGGCATATGCTGGGCCTGATGCACGGCCGGGCCGGGGCGCGGGCCTTCCGTCGCATCCTGACCGTCGAGGGCGTCAAGGCCGGAGCGGGTCTGGAGGTCGTGGACCGCGCGGTCGAGGCCGTGCGCGAGGCCGAGGCGCGTCAGGCGCGGCTGGGCGAGAACGAAGAAGCGGCCTGAGCCTTAGGTCTCACCGCCTTTCGTCATTCTCCGGCCAGCCGCGCAGCGGCGCAGACCGGGGAACCCAGCGGCGCGCGAGAGCGCGACCCTGTCACAGGCGCTGCGTGAAAAAGGTCGCCTTCGGCGCCGCTGGGTCCCCCGGTCTCGCTACGCTCGCCGGAGGATGACGAAAGGGGGAGGCGGGCTGCGCCCTTTCCGGGATGACGCTGGCGGATTGCCCCGCTATGCCCAAGCCATGAGCGCTCTGCCCCTGACCGACCTGGCCATGATGTTCGCCGCCCTGATCGCGGCGGGTGCTGTGGCGGGGGTGATCGGCGGGTTGTTCGGCGTCGGGGGCGGGACGGTGCTGGTGCCCGCGCTCTTCTATGCCTTCGCCGTTTTGGGCGTGGGCGGCGAGAGCAACCTGCATGTGGCCATCGGCACCTCTCTGCTGACCATTGTTGCGACGTCCTGGCGTTCGTTGGCGACGCACCGCGCGCATGGGGCGGTGGACGAGGTCGTGCTGAAGACCTGGACGCCCTGGGTGGCGTTTGGCGGTCTGATCGGGGCGGCGATTGCAGGCTTTACCTCCATGGAGGGCCTGGCCGTCGTCTACGGGGTCTGCCTGCTGCTGGTGGCCATGCAACTGGGGCTGATGCCCGAACGGTACACCCTGCGAAAGGAGATGCCGACGGGCTGGGGGCGGCGTGGGGTCGGAACGGGCATAGGTCTTCTGTCGGCCATGATGGGGGTCGGCGGCGGCAGCCTGGGGGGCATGACCATGACCCTTTGCGGACGACCGATCCATCAGGCGGTGGCGACGGCCAGCGGCTTCGGGCTGGCGATCGGGGCGGCCGCGGCCCTGGGCTTCGCCGTCTTTGGCTGGGATGCGCCGGGGCGGCCGCCGCTGTCCGTGGGCTACGTCAACGTGCCGGCGGCGGTCATCATGGGCGTGCTGACCGCGCTGACCGCCCCTTATGGCGCGCGACTGGCGCACCGGCTGAACCGGAGGGTGCTGAGGAAGGCGTTCGCCGCCTACCTGTTGCTGACGGCCCTGTCCGTGGTGCTGAAGGCGCTGTGATCGCACTACGTAGATATCCGCTGTCAGATGATAAGGCTTTGTCGAACAGCGGGACGCTAGGGATCAGGTTCAGTCCCCTCCCGAGCGTAGAAAATGCTGCAGAACCTGTCCGTCCCCAAGAAGCTGATCTTGTCATTCGCCGCCGTGATCGCGGCCTGCGGCATGGCCACCCTGGTCGTGCTCTGGTGCGTCGCGGGGCTGCAGCGCGCCGACGCCGCCGACGCCGCCTCGAACGAGATATTCAAGGCCTCCGATCTGGTTCTGGCGGCGGCGGTCGAGCAGCAGAATGCGATGCGCGCCTTTGTGGCCACGCGCGACGAGGACTTCATCCCCAAGTATGAGGAACCGGGGCGCCAGTTCACCGCGCGCCTGGCCGATCTGGCCGCCAGCGACGGCGCCGGGGCCTATCAGGCGGAACAGGCGGCGCTGAACGCCGCCGGCGTTGAGTTTCACAAGAGCGCTGACGCCCTGATCGCTCTGGCTCGAAATCCAGCCACGCAACCCCAGGCCGTCGCCAGCCTGGAAAACGCTGCGCGGCTCTCCGATATCCGGGCGGCGATCACCGGGATCCAGGACAGGGAAGGCGTCGTCGCCACCGCGCGGGCCGAGGCGAAAGAAGCGGCCTTCTTCCAGGCCTATGTCAGCTTCGCCGTCGGGGGCGTAGTAGCTCTGATCATCGCCCTTGGGGCGATCGCCTGGCTGATCGGCGCATTGAGCCGTCCGGTCGAGGCCATGACGCGGGCGATGACCAAGCTTGCGGGCGGCGACCTGAATGTCGCCATTCCCGCCATTGGCCGTCGCGACGAGATCGGCCACATGGCCGACGCCGTCCTGACCTTCAAGCAGAACGCCGAGGAGAAGGTGCGTCTGGAGGCCGAGGCCGAGGTCCAGCGCGCCGCCGCTGAACAGGCCCGTATCGCCCAGGCTGAGCGCGACGCGGAAATGGCGCGGCAGCAGGCCCAGGTGGTGGACGGCATCGCCGCCGGCCTGGACCGCCTCTCGAGCGGCGAGCTCGCTTTCCGCCTGAACGCCAGCTTCGCGCCCGAATACGAAAAGCTGCGCGCCGATTTCAACGGGGCGATGGCGAGGCTGCAAGACACGATGCGCGTCATCGTCGATCGTTCCAGCGCCATTGGCTCCAGCGCCCATGAGATTTCGCAGGCCTCCAACGACCTGTCGCGTCGCACCGAACAGCAGGCGGCCGCTCTGGAAGAGACCGCCGCCGCCCTGGAGCAGATCACCGCCACCGTGTCACGCTCGGCCGAGAACGCCGTCGAGGCCGGAGGGGTCGTCAACGCCGCTCGCAGTGAGGCGATCGAGGGTCAGGTCGTCGTGGGACGGGCGGTGACCGCCATGGGCGAGATCGAGCGCTCGTCGAACGAGATCGGCAACATCATCGGCGTGATCGACGAGATCGCTTTCCAGACCAATCTTCTGGCCCTGAACGCTGGCGTCGAGGCGGCTCGTGCGGGGGACGCCGGTCGCGGCTTTGCGGTCGTGGCCTCGGAAGTGCGGGCCCTGGCCCAGCGCTCGGCGGAGGCGGCCAAGGAGATCAAGACCCTGATCTCGGCCTCCAGCCGTCAGGTCGGCGAGGGCGTGCAACTGGTCGGCGACACCGGGGAGGCGCTGAAGCGGATCGGCGGCCAGATCGAGCGCGTCACCTCCATCACCGGCGAGATCGTCGCCTCTTCGCAGGAGCAGTCCAGCGGCCTGAAGCAGGTCAATGTCGCCGTGGCCCAGATGGATCAGGTCACGCAGCAGAATGCGGCCATGGTCGAGGAAGCGACCGCCGCCAGTCACTCACTGGCTCAGGACGCACGCGAACTGGATCGGATGATGGGGCAGTTCTCGCTGGAAGACGCGGCGATGGACGCGCGTGGTCAGCAGCAGATGCTGGCGCGGGCCGTGGCTTAAGAGAGCGTCCTCCCTGATCCTCCCTTGTTGCGAAGCAACGGGGGAGGGGGACCGCGAAGCGGTGGAGGGGGCGAGACCGTCCTCAGACGAATGTCATTCAAAAGGGGCGCTTGTATCCGCCCCCTCCACCACGCTGCGCGTGGTCCCCCTCCCCCGCGACGGGGGGGAGGATTTTGTTTTACGCCGCCTGTTGCAGCACCAGGGCGTCCAGCGCCTGAACCAGGTCGGCCAGGATGTCGTCCTGATGCTCCAGGCCGACCGACAGCCGGATCAGGCCGTCGGTGATGCCGGCGGTGACGCGGGCGTCGGGCGTCATGGCGGCGTGGGTCATGGTGGCGGGGTGGGCGATCAGGCTTTCGACGCCGCCCAGGGACTCGGCCAGAGTGAAGATATCCAGACCCTCGATCAGGTCGCGCACGGCGTCCGTGCCGCCGTTCAGTTCGAAGCTGAGCATGGCGCCCGGCCCCGACTGCTGGCGCGCCGCCAAGGCGTGGCCGGGGTGGGACTTCAGGCCGGGATAGTGGACGGCCTTGACCGCCGGGTGCTGTTCCAGGGCGGCGGCGACCAGAGCGGCGGTGGCCTGCTGGCGCTCGATGCGGGTGAAGAGGGTGCGCAGGCCGCGCAGGGTCTGATAGGCGTCGAACGGCGAGCCGGTGACGCCCAGGCAGTTGGCCCACCAGGCCAGTTCGGCATGATCGGCCGGATCGGCCGCGATCACGGCGCCGCCGACCACGTCGGAATGGCCGTTGATGTATTTGGTGGTCGAGTGGACGACGATGTCGGCGCCCAGCTCCAGCGGACGTTGCAGGGCGGGCGACAGGAAGGTGTTGTCAGCCACCACCTTGGCGCCCACCGCATGGGCGCGACGACAGACGTCGGCGACGTCCACGACGCGCAGCAGGGGGTTGGACGGGGTCTCGATCAGCACCAGCTTGGCGCCGTCGGCCAGGGCCTCGTCCAGAGCCTCGCCGTCATTCTGATCGACGAAGGCGACGCGGAAGTGGCCCTTCCTGGCGCGGGCGCACAGCAGGCGATGGGTGCCGCCGTAGCAGTCGTGCGGCGCGATCAGCAGTTCGCCGGGGTTCAGCAGGCTCAGCGGCAGGTCGACAGCGGCCATGCCCGTGGCGGTGACGACGCAGCCGGCGCCGCCTTCCAGCTCGGCCAGGGTGTCGGCCAGGACGTCGCGGGTCGGATTGCCCGAGCGCGAGTAGTCGTATTTCCGCTTCTGGTCGAAGCCGGCGAAGGAATAGTTGGACGACAGATACAGCGGCGGCATGACCGCGCCGTGGGCCGTGTCCGTATCCACGCCCGAACGGGCGGCGATGGTGCGGGGATCGGCGGGGCGGGCGCGGCTCATTGGTCGATGTCCTTCAGAACGGAAGTCAGGATGTCAGCGACCAGCACGTCTTCCTTGAGGAAGGCGTCGTGGCCGTAGAGAGAGGGGGCTTCCACGAAGCGCCAGAGGTTGGGCAGGCGCGCGGCCAGCTCCCTCATGTCGTCGATGGGGCAGAGGCGGTCGGTGGTGAAGCCGACCAGGGTGACGGGGGCGGTGATCGCCTCGGGCTCCACTCGGTGGCGATCGATGGAGTCCGAAAGGGTCAGCCAGCGCGACGGCGTGGTGCGGTCGCGATAGGCCCGGCCGCGTGAAGTCAGGTAGTCGCAGACGGGATAGGCCTGACCCGCGTGGCTGGGGGCCTCGGAGTCGAAGCGCTCGCCGAACTCGTCGGGGGTGCGATAGGTGGTCATGGCCAGTTCGCGGGCCAGGCCGACGGCCTGATCGACGCGGCCGGTCTCCAGGCCCAGTTGCAGGATGCGACGCTGGATGCCGCGCCAGGCGGTGGCCAGGGGGTGAGGGCGGTGAGCGGCGGACACCACCACCAGCTGCTCGGCCCAGTCGGGGAAGAGCTCGCCAAACGCCAGCGCGATCATGCCGCCGTAGGAGCAGCCGATGAAGGCTGAAACCTTATCCACGCCGAGATGGTCCAGCAGCAGGGCCAGCAGGCGCGCCTGATCCTGGGTGGTGATGGTCAGCGGCGGCCTGGCGTCCTTGGCGTCGGGACCGAAATCGGGCGCGAAATCAAAGGCCAACACGCGGAAACGGGTCAGGTCGATGGGCGCGCGAACGCCGACGGCGCCCGACCACCAACCCAGGCCCTTGGTCTCGGTGCGGTGGACGTAGCGGTCGGCGGAGATTCCGCCGGCGACGACGATCAGGGGGGCGTTGGCCTTGCCGTGCAGACGGCCGACGATCTGCTTCTGGTTCAGCGTCCCGCCGAAATCCAGCGGGAAGCCGTCGGGGATGGGGACGAAGACGTCATGGGCCCCGTCGCGTTGCAGCAGCTCCGACGGACGGCGCGCGGATTGGGACCGACAAGCGGGCTCTTCGGCGGGGGTGATGGGATCGATCAGGGCCAGGGTCATGGGTCTCGGTCACTCAGCAAAACGGCTCGCCAAGGAACCCATGCAGTGACAGACCGTGGAGCGTCGCCTCGTCGATGCTCCACCCATCTCTCGCGGTCGCCAGGACAAGCCTGACAACCCCGCAGGAGTTGGCACCGTTTCGGGCGGAACCCGATGGTTGCCCCGGCGTCAAAGGGCCTAATCCCTCAGCCGGTCTTGATGAGTAGCCCTTACGTTGCGGTTGCGAAGGGCGCCGGTCAAGCGGAAAAATTCACCCCGTTTCGACGAGAGTGCGCGCATCATTGGTGAAATCACGCCCTTGGAGCCGTTTCGAGCAAAAATTGTTCTTTTGAGGCTTGACGTGATGCGGGATGCTGGAACATCCTGAGGAACGATTTTCAACCGGACGCCGCCTGTGCTCGACCATCTCGCCAGCATGATGATGACCCTGATCGCCGCTGCGGCGACGGGCCTCTTCGCGTCCATGATTACGACCACCGGTACCACCACCATGCCCTCGCGGGCGGGGACCGGATGATGCGCGCCGCCTAGGCGAGAAACGCAGAAAACCGATCACCCCGCCCGGACCCCCGGGCGGGTTTTTTTATGGCCCGAGCCCACCCCGACATCCTCCCCAGACCCCGTCTTCAGGATCACCCCGATGCCCGCTTCCGCCCTCGCTCTCGTCGCCGATAAACAGAAACCGCAGGCCGTCGCCGCCCCCTTGGCCGCCGAAGTCGTGGTGCTGAAGTTCGGCTCGTCCGTCCTGCGCAACGCCGCCGAAGCGCCCGCCGTGGCTTCGGAAATCTACGGCCATGTGCGCGCGGGTCGCAAAGTGGTGGCGGTGGTTTCGGCCTTGTCGGGCCACACGGACCGGCTGCTGGCCGACGCCCGCTCTCTGGGTCTGGACCACGAGAACGAACTGCTGCCCGCCTATGTGGTGCTGGGCGAGGAAAAGGCGGCGGCCCTGGTCGCCATCGCCTGCGACCGGGTGGGGCTGGACGCGGTGGGTCTGTCGGTGCGGGAGCTTGGGATCGTGGTCGAGGGACCGGCGCAGCACGCCCGTCCCGTCAGCCTGAAGGGCGAGCGGCTGGCGCAGGCCTTGGCCGAGCATGAGGTGGTGGTGGTGCCGGGCTTCGGCGGCGTGCGCTCGAACGGTCGCGTAGCCCTCTTGGGGCGCGGCGGATCGGACCTGACGGCGGTGGTTCTGGCGGCTGAACTGGGGCTGGACCGGGTGCGTCTGGTGAAGGACGTCGATGGCCTCTACGACCGTGATCCCGCCTGTGAAACGGGCACGCCGCTGCGCTATCGCCGCGCCAGCTGGGAGACGGCGCGCCAGCTGGGCGGGGCCCTGGTCCAGCATGACGCCATCGACCTGGGCGAATCCTGCGGGGTCGAGATCGAGGTCGCAGCCCTGGGCCGCGCCGAGGGCACGGTGGTCGGCGAGCGCGGGGCCCCTCCCGGCCCGGTTCAGTCGAACGCGCCGCTGCGCGTGGCCCTGGCCGGCTGCGGCGTGGTCGGCGGCGGCCTGCTGAACCGGCTGCTGCCGGACAAGCGCTATGAGGTGGTCGGGGTTCTGGTCCGCAATCCGGGCAAGGCGCGCGATGTCTCGGCCCCGGCCGAGCTGTTCACTAATGACGTCGAGGCCCTGCTGGCCAAGAAGCCTGACCTCCTGCTGGAGGCCCTGTCCGAAGGCGAGGCCGGTCATGCCCTGATCCGCCGCGCCCTGGAAGCCGGCTGCGACGTGGTCAGCGCCAACAAGCAGGCCGTGGCCCGCGATCCGGCAGGCTTGCAGGCCCTGGCCGCGGCCAATGGCTGCCGCGTCGCCTGGTCGGCCTCGGTCGGCGGCGGCGCGCCGATGATCGAGACCCTGCGCGCCGCCCGCGCCGCCGGGCCGGTCGCCGGGTTCGAGGCGGTGCTGAACGGCACGGTCAACTTTATGCTGCAACGTCTGGGCGAGGGCGCGGCCTTCGCCGACGCCCTGTCCGACGCCCGGGTGGCGGGGTTTGCCGAGGAAGACCCGTCCTCGGATCTGGAAGGCCATGACGCCGGCGCCAAGGTCAAGCTGCTGTCATTCGAAGCCTTTGGTCGCGCCCCCGCCGACCTGCCGCGCGACGAGTTGTCGGCCGAGACGCCGCTGGGCGGCCAGCCGGTGCGCCAGATCGGCGCCTGCCATGACCGCGACGGCCATCTGGACGCCTCGGTCCGGCTTGACGGCGATTTGAAAGACGCGCTGTTTCAGTCGCTGAACGGAGAGCGCAACGCCTTGAAAGTCTATGGTCAGGACGGTCGCGTCTGGACGTGCAAGGGGCGCGGCGCCGGACGCTGGGCCACGACCGAGAGCGTGCTGGCCGATGTGGCCGACGTGGTGCGCGCCCGTCGCGCGGCGGCGGAGCTGGTCTGAACATGGCTGTCTTCACGCCCGTCACGCCGGATCAGGCTGCCGACTATCTCATGCGCTACCCCCTGGGCGATCTGGTCGCGTTGACGCCGATCGTCGAGGGGGTCGAGAACACCAACTACAAGCTGGAGACCACGTCGGGCGCCTATGTCCTGACCCTGTTCGAGGGGCGGACGGACGCGGCCTCGCTGCCGTTCTGCCTGGGCCTGACCCGGCATCTGGCGGCGCACGGTTTCCCTACGCCGTCTCCGGTGGCGGACCAGAAGGCCGAGATCATCGGTCGGTTGAACGGCCGGGCCGCCGCCATCCTGAAATGGGCGCCAGGCGGCTGGAAGCGCCAGCCCTCGGACAAGGAACAGTACCGCGCCGGGCAGGTGTTGGCTCTCTTGCACCTCGACGCTGCGGATTTTGCGCTGGAGCGAACCAATCCGGTCGGGCCGGAAGCGTGGGCGGCCCTGGCTGTGCGTTGTGATCCCGCCGCTAAGGGCGTCGACCGCAAGATGCTGGATCAGATCAAGGCCCTGCTGCCGCGTCTGGCCGAGCCGTGGAGCGATCCCGCCCTGCCGCGCGGGCCGATCCACGCGGACTACTTCCCCGACAATGTTTTGTTCGCCACGAACGAGCATGGCCAATGCGACGTCGGCGGGGTGATCGACTTCTATTTCGGCTGCACCGACGTGCTGGCCTACGACCTGGCCATTGCGCTCAGCGCCTGGGGCTTTGACGGCGAGGGCCGGCCGATGCCCTCGGCCCTGCGCGCCTTCGAGAAGGGCTATGAATCCGTGCGCCCCCTGACGTCCGCCGAGGCCCAGGCGCTTCCCGGCTTGGGGGCGGCCGCAGCGGTGCGCTTCACCCTGACCCGCCTGCACGACCGCATCTTCCACGACCCCGCCAACCTGGTCACCCCGAAGGACCCGGCGCCCTTCTTCCGGCGGCTGGACTACTGGAAGGCGGCGGAAACGGTCTAGAGTTGGCTGAATAACTGTCTGCTCGAGGCAAGCTCATGAGATTTCGCGCACCAGCGGAGCGACCGCCTGTCGTCCTGTATCTGACATGGGTTGTGCTGATCGGCGCGGCTGTGGGCGGGTTCTTGACCGGCGAATTCAGCATCACCTTCGTCGCGATCGGAACGCTGTTGCTGTCGCTGGTTCCGATCTGGCTGGGAGAGCGGGTCGGGGTGACCTTGCCGACGGCCTTCGTCAGCGCCATCGCGGCCTTCCTCTGTGCGACCTTGTTGCTGGGCGAGGTCGGCGATTTCTACGAGCGTTACTGGTGGTGGGACGTGGTCTTGCACGGGGGCTCGGCCATCGGGTTCGGCCTGGTGGGGTCGCTGCTGATGCTGATGCTGGTGAAGGGGAACCGCCTGACGGCGGCTCCCCTGATGGTGGCTTTTTTCGCCTTCTGCTTCGCGGTCATGATCGGTGCGATCTGGGAAATCTGGGAGTTTACCCTGGATCAGGTGTTCGGCCTGAACACCCAGAAGTCCGGGCTGATCGACACCATGTGGGATCTGATCGTCGATACAGGCGGCGCCCTGATCGGCGCGGGCGCCGGCTGGGCCTATCTGAAAGGGCGTCAGAACGGGCCGCTTACGCGGGCCATTCATGCCTTTGTCGACAAGAACCGCCGCCTGTTCGGGGACGACTGAGCCTACTTCGCCAGCCGCCCCTCCGCCTTGTCGGCGCTGAAGACGATGTCCGAATCGGGCTTCTTGGCCTCCAGGCCGGGGCAGTTCAGTCGGTGCAAGACGTGGCGGATGATGTTGAGCCGCGCCTTCTTCTTGTTGTCCGTGGCGATGACGGTCCAGGGCGCATACTCGACATGCGTGCGTTCCAGCATCTGGTCGCGGGCGGCGGAATAGGCGTCCCAGCGCGCCTGGGCCTGGGCGTCCAGGGGCGAGACCTTGAAGCGTTTCAGCGGGTGGGTGGTGCGTTCCTCCAGGCGGCGCGACTGTTCTTCCTGGCTGATGTCCAGCCACAGCTTGATCAGCGTCGTGCCTGACTGGGTCAGCATTCGTTCGAAATGGGGCGCGTCATGAAGGAAGCGTTCGTGCTGCTCTTCCGTGCAGAAGCCCATCACCGGCTCCACCCCGGCGCGGTTGTACCAGGAGCGGTTGAAGAAGACGATCTCCCCCGCCGCTGGCAGATGCTGCGAATAGCGCTGGAAATACCACTGGGTCAGTTCGCGGTCGTTGGGTTTGGGCAGGGCGACGACGCGGGTCTGGCGGGGGGCCATGAATTCGGTCATGCGCTTGATCGCGCCGTCCTTGCCGGCGGCGTCCCGGCCTTCGAGAACGATCACCACCTTCAGCCCCTGTTCGATGGCCCAGGCCTGGGTCTCCACCAACTGGATTTGCAGGGCTTCCAGGATGTCGTCGTAGTCGTTCTTGGCCATGGCGCGGGCTCCTTCGTTCAACCCTTAAAGCCTGGGCTGAAATCAGGTTCACCGCCAGTCTTGCTGAAGGACGTCAAGGATCGTCCCGGTGGCTGAGGCATTGGCAGGAGGATGAGTTCGCGAGACCAGCCCCCGAAGTCGCCGGCGCCGACGTCTGCACCGCCGTCTCTGGCCGACGTCTGGAGCGGAGTGCTGACCCTGGCGCTCGCCGCGTGCGGGCTGGCCTTGCTGCTCGACGCCTGGGCGCCGCCTCAGGACCTTCCCTGGAAGCCGCTGGACCTGCGCCAGCCCCTCGGCCACGCCACCGCCGCCAAGGTCAGGAGGCTGGATGTGGATGACGGGGCCTCTGCCGCCCAGGTCGAGGCGGCGACCGAAAGCTGCATGGATCTGCTGCGACAGGCGGGGGTGGAGGTCCAGCGCGTAGATGATCGCAACGACGGCGGCTTCTGCATCGTGCGCGGGGCGGTGCGGCTGACGGGCGGGGCCATGACCCCGATCAGTCCGGCAGGTCTGACCATGCGCTGTCCCGTGGCCGTGCGCCACATCCTGTGGGACCGTCATGTCGTGCAGCCGGCCGCGCGCGAGATCATGGGTTCGGAGGCGCGCCGCTTCGACAGCCTGGGGACCTATGCCTGTCGACGCATCTATGGATCGCAGGATGTGACCGCGCGACCCAGCCAGCATGCCAGGGGCAATGCGATTGATGTTGCGGGCGTGCGATTGACCGACGGACGCACGGTGTCGGTGTTGCGCGACTGGGGCGGGCAAGGGGCGGCGGGGATTGAGGGCGGGGCCTTTCTGCGGCGGTTGCGCGACGGCGGATGTCGCCTGTTCGGCAACGTCCTGACGCCGGATTACAACGCCGCGCATCGCGATCACTTCCACCTGGACGGCTCGGCGCGAGGGGTCTGCACGCGCGCTCGACGTTAACCAAAACGCCGTGAGACGAGATTCGCTTTCCAGTTGACGTCCTGTGGATAGTCGGGTGACAAAGTCGGGCAGCCCGGATTTTGCGTGGGGTCCAAACTCGCGTCTCGCTCCTTCGCCTGAACGAGCTTGTCCAGATGGGCTGACGGATTCTCCAGCATGGAAATCCGCCTGGCAAAGCGCGTTTACGGAGACGCTAAGATGGCGACCGGCACGGTCAAGTGGTTCAACCCCACCAAGGGCTATGGCTTCATTCAGCCCGACGACGGCGGCTCGGACGTTTTCGTCCACGTCACCGCCGTTCAAAAGGCGGGCCTGCAAGGCCTCGATGAAAACTCCAAGGTCGAATACGAGCTGGAAAACCAGCGCGGCAAGACCTCGGCCGTGGACCTCAAGGTTCTCTAAGGCCCAGGAACCCCAAGGGTTCTGAGATTGAAAGGCGCGGGACCAGCCGGTTCCGCGCCTTTCTTTTTGCCTGGAAGAGGGACCCGATCCCCGGGTCAAGCCCGAGGACGACGGCGGGGGAGGGAAGGGTGGCGACGTCGGGCGCGCCCTAGAATCCCAGTTCCGCGCGCAGGGCTTCGGGCGCCAGGCCGCCGGCGCGAAGCTCGGCCAGGGTCACCGACTGGTCGCGCTTGGCGTAGCGACGGCCATCGGGGCCGGTCAGCAGGCGGTGGTGGCGGTAGGTGGGTGCGGGCCAGCCCATCAGGGTCTGGATCAGGCGCTGGATATGGGCAGCCTCGAACAGGTCCAGACCGCGAATGATGTGGGTCATGCCCTGCAGGGCGTCGTCGTGAGTGACGGCCAGATGGTAGGCGGTTCCGGCGTCCTTGCGGGCCAGAACCACGTCGCCGGCGGTTTCGGGGCGGGCGCGGACCAGTCCGGTTTCGCCGTTGGGGCCGACGCCTTTCTCGATAAACGACAGCGCGTTCCAGGCGTCTTCGCCCAAGACTTCACGGGCGCGGTCCAGCGACAGGCGCCAGGCGTAGGGACGGCCCTCGGCCAGCAGGCGGGCTTCGTCCTCGGGCGGATGCGGGCCGGGGCGCACGGCCTCGGCGGGGCCGTGCGGGGCGTCGCCGATGGCGTCGAGGATGTCCTTGCGGGTGCGAAAGCAGCGATAGACCAGGCCGCGCGCCTTCAGCGCCTCGATGACGGCGGCGTAGCCGGCCAGATGCTCGGACTGGCGCCGCACCGGGGTTTCCCAGTCGAGGCCCAGCCAGGCCAGGTCCTCATAGATGGCCGCCTCATACTCCGGCTTGCAGCGGGTCGGGTCGATGTCCTCGATGCGCAGGACGAAGCGCCCGCCGGCTTCGCGCGCCGCGGTCCAGGCGGTCAGGGCCGAAAAGGCGTGCCCCTTGTGCAGGCGGCCGGTCGGCGAAGGGGCGAAGCGGGTGGCGAACATGCTGAGCAGCCTAGCGGTTTCCGGCCTTGTCCAGAATGGGCGGGCGGCGACCTCTTTCAAAAGCAGGAGGCTGCGGCCTAGCATGGGGCATGGCCATTGCTCCCTCAGCCTCCTCCATCGCCGCCGCCCGCGAGGCCTTGGCCGCCGCCGATCCGGCGCTGGCGCGGGCGCACGCCACGACGCCGGTGTTCGAGTGGCGGCTGCGACCCGGCGGCTATGAGGGTCTGTTCCGCATGATCGTGGAGCAGCAGGTCTCGGTCGCCGCCGCCGCCTCGATCTGGAAACGGACGGTCGAGGGGCTCGGCGGGGCGGTGACGCCGGACGCCGTGCTGGCGTTGGACGTCGAGACGCTGCGGACCTTCGGCCTGTCAGGACAGAAGGCGAAATACGGTCATGAGATCGCGCTGGCTCATACCGAGGGCCGCATCGATTTCAACCATCTTGAGCGGCTGGACGACGCCGAGGCCATCGCGGCGCTGGTCGCCATCAAGGGTGTAGGCAAATGGACGGCCGAGACCTTCCTGATGTTCTGCGAGGGGAGGCTGGACGTGTTTCCGGGCGGAGACGTGGCCTTGCAGGAAGCCATGCGCTGGGCCGACGCAGGCGAGGCGCGGCCGAACGAGAAGCAGGCTTACGCCCGGGCTGAAATCTGGCGGCCGCATCGCGGGGTGGCGGCGCATCTGCTCTGGGGATGGTATGGAGGGGTCAAGCGTGGCGATATCGCGCTGGAGGACCCGCCGACGTGACCCCGCTGATTGACGCTGACCTGACCCGGCCCGAGACCGTCCTGCCGCTGCTGGATTTCGCCGGCGTGGCCGTCTTCGCTGCGACCGGGGCCTTGGCGGCGGCGCGCGAGAAGCATGACCTGGTGACCTTCGCCTTCTTCGGCGCCATCACCGGGGTCGGCGGCGGAACGCTGCGCGATCTGCTGATCGGAGCGCCGGTCTTCTGGGTGCAGGACTGGCGCTATATCGCCGCCTGCGTGCTGGCGGCGACAGCCATATGGATGTTGGGCGCGCGGACCTGGCGGTTCCGGGCCTTGCTGTGGCTGGATGCTTTCGGCCTGGCGGCTTACGGCGTCATGGGGGCGGCCAAGGCGGCCTCCTATGGCGTGTCGCCGTTGATCTGCATCGTCATGGGCACGGTGACCGCCTGCTTTGGCGGTATCGTCCGTGACGTTCTGGCGGGGCAGCCCTCGATCCTGCTGCGGCGAGAGCTGAATATTACGGCCGCCCTCCTGTCCGCGACCCTGTTCGTGGTCCTGAAGGCTCTGACCGTGCCGACATGGCCGGCGGTGGGAGTGGCGGTGGCGGCGGGTTTCGCCCTGCGCGCCGGCGCCCTGACCTGGGGCTGGAGCTTGCCGGGCTTCCCCAGCGCCCCAACCCGAAGTTGAGGACTGACCTATGATCGACGTTCCAGCCGCCTATCGCGATGCGCCGCGCTGGCCCTTCGGCGACAGCCCTGAGTTGGCCGACGAACTGCTGGCCCTGGTGCTGGCGGGGGGCAAGCGCGCCACCTGCTCGTCACTGGCGGCGTGCGAGGCCGACATCATGCCGACGGTGGGCGAGATCAGCGTCATCCTTGACGGCGCCGGGGTTCCGCGCTGCGCCATCCGCACCACCGAGGTCGAGATCATGCCCTTCGAACAGGTCAGCGAGGACTTCGCCCGCGCCGAGGGCGAGGGTGACCTGACCTATGAATGGTGGCGCGATGCGCACGAGGCCTATTACCGCCGCGAAGGGACATGGGCGCCGGGCATGAAGGTGGTCTGCGAACGCTTCGAGCTGGTCGAGATCTTCTGAGGCGGCGTCACGAAAACGCTGCATCTCGGTCATGGCGACGCGGGAGAATCGGGCGTAGGCTCTGCCTGCAAGACTAGGGAAGGAGACGTGTCCTCACTCCTGTCGCCTCACGATCCCCCCGTACGCGCGGGAGGGCCTGATGCAGGTCCTGACCCGTCCCCCCTCCGGCTTTCCCGCCCTGGTGCTGAACGCCGACTTCCGCCCGCTATCCTACTACCCTCTGTCGATCTGGCCTTGGGAAGAAGTGGTCAAGGCCGTCTGGCAGGAACGCGTCGACGTGGTCGCCACCTATGACAAGGTGGTGCGCAGCCCGTCGATGGAGATGCAGCTGCCCAGCGTCATCTCGCTGAAAAACTACGTCGATCAGGACCGCAAGCCTGCCTTCACCCGTTTCAACGTCTTCCTGCGCGACGGTTTCGCCTGCCAGTACTGCGGCGATAGCGGCCTGGCCCAGGACCTGACCTTCGACCACGTCATCCCGCGTTCGCGCGGCGGGCGCACCACCTGGCAGAACATCGTCGCCGCCTGCGGCCCCTGCAACCTGCGCAAGGGCGGACGCACGCCGCAGCAGGCGGGCATGCCCCTGCTGAAGCGCACAGCCCATCAGCCGAACTCGTGGGAGTTGCAGGAAGCCGGTCGCCGCTTCCCGCCCCATTACCTGCACCAGAGCTGGCTCGACTATCTCTACTGGGACATCGAGCTGGAGCCCTAGGTTTACCGGCGTCGCCCTTCGTTACCCAGGCGCCTGAACTTCAGGCGTCTGCGTCGTCTCAATCGCCTGGAGACGCCCGGACTTCTGGTGGCTATGAAGCGGCGCTGCAGCGGGGTGCTGCGCAAGCATCGGGGGCTCAGACATGCGGTTGTGGATCATCGGTCTTGCATTGAGCCTGTCCTTCCCGGCCGTAGCCGCAGGTCAGGGTGCGACGACGACCTCGCCGGTCGAACTGGCCCAGCGTGCCGAGACCTTGCGCCCGGGCCAGTGGGTCTGGGCTCCGGCGATCGCGCCGTCCGGGCCTGTGCTCGTCTATGTCGATCTGAGCCGGCAGGTGGCCACCATCTATCGCAACGGGGTGAGGATCGGGGTCACGACCATTTCGTCCGGCAAAGAAGGCCACGAAACGCCGACGGGCGTTTTCACCATCCTGCAGAAGGATCGGAACCACCATTCCAGCACCTATGACAATGCGCCCATGCCCTATCAGGAAAGGCTGACGTGGGACGGTGTCGCTCTGCATGCGGGTGGGCTGCCTGGATATCCTGAAAGCCACGGCTGTGTTCACCTGCCGATGGAGTTTGCGCGGCTGTTATTCGCGACGACCCATATGGGCGGAACTGTTGTCATGGCCGGTGAGGCGGGCAAGCCGGTCCTTGCGCATGGCGGGGAGGTGTTCGCGGGCGCCGCCGACCAGACGGCGTTGCGGCAAGGCGAAGATTTTCGCTGGACGCCCGAGGCCTCTCCGACGGGCCCGATCAGCATCATCATATCGCGTCCGTCGCAGAGGATCCTGGTGCTCAGGAACGGCGTGGAGATCGGCCGGGCGCGAGCGGTCATCGACAGCGCCGGGGATTTCGCCACCCATGTCCTGACCTTGGCCGCAGATGCCCATGGCCCCCGACGCTGGGTGTTTGTCGACGTTCCTGGCCATGCCGATGAACAGGGCCTTCCTCTGGACGCCAGCGTCGCCTCGCGCATAGCTATGCCGGAGGTTTTCCGACGTCAGGTTGAAGCCGCTCTGGAACCTGGCGCATCCATACTGGTGACGTCGGCCCCGCTGGATTCGGGCGGTTCGGGACATCGGATGACCTTGATCGACGCTATCGGAGCGCATCAGTAGGGTCGATGCCGGGCAGGCTTCAGCCGCCGCTCGCTTTCAACGCGGCCAGCAGGGCCAGCCCTCCAAACAGCAGCCAGTCGTTGGTCACATGGGCGATCGTGGATGACCAGACGCTCTTGGTGAGGACGAAGGGCGCGGTCAGCACCAGGCGCGCAACGCCTATGATCCCCAGCGCCTGAAGCAGGTTCCAGTCGTAGGTCGGCAAATGCAGGGCGCCGAACAGCAGGGCCGAGAGGAGCCAGGCCACTGCGATCGCCGTCTTCCGGCCGGTCTTCAGCGTCTGGATGCAAAGGGTGACGATCGCCAGAAAGGGCAGGATCGTCACCAGTTCCTCGCCCAGAAGTTGCGGCAGGGTGCGCGCCAGGAAGAGAGCGAGGTCCAGTCCCTGCATCTCGTTGATCTGGACCATGATGGGATTGGCGGCCGTGACGCTGATCCGCATGACCAGAAGAGCGGTCAGGGCTGTGGCCAGGAGGTTGAGCGGGACGAAGGCCAGGCCGATCCAGACGTCGCGAGCTCTCAGGTGAGGAAACAGGGCGCGCCACGCGGATCCTGCGACGAGGCGAAGGCCCAGAAGCGGCAGGCCCGCGAACAGAAACGCTCCCACCCAGGAACCAAGCGGATCGGAAAGCAGCCGCGGCGCTCCCAGCAGCGCCAGAAAGCCGAGGCCGCAAGACAGCAGGACGACCAGCCATTTCGGGCCCGACAGAGCGACCGGGCGGCCTTGATAGAAGGGAAAGTCACGTTGCGTCATGCCTGTCCTCGCCGCGCTGGCTTGAATGATGGATTACGCTACACTGAATGGACGCGAAGTCGCTGTCACGGCTCAGCCTACGGAACGTCCTGGAACGAGCAGACTGAAACCGAGCGGGAGCCCTGAGAGGTCAGTCCGTGTCGGGCTGCGAGGCCTTCCAGACTTCGAGATACTCCAGCCGACGAAGCACCCTGGATCCGGGGTCCAGCAGGATGTGGGCGGACGCTGATGCGTTGAAGCTCGCACGACCGTCGGTCATGGGCAGCACCCGTGTCTGGCCGTCCACCTCAACTTCGACGGGCAGGGGGAAGGGGCGGTCGTTCCCGGTCTTCCATTCCAAGGTGACGCGGTCGCCATCGCGGGTCATCACCAGATCGGGCAGGGCGGCCTGATAAAGGTAGGCGTCGAAGAACCAGCCGAGATCGCCGCCGGTCACGTCGTTTACGATGCCGATGAACTCCGGCGTTGTGGCGTAGCGTGGCTGGAAATTGCCGGGCCTGGGGTCAGGGCGGCCGTAGACCACGCGGCGAAGGCTTTCATAGAAGGCCTCGTCTCCGATGTAGAGGCGTAGGGTGTGGGCGATTAGCGCGCCCTTGTAATAGAGGTCCAGCCCCGGTCCGGTCTCGCCGTCATAGACCGTGCCCGCGTCCTGCGGCTGGCCAGACACCATGGGGAAGCGGTTGGCGAGCGTCAGCCGCATGGTCTGCAGCTCGGACTGCATGGCCCGCTCGCCATTCAGCCAGCGGGCGTAGAGGGGCTGCATATAGGTGCCGAAGCCTTCGTGCAGCCACATGTCGTCCCAGTCGGCGTTGGTCAGCTGATTGCCGAACCATTCGTGCGCCAGCTCGTGCTGCAACAGCCAGTCGTAGCCCTTGCCGTCCAGCTTGTAGCCGTTGCCGTAGGCGTTGATGGTCTGGTGCTCCATGCCCAGGTGCGGGGTCTCGACCACGCCCATCTTCTCGTCGCCGAAGGGGAAGGGGCCGATAGTGGCTTCGTAGAAGTCGAGCTGTTTGGGGAACTCGGCGAACAGGGCCGCGGCCTTGGCCGGGTCGGTCGAGGCCAGGCGCCAGAAGCGCAAGGGCACGGTGTTGCCGAATCGGCTGGAATAGTCGGCGGCCATCTCCACGAAGGGGCCGACGTTCAGGCTGATGGCGTAGGTGTCGGGCTGGCGCGCGGTCCAGTTCCAGGTGGTCGTGCCGTCGCCATTGTCGGTCTTGCCGAGGAAGCGGCCGTTGGCGGGGGCGGAAAGCTCGGACGGGATGGTGATGTGCAGGTCGACGCGGTCCGGCTCGCCCTGGGGGTGGTCGATGCAGGGCCAGAACAGGTCGCAGCCCTCGCCTTGAACCGCGCTGGCGATCCATGGCTGGCCGTCCGACGTCGTGGTCCAGACGAAGCCGCCGTCCCAGGGGGCGCGTTTGGCCTGATGCGGCCGGCCAGAATAGGCGATGCGGACGGAAGCCGTCTGGCTCGCCGTCAGGGGCCGAGGCAGGGGTATGGTCAGGCGGCCCTGGGGGTTGGACCAGCCGGTGACCGTCTGGCCGTCCACGGTCACTGAGGCGATGGTGAACAACCTATCCAGTTCGACCACGACGGCGGCCGTGGGGGCCGTGGCGGTGAAGTCGAGGACGGCCACGCCCTCAATCGCTTGCATCTCGGGCAGCAGCTTGAATGACAGGTCGGCCTTGTCGAAGCGCAGGGCCAATTGTTCCGGCGTGCGGGGCGTGCCGCTGGACAGGGTGAAGGGCGTCGAATCGCGAGCGGGGGCGGCCTCTTGCGCCTGGGCGGGCGCCGACAGCATGGCGGCGAACAGGCAGAGGGCGGCGGTCAGGCGCAAGGCTTGGGCTCCGGCAGGTGTCCCAGCGACCGTAGCCGGGGCAGGGACGCAGGCAAAGAAAAAGGCCGGTGTTTCCACCGGCCTTTTCAGAACTTCTGTCAGACAGCGCTGATTAGGCGGCGGTCTGCTCAGCCAGCTTGGCCTTGACCTGGCGCTTGATGCGCAGGGCCGCGGTCGACAGCTTTTCGTCGCGAGCCTTGACGATGAACACGTCCAGGCCGCCCTTGTAGTCGAGCGTGCGCAGGGCAGCGTTCGAGATACGCAGGGAGAAGGTTTGGCCCAGCGAGTCGGAAGCCAGCTTGACCGTCTTCAGCGACGGCAAGAACCGGCGCTTGGTCTTGACGTTCGAGTGGCTCACATTGTGGCCGACCATCGGGCCGATACCCGTGAGTTCGCAGCGACGCGACATCTTAAGATCCTCAAGGTCACATCCGCGAGCGTTGCGGACGCATGAAACAGGTGCACGCAGCGGGCGGACCCCTGCGAGAGAGGGGGCCGTATAGATGAATGACTCGGAGGCCGTCAAGGCTGGAGTCGAGTCAGGCTGGGGATCGGCGGCGGGGATCGGCTTCGTTCAGCCTGCGTTCAACGACCTGCTATACAGAGGATCGTATGAAGACCCATCGGAATCCGTCGCCCATGAAGCCCTCGCCCGTTTCCCTTGCTCGCGCCCTGAGCCGCACTGTCGCCGCGGCCGCCCCCCTCGTGGCGGGCGCCGTCATGCTGGCCGCGCCTTCCAGCGCGCTTCAGGCCCAGGCCGTCGCTCCGACCCAACCCGTCTTGCCGGGCTACTGGGAATATACGACCAGCGCCGTGGGCAGCCGCGACACCGAGCAGAAGTGCGTCCGCCCCAGCGAGATCAACCGCTTCTTCGGCGGCCTGTCGACCAACCGCTGGAAATGCACCTATCCCACGCGTCAGGTCGCCGACGGCCGCGCGCGGTTCGAGGGCAGTTGCCAGGACAAGAAGGGGCGTCGCGTCAACGTCCGCCTGAACGGGACCTACCAGAGCGAAAGCTTCAGCTTCAATGGCGGCGCCCAACTGGTGCGCGGCACGCCCTACATTCCCGCCAGCATCACCGCCCGACGCCTCAGCGCCCAATGCCCGGCCAACGCCGAGTATTTCTGACGGGATGCGGATAGGCGCTTGGCTGGGGCTTGAGCCCATAGAAAAAGGCCCGGCGTTTCCGCCGGGCCTTTTTCGTATCAGCAGGCTGCCGGGAATCAGGCCGCTTCGGCCTCGGCTTCAGCAGCGGCCGCTTCCAGTTCGGCGGCGGTCGGGACCGGCTTCTTGGCGCTCAGCGACTTGCCGAGCAGGGCCACGGCGGCGTCCTTGTCGATCTTGTTGGCGGCGGCGACTTCACGGGCCATGCGGTCCAAGGCCGATTCGTAGAGCTGGCGCTCCGAATAGGACTGTTCCGGCTGGGTGTCGGCGCGGTGCAGGTCGCGGACCACTTCGGCGATCGAGATCAGGTCGCCCGAGTTGATTTTGGCTTCATATTCCTGGGCGCGGCGCGACCACATGGTGCGTTTGACGCGGGCGCGGCCCTTGAGGGTCGTCAGGGCCTTGGTGACGGTGTCGTCGGCGGCCAGGGTGCGCAGGCCAGCGGTCTTGGCCTTCTTGGTCGGGACGCGCAGGGTCATCTTTTCGTGGTCGAAGGTCACGACGTAGACTTCCAGCGACATGCCGGCGACTTCCTGAGTCTCGATCGCGGCGACCTTGCCGACGCCAT
Organism: Brevundimonas sp. NPDC058933; assembly: GCF_049315965.1. Lineage (NCBI taxonomy): Bacteria > Pseudomonadati > Pseudomonadota > Alphaproteobacteria > Caulobacterales > Caulobacteraceae > Brevundimonas > Brevundimonas sp. NPDC058933. The sequence goes on from NZ_JBMOSL010000003.1 coordinate 228,099, forward strand.
GGGCGGGATAGACCACCGCATCGCCAACCTTGAATTCCAGACCGGTCTTGCTCGTCATGTCATTCCTTTCCCGGAACAGGGCTGGCGAGGCGCTGAAACAGCCGATGAGCTAAAACAGCCCCGCCGCCGGAAACGAGTCCCGTCGGTTGGGCCGTCAAATCAAACATCAGACGCGAAAGCGGATCACCGAACCTCTGGCCGACCCCGTCTGTTCGGCGGGGGACTGTCGCAAACACAGGCGGTGCGCGCCGGAGGCGTGAAACCGTCTGTCTCGAATAGGGAGGAACCTATCATAAAATTAGGAAATCTCAAAACATCCGCAGGACGACTGAGCGGTTCCGGCACTTTGTGACCGGATTGTGTCTGGACCTTAGGAGCCCTTGCCCGGTTTGGTGCTGAAGTATTTCTCGAACTTGCCCGTCTCGCGCTCATACTGTTCGCGGTCGGCGGGGGGCGTGCCCTTGACCGTGATGTTGGGCCAGGTCTTGGCGTATTCAGCGTTGACCTGCAGCCACTTGCCGTCGGGCTCGTCCTCGGTATCGGGGACGATGGCGTCGACGGGGCATTCCGGCTCGCAGACGCCGCAGTCGATGCATTCGTCAGGGGCGATGACCAGGAAGTTCTCGCCCTCGTAGAAGCAGTCCACCGGGCAGACCTCGACACAGTCCATGAACTTACATTTCACGCAGGCGTCGGTGACGATGTAGGTCATGGCGGTCGGGAGGGCTCTTTGGCGGCGATCAAGGTCGAGGGCGGGCAAATGGCCCCGTCGGAACCAACTGTCAACCGAGGGCGCTGTCGCAAGGGCGCGGGAAGCTTGACGGGCCTAGCCTGGTCTGCATCCCCTGCGATGACAGATTATCGCTCAGAAGGAGGTTCGCCCATGCGTCTTACCGCTCGTTCCACAGTCGTTCGCATCGGCGCGGGGGCGATGGCCCTCAGCCTTCTCGCTGGCGGGGCCGTTGTCGCCCAGGCGGCCCTGACCCGCGTGCCGTCCGAGGTCCAGGCCGGCGATTACAAGCTGGATCCTGCGCATGGCAAGATTACCTGGTCGGTCGATCACCTCGGCTTCTCGACCTATGTCGGTCAGTTCGTGAATGTTCAGGCCGAGCTGAAGCTGGACCCGGCCAATCCCTCGGCCAGCAGCCTGACGGCGACCATTCCGCTGACCGAGGTGGCGTCGAACTCCGACGGGCTGAACCGCCACCTGCAGACAGCCGACTTCTTCGACACCGCCAACCACCCGGTCGCCACCTTCCGTTCGACCCGCATCGTGGTCGATCCGTCTGACCCTGATGAAGCGACGGTCTATGGCGAGTTGACTCTGCGCGGCGTGACCAAGCCGGTGACGATGGAGGTTGACTTCAATCAGGCCGGCCAGACGCGCGGCGGTTACAAGGCCGGCTTTGACGGCGAGGCCAAGATCAAGCGCTCGGACTTCGGCATCACCTTCGGCCTGCCGGCCCTTGGCGACGAGGTGGAGCTTCACATCGAAGGCGAGTTCGTGAAGCCGGGCTGAGTTTCTCCTCCCCATGAAATGGGGAGGAGATTTCTATTCCGGCGCGTCGAGCGCTGCGTAAAGGGCGCGGGCTTGCTCGGGAGGGCCGCGCCTTTCGCCTAATTGGAGCACGCGCACCGCGATCAGACGTCCGCCTTGCGCGAACAGGAGGTCGTCGCCGGGGTGGACGTTGCGGCTGGGCTTGTCGAGGCGGGTCTGGACGCCGTGATGGGTCAGGCGGATGGCGCCCCGCTCGACCATGGCGGCTGCCACGCCGCGCGTTTTGGCCAAGCGGGCGCGCCATAGCCAGAGGTCGATGCGACAGCTTTGCGTCGCCTCGCGGACGGAGGTCACGCGGAGCCGGCCTTGCGCCTCGGGCGGCGCTTGCGGCGCGGGGGCGCGGGCGGCGAGGTCAGTTGCGCCAGGGCAGCGAAGGGCGAATCCCTGGACGGGGCGGTCGGCTGTCCGGGGCGCGCCGCCTTGTCGGCGCGAGGCAGGCGCAGGGCCGCCTGCACCTGCCTGGCCTGTTCAGCGGTCCAGCCCAGTTCGCTCAGGGCCTCCTCTGACAGCGGCGCCTTGCCCGCCGCGCGCGACAGTTCGGCGAAGCGTTCCAACGCCTCGACGGGCGCGCTCCATGATCCAACCGCCCGGCGCCCGAAGGCGGCGAGCGCGCGAGGCGACGGGGCGGGCGAGGGCAAGGGGATCAGGGCCTCTCCGCCCGGGCGGAAGGCCTCGGTCACGAAGGCTTGCGCCAGCAACCGGGCGCGGGACTTCAACGCGCCAGGCAGCCAGACGGAATGGGCGCCGACCCGGATCGCAAAGGTCTTGACCGTGCGCCGCTCGTGCTGGCTCAACGCCGCCAGATCGCGTTCGACGTCGGCGCGAGGAATGACGCCGCCCGCCTCGATCAGGCGGAAGGCCAGGCCGCGCGGCAGGCCGGTCAGGGCGCCGCTGTCGACCGCCTGACGGAGGCGGCGCAGCTCACGCAAGGCTCGCCCGGCCTCGGACGCCAGCCAGGCCTCGATGCGGCGCTGCGCCCGTTCGCGCGCCGGCACCGGGCCAAGATCGCCGAGCAGCCGCACGCGTGGCGCGAAGGGGTCGTCGTTTGTGATCCGGGCCGTCAATGCGCCCTTCCACAGGACGTCGCCGCCGCCCGAACGCGGATTGGGAATGACGCTGAAGGCGTCGTTCGCCTCGGCCGCCAGCTTGCCGAGGCGGCGCGCGATCTCCGGCCCCACGGCCCGGGTCGCGGCCTGTCGCAGCGCCCGGTCGGCCAAGGCCGAGCCGCCCGCGTCGGGGGTGAAATGAACCCCCTCCAGATGACCGACCACCTCGCCCTCGACCGTCACCTCGCCGTCGTCGGCCACGCCCGCTACGGTGTCGGAGCGCACGTTCAGCGCCCGCATCAGGGCCGTGGTGCGCCGATCGACAAAGCGCGCCGTCAGGCGTTCGTGCAGGACGTCGGACAGCCGCTCCTCCAGCGCCTTGGTCTTGTCGCGCCAGCCCTGGGCCTGATCCATCCAGTCGGGGCGGTTGGCGATGTAGGCCAGGGTCCGCACCCCGGCCAACCGGGCCGACAGCTGGTCGATCTGGCCGTCGTCGCGGTCCAGGTCATTGAAGCGCGGCGCCACCCAGTCCTCGGTCAGGCGGCCGCGTCGGCTGGTCAGGGCGGTGAAGATCTCCTTCGACAGGCGGGCGTGTTCGTCCAGGGTGGTCTTCTGGAAGTCCGGCAGCTGACAGGTCTCCCACAGCCGCATCAGGGCGCCGCGCGAGCGGGCGATCTTCTTGACGTCCTCGTCCGCCGCAAAGCGCCGCAGCAGGGTCTCGTCCAAGGCCTGGGCCGTCAGTCGCAGGCCGAAGCGTTGAGGCGTCACCGTCAGCGAGCGCAGCAGGTCGGGCAGGGTGTCGAAGTCCAGCCGTCCATGACGCCACTCGGCGGCCTCGACCGGATCGAAACGGTGGGTCACGACCTGTTCGAGGATGTCCTCGTCCAGTTCCTCGGCCTCGCCCGTCACGCCGAAGGTGCCGTCGCGCAGGTGGCGACCGGCGCGCCCGGCGATCTGGCCGATCTCGGCGGCGTGCAGCCAGCGGGTGCGCGTGCCGTCGAACTTGCGAAGCCCGGCGAAGGCGACATGGTCCACGTCCATGTTCAGCCCCATGCCGATGGCGTCGGTGGCGACCAGGAAGTCCACCTCGCCCGACTGGAACAGCTCGACCTGGGCGTTGCGGGTGCGGGGGCTCAAGGACCCCATGACCACGGCGGCCCCGCCCCTCTGGCGGCGCAGCAGCTCGGCGATGGCGTAGACCCGCTCGGTCGAGAAGGCGACGACGGCGCTGCGGCGGGGCAGGCGGGTCAGCTTCTTCGACCCGGCGTAGCTGAGAGTGGACAGGCGCTCGCGGGTGATGATCTCGGCGTCGGGGACCAGGGCGCGGATCAGCGGGGCCATGGTCCCGGCCCCCAGGAACATGGTCTCGAACCGGCCGCGCGCGTGCAGCAGGCGCTGGGTGAAGACGTGGCCGCGCTCGGGGTCGGCGACCAGCTGGATCTCGTCGACCGCCAGAAACTCGACCTGACGCTCCAGCGGCATGGCCTCGACGGTGCAGACGAAATAGGCGGGACGCGGCGGGACGATCTTCTCCTCGCCGGTGATCAGGGCGACGGCTGAGGCACCGCGCTGCTTGACGACCCGCTCATAGATCTCGCGCGCCAGGAGACGCAGCGGCAGGCCTATCATGCCCGAGGCGTGACCCAGCATCCGCTCGACCGCCAGATGGGTCTTGCCGGTATTGGTGGGACCCAGGATCGCCGTAACGCGCGATGGGGCCAGACCTGCGGAACGATCACTCATGTCGCGTTCAAGGTGGCGCGTTTTTGAAGAGGGTCAAGCCTAACGCAGGCGCTGCCTTGACATGGACGCGAGTTCCATTGGCTGACCTTCTCCACGACCCTGTCGCTGACGACGATGCGTTGCGAATAGCCGCCCAGGGTGTGGCCGGGGGCGTCCGACTTGGAAGCCGTACCGGCCATTGACGCACTATGCGTCAGCTTCGGATCGATCAACTTGCGTATGATGTCCCATAGACAGGGCGTGTAAAAGCCGTGTCTGGCGGCGCGTCAGTCTATACAACCGTAGGCGCAACGCCTCCCCCTGAGGGCATTCCTGGCTTGCTGCGAGAGTCAAATGGCGTCGATTGAATCATCAGAGACCTTCTCGGCGAACGGCATCGACACAGAATTCAGACATCTGGCGGACGATGCGCCGGTCATGCTTTGGGTCACGGATGCAGGCGGCCGCTGTATCTATCTGAACCAGCGCTGGTACGAGCATACGGGACAGACGCCCGAAAACGCCGAGGGCTATGGTTGGCTGGACGCCAGTCATCCTGAGGACAGGGAGCGTGCCGAGGCGATCTTTCTCGACGCAAACCGTCGGCAGGCGGCGTTCCAGCTCGAATACAGGCTACGCAGCCGGGATGGGTCCTATCGCTGGGCGATCGATGCGGCTCGCCCCCGGTTCGGGGCGTTGGGGGAATTCTTGGGCTTCGTCGGTTCCGTCGTCGACATCCAGGAGCGGCATCAGGCTGAAGAGCGCCTCGCGTTCAGCGAAGAACGGCTGAGGTTGGCGACCGATGCGGCGGAGATCGGGCTCTGGGACGTGGACCCGCGACGGGACACGCTCTTCTGGCCGCCAAGCATCAAGCAGATGTTCGGCATCTCTGCAGAGGCGACGGTCAGCATGGCTGATTACTACGCCGGCCTGCATCCGGACGACCGCGAACCCACCCTCTCCGCCTACGCCGCGGCTTGCGACCCCGAGCGTCGGGCCATGTACGACGTCGAGTACCGGACGATCGGCAAGGAGGACGGCGTGGTCCGCTGGGTGGCGGCGCGTGGGCGTGGCGTCTTCGATGCGTCCGGGGCGTGCGTGCGCGTTATTGGCACGGCGCTGGACATCACAGAACGCAAGCTTACGGAAGCCGCGCTGGTCGAGAGCGAGGCCCGCTATGTGGCCCTGTTCGAAGCGATCGAGGCGGGCTTCTGCGTCGTCGAAGTCGACCTGGATGCGGCGGGCGGGCGCGTCGACTACCGGGTCGTGGAGGCCAATCCGGCCTTCTACGCCGAGACGGGCTTTCCGCGAGACATCTTCGGGCAATGGCTACGCGACGCCGCCCCTAGCCTCGAGGAACACTGGTTCGACACCTATGGCCGGGTGGCGCGCACGGGGGAGGCTGAGAGTTTCGAACAGGGATCGGATCTGCTCGGGCGCTGGTTCGACGTTCATGCCTATCGGTTCAGCGGCGGAGAACGGCCTCGGGTGGCTATCCTGTTCAACGACATCTCGGCCCGCCGGAAAGCCGAGGCGCGGCAGCGGGCTATGCTCCAGAAGATGCCGGGATTCGTCGCCCTTCTCAGCGGTCCGGACCATGTGTTCGACTATGTGAACGACGCCTATTCCCAGCTTGTACAAGGTCGAAAGGTAATCGGCCGATCAGCGCGGGAGGTGTTCCCGGACCTTGTCGATCAGGGCTTCAACGCCCTGTTGGACGAGGTCTATCGTTCAGGCCAGCCCTTCATTGCGCGAACCTTCCCGATCCAGTTCGGCGACGAAGCCGAGCGCTTTATCGATCTGATCTACGAACCCATCCGCGATGGAGGGGAGGTCACAGGAATCTTCGTCGGCGGCTACGAGATCACCGAGCGGGTCCGGGCCGAGGCGGCGTTGCAAGCTCTCGCAGGCGAACTGGAACAGACCGTCGCCGACCGCACGTCTGAACTGACATCCGCTCTCACGGCGTTGCGCCTCGAGATTGTGGAGCGCGAGCGGGCGGAGGCGGCCCTGCGGCAGAGCCAGAAGCTCGAAAGCATGGGACAGTTGACCGGCGGGGTGGCTCACGACTTCAACAATCTTCTGACGCCCATCATCGGCTCTCTCGACCTGCTTCAGCGCAAGGCCGTGGGAGGCCCGCGAGAGCAGAGGCTGATCGGCGGCGCCATCCAGTCGGCGGAAAGGGCGAGGGTGCTCGTGCAGCGGCTTCTGGCCTTTGCGCGAAGACAGCCGCTTCAGCCGGTTCCGATCGACCTGGGCGGTCTGATAGCCGAGATGGCGGATCTGATCGGCAGCACCGTCGGCCCGCAGATCAAGGTCATTGTGGACGTCGAGGCCGACTTGCCGCCGGCGCGAGGCGATGAGAACCAGATAGAGATGGCTCTGCTGAACCTTGCGGTGAACGCCCGCGACGCCATGCGTGAGGGCGGCGATCTGCGGATTTCGGCCAACCTCGTCCAGATCGCCGCCGATCATCCGTCGAAGCTTTCGCCCGGGTCCTATCTTCGGTTGTCCGTCGCAGACACGGGGATCGGGATGGACGAAACCACCCTGGCCCGGGCGGTCGAGCCCTTCTTTTCGACCAAGGGCATCGGTCAGGGCACCGGCCTGGGCCTGTCGATGGCTCACGGCCTGGCGTCGCAACTCGGAGGGGCATTGACCATCTCCAGCAAGCCAGGCCTCGGCACGAACATCGACCTATGGCTGCCGCCGACCGATCCGCGGGAACAGGGCGACGGACCTGCGTCTCTGCTCAATGCTGCGCCCCGCGCGCACGGCCTGGTGCTTCTGGTGGACGACGAGGACACGGTGCGCATGACGACAGCGGACATGTTGTCGGATCTCGGTTTCGCCGTCGTAGAGGCGGGGTCTGCCGAGGACGCCTTGCAAAAAATCGATCAGGGGTTGCGACCCACCTGGCTGGTGACGGACCACCTGATGCCCGGGATGAGCGGCGCCGAGCTCGCACTGCGTCTCAAGGACGTCTTGGGTGATGTGAGAGTTCTGATCATCTCCGGCTACGCGGATGTCGACGGCGTTCCAGCCTATCTCCCCAGACTGACGAAACCCTTCAAGACGTCCGAGCTTTCAGCGGCGCTTGTTTGAAACCACGGTCTAGCCAGGACGAAACGCGGACCGCGCTGCACGCCGCCGCGAATGCAGGTGTGAGGCCGCAGCCGGGATCGGGGAGGGGGACGGAATGCTGCCCCGGCCGGTATGATTTGGAAAACTGTCGTTGGGCTACGCCGAAGCAGCAAGGTCGGAAAACCCGCTGCTGACGTTATCTGGAGGTACGTGGCGTGGCCAGCAGCGATCGCGAACGACGCGCCCTTAGCCCGCCAAGTCCGACCTGGATCAGTCTTGAGGGGTTTCGTACGCACTCTTGAGTGGGCGCGACATGTCGGGACCACTTAAGAGCTGCTCACTCAAAAGCGGTAGCCATTGGCTTTGAGAAAACCGACCACTTAACGAGACCGGCTAAGAGCGGCTCAATTTGACGTCAAGCCACCTAAGAGCGGCTCAGCCAATGAGAGTGTTAGCTCGACAAGAAGTCTCCTCAGCGATCTAACGCGTCTGCGAGTTCCGCCAATGTCAGCGACACGCCGCCTTGCAAACGACGAGCGACCTCGAAAACGTCCGCTTTGCCGTACTCGGTCAGCCGCCAGGACTGAACGTCACTGATATTCCGATAAATGTGGGGAGGGCCGAATAGGGTGGACTTGAAAATAACACGTAAACGCCAACCGATCCGGTCACAGACCGTTCGGACAGCATCGAGTTTCAAAGAATAATCCGGATCTTTAAGCGCCCTACGATCGTTCTTTATTTCTACGAGCTCGATCACTCCGCTGGCAAGCAACCTGACGCAATCGACGATATAAGTTCGCTTTCGGCCATCCAGAACAAACTCCAGCCGAAACATCTGAGCGCGATAATCAACGACCTCGGTGTCGACTTCACAATGCATGAAGAACGCTCGCTCATTCATACTCTCATAGGGCTGCCCTCTGCCGGCTTTACGGCTGGCGTAGACTCCCGTCGTGATATGTCTTCTCCCCGTGATGATCGTTCTAATGGCCCCGCCATTAGGTGTGACTACCAGGGTGGCTATCGCCGTCTTTTTGGACCACGGCTCTTTCTATGAGCACAGGAGCGCACACCTTCACACCTTCCGAGGTCGCGGATCGCGCGGATCGACCGAGTAGCGCGCCAAGGTGCTGACCAGGCCACCTGGCTTGTCGACCTGATCCAGCACCTTGATGTCCGCCGTCCAGTCGTTCGGCGAGACGGTGTAGAGGTGGTAGCCGCGCTGATTGTTGAGCAACTGAACGTTCGGGTTGTTGTCCAGCACGTTCAGTTCGTTCGGATGGCGCAGCCCGCCGCTGCCCCCCGATGAAATCGATGTCGCCAGGAACTCGCTGGCGATGGGCGCGGATGTCGGATCCTGAGGGTTCTGCGGCACATACCCCACGACGTTCTGGTGCATGTCTCCGCTGCCGATCACGACATTGGTCAATGCCTTGCGTCTGATGCTGTCGATGAGGCCGAGCCGCGCCTGCGGATAGCCGTTCCAGTTGTCGGTGCTGCGCCGCACCGCGGTCTCTCCGTCCTTTCGGACGTCGTAAGGCATCACCATCACCTGCTGGGCGATGAAGTTCCAGCCGAAGCCGGGCACGAGACCGGCATCCAGCCAGGCCTCCTGTTCAGCGCCCAACATCGTGCGTGAGGCGGCATAGGCCGGCTTGCAGGCGGCGCGTTCGGTCGGCGTCATGTCTCCGCCTTCGCATTCCTGAAGGCTGCGATAGGAGCGTGTGTCGAGAACGTGCATCCGCATCAGGCGACCGAAATCGAAACGACGGAAGGCCTGGGCGCCGGCGACGCCGGGCCGGACGCGGGGGCGAACGGGGACGTGTTCGAACCAGGCCTGCAGGGCGGCGGCCTTGCGTGCCGCGAACACCGCCGGAGGGTCGCCGTCCTTGCCGTGCTCGCCCGCCCAGTTGTCGTCGATCTCGTGGTCGTCGAACGTCATGACGAAGGCCGCAGCCGCATGGGCGGCCTGCAGATCTGGATCCAGCTTGTATTGCGCATAGCGCAGGCGATAGTCCGAAAGCGTGGTGGTCTCGCCGCCCCAATGACGCCGCACGACGTCGTGCTCTCGGGGGCCGAACTCGTAGATGTAGTCGCCATAGTGGAAGACGACGTCGAGGTCGGGTTCCGCCGCGAGGTGACGATAGGCGGTATAGAAGCCGCGCTCGAAATCCTGACAGCCCACCGATGCAAATCGCATCTGACCCACGGTCGCGCCGGGAAGCGGAAGCGTACGCGCGCATCCTACGGGGCTCGGCAGGTTTCCGGGCGCGAAGAACCGATACCAGTAGGGCCGGTGAGAGGGCAGGCCGGCGACCTCGACATGGACCGAGTGGGCGAGCGCCGCGCGCGCGATCCCGCGTCCGTGCTGGATGATCCGACGGAAGGTCGGGTCCGCCGATACCTCCCAACCCACCATGACATCTACAGGCGGCATCCCGCCGTCCTGAACCAGGGGGTTGGGCGCAAGGCGTGTCCAGATGACGAAGCCGTCGGGCGCGGGATCGCCGGCCGCCACGCCCAAGGTGAAGGGGTCGGCCGAAAACGGCACGTCCCGGCCCTTTGCAGCAGCCCCCGCGGCGGAAAGGCTGAGGCCAAGGCCGGACAGCAGAACGCCGCGGCGGTCGATAGGATGATGAATCATGGTCAGCTGGGGCCAGGTGATGTCGAGATCATGGGAATGCGGCCGCACCGGGGGACCGGTGCGGCCGTGCCTCATCCGTTTCAGAATCGGATGGAGGCCCCGATGGACAGGGTTCGGCCGCTTACCGTGCTGGTCATCAGACGGCGGGCGTCGGTGTCGGCATACTGGGTGACGGGTTCATCGGTGATGTTGAGCGCATCGACCCGAATCTGAACCGAGGGCGTCACATTGTAGTAGGCCGTCGCATCAACCACGGTGGACGGGGCGAAATACTCACCAACGTTGTCGTTGCCGCCGTTGCCTTTGCGATAGCGCGAGCGCGAGGCCATCGACACACGCCCGCCGACCCGTTCGCTGTCGTAATAGAGGGTGGCGTTGTAGGACCATTTGGACAGATCGACCAATGGAAGCCGGTGCGCGACGCCGTTGTAGAAGACGTCCGTCTCGCCATCCGCATAGGTCACATTGGCCAATACGCCGAAGCCGTCCAAGGGCGCCGGCAGGAAGTCGAAATCACGCCGGGCGGACAACTCGACGCCCCGGATCCCCGCGCCGGGACCGTTGACGGGCCGGGTGAAGTTGAACACGACCGAGCCGTCCTGACCCTCTTCGAGCAGATCGAGGGGATAGCCGGTTTCGCTGTAGGGGACGGTCGAGGTCTCGGTCGTGACGAAGGACTTCATCTCCTTGTGGAAGACGCTCAGCCCCAGGTAGCCGCGTTTGCCGTCATAATATTCGATGGCGCCTTCGATCGAGTCCGCCGTGTAGGGGGTCAGGTTGGGGTTGCCCGCGCTGATCGTGCCGCCATAGCCCGCGACCCGCACCGTGGCGGCCGCGCTGAGATCGCCGAGAGCGGGGCGGCTGATGTTGCGGTTGGCGCTGAAGCGCACGACGAGTTCGGGGCTGACGTCGAGGGCGATGTTCAGCGCCGGCAGGAAGCCCTCGTAGCGATTGGTGATTTCGACGGGCACGAGCCCGGCGCTGGTGACCGATGAGCCGATGGAAACCAGTTCGGTGTCGTAGTAGCGCACGCCGATATTGGCGCGCAGACCGAACGGGCCGACGTCGGTGTCGAGGTCGTATTGGCCGAAGGCCGACACCGTCTGCTCCTCGACCGAATAGTCGGTTCCGACCGACAGGTTCCGGGCGTCAAGGGTTCCGCTCTGTCCCAAGGCTTTGAAGATCGCAGCCACGTCGCCGACCACATAGGGCAGGGCGGTGGAATGGTCCGTCAGCATCGTCGGGATCGAGGCCAGCGCGTTGCGATTTTCGTAGTTGGCGGTCGCATCATAGCGGAAACCGCTGTTGGTGAACTTCTTGAACGATGCGCCCGCCTTGATGGTCGAGATGGCGCTGGGCGTCCATTTCAGCCCGGCCTCGCCGGTGTAGAATTCGTTTTCGATATGGTCCCGGCGCCACTGGATCGACTGCAGATCCCACGCCTCAGGATCGGTCGGATCGAAGTCGTAGGTATTGACCGGGTTGTCCGTGTCCAAGCCGCTGAACGACACCGTGTGACCCACGGATTCCAGATAGACGCGCTGCCAGTTGGAATCGAAGGTCGAACTCGACCAGCCCAGAAGCCCGGAAACCTCCAGATTGTCGGTCAGCATGGTGCGCCCGTTCAAGGCGGCCTGCCAGAACTCGGTCTGATCGACGGTCGGCTTGGACTCGGAGCGAACATCGACGCCGGACACGACGGCGTCCGTGATGCTGTTGTAGCGGTCGAGCGTGACAGACTGCAGCACCTGGGTTCCGCGGACGTCGTTGGCGGACAGGCCGTTCGTGCCGGCGTTGCCCAGTACGTGCTCGTCCCGGTTGTTCGTGAGTTGCCCGTACATCAGATCGAGCGTGACGTCGGTCGCGTCGCTGGGCTGATACTGCAGCGTCGAGGTCAGACCGATCCGCTCGCGTTCATTGAACCAGGTGCCATAGGTCTGCGCGCGGGAGTTCCAGGCCCGTTCGGCGCCCGTAGCGTTGACCAGTCTGTCGCGATCCTCGGCCGAGACGCCGGAACCGACGTTGGCCGCTCCGAAATTCATCTTGGACCAGTTCCAGTTGCGATAGCCCCACTCGACCGTCTCGGCGGAACTGTAGGCGACCGACACCAGAGCGCCGAAGTCACCCCAGCGGTCCGACGCCAGCGCGACGAGACGCGGTCCCGGCGTGTCAGTGTACTGGTTGGACTGAACCTTGGCGTTGGCGACGAAGGTCCGGCCCTGATAGTCGAAGGGCTTGGCCGTGCGCAGCGACACCGTGCCGCCGATCCCGCCCTCGTCCTGTTCTGCGGCGTAGGACTTTTCGACCACCACTTGGTTGAAAAGTTCGGAGGCGAAGACGCTGTAGTCGAATGAGCGAGAGCGGCTGGCGCCGCTTCGGCTGTCCATGCCGGACGCCGTATTGCTGAGAACCTCCATGCCGTTCAACTGGGTGCGGGTGAACTCGGGGCCCAGGCCCCGCAAGGAAATCTGTCGGCCTTCACCGCTGTCCCGCGTGATCGCCACGCCGGGAACGCGCTGGAGCGCCTCCGCCAGGTTCTGGTCGGGAAAGGCGCCGATGTCCTCGGCAAGGATGACTTCTTGCGACCCCGTCGCCGCCTTCCTTCGCGACAAGGCGCGGCTCAGGCTCGACCGGAAGCCTGTGACGACGACCTCGTCGAGGGTCGTGAGCGTTTCCGAGGGGTAGGTTGGCTGAACTGCCGATTGGGCCGGGATCGACGCCGTGGTTGGAGCCTGGGCCAGAGCCACATGAGCCCCCTGACGACGGGAAACGGAAACCGTACGGCCGGAAAGACGGACATCAACCGGAAGTCCGCGTGTCAGTTCCGCCAGGGCTGCGGACGCCGTCATCGACCCGTTCAACGGTGCGCCGCGAAGGCTTTCAAGATCGGCCGCCGAAGACGCGACCTGCAGATCGGTCACGCGGGAGAAGGCGATGAGTGCGGTTTCAAGCTCCTGGGCCGGCTGGTTGAAGCTGTAGGTGCGGCTGCGTTCAACGGGCGCCTGGGCCCAGACCGGCGACGCCGTCATGGGCACGATCGCCGTCGTGGCGAGCAGAAGGATAAGGTGGTTTCGCATGAAGTCCCCCGAGTTGGTTTCGAGGGGAAAACGGTCCGGCGCAGAGGAACCGGACAAATAGAATGTGTAAGTTTTCGCGTCGTTTATGTTTCAGTTTGGTGTGGAAATAAAGAGAGTTCCAGATCGGCGCGAGAGTTCTATATCGTATGAGCTTTCGATGCCTTTCAGGGCGGTTTCGGGATCGGAAACATTGAATCGACCCACGATCATCAGGTTTTCTGATTTGATGTCAGAAATTTCTATTGGAGTTTTGCTGTGCCGGCGTAATTTCTCGACCAGATCGGAGAGGGGAATGTTTTGCGCGACGAACCAGCCGGACGACCACTGGCTGTCTTCCACCTGCATGGCGACCCTCTCGATGCCTTGATCGGTCACTCGAACTGCATCGCCGGCCGCCAGCCTGTCGCTGCCCTTGTCTGCTTTAACGTTTACGGCCCCGCGGGTCACGGCGACGCCGACGCGGCCCTGGGCCAGTCGATCGACGTGAAACGCGGTGCCGAGCACGACGACGTTGACCTGACCGGCGTCGACGTCGAAGGGGCGGTTTGTGTCGTGGGCAACGTCGAAGCCCGCCTCGCCGCGTTCCAGTCTAACTGTCCGGCGCCATGGCAGATACTGCACGTCGATCCGACTGTTGCCCCCCAGGTGTACGGTCGAGCCGTCAGCCAACTGGATCGCATGCCCCTGTCCCGGCAGGCTGGAATAGCTGCGCGGCAAGGTGGTGGAAATGAGCGCGCCGACAATCAGCGCCGCCGCTGACGCGCCGAAGATCGATGCCGCGACCCATCGTGGGCGCCCAGGAAATCGATCCGCAGCCAGAGAGTTCGAGCCGTCCAGCAAGGCTTGTTCAGGCCTCGCGTCCGGCCTTGGAAATCCGTCGTCCCAGAGCGCGGCCATGGCGGCGAAGGCTTCGCGATTGTCCGCGTCGCTCCGCATCCACTGATCGAAGGCGGCGCCGTCTCGTGCGTCGAAGGCCGGACGGTTCATGCGCTCAACCCAGAAGGCGGCCTCGGTTCTCACCTTTTCACTGGGCGTCACGAGAGCGATCCTTTGAGTTCTTCCCCGTCTTCCATCGCTTCGCGCAAATCTGAAAGCCCTCGCACGACATGTTTCTCGACGGCGGCCGTCGAGAGATTCATCTCGGCCGCGATGCGGGGGATGGATTGGTTGTCGATCCGTCTCCGTAACAGCACCGCGCGCCTCAGCGGAGGAAGCCGTTCAAGGGCGGCGGTTAGCCGGGCCAGTCGCTGGCGGTCCGATGCGATCCTGTCCGGCAGCGGTTCACCGCAGGGATAGGTGTCCAAGACAGCGTCTCCATAGCGAGACTCCCCGCGAAAACGGTCGACGAGACAGTTGGCCGCGATCCTGAACGCCAGGGCGAAAAGGCTCGCCGTCTGACCCTGCCGCGTATAGTGCAGAAGCTTGGTCAGGCTTTCCTGGGCGACATCCTCGGCCACATCGCGGGAATGGCCGCGACGCCGGACATAGACCAGCACCGCATGTCGCACCGCACGCCAATCGGCATCCGAGAGGTCGGCGTGTCGAGGTTCGCCACCGGCCTCTGCAGCGGTTTCGACCCGAAATCCTTTGGCGGAGTTATCCTGACGCACGCCGCACGCCATAGATGCGGTCTGTGACAGAAATAACCGGGCATGACGCCGGGCCGCTCGCCTGGGCCTTAGGCTTTTATTGATCTGGCGTCGAGCTAACCATGCTGCTGCAACGGTTGCATATGTGGTTCGACTCCAGAGTCGGACGCGGATGTTCCGCCGGGTACTGGGTGCCGGGGACTGTATTGTCAGGATGGTCGCCGCCCGACCTGGCCTGCGTTCGAAACCGGCGACGAAGCGAGTGATGGTGCTCGACGAAGTGGTCCGCTCGGGCGGTGTTGCCGAATAGTGCGGCGCTCGACATGTCTGAGGCGGTGCACGGCGCCATCCGCTGAAGGATCGTATCGACGGCAGGCCAATGTCCACTTCCCGGAGCGAGGTCAGAGTCCGGTCCTGGCGCATTCGCGACGTCTGCAAATGACCATGCCTGACTCAGATTGGCGCTTCGGAAGTTTTGCTTTTCGGATACGACCGCCTCAACCTCGACCAAGACTCTTGTCGGTATTTGGCCGTGGACCCTCAAAACTCGGCTCTCAGCGATGCCCGGAGGGTTCGCGGGGCGCCGGGATAGATCCAGTTCGAGTTGTACGAGCTCTGGGCATAGTGTTCGTCCAGAAGATTGTCCGCCTCGGCCCGGAAGGTGATCTTCGGGGTGAGGGGCGTCTCGAAGGCCGCCTTGGTTTTCCAATAGCCGGGCAGCAGAAGGCCGCTGGTGTCGGTCGCGCCGGACCTTTCTCCGACATAGCTCACGCCGCCGCTCAACGACCATTCGCGGCCCGCATCCGAGCGATAGACGACGAACACCGTGCCCGATTGATCCGGTACATTGAGGGCCAGAGGCGTGGCGAAGGTGTCGTCGTTGTTCCGGGCCTCGTTCCAGATGAAGTTGGCCACAACCTGCCACCGCCGGCCCATGCGCAAGGAGGCGTCGAACTCGACGCCACGGCTTCGCAACGACCCGACCGGCGCCAGGAAGTTGACGTCGTTAGGGTCGGTGGTCAGGACGTTGCTCTTTTCGATGTCGAACGCGGTGACGCCGACATCGAGACCGTCCCAGCGTCCGGACAGTCCGACCTCCCAGCCCCGGCCCTCCTCAGGGGCGAAGGCGGCTCCGCTGGAGCCGCTGCCGGAATTGATCCCGATGTGCAGTTCACGTGGAGAGGCCGCGACTTCCTGGAGGGCTGGGTTGAATACAAGCCGACCCCGACCTTAGCGATCCGCGCCCAGATCAATCTCTGGTCGCGGACGCCTGAGGCGAGAAGCGCGGTGTCCCCTACATCCTGCGTGTCCGGGACTTGGGGCTCGAGACGTCGATGGCGTCGCTGATTTCGTCGTGACGCAGGGTGACGCTTAGGACGCCGTGCCGCCCTCCACCACGATCGGCGCCGCCTTAGACGCGTCAGCCACAAGGCAACTGTGGAAAGCCCGCTTTGGGTCGTGACGCGACAGAGTCATCTGGCCCCAAACCGGACCTTGGCCAGGCGACCCAAAAGCGGGCGCCGCCAACTTCAGCTAGGGGTGGATAGCGGACATTGGCGTCCCGCTGGGGTAGCCTCTGAAAATGTCCGCATCCGCAGCCAACATATCCGCACTTATCGCTCGAGAAATGTCAGTTCTCACGGACGCCTCTGTGAAAGAGGCCGCGCGTAACGGCCTTGTCGACCCACGCCCCGTCAAACTTAACTGGAATTACGGTCGTCCAGGTCAACAGTTCGACGGATGGATCGTGTTCGATCATGAGGCGATTTCAGACACGCTAATCGTATATTGCGATGAAGGATTTGGTCCCAAGTGTCCTTGGGGTCTCATCATCGCCACCCCTGAGGAGGGCATGCGCTGGATGGGCATGGATAGCGGGTGGTTCCGCTCATTCATGGACGCCTTCTGGGATTCTCACGCGGCCACGCCGTTGATCGAAAGCGGACGAACCGGACGTCCCTGATGGGTCGAACCCGGCCTCAGGCACACTGCCGGAAAACGGACATCCGCCCGAGGATCGGAAGGTCGCCTTTCGGACAGGGGTGCAATGACCGCTACTGGCGCATCGCAGACCTTCAATGGGTGCCGCTTGATGGCGCGTTGAGAATGACTCTCATATTGCGCCGTTCTTAAATGGTTCTGAGCGGGCGCTACCTGGTCCCGACAGTCGTGGCGACCCCGGCAGGACTCCAACCTGCGACCTCGGCTTTAGGAAAGCCTTGCTCTATGCGGCTGAGCTACGGGGCCGTCGCGCCCCGTCCCTAGCGGGTCACGGCGGCGAGGGAAAGACGCAAGTCGCGAGACGGGCGCCCGGCAAGAAAATCCTAGCGGTTAATCTGCGTTAAGCTACAATATCTTGTAGGGAACAAATGCTGAATCAGGCCGTGTCGTTGATTCGGTCATGATTCGTTTCGCGCCTGTTCCGGGTGGCGGGCTTTGGCTGTTTACCAACGGCGTCGGTTCAGATCCTTTGCAGCCGTCTTGCAGGTCGCTCATCGCCTTCGGGCGCCCGAGCCGACTAGCCGGCAAGTGGTAGAGACCGAAAATCGATCCGGACGGTAAAGTCGCGGCTGCGCCCGGAGGTGTCACGCGAGGGGCGAGGAAAAGGCGGCGTCGCGGCGCGCAGCCCCACCCGCGCGCCGGTCAGGAGGCCGATCCCTTGTTTCCGACGACCGATCCCCTGCTTCGTCGCCTGGACCTTGAAGCCGAGGATCGGGAAGCCCTGGCGGCGTTTCTGGCGACGCTCTGAAGGAAGGCGGAGGCCCGCAACGCCGTTCTGGACTGTGCCCAGGAGACAGAAGGCGACAGGCCGTGCACAAGACCCCGCATGATGGCCAAGGCTGTCGACAGGGAAAGGCTGCGCCATGCCAAAGGTCAACGATACGGTTCATATCCGCTTCACCATCCGGGGCATGTCGGGGCCTTTCTGGCAGACCAACGCCACCGTGGCGGCGGTCAGCGGGACGTCTCTATTGCTGGACGGGTTTGATCGTCAGACCCCGGCGGCGGCGTCGGAGTTGAAGCCGGCCGGGGCGGGGCGGTGGACGCTCGACTGGGAAGTTCGCCGTCGACCGTGACGCCAACCGTTCAGATATGAGGCCGGCTCGCGCTTCGCAGGCGTGGAACAGCGAGGCTTGGGTGGCGTTGCCTTGCCAACCCCTGAAACGAGAGGCCGCCATGATTCCCGAAGAAACCCACCGCCACGAAAAGGCTGCCGCCGCTGTCAACGCGGGCCGTCCGGTTGCAGCGCGTCATGTCAGGGGCGGAAGGCCAGGAGGCCGGATACTCGCCATCCTGCTTATGTCCACGGCGGCGGCGGCGGTCCTGCTTCTCGCGCTCTGGGCGCTCAGCAACGGCGCCTTCAGCAACCAGAATCCGACGACGGGCGAGCAGGCGGCGGACGCGCGCACTTTCGAAGGCGATGCTTCGCCGCCGGCCTCTGACGCACCGACGGGCCCGCGGGGCGAGTCGACAGCCACGCCGGCCGGCCAGACGCCGAACGTCAATCCGCCGACCGTAGCTTCCAATTAGGAAAGACGCGGAGAAGAGCGATCAATGGGGCGAACGCCATGAGGGCGCCGGCGACCGACAAGCGGACCGGCGACGCGGCCTACCTTCGGGACCTGGGTCGAGCTTTCGGCGGCGCGCTGCTGTTCTGCCTGCCCTTGATGATGACCATGGAGATGTGGGCGCTTGGACATGCTGCGGCGCCAGAGCGTCTTCTGGTATTCGTTCTGGCCGCTTTGCCGCTCCTCTACGGTCTCGCGCACTACGCCGGATTCTCCGCCCGGCGCGGGCTATTGAACAACGCCCTGGACACCTGGGTCGCGCTCGGCGTGGGATTCGTCACGGCGGGGGGCTTGCTGTTCCTCTTCAACGTTCTGGACCGCAGCTCTCTTGCGGCGGCCACGGGTCAGGTCTCGCTTCAGGCCATCCCCGCCGCGCTCGGCGCTCTGGTCGCACGGCGCCAGTTGTCCGCTGACACCGGCGACGGTGACGAGGAACAGGTTTCCTACCCGGGCGAACTGTTCCTGATGCTTGCGGGAGCGCTCTATTTCGCCATGAACCTCGCGCCTACGGAAGAGATGCGGCTGATCGCCTATCGGGCGACGCCGCTGGGGACCTTGGGCCTTCTCATCCTGTCGGTGTCCCTGCTCCATCTGATCGTGTTCGAGGCCGGGTTCGCCGGGCAGGAGAAGCAGGAAACCCCGTTGCGAGCGTTCCTCGACTTTACCTTGCCCGGCTACGCGATCTGCCTTGCGGCCAGCGTCGCGATGTTGTGGGTCTTCGGGGGTCTCGACGGTCATGGCGTTCATTCTCTTGTGAGCAATATCGTCGTGCTGGCCTTTCCGGCTGCTTTGGGGGCCGCTGCAGCGCGGCTGTTGGTCTAGGGATGGCGCGCGCCAAATCGCCTCAGATCCGAAAGGGGATTTCGCGCCTGCAGGCGCTTTGCGCCGCGCTCGGTCTGATGATCACCCTGGGCGCCGTTGTGGTTCTCGTCCGGTCGGTCCTTCTTGACCAGTCGCCGCCGGACCTGACTGTGCAAGCCGAAGCCATCCGGCGCATCGAGAGCGGGTGGGCGGTGGATGTGAAGGTCATGAACCGCGGCGACCAGACGGCGGCGGCTGTCGAGATCGAGGGAGAGGCGGCAGGAGGACGGGTCGGCGCCACGCTCGACTATGTGCCAGGCCATGGGGAAAAGGCTGCTGTGCTCGTCTTCGCCTCAGACGAGCGCCCTCAGCCGCTGCTCCGCATCCGGGGCTGGTCATCGCCCTGACGCCTTGTTCGGTAACTCGACGAAGCTTCTGCAACGATCTCGCCGCGCGGGACTTGAGAAGACGCAAGACAGGGAGCGCCTGGATGACGTCGTATGAGACCAGCCAGCCGTGGCCCGCACTTTCGTCGATGGCGCTGTGGCCGACGATTGAAACCTTGCAGCTGTGGACTCAGATCGTCGGCAAGGTGAAGCTGTCGCAGACACCCTGGCTTAATCACGGCTGGCACGTGTCGCTGCAGGTCTCGGCCCGAGGGTTGGCGACCAGCCTGATACCTCATGAAGTCGTCGGATTTTCCATGGAGTTCGACTTCATCACCGGGGCGCTTGTCGTCCGCGCCAGCGATGGGGGCGAGCGCCGGATCGTGCTGAAATCGGGAACCGTGGCGGACTTCTACGCCGAGATGCAGGCCGCCCTGAGCGCTTTGGGCGTGACCTGCCATATCGACCTGACCCCGGATGAGATGGCCGAGGCCACGCCGTTTCCGCTGGATCATCGGTTTCGAGTTTATGATCCCGAGGTGGCGCGCGGCTACTGGCGGGCGTTGGTCCAGGTCGATCGCGTCCTCAACCGGTTCCGCACCCGTTTCCTGGGCAAGTGCAGCCCTGTCCACCTGTTCTGGGGCGCCTTCGATCTGGCGGTGACCCGGTTTTCAGGACGACCGGCGCCGCTACACCCTGGCGGGGCGCCCAACCTTCCCGACGCGGTGACGCGTGAAGCCTATTCGCACGAGGTGTCGAGCGCGGGCTTCTGGCCCGGCGATCCCTCACGCGAGCCATCCTTCTACGCCTACGCCTATCCGGCGCCGCCGGGGTTCGAGGCGGCCGCGGTGGCGCCGCCTGCGCGCTGGGACGGGGGGCTGGGCGAGTTTCTGCTGCCCTATGAGGCCGTCAGGACCGCAGCCGATCCCGACGCCGTGCTGAGCGCCTTCCTTGAAGCGACCTATGAGGCCGCCGCCGATCTGGGCGGGTGGGATCGCGCGGCGCTGGAATGCGAGGAGGGCCGACCGCGCCACCCTCGGTGGGTGGGTTAGGCGTTAAAGCCCTTCACCGCCGCCAGGGCGGCTTCGGCCGTGTTGTCGATGATGGTCAGGCGCTCGGGCTGGTCGCCCAGGGCGCGGATGACGGGGGCGGGTTCGGGCTGGAAGCCGAGGACATCCGAGACGAAGGCCCCGAACTTGGATGGGTGGGCGGTCGACAGGGCGACGACGGGGCCGCTGGCGCGGTCCAGCTGACGTGCGGCGGCCAGGGCCACGGCGGTGTGGGGGCAGACGACGCGGCCCCAGGCGGCGTGGGCGTGGGCGATCTCGGCCTTGGTCGTCGCCTCATCGATGGAGACGGCGGAGACTTCCGACTTCAGCGCGGCCAGCAGGCCGGGGGACAGGGTGACGGATCCGTCGCGGGCGAAGGTCTCGAACACGGCGCGGGTGGCGTCGGCGTCGCGGCCCGAGGCTTCATAGACCAGACGTTCGAAGTTGGACGGAGCCTGGACGTCCATCGACACGCTGCCGCTCTCGACGGCGGGACGGCGGGCGTAGACGCCCTCGTTGATGGCGCGGGCCAGGGCGTCGTTCTGGTTGACGGCGGCGACGAAGCCGCGCGTTTCCAGACCCATCTTCTTCGCCGCTATGCCGGCGCAGGCGTCGCCGAAATTGCCGGTCGGGACGACGAAGGTCGCCGCCTGACCCAGCTGGGCCGTGGCCGAGATATAATAGGGAATCTGTCCCGCCAGCCGACCCCAGTTGATCGAGTTGACCGACGACAGGCGGCGGCCCTTGCGCAGGGATTCCTCGGCCAGCAGCCCCTTCACCAGACGCTGGCAGTCGTCGAAGTCGCCGCGCACGGCCAGGTTCAGGACATTGTCCGCCTGGACCGTCGTCATCTGCTTGCGCTGCACCGGCGAGACGCGGTCCAGCGGGTGCAGGACGATCAGGTTGATGCGCTCGGCGCCAGCAAAGGCGCGCACGGCGGCGGCGCCGGTGTCGCCGCTGGTGGCGGTCAGCAGGGTCAGCTTCTGGCCGGTGGCGGCCAGGGCCTCGTCCGACAGGGCGGCGACCAGCTGCATCGCCAGATCCTTGAAGGCGGCGGTCGGGCCGTGGAACAGCTCCAGCACGAACAGGCCCGGCTCCAGCTCGACCAGGGGAGTCACCGCCGGGTGGTCAAAGCCCTGGGTCAGGCGGTCCAGCGCGCGGTCGAGCGCGCCGGCGGGCAGGGCGTCGCCGATGAAGGGGGAAATCGCCTCCCTGGCCATCTCCACATAGGTCCGCCCCGGACGCGCCGCATCGACGGGCAGGCTCGGCCAGGCCTGCGGCATGTAGAGGCCGCCGTCGGGGGCGATGCCGCGCAGCAGGGCGTCGGCGAAATTGGTCGGGGCGGCGTCGCCGCGCGTCGAAAGGTAGCGGTCGGGGAAGGTGCTCATGACGGGTCGTTTCTAGCCGCAGGGCGACGCTTCGTCATGATTATTTTGCGTCTGCGAAGGTAATTTGGCGATTTGGCGCAACAAGATGGCGATGTGATCTTCGGCGCCGCAAGGACTGGCGCATCCTCGCGGTCCGGTCCATGTCAGAGGGGATGAGACGCCGTTCCTTTCTGATCCGTGCAGCCGCAGCGGCAGCCGCCATCGGCGGCGGCCTGTGGCTCAAGGACCATGTGATCTGGCGTCGGCCGACGCTGACCTTTGCCGGTGACGAAACCAGCGGCTGGCTCCCTTTCGTTGTCGAGAACGCGGCCACGCCGACCGTGCGGGTGCGGATCGCCGGGCGTGAGGTGACGGCCCTGATCGACAGCGGCGCACAGTATTCGGTGATCGATCGGGCGCTGGTTCAGGAACTGGGCCTGACCAGCTTCTTCGATATGCCGCTGGTGGCTTACGGCGTGGGGGGGCAGCCGCAGGTCGGCCGCGGGGTGACGCTGGACATGGCGGTCGGCACGCTGACGGTGTCAGGTCTGCGCGCGGCCATCCTCGACCTGGGGCCGCTGGCGGACGAGGCGGGCCTGGGCGCGCCCCTGGTGCTGGGACAGGACCTGCTGGGTGCGGCTGTGCTGGAACTGGACATGAATCGCCGCCGCAGTCGTCTGGTCGATCCCGACGGCCATGTTGTTTCGCCCGCGCTGCGACCCGTCCCGGTCAAGCGCAGCGGCACGGCCCTGACCGCCGAGGTGACGGTCGAAGGGGCTGTGATGCGGGCTGTGATCGACACCGGGTTTTCATCGCTGATCGCCCTCAGCCAGGGCGCGGCCGAGGCGGCGGGCCTGCTGGACGGGCGCGCCGAAACCGCCGGGTCCAGCATCGTCCTGGGCGGGGTGGCGCGGGCGCGGGTGATCGAGGCGAAGACTGTGACCTTTGGCGACGACCTGTGGCGCGGGGTGGCGACGCCGGTCTTTGCGAATTCGCCCCTGCCCAATTATCCCGACGCCCTGCTGGGCGTGGCGGCCTTCGAAGACCGCGACGTGGTGCTGGATCTGGGGCGAGGACGTCTGCACGTCTCGCCCCAGATGGATTTGACGGTGGGGTGAAGCCTCGATCCTCCCTTGTGTCGAAGACACGGGGGAGGGGGACCGCCTGACAAGGCGGTGGAGGGGGCGAGCGACAAGCGCGGCGTGACGAGATGAGAAGGTGCGGCAGGTTCCGCCCCCTCCACCACTGCGTGGTCCCCCTCCCCCGCAGGCGGGGGAGGATCAGATTAGAGGCCCTTGAAGGTGTCGCAGGCCGCAGGATCGCCGGTCTGATAGCCGCGTTGCAGCCATTGGACCCGTTGCGCCGCCGAGCCGTGGGTGAAGCTTTCGGGCGAGACGCGGCCGCCGCCGCGACGTTGCAGGGTGTCGTCGCCGATGGCCTGGGCGGTCTTCATGCCCTCTTCCAGATCGCCGGGCTCCAGCGCCACCTGACCGCCCGAGACGGCGGCGGCGTTGCTGGCCCAGACGCCGGCGTAGCAGTCTGCCTGAAGCTCCAGCGCGACGGAATACTTGTTGCCCTCGGCCTGTGACCGCGCCGACTGCTGGGCGCGCTGCACCTGGTCGGTGGCTCCGGTCAGATGCTGGACGTGGTGACCGAACTCGTGGGCGATGACATAGGCCTTGGCGAAGTCGGCGCCCGAGGCCCCCAGCTTGGTCTCCATCTCGCGCCAGAAGCCGAGGTCGAGGTAAACCTTCTGGTCCGCTGGACAGTAGAAGGGACCCATGGCCGACTGGCCCATGCCGCAGCCGGTCTGCGTACCCTGCTCATAGAGGACCGTGGTCGGCGGGGTGTAGCCGCGCAGCTTGGTCTTCCACACGTCGTTGACGTTGGAGCCGATGACCTCGACGAACTGGCCGGCCTGATCCTCGGGCGAGCCCATCTTGCCCGCCTGCTCGGACTGGGTGGCGCCGCCGAACTGGCTGGCGACCTGCTGGGTCGTGGTCGGGTCGATGCCGAAGACGAAATAGCCGATGGCCGCCAGCACCAGAACGCCGATGCCGCCGCCTGCCACGGCCCCGCCGCCCATGCCGCGCCGGTCCTCGATACCGCCGCCGCGCCGTCCGCCCTGCCAACGCATGATGTCGTCTCCGCCCTCAAATCTCGCCCAAAGCTAGGCCGAAACGCGGAGGGTAGGGAAGGGATGCAATTCTCTAATGGCGGATCAGTCGGGGCGGCGATCCAGCCAGGCGTCGATCTCGGTGACGCCGCGCGTCATTTCCTCGCGTCTGGCGGTCTGGGCTTCGCGGGCCTGTCGTTCCTGTTCCAGCGTGCGCGGGGCGTAGGCGGTTGGCGGGGGCAGGGGCGGCGTCGGCTGGCGGGCGGCCTGAAGCTGCTGGGTCGTCAGCTGCGTTTGCAGCCGCTGCTGCTGGGCGAGGGCCTCGCGCTCGGCCGCCTGATTGCGCAGGCGGTCCATCTCATAGCGGTGCTGGTCGGCGATGGCCGAGCCGGGCGAGTAGCCGGCAGGCGGCGGACCCGGCCAGCCGGGCCAGGTCTGGGCGTTGGCGGCCAAGGGCGCGGCGGCCAGAAGCAGGAATGTGAGGATCAGGCGGCGCATGAAGGAAACATGGGCGCCCGTTCGGCGTCCGCCAAGCGGGGCACTAGATGGCGAAGCTGACGCCGCAGCCGCAGCTGGAGGAGGCGTTGGGGTTGCGCACCACGAACTGCGCGCCGGCCAGTTCATCGACGAAGGCGATCTCGGAGCCCTTGAGGAAGGGGATGGAGACGGGGTCGATCACCGCCGCCTGACCGTCGCGACGGATGATCAGGTCATCGGCCTCGGCGGCGTCGACCAGCTCCAGCCGATACTGGAAGCCCGAACAGCCGCCGCCGTCGACGGCGACGCGCAGCATGACCGGCTTGCCCTCGATCTCGGCCAGCTTGGCCAGGCGTTTCGCCGCGCTCTCGGCCAGAAGGATGCCTTCCGGGGCGCGGGGGGAAACCGAAAGCGACAGGTCGCGGACTGATTCTGTGGATTGGACGGTGCTCACGCCTCTCTATATGAGGAGCGGACAGGCGTTCGCAAAGGCCTGTGCTGCAATAGAAGTGCTGTCCGCCTTGAGCCAGACC
This sequence comes from Brevundimonas sp. NPDC058933, assembly GCF_049315965.1. Taxonomy (NCBI): domain Bacteria; kingdom Pseudomonadati; phylum Pseudomonadota; class Alphaproteobacteria; order Caulobacterales; family Caulobacteraceae; genus Brevundimonas; species Brevundimonas sp. NPDC058933. The sequence continues at coordinate 253,120 of NZ_JBMOSL010000003.1, forward strand.
CGCGCGTCCTTCGCCGAAGACCCCGCCGCCAGCCGTGGCCGCCATGTTTTCGAGCCCGCCAGCCGCACCCGCACCCCCTTCGCGCGCGACCGTGACCGCATCATCCACGCCACCGCCTTCCGCCGCCTGAAGGAGAAGACCCAGGTCTTCGTGGCGCACGAGGGCGACCATTATCGCACCCGCCTTACCCACAGTCTGGAAGTGGCCCAGATCGCCCGGTCGCTGGCCCACGCCCTGCGGCTGGACGACGATCTGGCCGAGACCATTGCTCTGGCCCACGACCTGGGGCATCCGCCGTTCGCTCATGCGGGCGAGGACGAGCTTCAGGCCCAGATGGCCGACTACGGCGGCTTTGATCACAACGTCCAGAGCTTCCGCGTCATCACCGAGCTGGAAGTCCGCTATCCGAAATTCCTCGGCCTGAACCTCAGCTGGGAAACGGTCGAGGGCGTCATCAAGCACAACGGGCCGGTGATGCATCACCTGGGCGAACCTGCGTGGAAGACGGTCGCCGCCTATGCGCCGGGCGGCGCGGCGGACTGGGACCTGAGGCTCGACACCTTCGCCTCGCTGGAGGCCCAGTGCGCGGCCATCGCCGACGACATCGCCTATAACAACCACGACGTGGACGACGGGGTGCAGGCAGGGCTGTTCACCCTGGCCGACCTGGCGGAGGTGCCGCTGATCGGGCCTTGCCTGGCCGAGGCGCGCCGCGACTGGCCTGCGCTGGACGACCGCATGATCCGGCTGGAGGCTGTGCGCCGCATGATCGGCATCATGGTCGACGACGTCCTGGCCGAGACCGAGCGGCGGCTGGCCGAACACCGCATCGTCACCGTCGAGGACGTGCGTCTGGCCCCGCAGATGATGGTGCAGTTCTCAAGCGCCATGATGGCCGACCTGGGCGTCCTGCGCCGCTTTCTGTTCGAGCGGATGTACCGCCACTACCGCGTCAATCGCACCCGCAGCCAGGCGCGCCGCGTCCTGTCGCAACTGTTCCACCTGTTCATGGAAGAACCCGAGGTCATGCCGCCCGAATGGTCGGCCCAGGCCCTGTCGGATGATCCGGTCAAGCGGGCGCGGGCGGTGTGCGACTATATCGCCGGGATGACCGACCGCTACGCCATCGAAGTCCACGGCAAATTGTTCAGCCTCGACCTGGCGCTTGATCTGTGATTCGAAAGAGGCCACGGGCGGGCTTAGACTGATGTTTCTCACGCGCCGATTCGCGCGCGGAGCCGATCCAGAAAGCGCGACCCATGTCCTACGACGACGATCACCGAGGCAACCCCAACGCCGGCCGTGAACGGGGGGCCTATACGCCGCCCACCGACGACGACCTGCCGTTCGAGCGTCGCAGCTATGATCCCCGTCGCGCGCCGGCCGCCAAGTCGCCGCCGATCACCCTGATCATCAGCGCCATCGTCCTGCTGCTGCTGATCGTGGCCGTGGTGGTCTTCTATCGATCGGGCGTGCGGTCCTCGACCGACGCCCCGCCTGCCGTGGGCACCCCCGTCGAAAGCATGAAGGTCGAGGCCCCGCTGGACGCCCAGCCGATCGACCCGGAAGCGGGCGTGCGCGTCTATCGCGACGGCGGCGAGGCGACCGACGCCGTCCCCACCTTCACCCCCGGCCCGGAAGCCGTCGCCCCGCGCCCGGCGCCCCAGCCTCTGCCCGCCGCGCCGACGGCCCTGCCGCCCGCCGCCCCGGCTGTGGCCGCTCCGGCCAACCCCGCGCCTGTGACCGCAGCGCCCGCCGTCAAGGCTCCGGCGGCTCCGGCGGCTCCGGCTCCGGCCGCTCCCGCCGCCGCCGGCGGTTCGTCGGGCGTGCAGATTGGCGCCTTCTCCTCGACCGCCATCGCCGACCGGGAATACGCCGCTGTCGCCGCCCGCTTCGGCTCGTTCGCCTCGGGCGCCGAGAAGCGCGTGCAGGAAGTCACCGCCGCCAACGGCTCGACCGTCTATCGCACCACCTTCACCGGCATGAGCCGCGACCGCGCCGTCGCCTTCTGCAACGCGCTGAAGGCCGCTGGCCGCGACTGCATCGTCCGCTAAGACGAGCGGGAAAGTAGACGCATGACCTCCGCCGCCATCTACGGCTGTTCCGGCCACAGGCTGACGGCGGAGGAGCGCGACTTCTTCGCCCAAGTCCGCCCCTGGGGCTTCATCCTGTTCCGCCGCAACGTGGACAGCCCCGATCAGGTCAAGGCCCTGGTCGACGACCTGCGCGACAGCGTGGGCCGGCCCGACGCCCCGGTCCTGATCGATCAGGAAGGCGGCCGGGTGCAGCGCCTCGGCCCGCCGCACTGGCCCAAATATCCGCCGGGCTCAGCCTATCTGAAGGCCGTCAATGATCCGATGACGGCGCGCGAACTGGTGCGTCTGGGTGCGCGGCTGATGGCCCATGACCTGCGCGCGCTGGGCATCACCGTCGACTGCGTGCCGGTGCTGGACGTGCCGGTTCCGGGCGCCCACGACATCATCGGCGACCGCGCCTATGCCCAGGACCCCGCCACCGTGACCCAACTGGGCCGGGCGGCGGCCGAGGGCCTGCTGGCGGGCGGCGTCCTGCCTATCATCAAGCACATCCCCGGCCATGGCCGCGCCTTCGCCGACAGCCACCACGACCTGCCGGTGGTCGAGACCGATCTGGCCACGCTGGACGCCTGGGACTTCGCCCCCTTCAAGGCCTTGTCGGACATGCCGATGGCCATGACGGCCCACGTCGTCTTCACCGCCGTCGATGCCAGGCGCCCGGCCACGACGTCGAAGAAGGGCATCCGCCTGATGCGCGAGCATCTGGGCTTCTCCGGCCTGATCATGTCCGACGACCTGTCGATGAAGGCCCTGTCGGGAACCCTGACCCAGCGCGCCGAACAGTCGCTGAAGGCCGGCTGCGACGTCATCCTGCACTGCAACGGCGACCTCGGCGAAATGCGTCAGGTCGCCGAAGGAACCGGCAAGCTGAAGGGTGAGGCCCGGCGCCGCGCCGAGGCCGCGCTGAACCGCATCGTCCAGACGCCCGAACCGCTGGACGTGGCCGAGGCCCGCGCCCGGCTGGAGGCGGCCCTGAGCGGCCGCTTCGACGCCGCCAAGGGGCCGGACGTCGGCGAGGCGCAGGCCTAGATGATGGATCAGGCGTTCCAGCCTAATCTGGACTTCGCCGCCGTCGCCGAGGCCGACGCGACCGAGGCCTTCGTCGTCGATCTGGAAGGCTATGAAGGGCCGCTGCACGTCCTCCTGGCGCTGGCGCGCACGCAGAAGGTGGACCTGCTGAAGCTGTCGATTACGAAGCTGGCGGAACAGTATCTGGCCTTCGTTCACGAGGCGCGGCGGCGCAACTTCGCCATGGCCGCCGACTATCTGGTGATGGCGTCCTGGCTGGCCTATCTGAAGTCGCGCCTGCTGCTGCCGCGCACCGAAAAGGGCAAGGCCGAGGAGCCTCCGGCGGAAGAAATGGCCGCCGCCTTGGCCTTCCGTCTGCAAAAGCTGGAGGCCATGCGCCGCTCAGTCGAGGCCATCACCAGCCGCCCGCAATTGAAGCGCGACGTCTTCACGCGCGGCGACCCGGAGGCCACCGTCATCATCCCCTCGGACCGCGTGGACGCCAGCCTTTATGAGCTGATGGCCGCCTATGTGGCTCAGCGTCGGCGCGAGGAACGGCGCAACTATGCGCCGGGCCAGCGGGTCGAGGCCTTCCAGCTGGAGGCCGCGCGCGACTGGCTGCGCTCCATGATGCCGCGTCTGGCCGACTGGACCCCGCTGGATCAGGTGGCGCCCGCGCGTGAAGACGACGACGAGGAGGGCCCCAGCCAGACCAGCTATACCGCCTCCACCCTGTCGGCCAGTCTGGAGCTGGTGAAGGAGGGGGCCATGGACGTGCGCCAGTCCGAGGCCTTCGCCGAGCTTTTCCTCAAACGCCGGGGCCTCGGCCAGCCGCTGGAGCTGACGCCGTGAGCCTGACCTTCACCCCCGACGAAACCGAGATCGAACGCCGGGTCGAGGCCCTGCTGTTCGCCGCCGCCGCCCCGCTGTCGGCGGCCGAGATCGCGCGCCGTCTGCCCGAGGGCGCCGATACGGGCCGGGCCATCGCTTCCTTGCGTCAACGCTATCAGGGACGGGGAGTCGAGCTGGAATGCGTGGCCGACCGCTGGCGTTTCCGCACCGCCGCCGACCTGGGCTTCCTGATGACCGAGGAGCGCGAGGAGCCGCGCCGCCTGTCCAAGGCGGCGCTGGAGACCCTGGCCATCATCGCCTACCACCAGCCCTGCACCCGCGCCGAGATCGAGAGCGTGCGCGGCGTCTCCCTGTCCAAGGGGACGCTGGACCTGCTGCTGGAGATGGACTTCGTGCGGCTGCGCGGGCGTCGGCGCACGCCGGGACGGCCCGTCACCTACGCTACGACCGACCGCTTCCTGGAGCATTTCAGCCTGGCCAGCCTCTATGACCTTCCCGGCGTGCAGGAGATGAAGGCGGCGGGCCTGCTTGATCTGTCGATCCCGGTCGGCTTCGAGGTGCCCGATCCGACCCGGAGCGGCGACAGCGACGGCGAGGACCTGCTGACCGGGGGCGATGACGGCGCGCCGGAGTTCGCTCAGGATTTCGTCAGTGCAGACTAGATTCTCGTCCCGTGCGACGCCTTGGCGCGGACCCAGGGCCGCCTGCGACAGCGACGCATCGCCACGCCCACGCTGGAGCAGGGAAGAAGGCTAGATATTCCAACGCCTTGTGTGCGCCTTTCCGTGCCTTGACCTGCGGCCCCCTCGGCTATAGGTTCCGCGCCGAATTCAGACCTGCCGCGGCGTCCTTGCCGGGGCGCTGAGCGCACAGGCCATGTCCCCAACGATGGAATCGCGCGAAGAGGCGATCAAACGTCTCAACGAGCAGGCCGACGCGCTCAAGGCACGGGCTGTGCCGACGCCTCCCGACTATGGGGCGAACGCAGCGGGCTACGGCTATCGCCTGATGGGCGAAATGATCGCCGGCCTCGCCGTCGGTCTGGGTCTGGGGTGGGGTTTCGATCTTCTGGTCGGGACCATGCCCTGGGGAATTATCGCTGGAACCCTGATCGGTTTCGGCATGTCGATCTGGCTGGCGCTTCGTTCGGCCCGAAAGATGAGTGCGGCCGCGTTGAAGGAAATGGGGCCTCCCCAGGATCTTCCCGACGACGAGGTCGAGGACGAGCGGAATTTCTGACCAGACCGTCGTACGGCGGTTTGGCCTTTTGACTTAGGAGACCGGGCGGCATGGCCGATCCGATGCACCAGTTCCAGATCAGCAAGGTTGTTGATCTTCCGGCCGTCAACGTGCCGGGCCTCGGCTTGGTTGATCTGTCGATCACCAACTCGACGTTGGCCATGATGGTCGCCGCCGTGCTGATCACCCTGTTCTTCACCGCCGTGACGGCCAAGCCCAAGCTGGTGCCTGGTCGCTTGCAGGTGGTGGGCGAGGGAGCGTTCGCCTTCATCGACGACCTTGCGACGTCGATCATGGGCGAACAGGGCCGCGCCTTCTTCCCCTTCATCCTGACGCTTTTCGTCTTCATCCTGGCGCTGAACCTGCTGGGCATGTTCACGGTCTTCACGGCCACGTCGCAGGTCGCCGTCACCGCCACCTTCGCAGCCCTGACCATCCTGCTGGTCATCGGCGTCGGCTTCGCCAGGAACGGCATCGGCTTCTTCAAGCTGTTCGCCCCGTCGGGCGTGCCGTGGTACCTGCTGATCCTGGTGACGCCGATCGAGTTCATCTCCTTCCTGCTGCGTCCCGTGTCGCTGGCCCTGCGTCTGTTCGGCAACATGCTGGGCGGTCACGTGGCGATGAAGGTCTTCGCCGGCTTCGTGGTTTCGCTGGGCGCCTTCGGCCTGGTCGGCATCCCCGGCGCGGTTCTGGCCCTCGGCGGCGTGGTCGCAATCACGGCGCTGGAGTTCCTCGTGGCCTTCCTGCAAGCTTTCGTTTTCGCCGTTCTGACCACCGTCTATCTGAACGACGTCGTGCATCTGGATCAGCACTAAGCGCTGACCCAGCCCGCCAACCCCTTCTTTCAAACCATCCCAACCAGGAACTACTCTCATGGAAGCTGAAGCAGCAAAATACATCGGCGCTGGTCTCGCCACCCTCGGCATGATCGGTTCGGCCCTCGGCGTCGGCCTGATCTTCTCGGGCTTCCTGCAAGGCGCCACGCGTAACCCTTCGGCCGCCCCCGGCCAGTTCACCAACCTGATCCTGGGCGCTGCTCTGGCTGAAGCACTGGGCATCTTCGCCTTCGTGATCGGCCTGCTCTGCCTGTTCGCCTAAGCCGAACTGAATATCTGGGCGGCGGCGCGGTCTTCGGGACCGTTCCGCCGCTCGCGTCTTTCTGAGATCACCGGATAGAGCCCATGGCCGCCCCTATCGCGAGCGTCGCCTCGCAAGACCCGACCCAGCCTGCGCCGGCCGTCACCGTCCAGAACGGTGAGATCGCGCCCGTGGCCGCCGCCGAGGCGACCCATCAGGCCGAAGTCGCCCACGGCGACGCCCATGCTTCCGGCGGTCTGCCGCAGCTGGAGATGCAGCATTGGGCGGGTCAGATCATCTGGCTCCTGCTGATCTTCGCCGTTCTCTACATTCTGCTGTCGAAGGTCTTCCTGCCTCGTCTGCGCGCCGTTCGTGACGAACGCGCCGGTACGATCGCAGGCGCCGTCGACGCCGCCCGTCAGGTTCAGGCCGAGGCTGCGACGCAAGCCGAAGCCGCCAAGGCCGAAGTGGCCAAGGCCCGCGCTGACGCTCGCGCCACCGCCGCCGCCGCCAAGGCCCGCGTGACCGAAGAAGCCAACGCGCGTCAGGCCGCCGAGGAAGCCGTCGTCAACGCCCGCATCGCCGAGGCCGAAGCCGCCATCGGCAAGACCCGCGACGCCGCCATGGCCAATGTCTCGACCATCGCCTCCGACACCGCCCGCGCCATGGTCGAGCGTCTGACCGGCCAGGCCGCCACGGCCGCCGAAGCCGACGCCGCCGTCAAGGGAGCCGCCTGATATGCCCGCCTTCTTCCACGCCGCCTTCTGGGATCTGTCGAACGCAGAGTTCTGGGTCGCCGTCGGTCTGGTGATCTTCCTGGGCATCCTGGTTCTGGCCAAGGTGCCGGGCGCCATGGCCAAGGCCCTCGACGGCCAAGGCGCCAAGATCCAGTCGGAACTGGACGAGGCCGCCCGTCTGCGCGCCGAAGCCGAAGCCATGCTGGCCGAAATCCGTCTGGAACGCGCCGAAGCCGAAGCCCAGGCCGCCGACATGCTGGCCACCGCCGAAGCCGACGCCCGTCGTCTGGAAGCCGAAGCCAAGGTCCGTCTCGAAGAAGGTCTGGCCCGTCGTCAGGCCCTGGCCGAGCGCCGTATCGCCCAGGCCGAAGCCCAGGCCATGATCGAGGTCAAGGCCGCCGCCGCCGACCTGGCCGCCAAGGCTGCTCAGGATATCCTGAGCGCCCGAGTGGCGGCCGCGAAATCGGACCCGCTGATCGACGCCGCTATCGGCCAGATCGGCGCCAAGCTGAACTAGTTTCGGCCAGGGTTGCAAACACATCAGGCCCCGCCGGCGACGGCGGGGCCTTTTGCGTTTCTGCGGTGCGCCTTGATCAGTGGGCGGGCGCGCCGTGGATGAAGGCGGCGGCGCGTTTCTCGCGGGCCAGAAGGCGGGCGAAGACATTGCCCATGACGCCGCCGAAGACCATGTGGGTGATCAGCATCCAGCCAAAGGTGCCGAAGCCTGCGCTGCCGGTAAAGGTGCGAGGATCGCCCATCATGGTGATGATCAGCATCATCGTCACCCAGGCCGCTACGGCGAACAGGATGCCCTTGGTCTCAGGGGTGTTTGTCGGCAGCCGGGAATAGATGACTGCGAACAGCGGTCCCATGATCAGCGACCCGATGACGAAGTGGATCGCCCACCCCGCGGCCAGATTGCTGCCCAGCCCGAACATGCGGGCGACGACTTCGGGGAAAGGGTCGAAGACCTTGGCGAACAACAGGTTCACCGCCTCAAGGATGGAAACCGCGACGGTCGCAATGAAGCCGGCGGCGATTCCCTGTTTTACGCGTGACATCATGAGAAGAGCGCCTCCCAACGCCATCTGCCTTTTGACTACGCAGGGAGGAGCATACGCCGTTAGAAGCAAACGCGATCGCACCGACGTTCACGTTACCGTGTGCGGTGAAATGGGGCTTTTTCTAGCGGAACAGTTTGCGGAAGAACCGGCGGGCGCGCTTGCGCACGCGGATCAGCATCCGCGACGGGCGTTTGCGCAGCACCACCTTCTCGGCGCGCAGGGCCTGTTGCCAGAAGACCGGGGCGATTTCCGGATTCTTCCGCATCAGGCGGCGGAAGGGATAGACCCACTTCGGACGGGCGTACTGGGCGCGGATGAACTGGCGCTTGGCCCACCAGGAGTTGCGCAGCAGCAGGACCAGACCCAAGGCGATGACCGGCACGCCGCCGGGACCGGGCAGGGGCGCGATCAGGATGCCCAGGCCGATGATCAGGAAGCCCAGGGCCATCATGCCCATCCGCTGCGCACGACGCAGCAAGCCGGGCCTCTGACGAGGCCGGCTGTCGGCGCGGAAGGGGATCAGGGCGAGGGTCACAGGCGTCACAGATGGGAGGAGGGAGGCAGGGGAACAACGGCTCCGCGCGCGGTGCGCTCCCTTCCAGGTGGAAGTTCACGCCGATCGTGGCGACGTAGTCACACTCATCCTAGACACGCGGCACAAGGCCGAACCGTGGCGTGCGGGTGAAGCTTTCGTAAGAGGGGCCGAAATGCAAAACGCCGTGTCTCGAAAGACACGGCGCTTCACGTCAGATCTGGCTTGCCGCCCTATTCCGCGGCGATGTTCGAGCCTTCCGGGGCCGACCAGCGCAGACGCGGCGAGCGCGCGGCGCGGGTCTCGTCCAGACGCCTCAGGGGCGCATGGAAGGGCGCGCCCTTGAAGCGCTCGACGTCGCCCGCCTTCGCCGCCTCGGCCAGCAGGCGCATGGCGTGGATGAAGCGATCCAGTTCGGCCTTGCTTTCGGTCTCGGTCGGCTCGATCAGCATGGCTCCGTGGACGACCAGGGGGAAGTACATGGTCATCGGGTGGAAGCCCTCGTCGATCATCGCCTTGGCGAAGTCGAGCGTGGTGATGTCCGTGCCCTTCAGCCATTCGTCGTCGAACAGAGCCTCGTGCATGCATGGGCCTTCAGGGAAGGCCGCACTCATCAGGTCCGACAGGCGGGCCTTGATGTAGTTGGCGTTGAGGACGGCGTCCTCGGCCACCTGACGCAGGCCGTCCGAGCCGTGGCTCATCATGTAGCTGAGGGCGCGCACATACATGCCCATCTGCCCCTGGAAGGCGCACAGACGGCCGAAGGCCTGGGCCGCCTCGTCTTCCTCGCGCTCGACCAGCTTGTAGCCGTCGCCGGTGTTCACGACCCACGGCGCGGGCGCGAATGGGGCCAGGGCCTCCGACAGCACGACGGGACCCGCGCCCGGACCGCCGCCGCCGTGGGGCGTCGAGAAGGTCTTGTGCAGGTTGATGTGCATGGCGTCGACGCCCAGGTCGCCGGGGCGGACCCGGCCGACGATGGCGTTGAAGTTGGCGCCGTCGCAATAGAAGTAGGCGCCCGCTTCGTGCGTCAGGCGGCTGATCTCCAGGATGTCGCGCTCGAACAGGCCGCAGGTGTTCGGGTTGGTGACCATGATGGCCGCCACGTCCGGACCCAGCTTGGCCGCCAGGTCGGCCACGTCCACGCGGCCGTCGTCGGTCTGAGCCACTTCAACCACCGAATAGCCGACGAAGGCGGCGGTGGCCGGGTTGGTGCCGTGGGCCGAGGTCGGGACCAGGACCTTGCGGCGCTGCTCATGCTCGCCCTTGGCTTCGTGGGCGGCGCGGATGGCCATCAGGCCGCACAGTTCGCCGTGCGCGCCGGCCTTGGGCGACAGGGCGACGGCGGGCATGCCCGTCAGCGTCGTCAGCCAGTGGGCCAGCTGGTCCATCAGCTCCAGCGCGCCCTGCACCGTCGATTGCGGCTGCAGCGGGTGGATGTCCGAGAAGCCCGGCAGACGCGCCATCTTCTCGTTCAGGCGCGGGTTGTGCTTCATCGTGCACGAGCCCAGCGGATAGATGGCGAGGTCGATGGCGTGGTTCTTCTGCGACAGGCGCACATAGTGGCGCATGGCCTCGGGCTCCGACAGGCCGGGCAGGCCGATCGGGTCCTTGCGGACCAGGTGGCCCAGGTCCGAACCGTCAGTGGCGGGCTTGGGCAGGTCGACGCCGGTCTTGTTCCAGCCGTCGCTCTCGAAGATCAGGCCTTCGTCCTGCAACAGGCCGCGCGCGCCGGTCAGGGTCGGGTGCTTGTAGTCGTTGTCCGGCGTGGCGTTCGGGGCGGTCGGACGGCCGACAGTGTTCATGGTGCTCATGGTTCTATCTCCGCTCAGGCCGCCAGGACCTTGGCGAGCGAGGCCGCCAAAATCTTGATGTCGGCGTCCAGCGTGGTTTCCGTCGCGGCGACCAGCAGGACATCGTCCAGACCCGCTTCCGGGGCCAGACGGCTGTAGGGCACGCCGGCCAGGATATGATGGTCGGCCAGGGTCTGGACCACCTCGGCGGCGTTCTTGGGCAGCTTGACCGCGAACTCGTTGAAGAAGCGCGGGGTCAGGATCTCGACGCCGGGAATGGCGGCGAGGGCGTCGCGCGTGGCCAGGGCCTTCTCGTGGTTGAGGAGGGCCATCTGGCGCAGGCCCGTCTCGCCCAGCAGGCTCATGTGGATGGTGAAGGCCAGGCAGCAGAGGCCCGAGTTGGTGCAGATGTTCGACGTGGCCTTGTCGCGGCGGATGTGCTGCTCGCGCGTGGACAGGGTCAGGACGAAGCCGCGACGACCGTCGGCGTCCACCGTCTCACCGCAATAGCGGCCGGGCGTCTGGCGCAGCAGCTTCTCGCGGGTGGCGAACAGGCCGATGTAGGGGCCGCCGAAGTTCAGGGCGTTGCCGATCGACTGGCCTTCGGCCGCGACGATGTCGGCGCCCATTTCGCCGGGCGATTTCAGCAGGCCCATCGAGACGGCTTCCGTCACCACGACGATCAGCAGGGCGCCGGCGGCGTGGGCGGCCTCGGCGATCCTGGTGACATCCGTGGCGGTGCCGAAGACGTTGGGGGTCTGGACGATGACGCAGGCCGTGTCCTTGTCGATGGCGGCGATGACGGCGTCTTCGGCGTCAACGGCGGCGGTCAGGGCCTGGGTCTCGACGCCGACGGCGTGAACCACGGTCTCGGTGGCCTTGACGTAGTGGGGGTGCACGCCGCCCGAGATGACGGCCTTGTTGCGGCGGGTCACGCGGGTGGCCATCAGCACGCCCTCGGCCATGGCGGTCGAGCCGTCATAGAGGGAGGCGTTGGCGACTTCCATGCCGGTCAGGTTCGCGACCTGGGTCTGGAACTCGTACAGGTATTGCAGGGTGCCCTGCGCGATTTCCGGCTGATAGGGGGTGTAGCTGGTCAGGAATTCCGACCGCTGGATCACGTGATCGACCGTGGCCGGGACGTGGTGCTTGTAGGCGCCGGCGCCGCAGAAGAAGGGCACGGTGCCCGCCGTTGCGTTCTTGCCCGCCATGGCCGAGAGGGCGCGTTCGACCTCCAGCTCGCCGGCCACGCGGGGCAGGTCGACAAAGCCGTCGCGGCGCGCGGCCTGCGGCACGTCGATGAACAGGTCGTCGATGGATTTGGCGCCGATGGCGGCCAGCATGGCCTCACGGTCGTCGGGCGTCAGGGGGAGGTAGCGCATTACTTTATTCCGCTCATCCCCGCGGAAGCGGGGACCCAGGTTTAAGCTTCAAACACCGCTGCTTGATCCCAAGGAGCTGGGTCCCCGCTTCCGCGGGGATGAGCGGAGAAGGCGGGAGCCTTAGAGGGTGGCGAGGTAGGCGTCGTAAGCGGCCTGATCCATCAGGGCTTCGACCTGCGAAGCGTCCGAAATCCTGATCTTGGCGAACCAGCCTTCGCCTTCGGGATCGGCGTTGACGGTTTCCGGGGCTGAGGCCAGGGCTTCGTTGCCCTCGACCACTTCGCCGGCGACTGGGGCGTAGACGTCCGAGGCGGCCTTGACCGATTCTACGACGGCGAAGCTGTCGCCGACCGAGACGGTCTTGCCGGCTTCCGGCGTCTCGACGAACACCACGTCGCCCAGGGCGTCAGCAGCGTGCTTGGAAATGCCGACCGTGGCGACGTCGCCCTCGAGGCGAACCCACTCGTGATCTTTGGTGAAGCGCATGTGTCTGATCTCTCAGGCTTTAGGTTTGCGATAATAGCGGGTGGCCACGAAGGGGGTGGCGACGACTTCGGCGGCGGCGGGTTTGCCGCGCACGATGACTTTCAGGTCCGTTCCCAGCGCTGCGAAGGCCGGCGAGACGTAGCCCATGGCGATGTTGCGGCCCAGGGTCGGCGAAGGCCCGCCCGAGGTCACCTTGCCAATGACGTTTCCGTCCACGTCGGCGATCTCGGCGCCTTCACGGGCCGGGGCGCCTTCCTTGACGTTCAGGCCGATGCGGACGCGCGAGGGGCCGTCGGCCAGTTCCTTGAGGATGCGCTCGGCGCCGTTGAAGTCGGCGGCTTCCTTGCGCGACTTGGACAGGGCGAAGGTCAGCGCGGCCTCGACCGGGCTGGTCGTGGCGTCGATGTCATGCCCGTGCAGCGGCAGGCCGGCTTCCAGACGAAGGCTGTCGCGGGCGCCCAGGCCGATCGGCTTCACGCGGGCGTCTTCCAGAATGGTGTTCCAAACGCGCTCGGCGTCGGCGTTCGGCACCGAAATCTCATAGCCGTCTTCGCCGGTATAGCCCGAGCGCGAGACGAAGCAGTCGACCCCGAACAGCATCAGACGGGCCGAATCCATGAAGCCCATTTCGGCCAGAGCGGGCTCATGCTTGGCCATGACCTCGACGGCTTCCGGCCCCTGGATGGCCAGCAGGGCGCGGTCGTCCAGCACGGTCAGCGTGGCGTCGCCCGCCAGATTGGCGTTCAGGAAGGCGAAGTCGGCGTCCTTGTTGCCGGCGTTGACCACGACGAACAGGCCGTCATGGTCGGGCTTGCCCGCCATCAGGTCGTCCATGATGCCGCCCTCGGCGTTGAGCAGCAGGGAATACTTCTGCTTGCCGGCCTTCAGGATTTCATAGTCGCCGGGGACGAAGCGCTGGAACTGCCCGATCGCGTCGTCGCCGGTGATGCGGCACTGGCCCATGTGCGAGACGTCGAACAGCCCGGCGTGTTCCCGGGTCCAGCGGTGCTCGGCCAGAACGCCCTCATACTGGACCGGCATGTCATAGCCGCCGAAGCCGACCATGCGGGCGCCCAGCGCGCGGTGCGCGGCGTTGAGAGGGGTGGTCTTCAAGGCCTGGTCGCTCATCGAGCATCCTCCGGTCGCGGGTTGCGGCGATAGCTTCGCCGTCGTCGCGCCCCCGCTGTCCTGAAGCCTGAGAGATTCCGACCGTCCCCGGATCGAGGTCGGCCTTGCTCCGTCGGCGCGCCCTTGAATCCCGGGAAGGGGGGCGACTTTCCAGCGTCCGTGCGCTTTCGCGGTCCTTTTGCCTGAGCGTTTCCGGGGCGGTTGCGCCTTCGGCTCCGACAGTCGTTACACGACCGCCGATCTCTCCCGCGAGAGCGCTCGACCTAAGGCCCCGACTCCGGGTCGAAGTCAAGCGGCGCCGGGCTTGCCGTGTACGATCCGACAGGCCATGAGGGGCGCGACTTCCCTTGCGACAGGATTGAAGGCCGCCATGACCGCCCGCACCGACCTCGCCGCCCACCTGGCCTCGCTCGCTCTGCCGCAGGGCCTGACCCAGACGCTGACGACCGCCGCCGCCGCCTGCGTTGAAATCCGCAAGATCGTGTCGGGCGGCGCCCTGGTCGGCGCCCTGGGCGCTTCGGGCGTCGTCAACGTGCAGGACGAGGAGCAGAAGAAGCTCGACGTCATCTCCAATGACGTCCTGACGGAAATGCTGCTGGCCTGCCCTGCCGTGGCGGGCGTGGCGTCCGAGGAAATGGACACGGTCCAGCCGGCGACCAACCCGGCGGGTGAATATCTGGTCCTGTTCGACCCGCTGGACGGCTCGTCCAACATCGACATCAACGCGCCGGTCGGCACCATCGTCTCGGTGCTGAAGTCGCCCTCGGCGACGCCGACCGAGGCCGACTTCCTGCAGTCGGGCCGTCATCAGGTCGCGGCGCTGTATGCCGTCTATGGCGGCCAGACCATGCTGGTGCTGACCACGGGCCAGGGCGTGGCGGGCTTCACCCTGTCGCACGACGGCCAGTGGCTGATGACGCACGAGAAGATCACGATCCCGGCGGATACCAAGGAGTTCGCCATCAACATGTCGAACCAGCGCCACTGGGCCGAGAGCGTGCAGCGCTACATCGACGGCTGCCTGGCGGGCGCCGACGGCCCTCGGGCAAAGAACTTCAACATGCGCTGGGTCGCCGCCATGGTGGCCGACGTCCACCGCATCCTGATGCGCGGCGGGGTCTTCCTCTATCCGTGGGATGCGCGCGAGCCGAACAAGCCCGGCAAGCTGCGCCTGATGTACGAAGGCAACCCCATGGCCTTCCTGATCGAACAGGCGGGCGGCAAGGCGACGACGGACGGCCAGCAGGCCATTCTGGACGTGACCCCGACCGAACTGCACCAGCGCATTCCGGTGGCCCTGGGCTCGGCCAACGAGGTCGATCAGATCGCGGCGGCCTGAGCCATGATGCTGCGCTCTACAGACGCCCTTCTGGTCATCGACGCCCAGAACGACTTCTGCGAGGGCGGCGCCCTGGCGGTGCAGGGCGGGGCGGGGATCATGCCCCTGATCAACCAATTGGCCGCGCGCTTCGACACCGTGATCGCCACCCAGGATTGGCACACGCCGGACCAGATCAGCTTCGCCTCCAACCATGACGGGGCGACGCCCTTCACCGAGATCGAGGTCGCCTACGGCCCGCAGATGCTGTGGCCGGATCATTGCCTGCAAGGGACGCCGGGCGCGGATTTCCACCCGGACGTCGCGCCTGCGGTGCAAAAGGCGCTGGCCGTGGTCCGCAAGGGCTACAACCCGGCGGTCGATTCTTATTCCGGCTTCTTTGAGAACGACCATCGCACGGCGACGGGCCTGGCGGGTCTGCTGCGCGACCGGGGCGTGACCCGCGTCTTCCTGTGCGGTCTGGCCTACGACTACTGCGTCCGCTTCACCGCCGAGGACGCCGTGCGCGAAGGTTTTGAGGCTGTGGTGGTCGATAATGCCTGCCGGGCGATCGCGCCGGACACGGCGGCTGCGGCCAAGGCGAGCTTTGAGGCGCTGGGCGTGGTCGAGATCGAGGCGGCGTTGCTCATAGGTTAGCGCCTTCTTCTTTCGTCATCCTCCGGCAAGCCGCGCAGCGGCGCCGACCGGGGGACCCAGCGGCGCCGCAGGCGATCCTTGATGGCGAGCGGCGCGCGTGGCCGTTTCGCGCTCACGCGCGCCGCTGGGTCCCCCGGTCTCGCTCCGCTCGCCGGAGGATGACGAAAAATAGGATCAGTGCGTCGCTGCGTAGGCGTCCACTTCGGCGATGCGCGCAGCCTTGTCGGCGTCGCTGAGGAAGCTCCCCTCGAAGCTGTTCTTCGCCAGCAGCACCACCTGCTCCCGCGTCAGGCCCACGGCCTTCGCCAACTGGATGTAGTTGGCGTTCACATAGCCGCCGAAATAGGAGGGGTCGTCCGAGTTCAGGGTGACGTGCAGGCCGCGGCGCAGCATTTCGGGGACCGGGTGGTCCTTCAGGTCCTTGACCACGCACAGCTTCAGGTTCGACAGGGGGCAGACCGTCAGGGTCATCTGCTCGGCGGCCAGACGGGCGATCAGGCCCTCGTCCTCCATCGAGCGGTTGCCGTGGTCCATGCGGTCGATGTGCAGCAGGTCCAGCGCCTCATGCACATAGGCGGGCGGACCTTCCTCGCCGGCGTGGGCGCACAGCTTCAGCCCCAGGTCGCGGGCGGCGGCGAAGACGCGCTGGAACTTGGCCGGCGGATGGCCGACCTCGGACGAATCCAGCCCGACGCCGATGAAGTGGTGCAGATAGGGCTTGGCGGCCTCCAGGGTGGCGAAGGCTTCGTCCTCGGACAGGTGGCGCAGGAAGCTGAGGATCAGGCCGCTGGTGACGCCCAGTTCGGCCTTGGCCCGGTCCATGCCCGCGATCAGGCCCTCGACCACCACGCCAAAGGGCACGCCCCGGTCGGTGTGGGTCTGGGGATCGAAGAAGATCTCGGCGTGGCGCACATTGTCGGCGGCGGCGCGCTGGAAATAGGCGAAGGTCAGATCCTCGAAATCCTTGCGCGTCAGCAGCACGGCGGCGCCCGCGTAGTAGATGTCGAGGAAGTCCTGAAGGTTGGAGAAGTCATAGGCCGCGCGCACGGCCTCGACGCTGTCGTAGGGGATGGCGACGCCGTTGCGCTGCGCCAGTTCGAACATCAGTTCGGGCTCCAGCGAGCCCTCGATGTGCAGGTGCAGTTCGGCCTTGGGCAGGCCGGCGATGAAGGCGTCGATGGACATGGGGGAGGCTCCGTAGCGTGGCCTCGACCTTAGCGAAGCGGCCGCCGCCCGTCATCTGTAGCAATGATCCTCCCCTGCGAAGCGGGGAAGGGGGACCATGCGCAGCATGGTGGAGGGGGCCACACCTAGGTGCGCGGGTTCAACATCGCACAGGGTAGGCAAAGCGGATCAAAGCGCGGCGCTTGCGGCCGCCCCCTCCACCGCTACGCGGTCCCCCTCCCCCGTAAACGGGGGAGGATTGAGGTTCTACATCCGTTCGGGCGTCTGGATGCCCAGCAGGTCCAGCGCCGTCTCCAGCTGGTGCAGGCTGGCGGCGGCCAGGGCCAGGCGTGAGCCCTTGGTGGCGGCGTCCGGCGCGACCAGGATCGGGCAGGCGGCGTAGAATTTCGAGAAGCTCTGGGCCAGACGATAGGCGTGCTCGGCGATCAGGTTGGGCGAACGCTTGTCATAGGCGTCCGCCGTGGCCGCGTCGAAGGCGTCCAGCGTCAGGGCCAGATCGCGTTCGGCCGGTTCGGCGACGACGATGGCGGCGGTCTCGACGCCCTGATCGGCGGCCTTCCTCAGCAGGGATTTCACCCGCACGGCCTGATACAGCAGATAGGGGCCGGTCTTGCCCTCGAAGCTCATGAAGCGGTCGAGGTCGAAGACGTAGCTGGTGGTGCGGTTGTTCGACAGGTCGGCGAATTTCAGCGCGGCCACCGCCACCTTGCGGGCGATGTCCTCGAACTCGGCTTCCGGCAGGTCGTCGCCCAGCTTGGCTTCCTTCAGACGCTCGCGCGCCTTGTCGGTGGCCATGGTGATCAGGTCGTGCAGCTTCAGCACGCCGCCCGCCCGGGTCTTGAAGGGCTTGCCGTCGGCGCCGTTCATGGTGCCGAAGCCGAGGTGCTCCAGCGACTTTTCAGGCGCGTAGCCGGCCAGATAGGCGGCGCGGAAGACCTGTTCGAAATGCTCGGCCTGACGCTCGTCGACGACGTAGAGGATCAGGTCGGGATCGATGGATTTGCGGCGGTCGAGGATCGTGGCCAGATCGGTCGTGCCGTACATGGCCGAGCCCTCAGACGACACCACCAGCAGGGGCGGCGGGCTGGGGGCCTCGATGACCGAGCCGTCGGCCAGCTTTTTCTTGCGGGTCTCGCCGGGCTTGGCGACGTGGACCACCTGGGCGCCGTCGTCGGGGACCAGCAGACCGGTCTCCTTCAGGTGCGCCAGCATTTCCGGCATCAGGGGATCGGCGTCGCTCTCGCCGTTCCACAGGTCGAAGGTGACGTCCAGAGCGCCGAACTCGCGCTCCAGCGCCGTGCGGCTGACGGCGACGAAGTGCGCCCACAGCGCGCGGTAGCCGGGGCGGCCGCCTTGCAGTTCAGCGGTGGCCTTGCGAGCGCGGTCGCGGAAGGCGGGGTCTTCCTTGGCCTTGGCGGCGGCCTGGGGATAGAGGCGTTCCAGGTCCTCCAGCGTCACCGGGCTTTCAGCGGGGAAGGGACCGTCGCCGTCGGCCATGAAGGGCAGGGCCAGGGCTTCGTCGCCGCAGGCGGTGATCAGCAGGCCCATCTGGAAGCCCCAGTCGCCGAAGTGGGCGTCGCCCCAGACGATGTCGCCACGGAAGCGGAACAGCCGCTTCAGGCTCTCGCCGATGATGGACGAGCGCAGGTGGCCGACGTGCATCGGCTTGGCCACGTTGGGGCCGGCGTAGTCGATGACGACCTTGCGTGCAGGCCTGCTCAGCGAGGCGCCGGCCAGGGCTTCGTCGGCGGCCACAGCGGCGGCGCGCTGCGACAGGGCTTTGTCGGAGAGCTTCAGGTTGATGAAGCCGGGGCCGGCCACCTCGACCGATGACAGGCGCGGATCGGCGCTCAGGCGCTCAGACACCTTGGCGGCCAGTTCGCGCGGATTGGCTTTCAGCGCCTTGGCGGCGGCCAGGGCGCCGTTGGACTGGAAGTCGGCCAGGTCGGGGCGGTCCGACGCGACGACGCGGGCCAGGGCGGCGTCCACGCCTTCGGCGGCGAAGGCGGCGGCGACCGCTTCGCTGAGAGAGGTCTTGAGATCGGTCATGATTCTTAGGGGTTCGGTTGGGTCTGGCCGGCGGTGACGCGGAAGCGGCTGCCCGAGCGGTTGAACTCGGCCATTTCCGGCGTGACGTCGAAGCCGATCAGGACCTCGAAATTGTTCCCGGCCGTGGTGGCGTCAGCGCGCGGGATGACGATGGTCTGCGCCTGATGGACCGAGGTGGTCGTCTGGCCCTCGAAGTTGACCGGAAGGTCGAAATATTCCTTGGCCAGAACAGCGCTGTTTCGCTCGGTCACGGCGATCCAGTAGCGGTAGGTGCGGCCGTCGCCGCTGGCCTGAGGGCCCTTGCCGAGGTTGAACAGGACGTTGAAGTCCAGGCGGATCGGATCGGACTCGCGATAGACGCAGTCGGCGGTCACGCCTTCGATCTCGCCGGTGAAGCCGACGCCGGCGGCCGAGGGGCGGTTGAAGTCGGCCAGTTCGACGTAGCGAGCCGCGTCGTAAAGCACCTTCACATAGGGGCAGGGGCCGGCGTTGGCGCGACGCGACAGGGGGGCGATGCGCACGGGGCGTGCATTTTGCGACGTGCCCTGGTCCGGCGCCTGGTCGCGGCTCTGCGGGCCGCCCTGGCCGGGGCGGCCGCTGGACTGGGCCTCGGCGGATTGGGGAATCAGCACAGCCGCGAGGGAGAGGGCGGCGAGGGCGGTCAGGACGCGACGCATCAGGAGCTTTCCGGCAGTCGAAGGGGGCGCGGAACGATCGGACGTCCGACCAGGCCACGCTCGGTGGTGATAGCGGCTAAAGCGAGGCGCGGCAAACGCGACCATGCAGGCGGTGGCGGGAAGGCGCGCGAGAGACTAGGTTCCTGCCCATGAACGCGCCTGTCCCTCCCTCAGTCTTTGACCGCCGTCCCCTGAACGTGCGCCTCGCCACGCCGCGCGGTTTCTGCGCCGGCGTGGATCGGGCGATCCAGATCGTCGAACGGGCGATCGAGAAGTTCGGCGCGCCCGTCTATGTGCGCCACGAGATCGTTCACAACCGTCATGTCGTCGAGCGGCTGAAGGGCATGGGGGCGATCTTCGTCAAGGAACTGGACGAATGCCCCGACGACCGGCCCGTGGTCTTCTCGGCCCACGGCGTGCCCAAGTCAGTGCCGGCGACGGCGCGCTCGCGCGAGATGATGTTCCTCGACGCCACCTGTCCCCTGGTGTCCAAGGTCCATGTCGAGGCCGAGCGCCATCACGAGCAGGGGCGGCACATCATTCTGATCGGCCACGCCGGCCACCCCGAGGTCGTCGGCACCATGGGCCAGTTGCCGCCCGGCGCCATCAGCCTGGTCGAGACGGTGGCGGATGCCGAAGTGTTCGAGCGGCCGGGCGATCAGCCCCTGGCCTACGCCACCCAGACCACCCTGTCCGTGGACGACACGGCCGATATTCTGGCGGCGCTGAAGCGGCGCTTCCCGGAACTTCCCGATCCGCACAAGGAAGACATTTGCTACGCCACGACCAATCGTCAGGAGGCGGTCAAGCGTCTGGGCGAAGGCAGCCAACTGGTGCTCGTGGTGGGGTCCAAGAACTCGTCCAATTCGGCCCGTCTGGTCGATGTGGCGCTGAAGGCCGGAGCGCGCGACGCCCGTCTGGTCGATGACGCCGGGGATGTGGACTGGTCGTGGTTCGACGGCGTGTCAACGGTCGGCGTGACGGCCGGCGCCTCGGCGCCCGAACCGCTGATCGAGGCCCTGATCGAAGCTATCCGCGCTCGATTCGATGCGATCGTGACCGAGGACGACGGCGCGCGTGAGACCGTCTCATTCAAGTTGCCGCGCGCCCTGACGGCCTGATGAAACCACGAAAAAGGCGCGCCCGCATGTGCGAGGCGCGCCCTGATCGGTCTGGCTGGACCTAAGTCTTACAGGCCAGGCAGCTTGAAGCCGCGGTCCTGACGCGGGGCGATGGTGATGCCCTGCTGGTTGCCGGTCAGAGCTTGCAGACGCGCATGTTCCGTCGAGGCGTCGATGGTGCGCGACCCTTCGGCCGTCTGGGTGACAGTCGGGGCCTGGGTGGCGGCGTCGTCCTTGCGCCAGAACAGGACGCGGTTGGCCCAGCTTTCTTCCTTGTGGGCCAGATCGCCGAACTCGTCGTCGACGACATAACGGGCCAGGGGATCAGCGCGGTCGGCGCCGGCCTGATTGACCAGAGCCTGTTCGCCGCCGGTGCGGGTCACGGCCTGACGCTGGCCCAGAAGAATCTGACGCGCAGCGCTTTCGGGCGCCAGCTCCTGCGGACGCGGCTGGCCGGGCGACGGCGGGGTCAGACCGTATTCCGGCGGAACGGACAGCGGCGCGCTGGCGACGGTGACGAACTCGTCGGGCACGACCTTGGTCAGGCCGACGCTCTGCTTCAGGCTGGAACAGGCGGTCAGGCTCAGGGCGGTGGTGGCGAGAAGGGCCACGGTAACGGCGCTACGGATACGCATAAGGTCAGCTCGGCTCCGGGAGACGCGCCCAATGGCGCTGGCTCGGGACGATAACGAAGAGGGGGTGATTACGACTTTTCGTTGGCCACGCCAACCTTGGCGCTGCGTTCCGACAGGAAGCTGTCGAGGATCAGCAGGACAACGCCGACCGTGATGCCCGCGTCGGCGATGTTGAAGATCCATGGAAACAGGCCCGTTCCCGAAAAGTCTAGGAAGTCCACGACGCCCCCGAAGCGGATGCGGTCGAAGACATTTCCCAGGGCGCCGCCCATGACCAGGCCGATGGCGGCGATCATCAGCTTGCGGTTCGAACGCGTCGCCCAGAAGGCCAGGGCGATCGCCACCAGAAGCGAGAAGGCGCTCAGGATCCAGCGGCCGGCGCCGCCGCCGAACAGACCGAAGCTGACGCCCGTGTTCAGCACATAGGTCAGGTTGAAGACCGGCGGCAGGACGTCGGCGATGCGATAGCCGTCGGGAATCTGCGAAATGTGCGCCGCGTCGATGGCGCCCAGAACCCAGGCCTTGGTCAGCTGGTCCAGAACGATGACGACGAGGGCGATGCCGTAGGCGGCATAGGCGAGGCGTGAAATTTTCATGTCCGAAGCCGGTTAGCAGGAAGCAGCGCGAGGGCGAAGAGGGAAAGCGAACGAGGCCCAGGAGAGGGGCAGGGCCGTTGAAGCCTTTCCCCCGGCGTCCCGGCGGCTATAACCGACCCATGACCCTGCCTCACGCCCTGCCTCACCTGTCCGCTGTCGCCGACGACTACGACATCCTGCTGTGCGACGTCTGGGGCGTCATCCACAACGGCCGCGAGAGCTGGCCCACCGCCTGCACGGCCCTGGCCGATTTCAACGCCAAGGGGGGCCATGTCGTCCTGATCTCCAACTCGCCGCGCCCGTCATCGGATGTCGTGGCGCAGCTGGATGCGCTCGGCGTGCCGCGCGACAGCTGGAAGGCCTTCGTCACCTCGGGCGACGCCACCCGCGCCGAACTGGCCCGCCGCGCCCCCGGCCCGGCCTGGATCATCGGCCCTGATCGCGACTTCGTCCTGTACGAGGGCCTGAATCTGACCAGCGCCCGCGACGCGACGGACGCCGCCTTTCTGTCCGTCACCGGCCTGTTCGACGACGCGACCGAGACGCCCGAGGACTATCGCGAACGCCTGATCCCCGCCGTCGAGCGCGATCTGGAGCTGATCTGCGCCAACCCTGACCGCATCGTGCAGAAGGGCGACAGCATCATCTATTGCGGCGGCGCCATCGCCGACCTCTACGAATCCATGGGCGGCCGGGTGGTTATGGCTGGCAAGCCCTTCGGCCCCATCTACGAACTGGCCCTGCGCGAGGCGCAGAAGCTGATGGGCCGCCCCGTCGATCGCTCGCGCGTCCTGTGCATCGGCGACGGCGTCATCACCGATGTTCTGGGCGCGGCCGAGCAGGCGCTGGACTGCCTGTTCATCGCGCAAGGCATCCACGGCGACGCGGCAAAGGGGCCGGACGGGACGCTGGATGCGGCGCTGGCCGGCGAATTGCTCCGAGCCGAGACGACCTTCGCCCGCTACGCCGCGCTCGAACTGGCGTGGTGAGGCTCGCCATTTCGTCGCACCTGCCGTAAAGGCCGCTGATGGTCGAATACGTCACACAGCATCCGTCGGGCGGTTACATCCTCGATGAACTCCACGTCGGCATGGCCGCAGAGAAGACCGTCCACGTCACCGAGGACCGGATTCGCCTGTTCGCCGAGGCGTCGGACGACTTCAATCCGGTGCATCTGGACGAGGCCTTCGCCGCCAAGACCGCCTATCGCGGCCGAATCGCCCACGGCCTGCTGAGCGCGGCTTTCGGCTCGGCGGTGGTCGGCACCATCCTGCCGGGCGCCGGTTCGATCTATATTTCCCAGACCCTGTCCTTCCACTTCCCGGTCCGTATCGACGACATGGTTCGCATCGTCATCACGGTGATCGAGATGGAGACGGACAGCGCCCGCGTTGAACTGCGCTGCGAAGGCTTCGTCGGCGACAAGCTGATCATGGACGGCGTGGCCGTCGTGCGCGTGCCGCGTCGCCGCAAGCCCTCGGCGCGCTGAGACCAGTCGTGGTTGAGGTCATTCGCGGCTGGCGCGACCTGCCGGCCTCGCAACGCGGGGCGGCGGTGGCCGTCGGCGCCTTTGACGGGGTGCATCGCGGCCATCAGGCGGTGATCGCCTCGGCCCGCGAGGCGGCCCAAGATCTGGGCGTCCCCCTGGCCGTCGTCAGCTTCGACCCGCACCCGCGTCGGCTATTCCAACCCGAAGCCGCGCCCTTCCGACTGATGACGGCGGATCAGATGGCCCGCGCCATGGCGCCCCTGGGCGTCGACCGCCTGTATCTGATCCCCTTCGACGCCGAGATGGCCGGGATGACGGACGAGGCGTTCGCCCGTCGCGTCCTGTCGGAAGGCCTGGGCGTCGCCCACGCCGCCGTCGGCTTCGACTTCACCTTCGGCAAGGGCCGTTCCGGATCGCCCGAGGCGCTGCGGGCCTATGGCCAGGATCTGGGCTTCACCGTCTCCGTCACCGACCGCATCGACGACGCCTCGGGGCTGAAGCTGTCGTCCTCGGCCGTGCGCGAGGCGCTGAAGGCCGGGGACATGGACCGCGCCGCCGCCATCCTGGGCCGCCCCTTCGCCATCCAGGGCGAGGTGATCCACGGCGACAAGCGCGGCCGCACCATCGGCGTGCCCACCGCCAACATCGCCATGGGCGACTATATGCGCCCCGCCTACGGGGTTTACGCCACCCGCACCCGCCTGCCGGACGGGCGGGTGATCAAGGGCGTCGCCAACCTGGGGGTCCGCCCCATGTTCGAGATCGAACAACCCCTGCTGGAAGTCTGGCTGCTGGACTTCGACGAGAGCCTCTACGGCCAGACCCTTGAGACCGAACTCGTCGCCTTCCTGCGCGGCGAGATGAAGTTCGACGGGCTGGATGAACTGAAGGTCCAGATCGAGGCGGATGCGGCGGCGGCGCGGGCCGTGCTGGGCTGACCGCTCTTCGGTTCGGATCTCGTGCTGCCTAAAACAGCTATTAGCTAGCTGAAAAGTCGAGAAATAAATCGGCTGCGGAGGCTGGTGTATATTCGGCATCGTAGCCTTCCAGCTCTTTTGCCAACCTGGGGTTGCTCGCTGGAGCGTCGCTGTTGATGACGTGGATAATGAAGTCTGGTCTGCGTCCCAGCCGATCCAATAGGCGCAGCACAGTCGCTCCCTCGATGACAACTGGTCGCTGCCGTTCAGGGTCTTCTTGGTCGAGCCTGGTGCCAATGACCTGGTCGATTAAATCCTCATGGTGTTCCATCGCTCCACACGCTCGGCGAAGGAACAGGTCCGTCTCGATCAGCGAGACATTGAAGCGGTAAGCTAGATATCGCCCCAGAGAAGTTTTGCCGACGCCCGGCAGTCCAGTGATCGCGACGATTTTGCCGGGTAAATTGTGAAGCGCAGGTTTTAACGCTTCGACAGCCGGTTCGTAGTTGCGTTCGTTCTGAAACATCGATGACCATTAGGCTCTATGAGTGGTTTCTCGATTTCGAGCGCTGAACTACAACGCCGCTCGTCACCTCACGACAGCCGGTCGCGGAACTCCGTCCAGTCGAACTCCTTGACCATCCGCAGCTCGTCCGTGGCGCTGTTCCACAGGGCGATGGACGGTAGCGGGACGCCGTTGAAGGTATTGGTCTTCACCATCGAATAGTGGGCCTGATCCAGGAAGGCGAGGCGCGTTCCGGGCGTCGGGCGTTCAGCAAAGACGTAGTCGCCGATGATGTCGCCGGCCAGGCAGGACGGCCCGCCCAGGCGCACCGTGACGCCGTCTTCGGGCTCATGCAGCATGGCGGGGCGATAGGGGGCCTCGATCACGTCGGGCATATGACAGGTGGCCGAGATGTCGGTGATGGCGATGGGCATGCCGTTATCGAAGACGTCGAGGATCTCGCCGATCAGGATGCCGGCGTCGAGCGCCACGGCCTCGCCCGGCTCCAGATAGACCTGCACCCCGTGGCGTTCGGCGATCTGGTTCAGGAAGGCGACCAGACGGTCGGTCTGGTAGTCGGCGCGGGTGACGTGGTGGCCGCCGCCGAGGTTCAGCCACTTCACTCCGCCCAGCAGGGGCGCCAGCTTCGGTTCCACCGCCGCCCAGATGCGGGCCAGGGGCTCGAAATCCTGTTCGCACAGGGCGTGGATATGCAGGCCGTCGACGCCCTGCATGTGCTCAGGTCTAAGCTGCGACACCGGGAAGCCGAGACGCGAGCAGGGCTGGGCCGGGTCGTACTTGGCGACCTCGCCCTCGGAATGTTCGGGGTTCAGCCGCAGGCCGATCTCGAAGACCTCGCCCTCGGCCCGCGCCTTGGCGATCAGGTCGGCGAAGCGCGTCACCTGATCCGGCGAGTTGAAGATGACGTGGTCGGACAGGCGCAGGATCTCGGGCAGATCCTCGGCCTTGTAGGCGGGCGAATAGGTGGTCAGCTCGCCCTTGTAGAACTCGCGCGCCAGCCGCGCCTCCCACAGACCGGAGGCGCAGACGCCGTCGAGGTATTCCTCGACGACGTCCGCCAGCGACCACATGGAAAAGGCCTTGAGCGCCAGCAATACCTTGGCGTTGCCCCGGTCGCGCACGTCCTTCAGCACGGCCAGATTGCGCCGCACCGCGGCCTCGTCCACCACGAAGGCGGGCGAGGCGACGCGGTTCAGATCAAAGCGAGCAAAGGCTCCGGGATCGCCGGCCTTGGTTTCCATGTCGTCTTTTTACTCAGGTCTCTAGAAGGCGAGCATTTTAGAAAGCGAGAGGCGCGTCCAGCTCTTCCACGGTCCACGGCAGGCCATGCTTGTTCAGCATGTCCATGAAGGGATCGGGGTCCAACTGCTCCATGTTGAAGACGCCCTCGCCCTTCCACGTGCCGGTCAGCATCATGGCCGCGCCGATCATGGCCGGAACGCCCGTGGTGTAGCTGACGGCCTGGTTGCCGGTTTCGGCATAGGCGGCTTCGTGGTCGCAGATGTTCTTGACGTAGAAGGTCTTCTGAACGCCGTCCTTCTCGCCGGTGGCGATGGTGCCGATGTTCGTCTTGCCCTTGGTGATCGGACCCAGCGACGAGGGTTCCGGCAGCAGGGCCTTCAGGAACTCGATCGGGATGATCTCGCGGCCCTGGAACATCATCGGCTCGATCGAGGTCATGCCGATGTTTTCCAGCACTTCCAGGTGCTTCAGGTAGCTGTCGCCGAAGGTCATCCAGAAGCGGATGCGTTTGATTTCCGGGTAGAACTTGGCCAGCGACTCCAGTTCCTCATGATACATGAGGTACATGTTCTTCTGACCCACGCCCTCGAAATCGAAGGCCTGCTTGTGGCTCAGCGCCGGGCCCTCGACCCACTGGCCGTTTTCCCAGTGACGCGAGTTGGCGGTCACTTCGCGCAGGTTGATTTCCGGGTTGAAGTTGGTGGCGAACGGAAGCCCCGTGTCGCCGCCGTTGCAGTCCAGGATGTCGAGCGTGTCGATCCGGTCCAGCAGGTGCTTCTTGGTGTAGGTGGCGAAGACCGAGGTCACGCCGGGGTCGAAGCCCGAGCCGAGCAGCGCCATCAGGCCGGCTTCCTTGAAGCGCTCCTGATAGGCCCACTGCCACTTGTATTCGAACTTGGCTTCGTCGCGCGGCTCATAGTTGGCCGTGTCGAGGTAGTTGACGCCGGCGGCCAGGCAGGCGTCCATGATCGCCAGGTCCTGATAGGGCAGGGCCAGGTTGACCACCAGGGCCGGCTTGACCGACTGGATTAGGGCCGTCGTCGCGGCGACATCGTCGGCGTCGATCTGGGCCGTGTCGATGGTCACGCCAAAGCGCGACTTCACGGATTCGGCGATAGCGTCGCACTTGGACTTCGTGCGGCTCGCCAGGGTGATATGCGAAAAGATGTCCGCATTCATCGCCATCTTGTGGACCGCGACGGAGCTGACGCCGCCTGCACCGATAACCAGCACCCTGCTCATGTGTGGCTTCTCCTGAAGTCTGAAACTGCTTTGGCGACACCGCCGCCGCTATAAAGGGCGGGGCTCTTAACACGATGATGACAGGATCGCTAACGGTCGCGTGTCGCAGGAGTTGCCGCTCAGCCCTCCGCACGCTCGGCGATGGCCATCAGGGCGTCGTGCAGGGACTGGCCCTTGGCGTCGACCACGTCGGCGATGCGCCACATGGGGCCTTCCTTGGCCAGCTTCAGCGTCTGTCGGTGTGTCTGGCCGTGGTTGGTGAAGGTCACGTCGGCGGTGGACGCCTTGTCGCCGTCGGGCGTCATCTTCAACGCTGTCAGGGCGAAGCCGTCGGCGTCCTGACAGGCGCAGACGGGATCGTAGTTCAGATAGGGAACCTCGCCCCTGGCCTCCCGGAAGTCGACGCCGATCAGGGCGTTCAGCGTGCGGGAATAGAGCGGGTCGCGGCCGGGGCTGATCGCTGCTGCGGCCGGATCGTTCGCCAGAGGCGAGGCGGCGTTGGCGTAGAGGGCGCGGACGAAGGCCTCGGCGTCCTTTTCTCCGGCGGCGTAGACGGCCGCGCGCCCGGTCAGCGGCGCCTCGACCGGCGCAGGCGGAGCCTCCTCGGCGGGAGAGCAGGCCGCCGCCGTCAGGCCCAGAACCGCCGCCGCTGTCATCGCCTGAATGCGCATCCGATCGTCTCCCTCTGTTCGCTTCGACTATGGCGCAGGCGCCGCCCGGTCTGCTAGACGGTTTCAACCATGACCGTTCGCGTGATCCGTCCGATTTCGATTAGCCGCCCGGCGTAGCGCCAGGGCCGTTAGAGCCCCGCGCACGTCGGGATCGAATATCGCCGATGCCGTTCAACGGCCTTCACGCTAGACTGCGCCCGCGCCGCTTCCTCGGCGCCCGCGAACAAGACAAAGATTACTCCATGGCCGACGCCACCAACGACACCGCTTCTGATGCATCGGGCCGCGACTATCGCGACACCGTCTTCCTGCCGGAGACGCCCTTCCCCATGCGGGGCGGCCTGCCCAAGAAGGAGCCGGAGATCATCGCTGCCTGGGGCGACCTCTACAGCCACCTGCGCGCTGTGCGTCAGGCCCAGAAGGCGCCGCTCTACGTCCTGCACGACGGCCCACCCTACGCCAACGGCGACATCCACATCGGCCACGCCCTGAACAAGACGCTGAAGGACTTCGTGGTCCGCTCGCGCTTCCTGCTGGGTTACGATGTCGACTACGTCCCCGGCTGGGACTGCCACGGCCTGCCGATCGAGTGGAAGATCGAGGAGCAGTACCGCGCCAAGGGCCGCCGCAAGGACGAGGTCTCCAAGGAAGAGTTTCGCACCGCCTGCCGTGAATACGCCGGCAAGTACATCGACCTGCAACGCGACCAGTTCCTGCGCCTGGGCATCACCGGCGACTTCGCCAACCGCTACGCCACCATGGACTTCGGTTCTGAGGCGGCCATCGTCGCCGAGTTCCACAAGTTCAAGAACTCGGGCCAGCTATATCGCGGCTCCAAGCCCGTCATGTGGTCGCCGGTCGAGCGCACGGCCCTCGCCGACGCCGAGGTCGAGTATCACGACCACGTCTCGCCCACGATCTGGGTCAAGTTCCCGGTGGTCGGCGCGACCGACAGCCATGCTGACGATCTGCTGTCCTTCCGCACGGCGACGCCCTCGGTGGTGATCTGGACGACCACGCCCTGGACCATCCCGGCCAACCGCGCCATCTCGTACGGCCCCGAGATCGCCTATGGCCTGTACGAGGTCACGGCGCTGGAAGAGGGCCTCGACTACGAGCCCTGGGCCAAGCCGGGCGACCGCTTCATCATCGCTGACAAGCTGGCCGAAGAGGTTTTCAAGGCGGCCAAGATCAGCGGCTTCACCCGCGTCGACGCCATCAACCCCTCGGGCCTGGAATGCGCCCACCCGCTGGCGGCGCTCGACACGGGCTACGGCTTCTCCGTGCCTCTGCTGGCCGGCGATCACGTCACCGACGACGCCGGCACCGGCTTCGTCCACACCGCGCCCGGCCACGGCGCGGACGACTATGCCGTCTGGCTGGCCCACGGCCATCGCGAGGTGCCGGACACGGTTGATGCGGACGGCGCCTATTACGAGCACGTCCCGCTGTTCGCGGGCCTCAAGGTGCTGGAGACCGAGGGCAAGAAGACCGGCAAGTTCGGCCCCGCCAATGGCGCGGTGATGGAAAAGCTGATCGAGGCCGGCAATCTGCTGGCGCGCGGCCGGATGGAGCACTCCTATCCGCACAGCTGGCGCTCGAAAGCCCCGATCATCTTCCGCAACACGCCCCAGTGGTTCATCCGCATGGACGAGGAGTTGAGCGACGGCGCCACCCTGCGCGACCGCGCCCTGAACGCCATTGACTCCACCGCCTTCCACCCGGCAGGGGGCAAGAACCGCATCCGCTCGATGGTGGAGGGGCGTCCCGACTGGCTGATCAGCCGTCAGCGCGCCTGGGGCACGCCCCTGGCCATGTTCGTGGACAAGCAGACCGGCCAGCCCCTGCATGATCCCGAGGTCGACGCCCGCATCGTCAAGGCCGTGGCCGAGGGCGGCGCCGACGTCTGGTTCTCGGCCCCCGACGCCGACTTCCTGGGCGCCCACGATCCCGAGCGGTTCGAGAAGGTCACCGACATCCTCGACGTCTGGTTCGACTCGGGCTCGACCCACGCCTTCACCCTGGACCCGCGCACCGCCGAGCATGGCTATACGGGCGACCGCCCGTCGCATTGGCCGGCCGACCTCTATCTCGAAGGGTCGGACCAGCACCGCGGCTGGTTCCAGTCGTCGCTGCTGGAAGGTTGCGGGACGCGTGGCCGGGCGCCGTTCAAGGCGGTCCTGACCCACGGCTTCACCCTGGACGAGAACGGGGAGAAGATGTCGAAATCGCGGGGCAACACGACCGACCCCCTGACCATCATCAAGGAATCCGGCGCCGACATCCTGCGTCTGTGGGTGGCGCTGGTCGACTATTCGGACGACCAGAGGATCGGCAAGCAGATCCTGCAGACCACGGTCGACGCCTATCGCAAGCTGAGGAACACCGTCCGCTATCTGCTGGGCGCCCTGAACGGCTTCGAAGAGGCCGAACGCCTGCCCTACGACCAGATGCCGCCGCTGGAGCAGTTCATCCTGCACCGTCTGCATGAACTGGACGGTCAGGTGCGCGAGGCCTATGCGGAATACCGCTTCCAGGACGTCGTTCGCCCGGTGATGGAGTTCTGCTCGGGCGACCTGTCGGCGCTCTATTTCGACGTGCGCAAGGATAGCCTCTACTGCGACCGTCCCGACAGCGTCCGCCGCCGCGCCGTCCGCACGGTGATGGACGAGGTCTTCATGCGCCTGACCGCCTGGCTGGCCCCGCTGACGCCCTTCACCATGGAAGAGGCCTGGACGACGCGCTTCCCCGAGGCGGGCACGAACTGCGCCCGCGTCATCCCGGAAACGCCGGGCAAATGGCGCAACCCGGTCGAGGCCGAGCGTTGGGCCGGGGTCAACACCGTGCTGGAAGTGGTCAACGAGGCGCTGGAAGCCGCGCGCCGCGACAAGCTGATCGGCGGCGCCCTGGACGCCTGGCCGGTGGTCACGGCCCCGGCTGAGCTGCTGGCGCCCTTCGACGGTCTGGACGCCGCCGAGGTCTTCCGCACCTCGGGCGCTGAACTTGTGGTCGGCGGCGACGCCGTCACTGTCGAGGTCAAGCTGGCCGACCATCCCAAGTGCGCCCGCTCATGGCGTCGGGTGCCGGACGTCGGCTCCGACGCCGACTTCCCCGACCTGTCAGCCCGCGACGCCGACGCGGTCCGCTGGCTGGACGCCCAGAAGGCCTAGGTCCAATCGACATTCAGGGATTCACGGGCGGCCTGATGCGTGATTCATAGGTCTCCGCTTTGGCGGAGGTCAGCGATGGGCGTGAAG
>NZ_JBMOSL010000004.1:0-224916 GCF_049315965.1 Brevundimonas sp. NPDC058933
GCGAGGCGCGGGGCGCTTGCCCCCTCCACCGCCTACGGCGGTCCCCCTCCCCCGCACGCGGGGGAGGATTGCACGATCACTGAGCGCGTTACCCCTTCAGCCAGTCCGCCATCGGCTCGCGCGCGAACATCTGCTCATAGGTCGGACGCGGGCGGATGACCGCGCAGCGCTCGCCGTCGACCAGAACCTCGGCGGCCAGGGGGCGGGTATTGTATTCGCCGCTCATGACGGCCCCATAAGCCCCCGCGCTCATGAAGACCACCAGATCGCCCGCCTCGAACGGCGGCAGGTCGCGGTCGCGGGCGAAGGTGTCGCCGGTCTCGCAGACGGGGCCGACCACGTCGTAGGGGACCATTTCGCCGTCGCGCGGCCGCACGGCCTTCAGGTCGTGAAAGGCGTCGTAGAGGGCGGGGCGCATCAGGTCGTTCATCGCCGCGTCCAGCACCAGGAAGCGCCGCCCGTCGGTGCGCTCATTGACCTGAATGACCCGGCTCAGCAGCACGCCCGCATTGGCGGCCATCAGACGGCCCGGCTCGAAGGCCGCCTCGACGTTCAGGCCGTCCAGCACCCGCGCGGCCATGGCGACATAGTCGGCGGGCGAGGCGGTTTCGGCCTCGCCATAGTAAGGCACGCCCAAGCCGCCGCCGAGGTCCAGCCGGGTGACGCTGTGGCCCTGCGCCCGCAGGGTCTCGGTCATTTCCCGCAGCACGCGGAAGGCGTTTTCCAGCGGGGTCAGGTCTGTGATCTGGCTGCCGATGTGGCAGGCCAGGCCCACGGGGGTGACGTGGGGCGAGGCGGAGGCGCGGGCGTAGAGGGCCAGCGCCTCTTCGACCGGCACGCCGAACTTGTCGCCCGCGCCGCCGGTGGTGATCTTGGCGTGGCCGCCGGCACCGATCTTGGGATTGACGCGGATGGCGATCGCGGGCGAGGCCGACTTAGCCGCCGCCACGGCGATCAAGCGGTCCAGTTCCGCCGAGGACTCGACGTTGATCTGACGCACGCCGACGTCGATGGCGAAGGCCAGCTCGGCGTCGGTCTTGCCCACGCCGGAGAAGATGATGCGCTCACCGGGCACGCCCGCCGCCAGCGCCCGACGGATCTCGCCCTCGGACACGGTGTCGGCGCCGCAGCCCAGTTTCGCCAGCGTCGCCAGCACCGACAGGTTGGAGTTGGCCTTGACCGCAAAGGCGATCAGGGCCTCGCCCAGCGCGCCCTTGTGCGCATCGCAGGCGTCGCGCAGCAGGCTGTAGTGACGGCGCAGCGTGGCCGAGGAATAGACATAGGTCGGGGTGCCGACCTTGGCCGCCAGCGCCTCCAGCGAGACGCCCTCGGCGTGCAGCACGCCGTCCTTCAGGTCGAAATAATGCACGGCGGGGAGTCCGGTCTGGCGAGTGTATGGGCGATCAGCGCGTCGGGGGGCGGCCGAACGGGTCCGAGGCGCCGCTGTCGATCGGGTTCTGGCTGGGCGAGGTGTTGATCGTCGCCGGGTCAGGAAGCGGCTTGGCGTCCCGATCACGGGGCGCACGTTCGGTTTGCGGCGTGGCGCCGGGCGCTTCCAGATCGGCCATGCGGCCGCAGGCCGAGAGCAGAAGGGCGGCGGCGCCCGCGAGGATCAGGGTCTTGTTCACAGGCGGCTTCTCCAGTCGGCGATGCGGGCGCGGACCTGTTCCGGCGCCGTGCCGCCGAAGCTCTGGCGGCTGGCGCAAGAGGCTTCGGGCGTCAGGACATCATACACGGCTTTGGTGATGCCGGGATGCAGGGCCTGCAATTCGTCCAGCGGCAGATCGCCCAGACCGACGCCCAGCGCCTCGGCCCGCTTCACGGCGGCGCCGGTGACGTGGTGCGCCTTGCGGAAGGGCAGGTTCAGTTCGCGCACCAGCCAGTCGGCCAGGTCGGTGGCGGTCGAGAAGCCCGCGCCGGCGGCGGAGGCCATGCGCGGCGTGTTGGGGATGATGGCTGCGACCATGGCGGTCATGGCCGTCAGCGCCAGGTCAAGCGCGTCGAAGGCCTCGAACACCGGCGGCTTGTCCTCCTGCATGTCCTTGGAATAGGCCAGCGGCAGGCCCTTCATCACCGTCGACAGGGCGACCAGCGAGCCCATGATGCGGCCGGTCTTGGCGCGGACCAGTTCGGCGGCGTCGGGGTTGCGCTTCTGCGGCATGATGGACGAGCCGGTGGTCAGGTCGTCGGGCAGGGAGGCGAAGCCGAACATCGGCGTCATCCAGACCACGATCTCCTCGGCCAGACGCGACAGATGGCCCGCCGCGATCGAGGCGGCGGCCAGGCTTTCCAAGGCGAAGTCGCGGTCCGACACGGCGTCGAGGCTGTTGGCCATGGGCCGGTCGAAACCGAGCGCCGCCGCCGTCATGTGGCGGTCGATGGGGAAGGGCGAACCGGCCAGGGCCGCGGCGCCCAGGGGGTTCTCGTTCATGCGGGTGCGGGCGTCGGAGAAGCGGCCGGCGTCGCGACCGAACATCTCGACATAGGCCATCAGGTGGTGGCCGAAGGTCACCGGCTGGGCCGTCTGCAGATGGGTGAAGCCGGGCATCAGGTCGCCGGCGTGCTGTTCGGCCCGGTCCAGCAGGGCGGCCTGCAGCATCTTCAGCTGTGCGACGGAGCGGTCGCAGGCGTCGCGCACCCAGAGGCGGAAGTCGGTCGCCACCTGGTCGTTGCGGCTGCGCGCCGTGTGCAGGCGACCCGACGGTTCGCCGATCAGCTCCGACAGACGGGCCTCGACGTTCATATGGATGTCTTCATAGGCGTCGCGGAAGGGGAAGGACCCGTCCCTGATCTCGCCCTCGATGACGTCCAGTCCGTTCAGGATGGCCTCGGCGTCGGCTGGCTGGATGATGCCCTGCTGGGCCAGCATGCGGCAATGGGCCCGCGACCCGGCCAGGTCCTGCGCCCACAGGCGTTTGTCGACGCCGATGGAGACGTTGATGGCCTGCATGATGTCGGCGGGCTTGGCGCTGAAGCGTCCGCCCCATAGAGACTGACCTTGAGGGGTGTTGGAAGGCGTGTCGGACATGAGCGGCTCTAAACGGACTTTGGCGGGCGTGGCGACGGCGCTGTTGCTGATCGGCGTGATCGGCGGCGGTGGGCTGCTATACGCCAATCGGCCGGGCGGGGGCAAAGTCTCCGCGTCATCCGATCTGGCGATTTACGCCAGGGGTTCGCTGTCGAAGCTGCTGACGCCCGCCCCGACGCCCGCCCCTGACTATGTGTTCAAGGACGCCGAGGGGCGTGACGTCCGCTTCGCCAACTTCAAGGGCAAGGTGGCGGTGGTCAATCTGTGGGCCACCTGGTGCGCGCCGTGCAAGATCGAGATGCCCACGCTGGCGGCCCTGGCCGAGCACTACAAGGGCCGCGACGACTTCGCCGTCGTCACTGTCAGCATGGACGTGGACAAGGCTGTGCCGGAAGCCCGCGCCTTCATCGCAGAGCACCCGCCGCTGACCTACTACGCAGATCCGAAATTCCAGTTGCCGTTCGAGTTTCCGGGCAAGGGGGCCATGCCCCAGACGATCCTGCTGGACCGCCGGGGCCATGTCCGCGCGGTTCTGACCGGCGAGGCCGACTGGGCCAGCGCGGAGGCGAAGGCGCTGGTCGAGGCCCTGCTGGCCGAGAAGTGAGCCTTCTCCCACAAGGGGAGAAGGGCATTACCCCCAGGGGCGGAAGTGCTTCGACAGCTTCAGGCCCTGGCTCTGGTAGTGGCTGCCGCCTTCGCCGTAGAGGCGCGACGGGCGTTCCGTCAGCGGTTCATAGACCAGTCGGGCGACGATCTGTCCGTGTTCCAGCAGGAAGGGGGTGTCATGGGTGCGAACCTCGAGCACGCCTTTCGATCCAGCGCCGTGAGCCTCGTCCGTGCCGAAGCCGGGGTCGAAGAAGCCGGCGTAGTGGACGCGGAACTCGCCGACCGAGGGGTCGATGGGCGTCATCTCGGCGGCCTGATCGACCGGGATCTCAACCGCCTCGCGCGAGGCCAGGATGTAGAACTCGCCCGGGTCCAGCAACAACTCGCCGCGGCGTAGCGTCAGCGGCTCCCAGAAGTCGCGCGGGTCGTGGCCGTCGATGTGGTCCATGTTGACGACCCCGGCGTGGCGACGGCCGCGGAAGCCGACGACGCCCTGATCGCCCGCTTCCAGATCGACGCCGACGCTGCGGGTCTCCAGCTTGGGCGGATCGCCGGCCTTGAGCCGCAGTTGGTTCAGACGGGTGCCGGGCTGGACCAGGATGGAGAAGGTCTGGGGCGCGATCTCGAGATAGAGGGGGCCGTCATAGCCCTCGTCCACGTCGTCGAAGCTGCCGCCCTGATCGGTCAGCAGGCGGACGAAGACGTCCACGCGGCCGGTTGAGCTCTTGGGGTTGGCGCGGGCGTTGAGGCCGTGCGGCAGGGTCAGGCGTTCCTGCAGCCGGGCGATGTAGACGCAGCCCTTTTCCAGCACCACGCCGCCCGACAGGTCGACCGTGTGCATGGCTACGTCGGCGATGCGGTCCTCGACCTTGCGCTGGCCGGGCAGGAAGGAGGCGCGCACGCGCCAGGCCTGGCTCGACAGGCGCAGGTCCAGGCTCGCCGGCTGCACCTGATCATGGTCGAAGGGGGTGTCGGACTTGATCGCGCCGACGGCGATCAGGGTCTCGATGCCCTGGAAGGGCAAAATGCCGGGCTGGGCGGGAATCTCGAAGATGCTCATGCCGTCCTGTCTCACACGGTTTTTTCCATCTGTCTCGCTTCGGAATGCGACATCCGCTGCGCCAGACGGGTTGAACCCCGAGGTCGGCGGAAGGCATATAGCGTATGCACGCCCCTCCTGCCTATACCGCCGAAACCGAAGGCGTCGTCGTCCGTGTCCGCCCCTCCTATCTGGCGGCCCAGTCGGACCCTGATGGCGGACGCTGGGTCTGGGCCTATCAGATCGAGATCGTCAACCTGACCGGATCGCCGGTGCAGTTGGTGGCGCGGCGCTGGACTATCACCGACGCCTACGGCCATGTCGAAGAAGTGCGTGGTCAGGGCGTGGTCGGCGAACAGCCGGTGATCGAAGCCGGCGACAGCTATTCCTACGCCTCGGGCTGCCCTCTGGGCGCGCCCTCGGGCTCGATGGTCGGGGCCTATTACATGACCGACGTGGACGGGCGGATGTTCGAGGCGGCCATCCCGGCCTTTTCGCTGGACGTGCCGGACGCGCGGCGGACGTTGAACTAGGCGGCTTGGCCGCACCACCAAAGTCTGCTCTCAATCCAAATCGGAGTCTGAAGCGGCTGGGGAGCATTCAGGTTGGCGCGTGCTAGACCAATTAAATTCGACGCCATTGTCGATGAGAGGCTGCCGGTTTGGACGGTCCTCAGCCAACTGTTTTTAGATACTGAACTTTCGGCCGACGATGTTCAGCGTATCGCTGAATCTTTGGCCAGGTCGCCCTACGGGGTCGATGAAATTGCAGGCATTCTGAGAAACGAAGTATTGCCTGCCTTCGTCCCAAACTTGCTCTCTGTGGCCGGAGAATGGTGCCCATGGAGCGAAGAAGAGGTTCGGGACATCATGGAGCGTTCATTTCGAACGAGGGTCCGTGCAGGCCTGACCAAGCTGGTGTTTGGACGGTGGATGTTTCCTGAGGATTGGAACCGGATTGCCGCTCTGCTGCGTTGATCGTCGAGTTGCCGGGGGCGCGGCTGCGACCCAATAAAAAACCCTCGCCGCGAGGCGAGGGCGATAGGGCTGCG
Organism: Brevundimonas sp. NPDC058933; assembly: GCF_049315965.1. NCBI lineage: Bacteria > Pseudomonadati > Pseudomonadota > Alphaproteobacteria > Caulobacterales > Caulobacteraceae > Brevundimonas > Brevundimonas sp. NPDC058933. The sequence goes on from NZ_JBMOSL010000004.1 coordinate 5,725, forward strand.
TCAACCCGGATGAACCGCAGCCCCAGCCTTGTTCCCGTCCAGCGAACCGGACGGGAGAAGGTCAGACACACACGCGCTCAAGCAGCGAGCCGCCGCGCGGCGAGCGATAGCACCCTTAGATATACCGGCGAAGCGAGCGGGCCAGTTCTGTGGCGCCGTCCTTGGACGCGCCGCGGCGGACCTGGGGCTGGTAGGCGACGCGGGCGTGTTCGCCGCAATAGACGTTTTCCGTGGCGCGGCGGCCGCAGAAGCTGAACTCGCGCGACGACGGGTCGCCGATCGGCCATTTGCACATGTGGGCGCCGAGGGTCATGACCGTAGCCGTGCCGGGCAGTTCGGGCATGGGGGCGGGGGTCGAAGGCTGGACGGCCATGACCGGGCGCGGGGCGGCGGCCTCGATGCGGCGCGGCGCCGACGGAGCCTGAACCGGAGCGGCCGGAGCGGCGGGACGTGGGCGGGTTGCGGCGCGGAAGGTGGTGCGGGCTGGTTGCGACGGGGCGGCGCGGCCCGACAGACCCAGGCGGTGCACCTTGCCGATCACGGCGTTGCGGGTCACGCCGCCGCCGAGGGTTTTGGCGATCTGGCTGGCCGACTGGCCTTCCAGCCAGAGCTTCTTCAACGCGCCGACGCGGTCTTCAGTCCAGCTTGCTGCGGTCATGGCCACCCTCCCGGGGATCGGATTCAATATCTTGGGTCGCCGACGAATTTCCCCGCCTCGACCTGCTACTAATCGTAAAGCAGGCCTTAAAACACGCAAGATGTGGCAATTAGGCTGTCCACAGAAACCAGATGTAGTGTGGTTAACGTCCCGTTTTGAATCAGTTTTGCTTCGCCCCGAAGAACCTTGGGCGCCTTGCGAAACCAGCTTTGCGGGCGCATCTGGGCGCCTATGAAGACCGATCTCGCCTCTACTCGCCCCTCCGGCCTGCCCCAGCCGCGTCGGTATGACGGCATCAACTGGGTGGGCCTGCGCACCCTCTACCTGCGCGAGGTGCGGCGTTTCTGGAAGGTGGGCGCCCAGACGGTGGCGGCGCCGGTGGTGACGACCCTGCTCTACATGCTGGTCTTCGTGGTGGCGTTGAAGGGCGCGCGGCCGCCGTTGCACGGCACGCCTTTCGCCGAATTCGTGGCCCCCGGCCTGATCATGATGGCCATTCTTCAGAACGCCTTCGCCAATGCCTCGTCCAGCCTGATCCAGGCCAAGATCATGGGCACGGCGACCGACTTCCTGACCCCGCCGCTCAGTCCGCTGGAGCTGACCATCGGCTTCACCCTGGGCGCGGCGACGCGCGGCGTGGCGGTCGGTCTGGTGACGGCGCTGTGCGTCCTGCCCTTCGCCAGGCTGGGCGTCGCCAATATCGCCCTGATCGTCTGGTTCGGCCTGATCGCCTCCCTGCTGATGGGGATGACGGGCGTGCTGGCCGGTCTGTGGTCCGAGAAGTTCGACCACCTGTCGGCGGTGCAGAACTTCGTGGTCATGCCCATGACCTTCCTGTCGGGCACCTTCTACCTGATCGACAGCCTGCCGGAGCCGTTCGCCAGCATCAGCCGCTTCAACCCCTTCTTCTACCTGATCGACGGCTTCCGGGCCGGCTTCATCGGCCACGCCGAGGGCAATCTGATGATCGGCGTCATCATGAGCGCCGTGCTGACCGTGCTGATGGGCGCGGCCTGCTGGCTGGTGTTCCGCTCGGGCTGGCGTCTGAAGAGCTGAGCCTTTAGGCAAGACGGATCGGCTCCGGGGAGAGGGGCCTTTGGGAGGTCCCTCATGCTGTTCCGTTCCGTCCTCGCCTCGGCCGTCGCCGTCGCCGCCCTTCTGTCCACGCCCGCCGCAGCGCAGGACGCCGAGGCGCTGAAGGCCCAGGTCGGCGCCTATGTTCAGCCGTCCAATAGCGAGCGGATGAACGTCCTCGTGGGCCAACTGCGCGCGGCGGGCTTCACGCCCACCGTCGAGACCTTCGAGGGCGGCGGTCGCGGCGGGCCGATGCAGGGCTCCAACGTCGTCGTCACCATTGGGGATGGCCCCAAGGAAATCCTGCTGACCGCCCACTATGACGCGGTGCGCTTACGCGACGGCGCCATGTCGCAAGGCGTGGTCGACAACGCCGGCTCGGTGGTCGCCCTGATCGAGGCCGCCAAGATCCTGCGCGACCAGCCCCTGACCCACCGTGTCCGCGTCATCTTCTTCGATCAGGAAGAGCTGGGCCTGATCGGCGCCAGGAAGTGGATCGAGGCGCACGGGATCGCCAACGTCGCCGCCGTGGTGAACTCCGACGTCGCCGCCTATGGCGACACCATGATGTACGGCCAGAACAACGGGGCGCAGTCGGCTTTCGTCACCCGCGCGGTGCAGGAACTCTGCGCTGAACGCGCCATGCAGTGCGTTGGCTTTCCCGAGTATCCGCCGTCAGACGACCGCGCCTTCTCGGCGGCGGGCGCGCCGGTGGTGTCGCTGGGCTTCCAGGATCAGGTCGGCGCCCATCAGATGTGGCTGGCCTTCAACGGCGGCAAGGAGAACGGCCTGGCCGAGGGCTTCGTGCCTCAGGTCTTCCGCGTGATCCATTCCAAGGATGACGCCATCGAGGCCGTCGAGGGCGCGACCATCGCCACCGCCGGCGCCGCCTACGCCGCCCTGATCCAGAAGCTGGACGCGCAACTGCGCTGACACGCGGTCGGCATGGTGTTGACTAAGGGCGAATAGCGCCCGACAAGTCGCTCACCCTTTCTGAAGCGGTCCCGTCGCCCCTGTCTTTCTGGATTTGGGCGTCGGGGCCGTCTCGCTTTATGGAGTCTGCCCTGTGTCCGGTCATCTGATGGGTGTCTACAATCGTGCGCCGCTGGAAGTGGAGCGCGGCCAGGGCGTCCGACTGTGGTCGACCGACGGCACGGAATACCTGGACTGCGTCTCGGGCATCTCGACCAACGCGCTCGGCCACGCCCACCCCAGGCTGGTGCAGGCGGTCAAGGATCAGGCCGAGAAGCTTTGGCACGTCTCCAACATCTTCAAGATCCCGGGCCAGGACGCCCTGGCTGACGCCCTGTGCGAAAAGTCGTTCGCCGACGTGGTCTTCTTCACCAACTCGGGCACCGAGGCCGTCGAGTGCGCGCTGAAGACGGCGCGCAAGTTCCACTCGGCCAACGGCCAGCCGGAACGCATCGACATCTACGGCTTCGACGGCTCCTTCCACGGCCGCACCTATGGCGCGATCAACGCCGCCGCCAATCCCAGCTACACCGAGGGCTTCGGGCCTAGGATGGAAGGCTTCCATCAGCTGGTGTGGGGCGACAAGGAGGCCCTGACCGCCGCCTTTGAAAACCCGACAACGGCCGCCGTCATCCTTGAGCCGGTGCAAGGCGAGGGCGGTTGCCGCTCGACGCCGGAAGAAGACCTGCGCTGGATGCGCGACATGGCCGACCAGTACGGCGTCCTGATCATCTTCGACGAGGTCCAGTGCGGCATGGGCCGGACCGGCAAGCTGTGGGCCCACGAATGGGCCGGCATGACGCCGGACATCATGGCCATCGCCAAGGCTCTGGGCGGCGGCTTCCCCATCGGCGCCTGCCTGTCCACGGCCGAAGCGGCCAAGGGCATGACGGTCGGCGCCCACGGCTCGACCTTCGGCGGCAACCCGCTGGCCATGGCGGTCGGTCAGGCCGCCTTCGCCGAGGTGTCGTCGGACGCCGTCATCGCCAACGTCAACGAGATCGCCGGCTATCTGAAGCAGCAGCTTCACGGTCTGGCCGAGCGCTTCCCCGACGTGATCGTCGAGGTGCGCGGCAAGGGTCTGCTGGTCGGGGTCAAGCTGGTCCCCAACAACCGCGACTTCATGGGCTGGGCCCGCGATGAGGCCAGGCTTCTGGTCGCCGGCGGCGGCGACAACCTGGTCCGCATCCTGCCGCCGCTGAACATCACGCTCGAAGAGGCTCGCGAGGCCGTCGAGAAGTTTGAAACCGCCTGCGAGTTCGCCCGGACGAAGCTGTCGGCCTGATCACGCCAGTCTGACTGACGTTCTGACTACGGAGACCTGAGATGGTCCGTCACTTCCTCGACATTCATCGGCTTGACGCCGCTGACCTGCGCGCCATTCTGGACGACGCCCACGCCCGCAAGCAGGCGCGCAAGGGCTGGCCCCAGGGCCGTCCCGACGCTGACGCGCCGGGCAAGGACCGCGTCCTGGCCATGATCTTCGAGAAGAACTCGACGCGCACCCGCTTCAGCTTCGATGCGGCGATCCGCCAACTCGGCGGCTCGGCCATCATCGCCACGGCCTCCGACATGCAGCTGGGGCGTGGCGAGCCGGTCGAGGACACGGCCAAGGTCCTGTCGCGCATGGTCGACGCCGTGATGATCCGCGCCAACAACCACGAGGACGTCGAGCGCTTCGCCCGCGTCTCGACCGTGCCGGTGGTCAACGGCCTGACGGATCGCAGCCACCCGTGCCAGATCCTGGCCGACCTGCTGACGATCGAGGAGCACATGGGCCCGGTCGAGGGCAAGACCATCGCCTGGGTCGGCGACGGCAACAATGTCTGCCACAGCTTCATGCATGCCGCGGCCAAGTTCGGCTTCCGCCTGAACGTCGCTTGCCCGGCGGAATACCACCCCGACCTGCGTGATCTGGAAAAGGGCGGCGCCCGCGTTCACCTGACCAGCGACCCGCGCGAGGCTGTCGCCGGCGCCGACGTGGTCGTCACCGATACCTGGGTGTCGATGGGTGATCAGGACTATGAAGCGCGTCTGGCGGCCTTCGAGCCCTATCAGGTCGACGAGGCCCTGATGGGTCTGGCCAATGCCGACGCCGTCTTCCTCCACTGCCTGCCGGCGCACCGCGGCGAGGAAGTCACCGACGCCGTCATCGACGGTCCGCAGTCGCTGATCTGGGATGAGGCGGAGAACCGCATCCACGCCCAGAAGGCGGTCCTCGCCTGGTGTTTCGCAGGCGACTGAAAGCCGCCTGCTGTTCCTTTTTGGCCCTAACGCGCTTCGCGCTGCTTGAGGGCCGGCGGGTGCTGTTTGTGACTGAGGCAGCGCCCGCTGCTCCGTTCTGACCTACTGCAGGTTGACGTCGGCCACGCCGCCGGCGTCGGGCAGGGTCTTGGTCGCATTGGCCTTGGCGATCTCATAGGCGAACTTGAACAGGCCGCCTTCGCTGACCCACACGCGGCCGTCGTCGGCGTCGAAGCGCAGGATGGTCAGGTTGGGATCATCCTTGCCGCCCGGATACCAGGCGGCGAGCACCGGGTTCCAATGGCGGTCGATGATCGCCCGGTCCTGGCCATGCACCGACAGCGCGCCGTGGACGCAGGCCCAGACCTTCTGGTCCTTGGAGCCATAGCTGAACATGGCGGACTGGCCAGAGGTCGCGACGTCTCGCGCCAGGTCGGTGTCGTTGCGGGTGAAGAACCAGATCGTCCCAGTCTCTTCCTCGCGGAAGGCGGTCATCGGCTGGCTGTGATAGCCGGGTCGGTCCAGGCCCAGCATGCCGGTGTTGCTATGTTTCAGGCTTTTCCAGAATTCGGCTTCAGCCTCGGTCGCGGTCAGGTCCTTGCTCATCCGGCGTCTCCTACAGGTTTGTGAGGCAGGAGAACCCTCGGCCGGCCCCGCCGTTCCGTCAGCCTGTCGGGAAGGTGCGGCCGCCGAGCACCGAGGCCAGGTGGATCAGCAACAGCACCGCCAGCGCCCCGGCCACCAGCATGATGAAGCGCCAGGGCATCATGCGCGGCCCCTTCGACAAGTCCGGCGGGCGCGCTCCGCGCCAGCCGGAAAAGACGGCGACGGCGCTCGCAACGGCCAGAAGAATAAGGGTCAGCGAAGGGCTCATGGCGAGGGCAGTTGGCGTCTAAGGCACCGCTTCGCAAGACGAAAGTCCGCGAGAAGCCGAATCTAAACGCGACGTTAACCATGTCGGCGCGAAAAGCGCGGAATCGCGTCGAAGCGTCACCGGCGATTCTCACGCTCCGGCGCCAGATATTGCGGTTAACGACACGTTTACACGCTTGATGTGGAGCGGTAGCGTCACCCTATGGGTCGGGAGGCGAATCAGTGAGCGCAGCAGCGCCGTGGAGCGTGAAGGGGATCGACCCCAAGGCTCGCGAGATCGCCAAGGACCTTGCGCGCCGTTCGGGCATGACGCTCGGCGAATGGCTGAACTCCATGATCATGGACGACCCGGACGAGGACGAGGGCGTGACGCCCCTGCCGCGCCGCACGCCCATACCCGATCCCTATGACCGCCGCAGCCGCTCGCGACGGCTGGACGACGTCTATGGCGCCGAAGACGAGAATGTTCGCGTCGGCGCCTCGCTTGAAATCATCGCCGGTCGTCTGGAAGCCGCCGAGCGCCGTTCGACGGTCGCCATCCAGGGCATCGACCAGGCCGTGGCCGGTCTGGTCCGCCGGATGGAAGGCCAGGACGAGATCGGCCTGGGCTATGCTCGCCGGATCGACGACATCGCCGACGAACTGCGCGAGGGTCACAAACGCCTTCGTCGCTTCGAGCAGGAAACCGGGCCGAAGACCGAGGAAGGTTTCGCCCGGCTGGACGCCGCGCTCGGCGCCGTCTCCAGCCGCCTGTTCGATCTGGACGAGCGTCAGCGCAACACCATCGGTGAATTGCGCCAGCGGATGGACGCGGTCGAGAAGGCCGCCGGCCCTGGCCCGGGTTCGGACGTTCTGTCCCAGGTGGGCGCGCGCCTGGACGAGGCCCAGGATCGCACGTCCGAGGCCCTCAAGGGGCTTGAGCGGTCGTTCGCGGCCCTGGATCAGCGCCTGCGTGATGCGGAGAGCCGGATCGAGCCAGAACACGCGCGCGAGGCCGCCCGTTTCGAGAAGCTCGCCGAGACCTTGAGCCGCCAGGTCGAGGGCAGCCGCGTCGAAATGCTGCGCCGCCTCGACGTGGCGGAGACGGAAAGCCGCGTGGACCGGATCGAGCGGGCGCTTGCCGCCGTCGGTGATCAGACCCGCGCCGCCGAGCAGCGCTCTGCCGATGCGGTTGAGGCCATGGGGCGCGAGGTCCTGCGTATCGCCCAGAACCTGAACGTGCGGGTCGAGAAGGTCGAGAGCGGCGGCGACGGCGACCGCGCCGAGGCCCAGGTCGCCGCTCTGGGGCGCGAACTGAACGAAAAGCTGGATCGCGACATGGGCCGCTACGCCCAGGCCATGGATCAGCGGCTGACCCGGTCCGACGATCAGCACGCTCTGGCGCTGGAACGCCTGGGCGGCGAGATCACCCGTATTTCGGATCGCCTCAGCGAACGGATCGCCCAGTCGGAGCGTCGCTCGGCTCAGGCCCTCGACGACATCGGCCGCCGTCTGTCGGAAAACGCCGACAAGATCGAACAGCGTCATGACCGCGCCTCGGGAGAACTGGGCGAGCGGATGCGCCAGAGCGAGGAGCGCACCGCGCGTCTTCTGGCCGAGGCGCGCGAAAGCATCGAGCAGCGCGGAGGCCGCAGCGGCCGTCGCGAGACCCCGCTGGAAAGCCCCGAGCCCACGCCCTGGAGCCCGGCTGAAAGCCCCAGCGGCGACTGGCGGGCGGCGGCCTTCGCTGATCCGACGACCGACATCTGGTCCGAGGATACGCTGGGCGGGGTGCTGGACGCCGCGCCCTTCCCGACCCCGACGGTCCGCGATCCGGAGCCGGTCTTCGCCGATCCGCTGGATGCTGAATTGAACGCCTCGGGCGCCGAGATCGGCACGCCGGCGGCCCTGTTCGGATCTGCGCCGGAGCGGGCGCGATCTGGCGGGACGTCGACGGGGTTGAACGACGAAGTCGAGCCGGCCGACCTCGACCCGGCGACCTCGGACGCCGCGCTCGCTGATTTCGGCGGCGCCGACGTCAGCGACATTCTGGCAGAACCCGATCCGGTCGCTTTCGGCGGTCTGCCGCCTCTGGTGGAGGGGCCGGAAGGCGAGGACGACGGCTTTTCCGCCGAGATGGATTTTGTCGATCCGCGCGCCCTGCAGGCGGGAGCCGCCGCCGGGCGGGCGTCGACCCGTGACACTCTGGATGCGGCGCGCGCCGCCATGGCGGATGTCGACGAGCCCCCGCGCAAGGGTTTCGGTCTGAAGCGCGGCGGCAAGTCCAGGCTGCAGGAGCGCCTCGACAAGCAGGCGTCGCGTGAGGGCTCGACGACCCGCAAGGCGCTGGGGGCCTCGGCCGTCGCCGTTCTGGTCGTTGGCGGCGGTTATGCGTCTCTGCAACTCGCCGAAGGTTCGGGGCTGACCCTGCCGGGCGTCGCGATGCTGACCAGCACATCGAGCGCAGGCGCTCCGGACATGCCGATCGCCGCCGTGGCGCTCGCAGCCACGCCCACCGAGGCGGTGCCGTCGCCGGACGTGGCGGCCACCGAGGGCGCGACCCTGTTCGCCCGTGCGGTGCAGTTGATCGACAACGGCGACGACAGCGGGCTGGAGCCTTTGAAACGCGCAGCCAGCCTGGGCTATGGCCCGGCGCAGATGCGATTGGCCGGCCTCTATCAGGAAGGCGCCGCCGGTCTGACGCCCGATCCGGTCGAGGCGCGCACCTGGGCGCGACGTGCAGCCGAGGGCGGCGAGGCCCGGGCCATGCATTACTACGCCATGCAGCTCTATGACGGGGAGGGCGGAGCGCGGAACAGGGTCGAGGCCCTGACCTGGCTCAAGAAGGCCGCCGAGGCCGGCCGCGTCGACAGTCAGTACAATGTCGCCCGCCTGTACGAGAAGGGCGACGAGGGCGTGTCGCCCAATGCGACCGAAGCCTTCAAATGGTACATGATCGCGGCCCGGCGCGGCGACCAGCAGGCGCTGGCGGCGGTGCAGCGGCTGACGCCGGTGACCTCGGCCGAGACGCGCCGCGTGGCGCGCGAGGCTGCGGACGCCTTTACCGTCGATCCCGTCGCCTAGCGAAGCGGGGCCAAGGAGCGGTAGGGGTGGCGGTTCGTCGCGGCCCTCGCTAAGACCAGAAGCCTAGTCGCCTTACCGGCGCTGTTCTGCGTTCCCTTCCAGCCGAAGGCGCGTGCCGTGGATATTTACCTGCCGATCGCCGAGGTTTCGGTGAACTGGCCGCTCCTGGTGATGCTGGGCGCGCTGGTCGGCTTTGTCTCGGGCCTGTTCGGCATCGGCGGCGGCTTCCTTATGGCGCCCGTCCTGGTCTTCATGGGCATTCCCCCGACCGTGGCCGTCGCCAGCCAGGCCAGCCACGTCGTCGCCTCCTCGACCTCGGGCGTGATCCGCTATTCCGGCATGAAGGCGGTCGATTACCGCATCGGCGGCATCATGGCCGTAGGCGGGGCGCTGGGCGCGCTGGCCGGGGTCGAACTGTTCCGCTACCTGCGCCTGCTGGGTCAGGCTGATCTGGTCGTGGCCCTGTCCTACCTGGTCTTCCTCGGCTCGATCGGCAGCATGATGCTGTACGAAAGCCTGACCCAGATCCTGCATCGGGTCCGGGGCGAGACCCCGCCGCGCAAGGAACGCCGTCGTCCCATGTGGCTGTACGGCCTGCCGTTCCGGATGCGCTTCCCGCGCTCGGGCCTCTACATCAGCGCCATTCCGCCCTTTGGCCTGGGCGTCTTCGCCGGCATCCTGTCGGCCATCATGGGGGTGGGCGGCGGCTTCATCCTGGTCCCGGCCATGCTCTATGTGCTGCGGATGCGGGCCAGCGTCGTGGTCGGCACCAGTCTGTTCCAGATCATCATCACCACGGCCATCACCACCATCCTGCAGGCCGGGCGCAACCAGACCGTGGACATCGTCCTGTCGACCATCCTGCTGCTGGGCGGGGTGATCGGGGCTCAGTTCGGCGCCAGACTTTCGGGGCGCTTCCGCGCCGAGGAGATGCGGGCGGCGCTCGGCCTGATCGTCCTGCTGGTCGGCATCCAGATGGGGCTCGAACTGTTCGTGCGGCCCAGCGACCTCTTCCTGCTGGCGCCGGGGGTGGGGGACTGATGTTCCAGGTCCTGCCGCCCGAACCCGCGCCCGCCGCAGTCGAGCGCTCGGTCGCCACCGAGGGCGAGGTGCGCGTCGCCGCCGCCCTGACCGACGCCCAGGTCAAGGTCGATTCCAGCTTCCGCGGGGCCTCCATCGTCCTTTACGGGGCGGTGTTCAATCCGAGCGACGTCCCCGCCGACGTGGTGGTGGTGGTGCGCGGTCCGGACGCCCCGGTGCGTCTGGTCAAGAAGACCCGCAACATGGGCGTCTGGCTCAACAGCCGCCCGGTCCTGTTCGAGGGCGCGCCCGGTTTCTACATGACCGCCTCGACCCGGCCCCTGTCGGACGTGGCGGACTTCGGTCAGCTGCGTCGGCTGGGCGTCGGCGTCGATCACCTGCGCATCGACGCCCCCGAAGAAAGCCGCACCGTCACCCGCTATGGCGTGCGCGACGTGGTGGTCAGCCGGCTGGGCGAGAACTACCTGGACTGGCGCCGCGCCGTGATCCGGCTGAAGGAGGCGGCGGCGCTCTACAACACCGATCCTGACGGGGTGCAGTTCGTCGACAAGGGCCTGTTCCGCGCCGAGGTCGAGCTGCCGACCGTGGCGCCCACCGGCAAATACTACGCCGAGGTCTGGCTGTTTCAGGAGGGGGCGCCGGTCTCGGTGTCCAACCTGACCCTGACGGTCGAGAAGGTGGGGCTGGAGCGTGATATCTATGAGCTCGCCCACCGACGGCCCTGGTCCTACGGCGTGCTGTGCGTGATCCTCGCGGCGCTGACCGGCTATGCCGCGTCGCGGGTGTTCAGAAGCCGGTAGGACATTTAGGGCGCTATCGCTCGCCGCGCGGCGGCTTGCTGCTTGAGCGTGGTCCTTGCCTGCCGTCATCCCGGCCGCAGCGTAGCGAAGAGCCGGGATCCAGGCGGGGGCTATCTGGGCGACGTCTCAGGCGCTTCCAACGCCTGGGTCCCGGATAAACGCTGCGCGCTTTCCGGGAAGACGGCAGGTAGCGAGCGTAGCGCCCAAAGAAAAAGGGCGGCTCCTGCGAGCCGCCCTTTTCCGTTCAACATTGGAAGCCGATCAGGCCGCCTTCTTCTCCGGGGCGAAGCGGCCGTAGAAGGTCTCGCCCTTGGCGGCCATCTCGCGCAGCAGTTCGGGGACCTTGAAGCGGTCGCCGTAGGTTGCGGCCAGACGGTCCGCGGTCTCGACGAAGGCCTTGAGGCCGGTCTGGTCGATCAGGGTGATCGGGCCGCCCGACCAGGGGGCGAAGCCCCAGCCCAGGATGGCGCCCAGGTCGGCTTCACGCGGGTCGTCGATGACGCCCTCGGCCCAGCAGCGGGCGACCTCGACCGCCTGACGATAGAGCAGGCGCGTCTTGAGTTCGTCGACCAGTTCCGGGGTGGAGTCGTCGTACTTGACCGGGGCCAGTTCCGAAAGGCCCGCCCACAGGGTCTTGGGCTTGCTGTCGTAGTCGTAGAAGCCCTTGCCGTTCTTGCGGCCGTAACGACCGCCCTCGACCATCCTGGCGACGATGTCGGCGCCCTCGGACGGGACATAGGCGTCGCCCAGGTCGATCGCCGTCTGCTTGGCGATCTTGTAGGACAGGTCCAGGGCGACGTCGTCGTGCATTTCCAGCGGCCCGCGCGGCATGCCGGTCATGCGGCCGACGTTGTCGATCAGTGCCGGAGCATAGCCCTCCTCGAGCATGGCCATGCCTTCCATCAGGAAGGTGGAGAAGCAGCGCGAGGTGTAGAAGCCGCGGCTGTCGTTGACGACGATCGGGGTCTTCTTGATCTTCAGCACATAGTCGATGGCCTTGGCGATGGCGGCGGGGCCGGTCTTCTCGCCGAGGATGATCTCGACCAGCATCATCTTGTCGACGGGCGAGAAGAAGTGGATGCCGATGAAGTCCTCGGGACGGACCGAGGCCTCGGCCAGGCCGGTGATCGGCAGGGTCGAGGTGTTGGAGCCGAAGACGGCGCCTTCGGCCAGCTGGGCCTCGGCGCGCCTGGTCACGTCGGCCTTGATCTCGCGGTTTTCGAACACGGCCTCAATGACCAGGTCCGAACCCTTGATGTGATCATAGTCGGTGGTGGCGGTGACCAGGGCCAGGGTGGCGTCGAACTTCTCCTGGGTCATCTGGCCGCGCGACAGACGCTTCTTCAGCAGTTCCTCGACGTGGGCCTTGCCCTTGTCGGCGGCTTCCTGGGTCTGGTCGATCAGGACGGTCTCGATGCCGGCCATGACCTGCACATAGGCCACGCCCGCGCCCATCATGCCGGCGCCCAGAACGGCGACCTTCTTGGCGTCGGACTTGGGCACGCCCGCCGGACGCACGGCGCCCTTGTCCAGTTCCTGCTTGGACAGGAAGAGGCTGCGGATCATGGCCTGGGCCTGCGGCGTCATCAGGGTCTTGATGAAGTAGCGGGTCTCGATGCGCAGGGCCGCGTCCATCGGCACCTGAACGCCCTCATAGACGGCCTTCATCAGGTTGGTGGCGGCCGGATAGTTGCCGTAGGTCTGCTTGCGGATCATGGCGTTGCCGACCAGGAAGTTCTGGATGCCGGCCGGGTGGTAGGGGCCGCCGCCGGGCAGCTTGAAGCCCTTGTCGTCCCACGGCTGGACGGCCTTGCCGCCGTTCTTGATCCAGGTCTTGGCGGCCTCGACCGACTCACCCTTTTCGACGATCTCGTGGACGATGCCCGCGCCTTTGGCGTCGTTGGGACGGAAGGACTTGCCCTCGGTCATGGCCATCATGGCGGGCTGAACGCCGATCAGGCGCGTCAGGCGCTGGGTGCCGCCGCCGCCGGGGAAGAGGCCGACCTTGATCTCGGGCAGGCCCAGCTGGATCCTGTTGTCGTTCTCGACCACGCGATAGTGGCAAGCGAGGGTGAGTTCGAGCCCGCCGCCCAGCGCCAGGCCGTTGATGGCCGCAGCCACCGGCTTGCCGCAGGTTTCCAGCGCGCGCAGGGCGCCGTTCATCTTCCAGCCGGCGTCATAGGCGTCTTGCAGATTGGCGCCGCCGATCATGCCGCCGGCGATGTCGCCCAGGTCGGCGCCGGCGCAGAAGCCCGACGTCTTGCCCGAGGTGATGACCGCGCCCTTGACGGCGTCGTCGGTCTTGATGCGTTCCACCAGCTGCGGAATCTCGGCCATGACGGACGCGGTCAGGGTGTTCATCGAACGTCCGGGGACGTCGAAAGTGATCAGGGCGATACCGTCGGCATCGACGTCGATCTTGAAGTTTTCCATGGTCAGTCGCTCCCGATCAGACGCGTTCGATGACGGTGGCGGTGCCCATGCCGCCGCCGATGCACAGGGTGATGAGGGCGGTTTCCTTGTCGGACCGCTCCAGCTCGTCCAGCACCACGCCGGTGATCATGGCCCCGGTGGCGCCCAGGGGGTGGCCCATGGCGATGGCGCCGCCGCAGACGTTGATCTTGTCGTGCGGGATGTCGAGCGCCTGCATGAAGCGCAGGACGACGGCGGCGAAGGCCTCGTTCAGCTCATAGAGGTCGATGTCGGCGGATGTCATGCCCAGACGACCCAGCAGCTTGTTGGTCACGAACTCCGGGCCGGTCAGCATGATCGACGGCTCCGAGCCGATCGAGGCGGCGCCGCGGATCTTGGCGCGGGGTTTCAGGCCCAGGGCCTTGCCGGCTTCCAGCGAGCCGATCAGGACGCCCGCTGAACCGTCGACGATGCCGGACGAGTTGCCGGGCGTGTGGACGTGGTTGACACGCTCGACCTCAGGGTAGCGCTGGTTGATGACGCTGTCGAAGGCCATTTCGCCCATCATGGCGAAGGAGGGGTTCAGGGCGCCGAGCGTCTGCATGTCCGTGGTCGGGCGGATGGTTTCGTCGCGGTCCAGGCGGACCAGACCCAGCTGGTCCAGAACCGGGATGACCGACTTGCTGAAGCGGCCCTCGGCCCAGGACTGGGCCGAACGCTTGTGGCTTTCGACCGAATAGGCGTCCACGTCGGCGCGGCTGAAGCCCCACTTGGTGGCGATCATGTCGGCGGAGACGCCCTGGGGCACGAAATAGGTGGGGAAGGCGCTGGACGGATCGACCGGCCAGGCGCCGCCGTCCGAGCCCATCGGCACGCGGCTCATGGCCTCGACGCCGCCGCCGACGGCGAAGTCGGCCTCGCCGGACTTCACTTTCGCAGCGGCCATGTTCACGGCTTCCAGACCCGAGGCGCAGAAGCGGTTGATCTGGACGCCCGCCGTGGTCTGGGCCCAGCCGGCGTTCAGCACGGCGGTGCGGGCGATGTCGGCGCCCTGCTCGCCCACCGGCGAGACGCAGCCGAGGATGACGTCGTCCACCTTGGAGGTGTCCAGATCGTTGCGATCACGCAGGGCCTGCAGCACCTGGCTGGCCAGCGACAGGGCGGTGATCTCGTGCAGCGAGCCGTCCTTCTTGCCCTTGCCGCGCGGGGTGCGCACGGCGTCGTAGATGTAGGCGTCGGCCATGAAAGATCTCTCTCTTTGGGGTCCCTACCGCTCGGCGCGCGGCGCCTCGCTGCTTGAGGGACCGGCGCGGTATCGGGACGGGTCCGGAATTGAAACTCGGTGCGTAAAAACCCTACGTTTACGTCAACGTCAAGTAACAACCGGCGTGAGGCCTTTCCGCGAACGTCTCTCAGCTAGCTTGGCCTTTGGAACGACGGCGTGGGGCTCGTCTTTCTTGGAGAACCAACAACCGGGAGAGCCGCCGTGACCCAGACCTATGAAGAGATGGACGCCGTCGCCATGCTGAAGGCCGACCACCGCAAGGTGGAGGAGATCTTCGCCAGTTTCGAGAAGGCGCGCGGCAAGGACCGCAAGAAGGCGCTGGCCGAACAGGCCTGTCTGGAACTGAAGGTCCACACCATTATCGAGGAAGAGATCTTCTATCCGGCCTGCCGCGGCCAGATCGAGGAGGGCCTGCTGAACGAGGCCTATGTCGAGCATGACGCGGCCAAGGTGCTGATCAACGACATCGAGGCGGGCGGCCCGGACGAGGCCTTCTACGACGCCAAGGTCAAGGTCCTGTCCGAGATGATCGAGCACCACGTCAAGGAAGAGGAGATGCGCTCCGAGGGCATGTTCGCTCAGGCGCGGGCGGCGGGTCTGGACATGGACGTCCTGGCCGACAGGATGCGCGAGCGCAAGAAGAGCGCGACGGCTCAACTGAAGGGCCACCCGGAAATCCTGGCCGAAACCCACACCTTCCACGGCGAGGACAACGCGTTCGCACTGGCAGACGAGCCGATGACGCGCGACGGCGATGAGCCGGCTGCGGCGGTGGAGATGCGGGAGGCGCGCTGACCTCCCGCATATTTAGGGCCTACTGAGAGACGGCGAGCCTGACCAGCTTGCCGTCTTCTTCGTCAGTAATGACCCAGACCGCGCCGTCGGCCGCGACGGCCACGTCGCGGATGCGCTCGTTCAGACCGGTCAGCAGCCGCTCTTCACCGACGACGCGGTTGTTCTCCAGAACCAGTCGGGCCAGATGCTTGCCGCCCAGTCCGGTGACCAGCAGGTTGCCGTTCCAGCCAGGGAACATGGCGCCGCTGTAGAAGGTCATGCCGCCCGGCGCGATGACCGGGTCCCAGTAATAGACCGGCTGCTCGGTGCCGTCCTTGGCCGTCACGGCGGGGATGGGCTGGCCGTTGTATTCGATGCCATAGGCGACGCCGGGCCAGCCGTAGTTCTTGCCGGCCTGATCCAGGTTGATCTCGTCGCCGCCGCGCGTGCCGTGCTCGACGGTCCAGATCGCGCCCGTGCCGGGCTGGACGGCGATGCCCTGCATGTTGCGGTGGCCCAGGGACCAGATTTCGGGTTTCGCGCCCGCCTGGCCGACGAAGGGATTGTCGGCGGGGACGCTGCCGTCGGCGTTAATGCGGATGGTCTTGCCCATGTGCGAGCCCAGGTCCTGGGCCTGAGGCCGCATCGGCTTGTCGGACCGCTCGCCCAGGGTGATGAACAGCTTGCCGTCCGGCGCGAAGGCCAGCGACGACCCGAAATGCTTGTCGCCGTCATAGACGGGCAGGGCGCGGAAGATGACCTGGACGTTTTCGACCCTGGTCAGGTCGTCCGACAGACGGCCGCGTGCGACCGAGGTGGCGTTGCCGCCTTCCCGAGGCTCGGCATAGCTCCAGTAGATCATCCGGTCCTGAGCGAAGCTCGGCCCGACGATCACGTCCAGCAGGCCGCCCTGGCCGCGCGCTGAGACGGCGGGCAGGCCCGCGATCGGGGCGCCGATCTGACCCTGGGCCGAGACGACCCGCATCCGGCCGGGCTTTTCGGTCACCAGCCACTGGCCGTCCGGCAATGCGGCAAGGCCCCAGGGGTGGACCAGGCCTGCGGCTATGGTCTGGTTGCGAAGCGTTCCCGCCGTCTGGACGCCGGGCGCGCGGGTCTGCCCCTCGAAGGCCGGTTTCTGGTCCGGGTTGTTCGCCGGGCGGGTTTCGACCGGAGCGCCTGTAGCGGCGGGCGTGTTCTGCGCTCCGTCCTCGCCATTGGCGCCGCAGGCGGCGGCGAGAACGAGGAGCGAGGCGGAAGCGGCGAGGACGATCGGACGCATGGGGCTCTCCTGACAGCGAATTGTTGCAATCCACAATGAAGCCTTGCCGTTCCCGGCGCGAGCCGAAACCGCCCGCGACCGATCGTCCCGCGCGATTTCCCTGCTTATGCGGCTTGAACCCGGCGAAAGGCGGCGATATACGCACGCCTCTCGCGCTGCCCGGTCGTCACGACCTCGCGCGGGATCCCGTAAGGGGTTGGGTAGCTCAGATGGTTAGAGCGGTGGATTCATAACCCACAGGTCGGCGGTTCGATCCCGCCTCCAACCACCACGGATTTTCCAGATCAGCTTTGGACTCAGTTGTTCGGCAGGCGCGAGGCGCCGCCGGTGATCTTGCACACATTGTCCGTCTGCGGGCGGCCGGTCTGCGCGCCGGATGGCGTCAGGATGCCGCCGCGCCCGGTGCATTCGGCGCTCAGCTTGTCGAACTCCTCCTGATAGGAGGGGTAGGTCTGGCCCGTGGCGCAGGCGCCGAGCGCCAGGGGCGCGGCGAGGGCGGCGAGGATGAGAGCGGCACGCATGACGGGAACTCCTTGCGACTGGCGGCTTAACGGTTAGCCGAGGTCGGACGTTCCGCCAGTCGCGCGTCGGATGCAAGGCCGCCGTCAGAGCGTCAGCACGCCCAGGTGCTCCAGCAGGATCTTGAGGCCGAGCGCGATCAGGGCGACGCCGCCGACCAGTTCCACGATCTTGCCTAGCCGCGTGCCCGCCGCCTTGCCGATCAGCAGTCCCAGGGTGGCCATCGCAAAGGTGGTGGCGCCGATGCAGGCGGCGATCAGCCAGATGTTGGCCCCCAGAAGCGCCAGGCCGACTCCCACCGCGCCGGCGTCTATCGAGGTGCCGACGGCAGTGGCGACCAGGGCCAGCAGCCCGCGTGAGCCGGCCTTTCCGGCGTCGGCTTCAGCCTCATCGCGCTTCAGCGCTTCCCAGACCATCTTGCCGCCGACCGCGCCCAGAAGGCCGAAGGCGATCCAGTGGTCGATCGCCTCGACGAAACCGGCGGCCACGACGCCCAAGGCGAAGCCGATCAGCGGGGTGATGGCTTCCACGACGCCGAAGACAAGGCCGGACCGTAGAGCCTGAGGCAGGGTGGGGCGATGTTGCGCGCCACGACCGATCGCGGCGGCGAAGGCGTCGGCGGACATGCTGACGGACAGGACGGCGATCGACAGGGGGGTGATCATGGATACGCACTCAGCCGGTCGCGTGACAGCGCCCCCCGGGCGCAGGCCGGCTCGGCCCCCAGGGTGCGCTGGTCTCGCTAGGCGGAATGATCCGCTGGTCGCACCATGCCCGCGACGGGCAAGTGTGTTGACGCGACCCCGGCTGGGCTATGCCGGAAGCTACTCCCCAACGGGCGCTCCTCTAGCGGCTGAGGTGCAGGGGTTCAACCCGGAACTGGCCGAAGGCGACAAGGCGCCCCATCTGTGCTAGACGCCGTCGCTTCACCCCCGCCGCAGGATATCCAGCCTTGAGCATCACGCTCGACCTTTCGCGTGCTTCCGCCCCGGTTAAAGCCCCCGTCAACCTCAGCGGTCTGACGCGCGAGGGCCTGCGTAACGCCTTGATCGAAGCCAAGGTCTGTCCGCCGGAGAAGGCGAAGATGCGCGCCTCGCAGGTGTGGCGCTGGATTCATCACTACGGCGTCACCGACTTCGCCCTGATGAGCGACATCGGCAAGGAAACCCGCGCGGCCCTGGCCGAGGCCTTCACCCTGGCCCGCCCCGAGATCGTCGAGCGTCAGGTGTCGAAAGACGGCACCCGCAAATACCTGATCCGCACGGCCCCGGGCATCGAAATCGAGGCCGTCTATATTCCTGACGTGGGCCGGGCCGGCGCCCTGTGCGTCTCGTCCCAGGTCGGCTGCACCCTGAACTGCACCTTCTGCCACACCGGCACGCAAAAGCTGGTCCGCAACCTGACGGCGGCCGAGATCGTGGCCCAGGTCCAGGTGGCCCGCGACGACCTGGGGGAATGGCCGTCGCCCAAGGAAGACCGCAAGCTGACGAACATCGTCTTCATGGGCATGGGCGAGCCGCTCTACAATCTGGACAATGTCGCCGACGCCATCGACATCATTTCGGACAACGAGGGCATCGCCCTGTCGCGGCGCCGGATCACCGTCTCGACCTCGGGCGTGGTGCCGCAACTGCAGGCGCTGGGCGACCGCACGGCGGCCATGCTGGCGATCAGCCTGCACGCCACCAACGACGCCCTGCGCGACGTTCTGGTGCCGCTGAACAAGAAGTATCCGCTGGACCAGCTGATGGCCGGCATCCGCGCCTATCCGGGTCTGGCCAACACCCGCCGGGTGACGTTCGAATACGTCATGCTGAAGGGCGTCAACGACAGCCCCGACGAGGCCCGCGCCCTGGTCAAGCTGATCGAGGGCATCCCGGCCAAGGTCAATCTGATTCCGTTCAACCCCTGGCCCGGCACGGACTATGAGTGCTCGGACTGGAAGACCATCGAACGCTTCGCCGCCATCCTGAACAAGGCCGGCTACGCCTCGCCCATCCGCACTCCGCGCGGCCGCGACATCCTGGCCGCCTGCGGCCAGCTCAAGTCCGAGAGCGAGAAGCAGCGGGCCTCGGCGCGGATCAAGGCCGAGCGCGCGGGGGATGCAGACGACGCCGCCGCGGCATGACGCCGCCACCCTGCGCGTAACGTTGTTTTCCTGATCGACTGTGGCTCCGCTGCTCTAGCGGAGCGACGCTCGCTTGGGCATGGCTGTTTTGCTTTCGTTCCGTTTTCAGCTGGAGGCTGCGGGCTCGCACATCATGGACTCGTCGTCTCTGCCCAGCGTCCTGTCGAGCCCCGAGGTTCAGGCCTTCGCCACCGGCTTTCCGACCCTGCTGCTGCACCTGATCGTCACCTTCGGCCTTCTCGCCATGGGCGCCACCGTCTACGCCCTGCTGACGCCGTGGCGCGAAGTGGCGCTGATCCGTCAGGGCAATCCGGCCGCCGCCGTGGCCTTTGTCGGGGTGCTGGTCGGTCTGGCCATTCCACTGGCCGTCTCCCTGTCGATCTCGACCTCCATTCGCGACATCGCCATCTGGGGCGTGGCGACGGTGGTGCTGCAGTTGCTGGCCTTCCGCGTCGTCGACCTGCTGCTGACCGGCCTGCCGCAGCGCATCGAAAAGGGCGAGGTGGCCGCGGCCGTGGTTCTGGCGGGGGCCAAGCTGGCCACGGCCCTGATCCTGGCCGCCGCCCTGACGGGCTGACGGCGCGAGGATGCGCTTTCCCCATCTTCCCGACTGGACCATCTATGCGGCGGTGATCGGCGCCCTGCTGATCGTGTCTCTGGGGCGACGGGAGAAGGCGGACGCCCCCCATGCGCCCGAGGACGACGAGGCGCATGGCGCCCTCTTGGGCCCGGTCACCCCGTTTGATCCATCCGTCACCGTCATCGCGCCCGACATTCCTTTCCAGCCCTCGTCCGGTACCGCCTTCTCCATCGCCGGCGACGGCCGCTGGGTCACGGCGCGGCATGTGGTCGAGGGCTGTTCTCGTCCCGCTCTGGTGATCGGCGGCGGGCGGGCTCTGGCGGCCGATGTGCGGCTGGCGGCGCGCGCCGATGTGGCCCTGCTGTTGACCGAGGGCGGGCCGCCCGCCCTGCCGGTCGCGACGCAGACGCCGTTGCGCAAGGGCCAGCGCGCCTTCCATCCCGGCTTCCCGCAAGGCCATCCCGGCGAAGTCGCTTCGCGTCTGCTGGGGCGCGAAACCCTGAAGATCCGGGGGCGCGGCGAACGGGACGAGCCGGTGCTCGCCTGGGCTGAGTCCGGGCGCACGAAGGGGCTGAAGGGGACCTTGTCAGGTCTGTCGGGGGCGCCGGCTTTGGACCGTCGCGGCCGGGTGCTGGGCGTGACCATCGCCGAAGCCCCTCGCCGGGGCCTGATCTATACGACGGCGCCCGACACCTTCGGGCCCGCCATTCGCGGCGAACAGCGCGCCGACGAGAAAGCCCTGGGCGAGGCGGTCAACACCGACAACTATGGCCAGGTCGCCGACCGCCTGCGCCGCGATCTGCGCGTGGCCCAGGTCGTCTGCCTGACGGCGTAAAGCCTTTTTCGATCCTCCCCCGTCGCGATGCGACAGGGGAGGATCGAGGCCGCTCTACTTCAGCGTGGCGCTGTCCAGGTTCAGGTCGGTCAAGGGGATGACCTCGACGTTCGGGTATTTTGCCCGCAGGGCGTCGATGAACTTGGACGCGTCGCCGACGATGACCAGGCTGGCGCGGTCGGTGGGCAGGTGTTCGGCGAAGGCGGCTTCGACCTGTTGCGGGGTGACCGAACGGACCTTGCCGGCGTAGTCGGCCAGATCGCTCATCGGCAGGTCGTAGAGGGCCAGGTTGGCGACCAGACCGCCCAGACCGTCCACCGTCTCCAGCGAGCGTCCGAAGCCGCCGATCAGCGCAGCGCGGCGCGGGGACAGTTCGGCCTCGGTCGCGGGACTGGTCCCCAGCTTGCCGATCTCGGCCAGGATCAGGTCGGCCACCTCGGTCGCCGTCTCGTTCTTGGTCTGGGTCGAGGCGGTGAAGACGCCGACGTCCTGCTGGGCGCCGACCGAGGAGCGGGCGCCGTAGGACAGACCGCGCTTGATGCGGATTTCCTGGTTCAGACGCGACGAGAAGCCGCCGCCCAGCAGGGTGTTGCCAAGCGTCAGCGGGAAGTAGTCGGCGTCCGCGCGCTTGATGCCGCGAATGGCGGCGGTGACGGCGGCCTGACCCGCGCCTGGCTGATCGATGACGACGATGCGCGGCGCCAGGGTCTGACCGGCCTTGGCGACGGGGGCGGGTGCGGCGGCCGACGGGTCGCGCCAGTCGCCGAAGGCGGCCTGCGCCAGTTCACGAGCCTCGGCGGGCGTCACGGCGCCCGAGAAGACGATGGTGGCCTGCGACGGACGATAGCGGGCGGCGTGGAAGGCGGCCACGTCGTCGCGGGTGATGGCAGGGACGCTGGTCAGGGTGCCGCCGCCGGGCGCGCCATAGGGGGCGTCGCCGTAGATGACGCGGCCGACCGATTGGGCGGCGATGGAGCCGGGCTGGCTCAGGGCCACGCGCAGGCCGTCCAGGGTCTGCGACTGCTGGCGCTCCAGCTCCTCGGCGGCGAAGGCCGGGTTGCGCACCAGATCGGCCATCAGGCTGAGCGAGCGGCCGAACACGTCCTTGGGCGCATTGGCGTAGATGTTGGTGAAGTCGGCGCCCGAACCCGCGCCGATATTGGCGCCCAGCTGCTCGATGGCGGTGGCGATCTCCGGGGCTGATTTGGTGGTCGTGCCCTGGGTCAGCAGGCCGGCGGTCATGGCGGCGACGCCGGGCTTGCCCGCCGGGTCGTTGGCCGATCCGGCGTTGAAGTTCAGGCGGGCCGAGACCAGGGGCAGGCCCTCGGTCGGGGCGACCAGGACCCGCATCCCGTTGGCCAGCCGGAAGTCGGCCACCGCAGGCGTGGCCGGGGCCACTTCGGCGCCCGGCTGGGGCAGGCGGGCGCGCTCGGCTTCCGGCAGCAGGACGGCGACCGGACCGGCGGGGGCCAGTTCGGCCACGGTGACAGGGGCGCCCACGTTCATCTTCTGCACGCTGGCCGGATGTTCGTCGTCGGCGGGCAGGTAGTTGATGGTGATCTGGCGCTGCGGCGTCAGATAGCGGCGAGCCACGCGCTGCACGTCGGCGGCGGTGACGGCCTGGATCTCGGCGATCTCGCGGTCGGCGGCGGCAGCGTCGCCGGTCATGATCAGGGCCATGCCCAGGGTCGTGGCGCGGTCGTCGATGCTCTCGCGGCCGCGCAGGGCGTTGGCGACCAGCTCGTTCTTGGCCTCGCTCAGTTCGGCGGCGGTGACGGGGGCGTCGCGCAGGCGGGCGATCTCGGCCTCCAGCGCGGCCTTGCCGGCGTCCACCGTCTGGCCGTCGGCCATGATGGCGTAGGCGGTCAGGTTGCCGGCCTGCTGGGCGAAGTCGGGGTTGGAGCCGATCGAGGCGGCGATCTGTTGATCATAGACCAGCGAGCGGTACAGACGGCTGGATTCGCCGGTCGACAGCACCCCGTCCAGCACAGTCAGGGCGGCGCGGTCGGCATCGCGATAGGCCACGGTGTTCCAGGCCAGGACCACGGCGGGGAGGGGCACGTTCGGCGCATAATAGGTGGCGGCGCGCGGGCCGGTCGGCTCGGGCTCCTTGACGTCATTGACGGGCATGGGCGTCGCCGGGCGCTTCAGCGGGGCGAAGTAGTCGTCCACCCAGGCGTCCAGCTGGGCCTGATCGAAGTTGCCGGCCACGATCAGCATGGCGTTGTCGGGCCGGTAGTAGGTGGCGTGGAAACGCAGGACGTCGTCCAGGGTCGAGGCGTTCAGCTCCTCGATCGAACCGATGCCCGGACGGCGATAGGGGTGGTCCTGATAGATGGTCTCGGGCGTGAACAGGCCGAACAGGCGGCCATAGGGGCTGGCCAGAATGCGCTGGCGGTATTCCTCCTTCACCACGTCGCGTTCGGAGACGAAGGTGGCCTCATCGACCACCAGCGAGCCCATGCGGTCGGCCTCGGCGAAGAGGATGCGCTGCAGGTGGTTGGCGGGGACGACCTCGTAATAGGCGGTGACGTCATCGGCGGTGAAGGCGTTGTTCATGCCGCCGACGTCCTCGGTCAGACGGTCGAACGTCTCGGACGGCATATTCTTGGTGGCCTTGAACAGCAGGTGTTCGAACAGGTGAGCAAAGCCCGAACGGCCCGCCGGATCGTCCTTGGAGCCGACGCGATACCAGACCTGGACCGTGACGTTCGAGGTCGAGGCGTCGCGGGCGGTATAGACCTCCATGCCGTTGGCCAGGACGCGCTTGGTAAAGCCCAGCGGCGGCACGGCGACGCCGCCCTGTGCGGCGGCGACGGCGGCGACGGCGGGCGCCGCGCCCTCGGCGAAGGCGGCGGCGGGCAGGCCCAGCAGCAGGGCCGAGGCGCAGGCGGTCAGGATCAGGCGGGTCTTCATGGGCGTCAGGTTCCGGTCGCCCCGCAAGCTGCGCCGGGGGCAGGTGGGCGGACCCTATCAGGGCTGAAACCCGCCGCGCACCTTACGGTGCTGTAATGAAGCGCGGCGGATCCTACATCCACCGCTCATCCCCGCGGAGGCGGGGACCCAGTAAGAACCTCACACGCCGAGCGTGGTGAAGTTGCGATCAATTAGGCGCGGCAGCATGTGATCCCAAAGCACTGGGTCCCCGCCTCCGCGGGGATGAGCGGAAGAGAATTACAGGTCGAACACCTCGACCCCGACTTCGCCGTCGGTGGTCAACCAGGCGCGCTTCATGCCCTGGCTGTTGTAGGGGGCGGCGATGTTGCCGTCGCGGTCCAGCGCGATCAGGCCGCCGTCGCCGCCCAGGCCGCCGATGCGGTCGATCACGGCTTGCGAGGATTGCGCCAGGGTCTGGCCGGCGGCCACGCCGATGGCGGTGCGGGCGGCGGCGGCGACGCGGATGAAATACTCGCCCTGACCGGTGCAGGAGACGGCGGCGTGCTCGTCGGCCCAGGTGCCAGCGGCGGGGATGGGGGTGTCGCCGACGCGGCCCGGCATCTTGCCGAAGACGCCCGCCGTCGAGGTGGCGGCGGCGAGGCGACCTTCAGAGTCCAGCACGCAGCAGCCGACGGTGCCGTGGCTGAGGACGCCGGGCGGATGATTGTCCTCACCTTGCCCAGCGCGCGTGAACCAGGCCTCTTCGTCGCCGATGGGCTCCAGCCCCTGATCATGGGCGAACAGGGCGGCGCCTTCGCCCGCCAGCATGACGTGGGGGGTGCGGTCCATCACGGCGCGGGCGGCGACGACCGGGTTGCGGAAACCCTGCAACGCCGCGACGGCCCCGGCCTTGCCCGAAGCCCCGTCCATCAGGCTGGCGTCCAGCTCATAGGCCCCGGCCAGATTGGGCGAGGCGCCGCGCCCGGCGACATAGAGGCCGGAGTCTTCCAGCATGACCACGGCCTCGACCGCCACGTCCACGGCGGAGGCGCCCGCGTCCAGCCGCGCCTTCATCGCCTCGACCACTTCGCGCATGTGAACCACCTCGGCGTCGTAGTTGCGCTCGCGCCGGGCGCCGGCGCCGCCGTGGAGGATGAGGGCGGTTCGCGCCATGGTCGTCTCCTGAAAGTCTGTTCGGCCTCTTTGCATCGGGCCGCGCGCTGATTAGCGTCGCAATCGTGTCGGCGCCATGGCCCGACGGGGGATCACGGAAGAAACCAGCATGCGCGCAGTCCTGTCCAAAGCCGTCGGCGGCCCCGACAGCCTTGTCGTCGAAGAGGTCATGGATCCCACCCCCAAGCCGGGCGAGGTGGTGATCGAGGTCAAGGCCGTGGGGATCAACTACCCCGACACCCTGATCATCGAGGACAGGTACCAGTTCCGGCCCGAGCGCCCCTTCTCGCCCGGCGCCGAGGTGGCGGGGGTGGTCGATGCGGTGGGCGAGGGCGTCAAGGGCGTGTTCAAGGGCGACCGCGTCATCGCCGTGCCCGGCTGGGGCGGTCTGGTCGAGCGTCTGGCGGTCCCGGCCTCCAGCCTGATCCCCATGCCCG
This sequence comes from Brevundimonas sp. NPDC058933, assembly GCF_049315965.1. Classification (NCBI taxonomy): domain Bacteria; kingdom Pseudomonadati; phylum Pseudomonadota; class Alphaproteobacteria; order Caulobacterales; family Caulobacteraceae; genus Brevundimonas; species Brevundimonas sp. NPDC058933. The sequence continues at coordinate 30,749 of NZ_JBMOSL010000004.1, forward strand.
AGGGCATGAGCTTCGAGGAAGCCGCCGCCCTGACCATGACCTATGGCACCAGTTACTACGCCCTGAAGGATCGGGCACAGCTGAAGCCGGGCGAGACCTTGCTGGTCTTGGGGGCCGCCGGGGGCGTAGGCGCCGCCGCCGTCGAACTGGGCAAGGCCATGGGCGCGCGGGTCGTCGCCGCCGCCTCGACCAACGACAAGGTGGAGTTCGCCCTGGACCTCGGGGCCGACAACGGCCTGATCTATCCGTCCGGCGCCATGGACAAGGCGGCGCAGAAGGCCCTGTCGGGCGAGCTGAAGCTGGCCACGGGCCGCGACGGCGCCGACGTGGTCTATGACGCGGTCGGCGGCGACTACGCCGAGCCGGCGCTGCGGGCCATGGACTGGAACGGCCGCTATCTGGTGGTCGGCTTCCCGGCGGGCATTCCCTCCCTGCCGCTGAACCTGACCCTGTTGAAGTCGGTCTCGGTGATCGGAGTCTTCTGGGGCGCGGCGGTGGCGCGCGATCCGGCCGCCCACGCCGCCAACATGGCCGAGCTGATGCAGATGTGGAAGGACGGCAAGATCAAGCCGCGCGTCAGCCGCACCTATCCGCTGGAGGAGGCGCACGAGGCCATAAAGGCCCTGGGCGACCGAACGGCCATGGGCAAGATCGTGGTCGTGACCGAGGGATGAGCCCCCATCTCGACCCGGCCTTGAAGCTGGCGGTGGGCGAGGGTGACTTCGCCGCCGCCGCCGAACGGCTGGCCCGCACCGGCCGCACCCGCGTCCCCGGCCTGTTCGGCGCGGGGGCCGAAGCCCTGCACGCCGCCGTCCTGGCCCCCGACCAGCCCTGGGTTCGCACCTTCCTCAATCCGCTGGGGGCCGACATTCCGGTGGCGACGCTGGACGCGTCCTCACCCGAGGATCAGGCCCATGTGACGCAGCAGGCCTATGCCGGGGCGACCGAGGGGCTGCAGTTCCTGTTCGACCGGCTGCGGCTGGGTCCGGCGCGCGAGGCGGGCATGGCGACGCCGCAGATCCTGTTCGACCTGCTGGATATGTTCAACACCGAGGCCTTTCTGGACTTTGCGCGCCGCCTGACGGGAGACGATCGCATCGCCTTTTCCGACGGTCAGGTGACGCGCTATCTGCCCGGCCATTTCCTAAACCGGCACAGCGACGCCAATCCGAAGACGGAGCGGCTCTACGCCTATGTGCTGAACCTGTCGCCCGGCTGGCGGGCGGAGTGGGGCGGCCTGCTGCAATTCCTCGACGAAGGCGGCGACATCACCGAGAGCTTCGTCCCCAGCTTCGGCGCCCTGAACGTCTTCGCGGTGCCGCAGATGCACGCGGTTTCGACCGTGGCGCCCTTCGCCGGCGGGCCGCGCTACTCGGTCACCGGCTGGTGGCGGGCCAAGCCGCTGGAGCGCGGCTGACATTTCCCGTCATCCCGGCCGAAGCCGTCAGGCGAAGAGCCGGGACCGCCACACACTCGACGGCGCCGTCCTGAGCGGTCCCGGACAACGGCTGCGCCGCTTCCGGGATGACGGGGCGACGGTTAGCTCTCGGCGGCGTCGCGCACCCGTTTCAGCGCGGCCTCGGCCTGGTCGTGGTGCTTGCGCTTTACATGGGCGCCCAGCGTCGCCAGCACGGCGGCGATCACCGCCGCGTCGTCTGTGAAGCCGATGCCGGCGAAGACGTCGGGAATGGCGTCCAGGGGCATGACGAAATAGGCCAGCGCCCCCAGCATGATCCCCTTGGCCGCCAGCGGCGTCTTGGGATCTTGCGTCGCATACCAGGCGGCCAGGGCCTGACCCGCGAAGGGGATGCGCGAGGCAGTGCTGCGGATCTTCGGCCAGAAGCCTTTTTTCACGCGCATTTCATTGACCCTCTGAACCGTGGGGACCAGGGCCTTGTCGGGATCGATGGCGTCGATGGGCGACGCCGGTTTGGCTTTGGCGGTCATGGCCGCTAAATCCTCGCACAGACACTCGGTTCAAAGAATATAGGGACGATCTTCATGAAACTCGACGGTTCGATTGCGGCGGTGGTCACGGGCGGGGCTTCGGGCCTGGGCGAGGGCACGGCGCGGGCGCTCGCGGCCAGGGGCGTCAAGGTCGCCCTGTTCGACCTGAACGAGGAACGCGGCGAGGAGATCGCCAAAGACATCGGCGGGGTCTTCTGCAAGGTGGACGTGACCTCGGACGAGAGCGTCGCCGCCGGCTTCGTCAAGGCCCGCGCCGCCCACGGCCAGGAGCGCCTGACCGTCAACTGCGCCGGCATCGCCACGGGCCAGAAGACCGTCAGCAGGAAGCGCGACACCGGAGAGGTCCGCGCCCACGACATGGCCTCCTTCGAGCGCACCGTCACGATCAACCTGTTCGGCACCTTCCGCGTCCTGTCGCAGTCGGCCCTGGGCATGGTTCAGGCTGAGCCGATGGCCGACGGCGAGCGCGGCCTGATCATCAACACCGCCTCGGTCGCGGCCCAGGACGGTCAGATCGGCCAGGCCGCCTATTCGGCGTCCAAGGGCGGCGTCTACGCCATGACGCTTCCGGTCGCGCGCGATCTGGCCCAGGACGGCGTTCGCGTGAACACCATCCTGCCCGGCATCATGTGGACGCCGATGATGGCCGGCATGGACCAGAAGGTTCAGGACAGCCTGGCCGCCGCCATTCCCTTCCCCAGCCGCCTGGGCACCCCTGCCGACTATGCCTCGCTGGCCCTGCATCTGGCCGAAAACGTCTACATCAACGGCGAATGCATCCGTCTGGACGGGGCCATCAGGCTGGCGCCGCGCTGATAGCGCGACGCGAAGGGCGCTAACGCTCGCCGCGCGGCGGCTCGCTGCTTGGGCGGGGGCTGCGCGCGGGATTGATCCGTAGAAGCTGATTTCAGCGGCCCTCGCGACGCTTCCTTCGGCGGCTGCGGGGGCCGCTTTCGTTTGAAATTTCAGAACTATTCTAAAAAAAGCAGCGGATTGTCGGAAAATCCAAAAAGGGGGTTGCGCCGTCTGAGAAGGGTCGGCTAAAAGCCCCTCCTCGACGGGGAGCAGCACATCGCTTCCACAGGAATGCGGGCGTAGCTCAGTGGTAGAGCACAACCTTGCCAAGGTTGGGGTCGAGAGTTCGAATCTCTTCGCCCGCTCCAGTCGATAATGGGAACACGGGGTCCGATCGCAAGATCGGGCCCCGTTTCGCATTTCAGACCCTCTCCGCGAATAATCCTCAGCATCGGGACGATCTGTCGCCTGATGGTCGGCAAACCGGAGAATCCTCTTCGCGAAATCGTCGCGTCTGCGTCGCCGCACCCCGCTAGCGAGCGGCCTCGACAACCAGAGCCTGATCGCAGGCCGGCATCGTCGGGGAACAAGACAAATGAAGCTGGGTCTTCTGCTGGGCGCCGCCGTCGCCCCTCTCGCCATCGCAGGCGCTGTCAGCGCCGAGGAAACCGTCCGGGCGCCGGACTATAACGACGGCCCGGTCACGGCCCTGTCGGAGGTCATCGTCACGGGCGAACCGGCGATGCGCAACCGCACGGACGCGGTCGTACCGACCCTGTCCTACGACCTGGACTATTTCCAGCGGTTCGAGCCGCTGACCGCCGGCGACGCCCTGAAGCGCGTGCCGTCGGTGACCTTCCTGTCCGACGTTCTGGAATCCGACGGCGTGCGCATGCGCGGCCTGGATTCCGCCTATACTCAGATCCTGATCAACGGCGAACGCGTTCCGGGCGCCAATCTGGACCGCTCCTTCTTTGTCGACCGCATCCCTGCCGAACTGATCGAACGGGTCGAGGTCGTGCGCTCGTCCTCCGCCAACCGCTCGGGCGACGCCGTGGCCGGCGCCATCAACATCGTGTTGCGCGACGCCCTGTCGCTGGACGGCGGCTATCTGCGCCTGGGCGCCCTGAACTGGGATGACAGCAAGTACGGCCAGTGGGGCGGGACCTATGGCGCGGTCTGGGGCGGCGAGGTCGGACCGGGCCGCCTGCTGGTCGGCGCCAATATTCAGGACCGTCGCAATCCCAAGCAGAAGTTCAGCTGGCGCTATGACGCGCCCAACGGCGAACTGACCGACACCGAGGCCCAGAGCGACGTCCGCGACGGCACCGACTATTCGGCCAACCTGTCCTATGAAATGCCGCTGGCCGGCGGCGAGCTGAAGCTGGACGGCCTGTTCGTCCGCACCGACCGGGTTCAGGACGAGAACTCGATCGAATATGACGAAGGCGACGTCGACGACATCGCCAAGGCGAGCCGCAACCCGCTGGACATCCTGACCGACAACTGGGCGGTGAACGGCCGCTATCGTCGCGACATGCTGGGCGGTCAGACGACCTTCAAGCTGGGCTACGCCGCCATCGACGACGCCCAGGACGAGCTGGAGGAAGAGATCGACATCGGCGACGAGGTCATCGAGGGGACCAAGGTCCGCAGCCGTATCCAGGACAACGAATGGCAGGCGGCGCTGGAGCACAAGATCCAGCTGTCGGGCGCCGAGCTGGAGTTCGGCCTGCAATACGCCCGCAAGGATCGCGACACCTCCATCCTGGAGGCCGGCGCCGAGGTCGAGAACGAGACGGTCCTGCGCGCCCTGGCCGACAGCGACTACGGCGACTTCGAAGCCGTGGCGGGCGGCCTCAGCACCATCGAGGAAAAGCGCCTCGACCCCTATGTCATGCTGTCGGGTGAAAACGGCGCGATCAAGTGGGAGGCGGGCCTCCGCTACGAAACCACGGACGTCACCATCACGGACGAGACCGTCGACGCCGCCGATCGCGTGCAGAGCAAGGACTATGGCGTCCTGCTGCCGTCGGCGAGTGTTCGCTGGGCCCTCAGCGACGCGGACCGGATCACGGCCTCGGTCGCGCGCACCGTCCGCCGCCCGAACTTCGACTTCATCTCGCCGGCCATGCTGGAAGGCGAGTACGGCGACAACGACTTCCTGGGCAACCCGAACCTGGAGCCCGAAAAGGCCTGGGGTCTGGATGTCGGCTACGAGCGTCGTCTGGGTCGTCGCGGCGTGGTGGGGATCAACTTCTTCTACCGCGACATCACCGACCTGATCGAGATCACCAACACCGGCGCCTTCTCGGAGCAGGCCCAGGACGATTATGACGACGCCATCGAAGACGGCGCGACCCCGGAAGAGGCGGCCGAGGAGCTGGTGTCCTATGTCCTGACCGCCAGCAACGTCGGCGACGGCCAGGTCTGGGGGGCCGAGTTCGACCTCTCCACGCCGCTGGACTTCATCGGCATGGAGAACACCGGCGTCTTCGTGAACTATTCCTGGCTGGACAGCTCGGTCGACGACTTCATGGGCGACCGTCGCTTCAACGCCCAGTCGGACTATGTCTTCAACGTCGGCTTCACCCACGACATCCGGGCATGGGGCGCGGCCTTCGGCGCCACCTATCGCAAGCAGGGCGACGCCAAGAGCCGCATCGTCGGTGAGGAAGTCGTCACCAGCTACGGCGGCGATCTGGAAGTCTTCGTCGAGAAGCAGATCGGCGAGCGCGTCGTGGTGCGCCTGACCGGCTCCAACCTGCTCGACTCGTCCAAGGACGAGGTGTTCGACAAGTTCAACACCATCGAGGACCAGATCGGCCGCGACTACGACGAGTATGAGCTGGAGACCGAAACCGCCGGTCCCTGGTTCCAGCTGGTCGCCCGCATGGCCTTCTGAGGCTTCTGAACCTTCGCGACAGGGGCCGGGCGGCGACGCCCGGCCCTTTTGCATTCGGCTTGGGCCTTGGTCGGCATGGCCCCGGCCGCAATCCCGGCCTATATGGACCGTGGCGGTTGACCCCGCCGGGGCTGGCGCTAGTGTCCGCGCCGCCCTTCCCAGCGCCAGACCGATCAGAGGATATCCATGGCCGACGCCGCTCCCCAGACCTACGACGTAGTGATCATCGGCGGCGGGCCGGGCGGCTACAACGCCGCCATCCGCGCGGGCCAGCTGGGCCTGAAGGTCGCCGTGGTCGAGATGCGCGCCACGCTCGGCGGCACCTGCCTGAACGTCGGCTGCATGCCGTCCAAGGCCCTGCTGCACGCCTCGGAGCTGTTTGAAGCCGCCAATACCGAATTCGCCGGCATCGGCATCGAGGTGAAGCCCAAGCTGAATCTCGGCCAGATGCACAAGGCCAAGGACGACAGCGTCGGCGCCCTGACCAAGGGCATCGAGTTCCTGTTCAAGAAGAACAAGGTCGACTGGATCAAGGGCCGCGGCCGCATCGCCGGCCAAGGCAAGGTCGAGGTCGAGGCCGCCGACGGTGCGAAGACGACCTATGAGACCAGGAACATCGTCATCGCCACCGGCTCCGAGCCGACCCCGCTGCCGGGCGTCGCCTTCGAGGACGGCAAGGTCATCGACTCGACCGGCGCCCTGGCCCTGCCCAAGGTGCCCAAGCATCTGATCGTCATCGGCGCGGGCGTCATCGGCCTGGAGCTGGGCTCGGTCTGGCGTCGTCTGGGCGCGCAAGTGACCGTGGTCGAGTTCCTCGACAAGGTCGGCGCCGGCATGGACGCCGAGGTGGCGGTCGCCTTCCAGCGCGGCCTGACCAAGCAGGGCATGACCTTCCGCATGGGCACGAAGGTGACCGGCGCGACCTCGACCAAGGACGGCGTCGAGCTGACGCTGGAGCCTTCGGCCGGCGGCGCGGCTGAAACCCTGAAGGGCGACGTGGTCCTGGTGGCCATCGGCCGTCGTCCCTACACCGCCGGTCTGGGCCTGGAGACGGTCGGCATCGAGACCGACAAGCGCGGCGTCATCCCCAACGACCACTTCAAGACCACGGCGCCCGGCGTCTGGGTCATCGGCGACGTCACCTATGGCCCGATGCTGGCGCACAAGGCCGAGGAAGACGCCGTGGCGGTCATCGAGCTGATCGCGGGCAAGGCGGGCCACGTCGACTACGACCTGGTCCCCAGCGTCATCTACACCGGACCGGAAGTGGCCTGGGTCGGCAAGAACGAAGAGCAGCTGAAGGCCGCGGGCGTCGCCTTCAAGAAGGGCAAGTTCCCCTTCGCCGCCAACAGCCGCGCCAAGATCAACCACGAGACCGAGGGCTTCGTGAAGGTTCTGGCCGACGCCGCGACCGACAAGGTCCTGGGCGTCCACATCTACGGCCCCTCGGCCGGCGAATTGATCGGCGAGGCCTGCATCGCCATGGCCTTCGGCGGCTCGTCGGAAGACATCGCCCGCACCTGCCACTCCCACCCGACCCGCTCGGAAGCCGTCAAACAGGCGGCCATGGCCGTCGAAGGCTGGGCCATGCAGGCCTAAGGCTCAGGCCCTCAGCCCGAACGCATCACGGCGCGCTCCGCAAGGGGCGCGCCGTTTTCGTTTTGGCTAGAGTCGCAAGCCGACCTCGCCGCTCCGGCGTCCGACAAATCAGGGGTTGAGGGCTGCTATCCGGGTGTCGCCAGCTTGGTTCATGACTGCGACATGCGGCGAAGGGCCGATGATCTGCGCCATTGCAAAGCCGTAGACCCGTTCCGCGTTTTGCCACCGACCGCTTGGGGCTCTGAAGTCGGTGATCGTGGTGTTTCGAGTCTCGAGATCATACCGGCCGATAATCGGTCCGGCTCGGGTGGGGGAGCTGAAGTAGACCGCCCCATCGTGAATGGTCACATAGCTGGCGTCAGAACTAGAATCTGGATCGACATCGGCGCCGAAATCAACCGTAACGAGGGTGGCCGGGCTTTGCGCTCCATTGTCGTCGATCTGATACAGAGCATTAGGCTCAGGGTAGCGAGATCTCAGATAGATCTGTCCGCTCGCCTGGTCTCGCAGAGCCTCGCCGCTGAAGCTCGATAAATGGCACATTGGTTGATCTGCTGGGATCATCGCGACGGGCCGGAAACTGGCTTCCACGCGTTCCAGTACGATCCAATTGCAGGAGCGCCCTTCATTGCGAAGCACGGCGATACGTCCCGTGGGCATGATTAGGGCTTGGTCAGGTCTGCTTCCTGGTAAAATCGACGTGCCTTGGATGTCGCCATCAGTGTCCAAAAAAATCGCCTGGGCTCCAGCACGCCCCGAAGGTTGCGCCACGACGAGAAAGCCGTTCTCCCAGGGGACTGCATCATAGACCCGGGCGAAGTGAGCGCCCCTCTGAATCTCCTTCAGCTTCAAGGAGCCGTCGGCGGCGCGAGAAGCGCAGGTCAGTCCGCCACGCGGGCCGGAAAAATAGCCGTTGCGAACCGCCGTTAGGCCGCACCCGAAAGGCGACTCCCCCGCGGCGCCGAACATGGTTTGAAGCGCGGGTTCGGAATTATATGGGAAGCCCGGCTGCGCGGAGGACAGGGCCCATACTCCAGCCTTCCGTAGGAAGATAGAAGGCGCGATGTCGGTCTGGGCAAGGTGTCCGCGGGATTTCGCGCACGACGGGACAATGCTCGCAGCCGCCATCGTCGCAACGAGCGCCAGCTTGGTCGTGAATCTCATGATTGCCTCGGTCGAAATCAATGACGTTCATTCGTACGGCGAACGCAGTTCAATGCGGCAGTCTGGAGGAAACGTGCCGGTCTGCAATGGGGTCAAGAGCGGACAAAGTCCTCCAGTCGGCAGGGTGTTTTCGGCCGGGCCTCGCAATTGGCCTCGCTCGTGACCATGTCGGGCGCTGACCTTTTCCACGGCCCCGGACACCCCTCATGGACCTTCAACTCACCGGCAAGCGCGCCCTGATCTGCGGCGGCTCCAGCGGCCTGGGACGGGCCGTGGCGAGGGCTCTGGTGGCCGAGGGGGCGCATGTGGCCCTGCTGTCGCGCGATGCGGTCAAGCTGCAGGCTGTGGCGGATGAATTGAACGCCATGGGGCCGGGGCGGGCGGTGATCGCCCCGGCCGATCTGGCGGATCATGCGGGGCTGTTGAAGGCGGTGGACACAGCCGAGGCGGCTCTGGGCGGGCCGATCCAGATCCTGCTGAACAACACCGGCGGGCCGCCGCCGTCGGGGGTGAACGGGCTGGAGCCCTCGGTCTGGCGCGACCATTTCGAGTCCATGGTGCTGTCGGTGTTTCGCCTGACCGACCGAGTGCTGCCCGGAATGCGGGCCATGGGCTGGGGGCGTATCCTGAACGTCGCCTCCATCACCGTGATCGAGCCGGTCGGGACGCTGGGCGTGTCCAACACCCTGCGCGCCTCGGTGGCGGCCTGGGCCAAGACCCTGGCGGGCGAGGTCGCGGCCAATGGGGTGACGGTCAACACCCTGTTGCCGGGTCGCATCGACACCCCGCGCATCGAACGCCTGGACGCGGCCCGCGCCGCCGCCACGGGCGTCGAGCCCGCCGAGGCGCGCGCGGAATCCGTCAAGTCCATCCCGGCAGGCCGCATCGGCACGACCGAAGAGTTCGGCGCCGTCGCCGCCTTCCTGGCCAGCCCGCTGGCCGGCTATGTCACCGGCTCGCTGATCCGCGTGGACGGCGGGGCGGTCAAGGCGATCTGATCCCCGGTTGCGGCGCGGGCGGGGGCGGGCGTCTGATCAGGCCGCCCAAGGCGATGCGCGACTGGCCGTAGTCCAGGGTAATGCGGCTGAACCGGGTCAGGATGTCGGCCCCCAGCAAGAGGGCGGGCTGTTCAGACAGTCCCAGCACCCGAAAGGCGTGCAGTTCGCCGAACAGCAGGGGCGTGGTCCCCAGCTCGCGCCGCACCAGACGCAGGCTGGAGACGGCGCCGCTATCGACCCGCAACGACTGGCCGATGACGCCGTAAACCTGAATGGACCGACGCGCGGCGGGACCGATCCGGGCGTCGATGGCCCGCATCAGGGCCAGATTGGCGATGGAATACTGGGCGCCGCTGTCGACGAAGGCCACGGCGGGCACGCCCTCGACCTGGACCTGGGTCAGGATCAACTGGCCGAAACGGCCGCTTTGCGCCGGGGTGATGTTGGTGCGCATCCGGCTGGCCATGCCGAAGGCGATGCCGCGCTCGACCACGTCGGGGCCGGACGGCGCCATCATCACGCGGCGCTGGCGCAGCTCCAGCGTCAGGCGAAACCGCGACAGGACGTCCAGCCCCAGAAGCCCGTCGGCCCCCAGCACCTGATGGGGAAAGACCGGCGGGGTCAGGTTGGTGAAGCGCCGCCCCGAGAAGTCCAGTCGCGGCAGATGGACCGTTCGCACCATCTCCGCCGCCGTGATGCCGTGCACCAGCAGGTCTGGGCCGGGCCTCAGGTTCAGTTCATTGGCCAGACGGTCGGAGACGGCGGTGCGTTCGGCGCCGGTGTCGATGACGAACAGGGGCTCGCGACGGCTGCCCAGGTTCACCTTGACGCCCATCCGGGTCAGCAGGTTCTCCAGCAGTCGCGCGGTTTCGTCGGGTTCAGGAAGCGGCGGCTGCGACGGCGGGTCCTGAGCGGCGGCCGGGCCGGCAAGGGCCAGGCTGAAGGCGCCGCCGACCGACAGCGCAAGCGCCGCTCGGCGGGACGGCAGGCTGACGGACTCCGGTCGGCGCAAGGCCTGCCTCCACGTCGCGATCCATCCCCATACGGAGAATAGGCGCCAATTCCCTCCGCTGAACAGTCAGCCGCGCGGGTGCGCGTCGGCATAGGCGGCCAGCAGATGGGCCGCGTCGACCTGGGTGTATTTCTGCGTGGTCGAGAGACTGGCGTGGCCCAGCAGTTCCTGGATCGACCGCAGGTCGGCGCCGGCCCCCAGCAGGTGGGTGGCGAAGCTGTGGCGGAGCGCATGGGGCGTGGCCGAGGCGGGCAGGCCGAGGCGCCCGCGCAACCGCTGAACCGTGGCCTGGACCTGACGGGGGCTCAAGGGGCCGCCGCGTTTGGCGCGCAACAGGGGCTGATCCGCCTCGAGGATGAAGGGTTGCAGCGCCAGATAGGCGTTCACCGCCTCGCGCACCTGGGGCAGGACCGGGGCCATCCGCATCTTGTCGCCCTTGCCGGTGATGCGCAGGGCGTCGGGCAGGGGGGCGTCGGAGCGTTTCAGCGACAGGGCCTCGGAAATCCGCAGGCCGCAACCGTATAGCAGGGTCAGGACAGCGCGGTCGCGCGCGGCCTCCCAGGGTTCGGCGTCGGGATCGGTCTCGGATTCGTGCAGCAGGCCCCGGGCCTGATCCTCCGTGACCGGGCGGGGCAGGGACGGCTTGACGCGCGGGCCGCGCACCAGGGCCAGCTGCGGCGCGGCTACGCCGCAGCGCCGGTCGAGGAAGGCGTGAAAGCCGCGAATGGCGGCCAGCGTCTGGCTGAGCGAGCGGGCGTTCAGGGGGCGGTCGCCGCTTCTGCGCTCGGCCAGATGGGCGCGGACCTCGGCGGCGGTGACGGCGCCGAGATCAGACAGGGTCTGAGGCTCGCCGCGATGACGCTCCAGAAAGGCGACGTAGAGGCGGCCTATGTGGCCATAGGCCTCCAGCGTGCGCGGCGACAGGCGACGCTCGTGCGCCAGATGCTCGAGCCAGGCGAGGAGCGCCTCGGGGGCTGTCAGGCCTGCGTCGGCCATCGTTCGGCCATGCGTTCCACCACGCGGGTGATGAAGGCCACCAGTTCGCAGCCCATGGCCGGGGTGAAGCCGTCGTCCTCGTGCGAACCGAAGGCGCACAGGGCGGGGCGGGCGCCGTCCGAGCCGGGGAGATGCAGGCTCATCCGCACCAGGGCGACGGATTTCACCTCGCCCTCGGCGGGACCGAACAGGTCCAGGCCGGTGAAGTTGGGGCCGAGCCATTCCAGACCGTCGTCGCCCAGCAGGGCGTCGACGCGGCCCGGCTCCAGCGCCTTCCAGCCGAAGGGGACGACGCCGGGCTTCTCGATGGCGATGGCGCCGCCCGCCAGGCCGAAGCGGGCCTGAGACGTGGCGTCCAGCTGACGCGACAGCTCGGCGTGGGTGGTCGCCTCCATCAGGTCCAGGGCCGAGACGTGGGTCTGGGTCTGGGCGGCGAAGTTGGCGCGGGCGATCTCTTCGATCTGTTTCCGTGCGCCGGCCTCGCGCTGAACCACGGCTTCGAGCCGGGTCAGGGCCGCGCGGCCGAAATCGACCACGTTGCGGCCGGTGGCGCGCAGGCCGAGTTCTTCCAGCAGGGTGCGGTCGTCCAGCAGACGATCCGGGTGGGCGTTCAGCCAGGCCCGCACCTCGGGCCAGTGAAGGCCCTCGGCGGCGTCAGAAGAGAGGTCCAGGGAAGTGCTCAAGCGGACCTCTTTCCGGGTCGGGATTTACAGAATGGACTGACCGGTCTTGCCCCAGTCCGCCAGGAAGGCATCAAGCCCCTTGTCGGTTAACGGGTGCTTTACCAAGGCCTTGAAAGTGTCAGCCGGCAGGGTGGCGGCGTCGGCGCCGGCGATGGCGGCGGCGGTGACATGGTCAGGGTTGCGCAAGGACGCGGCCAGGATCTGGGTGTCGAAATCGTGGATGTCATAGAGGGCGCGGATTTCCTCCAGCAGGCCCACGCCGTCGGCGCCGACGTCTTCCAGACGACCGACGAAGGGCGAGATGAAGGTGGCGCTCGCCTTGGCGGCCAGCATGGCCTGGGCGGCGGAGAAGCAGAGGGTGACGTTGGTCTTGATCCCCTTGTCCGCAAAGGCCCGCGTGGCGCGCAAGCCATCCCAGGTCAAGGGCAGCTTGACGACCACGTTCGGGGCGATGGCGGCCAGCTTGTCGCCCTCCTTCACCATGGTCTCGAAATCGGTCGCCACGGCCTCGGCGGAAATCGGCCCCTCGACGAGGGCGCAAATCTCAGCGATGACCTCGGCGATGTTCCGACCCGACTTGGCGATCAGCGACGGATTGGTGGTGACGCCGTCCACCATCCCGGTGGGCAGCATGTCCTTGATGACGGCGACGTCGGCGGTGTCGAGAAAGAGTTTCATGGGACAGGGTTTTAGCGCCGACGAAGGCGAAGGGCGAGCCTCCTTTTTCCTCCCCACTCTGTGGGGAGGGGGACCACGAAGTGGTGGAGGGGCTCTTCGGGGGATCAGCAGCAGCCCCTCCGTCTCGTCGGCTGCGCCGCCGATCCACCTCCCCATTTTATGGGGAGGAGAAGCCGCATGATCGTCGCCTCCGTCCTCATTCCCCTGCCGGTGCCCGAGGCCTTCGATTACGAGGTCCCGGAGGGACTGACGGTCGTGCGCGGCGATCAGGTGACCGTGCCGCTGGGGCCGCGTCTGATCCGGGGCGTGGTCGCCGAGGTGTTCGAGACGACGGGCTCGAACCGGCGGCTCAAGGCCATCGATCAGGTGCTGAGCGAGCATCGTCTGCCGGAGCGGACTCTGACCTTCGTCGAGTGGGCCGCACGCTGGACCCTGAGCCCGCCGGGCGAGATGGCGGCGACGGCCTTGAAGGGCCTGCGCGCGCCCCGGCCCCGGCCTGAGCGGCGGGTCAAACGGGTCGAAGGGCGCCATCCCGCCCGCCCCACGGCGACGCGGACGGCGGTGCTGGAGGCCCTGGGCCAGAAGACGATGACCAGCCCCGATCTGGCGCGCGCGGCGGGCGTTTCGACGGGCGTGGTCAAGGGACTGGTCGACGAGGGCGTGCTGACGGTCATCGAGATCGAGGCGGTCGCCGCATTCGACGCGCCCGATCCCGATCATGCGCCTGCGACCCTGAACCCGGATCAGGCGGCCTCGGCCACGGCCATTGCGGAGGCTGTGGCCAAGGGCGGTTTCGCCCCCTTCCTGCTGGACGGGGTGACGGGCTCGGGCAAGACCGAGGCCTATCTGGAGGCGGCGGCGCGGACGCTGCGCGCCGATCCGAGCGCGCAGGTGCTGATCCTGCTGCCGGAAATCGCCCTGACCCAGGCCCTGATCGAGCGGATCACCGCCCGCTTCGGCGCAGCCCCGGCAGAATGGCATTCGGGCGTGACCCCGCCGCGCCGTCGTCAGGTGTGGGAGGCGGTGGTCGCCGGGCGTTGCAACATCGTGGTCGGGGCGCGCTCGGCCCTGTTCCTGCCCTACGCCAACCTGAAGCTGGTGGTGGTGGACGAGGAGCACGACGGTTCGTTCAAACAGGAAGAGGGTCTGGTCTATCACGGCCGCGATCTGGCCGTGGCCCGCAGCCGCATCGAGGGGGCGACCGTGGTCCTGGCCTCGGCCACCCCGTCGCTGGAGACCCTGTGGAACGGCCGCCAAGGCCGCTACGGCTGGCTGAAGCTGGCGGCGCGGCACGGGTCGGCGGTTCTGCCGGACATCGACCTGATCGACCTGCGCACCTGTCCGCCCGACCCGCAGACCTGGCTGTCGGCCCCCTTGCGCGAAGCCATCGGCGAGACCTTTGCGCGCGGCGAACAGAGCCTGCTGTTTCTGAACCGGCGCGGCTACGCCCCCGTCGTCCTGTGTCGCGCCTGCGGCCACCGGCTGACGGCGCCGGATACGGACAGCTGGCTGGTCGAGCATCGCTATACCGGGCGGCTGGTCTGTCACCTGACCGGCTTCTCCATGGCCAAGCCCAAGCTCTGTCCCTCGTGCGGGGCCGAGGACTCGCTCGTGCCGGTGGGCCCTGGCGTCGAGCGGGTCGAGGAGGAGGTGCGCCAGCTCTTCCCCGAGGCCCGCACCGCCATCTTCAGCTCCGACACCGTGCCGGACGGCGCCTCGGCGCGCGCCCTGATCCAGTCGATGGCCGAGGGCGAGATCGACATTCTGGTGGCCACCCAAGCCGCAGCCAAGGGCCACAACTTCCCGCGTCTGACGCTTGTGGGGGTGGTGGACGCCGACCTGGGCCTGCGCGGCGGCGACCTGCGCGCGGCCGAGCGGACCTATCAGCTGCTGGCCCAGGCCACGGGCCGGGCGGGGCGGGCGGACAAGCCGGGCCGCGCCCTGTTGCAGACCTGGACCCCCGAGCATCCGGTGCTGATGGCCCTGGCGGCAGGCGACCGGGACGCCTTCGTCGAGGCCGAGATGGGTGAGCGCGAGGCCGCCTCCCTGCCGCCGCACGGCCGTCTGGCGGCGATCATCCTGTCCAGCGAGAACGCCATGGCGGTCGAGAAGGTCGCCCGCGACCTGGCCGAGGCCATCCCCAACGCCGAGCGGCTGGAGGTCTATGGCCCCGCTGACGCGCCCCTGGCCCTGGTGCGCGGGCGACGGCGCAAGCGGCTGCTGGTCCGGGCCGATCGGGACGTCAACCTGCAAGCCTTCCTGCGCGCCTGGCTGGCGCGGGTGAAGGTGCCGGCCTCTGTGCGGCTGACGGTGGATGTGGACCCCTATAGTTTTCTTTGAGCGAAGGGCGCTATCGCTCGCGACGCGGTCGCTCGCTGCTTGAGCGAGTTTTAGGCGCTACCGCTCGCCGCGCGGCGGCTCGCTGTTTGAGCGCCGCCCCTCACCTCCGCTCACCCCGGCGGACGCCGGGGCCCAGTGAGAGCCTCAGACGCTGGGGCTTGAAGCCAAAGAACTGGATCCCGGCGTCCGCCGGGATGAGCGGGAAGTGGGAGGCTCAGCGCGGCTCGGTCAGCCTGATCTCGAACAGGCTGGGCCAGTTCTTGCCGGTGACGAACAGGCGGCGGGTCTTCTCGTCCCAGGCGATGCCGTTCAGAACGTCGTCGGCGGGGTCCTTCACCTGATCGGCACGCAGCAGGCCCTTCAGGTCGATGACCCCGACCACATGGCCCGAGGCCGGGTCGATCCGCACGATGTAGTCGGTCTGCCAGACGTTGGCCCAGACCTCGCCGTCGATCCATTCCAGCTCGTTCAGCTGGCGCACCGGACGACCGTTCAGGGTGACGGCGACGCGGCCCGTCTCGGCCATGGTGGCGGGATCGAAGAAGCGTAAGTTCGGCGAGCCGTCCGACAGGATCAGCCGCATCCCGTCGTGGGTCAGGCCCCAACCTTCGCCCGCATAACTGAAGCGTTCGGTCGGAGTGAGATCATCGGCCTTCCAAACGAAGGCGACGCCATTGGTCCAGGTCAGACTGATGACGCGGCCGTCGATCTCGGTCAGGCCTTCGCCGAAATATTCGGCGTCGAGGTCGCGCTTTTGCAGCACGACGCCGTCTTCCAATCGTACGCGCCGGACGCCTGAGGGGGCGCGGCCGGTGCTCTCGATCAGTTCGCCGTCGCGAAAGACCAGGCCCTGGGTGAAGGCGGTCGGGTCGTGGGGGAATGTCCGGACCACCTCATAGCCAAAGACCGGCGCACGGGCGGCGGGGGCGCTGGAAGGGGCGGCCGGCCCCGGCGACTGCGCCGCCGCCGACGCAGGAAGCGCCAGCAGCAGCATCGCCAGGACCGGCCAGATAGGCACGATCAGACGCCGGGTTCGGCGGTTTCGGCCTTGTTCAGGGCCGCTTGCGCGGCTTCCTGGGCCTTGGCCTTTTTGATCTGCGCATTGCGCGACCACATGTTCAGCACCTCGACCAGGGCCGAGAAGGCCATGGCGGCGTAGATATAGCCCTTGGGCACATGGACGCCGAAGCCGTCGGCGATCAGCACCGCGCCGATCATCAGCAGGAAGCCGAGCGCCAGCATGACGATGGTCGGGTTCTTGTCGATGAAGTTGGCCAGCGGGTCCGAAGCCAGCAGCATGACCAGGACGGCGATGACCACGGCCACCATCATGATCGGCACGTGATCGGTCATGCCGACGGCGGTCAGGATGGAGTCGATCGAGAAGACCAGGTCCAGCAGGATGATCTGGAAGATGGCCGAACCGACATTGTTGATGACGACGTCCTTCTTGTCCTTCTCCAGCATGTCGTTGGACGGGGCGACGTCCACGGCGTGGTGGATTTCCTTGGTGGCCTTCCACACCAGGAACAGGCCGCCGGCGATCAGGATCAGGTCGCGCCAGCTGAAGGCGGTGTCGAAGCTTTCACCCTGGAGGCCCAGGTCGAAGACGGGGGCGGTCAGGCCGACGATCCAGCCGATGGCGGCCAGCAGGCCCAGGCGCATGACCAGGGCCAGGCCGATGCCGATGCGGCGGGTGCGCTGGCGATGCTCGGGCGGCAGCTTGTTCGACAGGATCGAGATGAAGATCAGGTTGTCGATGCCGAGCACGACTTCCATGACCACCAGGGTCACGAGGGCCGCCCAGGCGGCCGGGTCGCTCAGCAGGGGAGTTATGCTTTCAAGCATCGGAGTTCCAGAATGTGATGATAGCCATAAGCGGTAACGGGAACGTGAGGTTGCATCAAGCAGGCAGGGGCGGCGATGACGTCGCACCCGGGCGCCGCAGGGGTCTGGAGTCCGGCGAAAGAGCGCGGGTGCGACCTTATCGTTCCGTTCCCGTCGGTTGCGAGCGCGGACCTTGCGTGTTATCAGCCGCGCGGCTTTGACGAAGGATGCATCGCAAGATGTGTCCCAAGTATGCTTTCCATAAGCAAATCAAGCCCTTGTCTGGCGCGGGAGATCGCGGCCGGACTCGACCCAAACGCTTCAAATCGCGGACCTTTATTACGTGGCGGACGATTTCAGAACGACGGAAGTCGGCGGACGGTATGCTCAGGCGCTGTTCGACCTCTCGCAAGAGACGGGGGCGCTCGACGCCGTGCGCGGCGATCTCGCCTCGCTGAAGGCCGCCTGGCTGGAAAGCGCGGACCTGCGCCGCCTGGCCCAGTCGCCGGTCATTTCGGCCGAAGACCAGGGCAAGGGCCTGTCGGCCATCGCCGACAAGGCGAAGTTCAACCCTGTCACCCGGAAGTTCCTCGGCCTTCTGGCTGAGAACGGCCGCGCGCGCGACCTGCCCGGCGTGATCGCCGGCTTCCAGGCGCTGTACGCCAGGCTGACGGGCGTCGTGGCCGCCGAGGTCGTCTCGGCCCTGCCGCTGTCGGCGGCCCAGACCAAGAGCATTCAGTCGGCCCTGCGCACGTCGCTGGGTCGCGATCCCGAACTGACCGCCCGCGTCGATCCGTCGATCCTGGGCGGCCTGAAGGTCAAGGTGGGGTCGAAGCTGTTCGACGCCTCGCTGAAGACCAAGCTCGACCAGATGAAGTTTGCCCTCAAGCGCGCGTAAGCGCGCGCCGAACAAGAATGCAGCGCGCCTGACGGCCCGCACCGAAGACGAAAGCCAGAGAGCCCACCATGGACATCCGCGCCGCCGAAATCTCGGCCATCCTCAAGTCGCAGATCGCCAACTTCGGCGTTGAAGCCGACGTTTCCGACGTCGGCCAAGTGCTGTCCGTCGGCGACGGCATTGCGCGCATCCACGGTCTGGACAATGTCCAGGCCGGCGAAATGATCGAGTTCCCCAAGGCCGGCGTGAAGGGCATGGCCCTGAACCTGGAGCGCGACAACGTCGGCGCCGTGATCTTCGGCGCCGATGCTCAGATCGCCGAGGGCGACGAAGTCCGCCGTCTGGGCGAGATCGTGGACGTGCCGGTCGGCAAGGGCCTGCTGGGCCGCGTCGTCAACCCGCTGGGCGAGCCGATCGACGGCAAGGGCCCGATCCAGTTCACCGAGCGTCGCCGCGTCGACGTCAAGGCCCCGGGCATCATTCCGCGTAAATCGGTTCACGAGCCGATGCAGACCGGCCAGAAGGCGATCGACACCCTGATCCCCGTCGGCCGCGGCCAGCGCGAGCTGATCATTGGCGACCGTCAGGTCGGCAAGACCGCCATCGCCATCGACACCATCCTGAACCAGAAGAAGGTCAACGCCTCGACCGACGAATCGGCGAAGCTGTACTGCATCTACGTCGCCATCGGCCAGAAGCGCTCGACCGTCGCCCAGATCGTCAAGACCCTCGAAGAGTCCGGCGCTCTGGAATACACCATCGTCGTCGCCGCCACGGCTTCGGAACCGGCTCCGCTGCAGTTCCTGGCCCCGTTCGCCGGCACCGCCATGGGCGAGTTCTTCCGCGACAACGGGATGCACGCCCTGATCGTCTATGACGACCTGTCCAAGCAGGCCGTGGCCTATCGTCAGATGTCGCTGCTGCTGCGCCGTCCGCCCGGCCGTGAAGCCTACCCGGGCGACGTCTTCTACCTGCACAGCCGCCTGCTGGAGCGTTCGGCCAAGCTGAACGAGGACAATGGTTCGGGCTCCATGACGGCTCTGCCGATCATCGAAACCCAGGCCAACGACGTTTCGGCCTACATCCCGACCAACGTGATCTCCATCACCGACGGCCAGATCTTCCTGGAATCGGACCTCTTCTACCAGGGCATCCGTCCGGCCGTGAACGTCGGCATCTCGGTGTCGCGCGTCGGCTCCTCGGCCCAGATCAAGGCGATGAAACAGGTCGCAGGTTCGATCAAGGGCGAGCTGGCCCAGTACCGTGAAATGGCCGCCTTCGCGAAGTTCGGCTCGGACCTGGACGCCTCGACCCAGAAGCTGCTGGCCCGCGGCGCCCGCCTGACCGAGCTGCTGAAGCAGCCGCAGTACTCGCCGCTGGCCGTCGAGGAGCAGGTCGTCTCGATCTACGCCGGCACCCGCGGTTACCTGGACAACGTGGCGGTGTCGGACATCGGCCGTTTCGAGAGCGAGCTCTTGGCCCGCGTCCACTCGAACCACGCTTCGCTGCTGGAAGGCATCCGCACCAAGAAGGCTCTGACGCCGGAACTGGAAGCCGAACTCAAGGACGTCCTGGCCGCCTTCGCCAAGACCTTCGCCTAAGCACTGACCAGAGAGCGAGAGTAGCGCCGGATGGCCAGCCTCAAGGAAATGCGCAATCGGATCGGAAGCGTCAAGGCGACGCAGAAGATCACGAAAGCCATGCAGATGGTCGCCGCGGCCAAGCTGAAGCGCGCGCAGGAGCAGGCGGAGAACGCCCGCCCCTATGCGACGCGGATGGCCTCGGTCATCGCCAATCTGGCGGCTGGCGTCTCGGGCGACAGCGCGCCGAAACTGCTGGCCGGCACGGGCGCCGACCAACGTCACCTGATCGTGGTCGCCACGGCGGACAAGGGTCTGGCGGGGGGCTTCTCGTCCAACGTCGTCCGCGCCGCCCGCGACCGGATCAACAGCCTGATCGCCCAGGGCAAGGACGTTCGCGTCATCGCCGTGGGCAAGAAGTCGCGTGATCCCCTGACGCGCCTGTTCGGCGACAAGGTCGTCAAGACCTTCGAGCTGAGCGAGCACAAGGTCCTGGGTCTCGCCGCTGCGCAGCCGATCGCCGAACTGATCGCCGAAAGCTTCGAAGGCGGACAGGCTGACGTCGTCACCCTGTTCTACAGCAAGTTCCAGTCGGTGATCGCCCAGATCCCGACCGCGAACCAGCTGATCCCGGCCGTCGTGGCCGGCGACGCCGAGCCGATCGACCTGAACGGCGCGGTCTACGAGTATGAGCCCTCGGAAGAGGAAATTCTCGAGACCCTGCTGCCGCGCAACCTGACGACGCAGATCCTGGCCGCCCTCTACGAAAACCAGGCCGGCTTCTTCGGCGCGCAAATGGCCGCGATGGACAATGCCACGCGCAATGCGGGCGACCTCATCAACAGCCTGACGCTCCAGTACAACCGCAAACGCCAGGCCCAGATCACAACCGAGCTGATCGAGATCATCGCCGGCGCCGAAGCGCTCTGATCCCGACCCGCCAGACATTCCGATACGGACACGCACGATGACCGACACCACCGCCCCGAAGAAAACCGCAGCCAAGAAGCCGGCTGCTCCCAAGAAGGCAGCAGCCGCCGCCGTCGCTGGCCAAGTCGCAGGCACGGGCAAGATCGCCCAGGTCATCGGCGCCGTCGTCGACGTTGAGTTCTCCGGCGCCCTGCCGGCGATCCTGAACGCGCTGGAAACCCAGAACGTCGACCAGAAGACGGGCGAGCCCTTCACCCTGGTCCTCGAGGTCGCCCAGCACCTCGGCGAGAACATGGTCCGCGCCATCTCGATGGACACCACCGAGGGCCTGACCCGCGGCCAGGCCGTCGTCGACACCGGCAAGTCGATCATGGCGCCGGTCGGCCCGGGCACGCTCGGCCGCATCATGAACGTCGTCGGCCAGCCGATCGACGAAGCCGGTCCGATCCAGACCACGGAATACCGCTCGATCCACCGCGAGGCTCCGACCTTCGAAGAGCAGTCGACCTCGTCGGAAATCCTGGTCACGGGCATCAAGGTCATCGACCTGATCTGCCCCTACACCAAGGGCGGCAAGACCGGCCTGTTCGGCGGCGCCGGCGTCGGCAAGACCGTGACCATGCAGGAACTGATCAATAACATCGCCAAGGCTTACGGCGGTTATTCGGTTCTGGCCGGCGTGGGTGAACGCACCCGCGAAGGCAACGACCTGTATCACGAGATGATCGAGTCCAACGTGAACGTGGACCCGGCCAAGAACAACGGCTCGACCGAGGGCTCCAAGTGCGCCCTGGTTTACGGCCAGATGAACGAGCCTCCCGGCGCCCGCGCTCGCGTCGCCCTGACCGGCCTGTCGATCGCAGAATATTTCCGCGACGAAGAAGGCAAGGACGTGCTGCTGTTCGTCGACAACATCTTCCGCTTCACCCAAGCTGGTTCGGAAGTGTCGGCTCTGCTGGGCCGCATCCCCTCGGCCGTGGGCTATCAGCCGACGCTGGCCACCGAGATGGGCAACCTGCAAGAGCGCATCACCTCGACCAAGAAGGGCTCGATCACCTCGGTACAGGCCATCTACGTCCCGGCCGATGACTTGACCGACCCCGCGCCCGCCGCCTCGTTCGCCCACTTGGACGCGACGACCGTTCTGAACCGCGACATCGCGGCCCAGGCCATCTTCCCGGCCGTGGACCCGCTGGACTCGACCTCGCGCATCATGGACCCGCTGGTCATCGGCGAGGAACACTACCGCGTCGCCCGTCGCGTTCAAGAAACCCTGCAGCAGTACAAGGCGCTGAAGGACATCATCGCCATCCTGGGCATGGACGAACTGTCGGAAGACGACAAACTGGTCGTGTCGCGCGCTCGCAAGATCCAGCGCTTCCTGTCGCAGCCCTTCTTCGTGGCTGAGCAGTTCACCAACTCGCCGGGCAAGTTCGTCGAGCTGAAAGACACCATCCGTTCGTTCAAGGCCATCTGCGACGGCGAGTACGACCACCTTCCGGAAGCCGCCTTCTACATGGTCGGCGCCATCGAAGAAGTCGTCGAAAAAGCCGCCAAGATGGCTGCGGAAGTCTGATTCATGGCGGGTAAGCTGAACTTCTCCCTCGTCGCCCCGGAACGCGAAATCTTCGCGGGCTCGGTCGATCAGGTCGATGCGCCGGGCGTCGAGGGCGACTTCGGCGTCCTGCCCGGCCACGCGCCCTTCATGACCACCCTGCGCGAAGGCGTGGTGACGGTCTATGACGGCGCGGCGCGTCGTCAGTTCATGGTCAAGGGCGGTTTCGCCGACGTCAACGCCCAGGGCCTCAGCATCCTGGCCGAAGAAGCGTCTGAAATCGTCGAAGCCTGAGGCTTCTGCGACGCGGACAAGATCAGGGCCCCTCGCTTCGGCGGGGGGCTTTTTTCGTTGCGCCAACCACAAGACCGCTCATCCCGGCGGAGGCCGGGATCCAGTCCTTTGGCTTCAAGCGCGACGTCAGAAGTTGCGAAGATTTGGCCGGGTCAGGTGCGCGCGGCTCTCACTGGATCCCGGCGTCCTCCGGGATGAGCGGGAGGGGCCTTAGCTCCTCGGCAGGTCCTCGAAGGCCGCCACCACCTGCTGATAGACCTCGCGCTTGAACGGCACGATCAGGCCGGGCGCTTCCTCCAGCGCGCCCCAGCGCCAGGCGTCGAACTCCGGCTCGCCGTGGGCGGCCAGGTCGAATTCACTGTCATCGCCCGTGAAGCGGAAGGCGAACCAGACCTGCTTCTGGCCCTTGAAGCCCTTCCATGCCTTGGGTCCGTCCATGCCCTCGGGGAAGTCATAGACGATCCAGCCTCCGGTGCGGCCCAGCAGCTCGACTGAGCGCACGCCGGTTTCTTCCTGCAGTTCGCGCAGCGCAGCCGCCTCCAGGTCTTCGCCCTCGTCGACGCCGCCTTGCGGGAACTGCCAGTTCCACGGCTCGGGCGTGTTGGCGCGGCGGCCCAGCCAGACCTGTCCAGCGGCGTTGAACAGCACCACCCCGACGTTGGGGCGATAGGCGGAAAGATCGGTCTGGCTCATCCGTCCCGATTACGCCGAGGCGCGACAGCCCGCCAGCCGTAACCGAGCCTTAAGCGGGCGGGGAATAGGTAGAGGCATGGATCGTCGCGCACTGATCGGCCTCGCCGCCCTGGGAACCGCACTCGTCGCTGCTGAGGCTGAAGCTTCCGGCAAGAGCGAAGGCGGCGGCGCGCCCGCAAACGCCTATATCCCCCTGCCCACGGCCACGGCCACCATCCTGCGCCGCGACGGGCGGCGCGGGGTGATGACGGTCGAGGTCGGGGTCGATGTGGCCGACACCGCTCTGCGCGCCCGCGCCGACCAGTCCAGGCCGCGCCTCAGCGCCGCCTATAACGAAGTGATCCGGCTGGCGGGCGAACGCATCCTGCCGGGCGCCCCGCCGGACGTCGAATGGCTGAGCCGCGCCTTGCAGGCGGCCACCGACCGGGTTCTGGGCAAGCCGGGCGCCAAGCTGCTGCTCGGCACGGTGATGGTGGTTTAGCGCCGTCGTTCTTGATCCTCCCCCGCTGCGCAGGGGAGGATTGAGGGGTTTCAGTCCTGCGTCGGGCTGGGCCGGCTGGCGTCGCCATAGGTCAGGGCCAGGAAGACGTCTTCCAGGTCCGGGTCCTCTGTGGCGATGTCCTTGATCTTCACGCCGGCCGCGCGGACGGCCATCAGCACCTGCTCGACGCTGGATTCGCCGGTGCGATAGGTGACGACAAAGGCCCCGTGCGGGCGCGGCGCGACGGCGAAGCCCTTCAGTTCAGGCAGAACCTCCTGCGCCGTCTCCGGCGTCACCACCACATTGCGCGTGTCCAGCCGCTTCAGCAGTTCGCGCGTCGGCTCGCAGGCCACGACCTCGCCGCGGTTGATGATGGCGATGGTGTCGCAGAGTTCCTGCGCTTCTTCGAGGTAGTGGGTGGTCAGGATGACGGTGACGCCTTCCTCGTTGATTTTGCGCACGTATTCCCACAGCTGGCGGCGCAGCTCGACGTCCACGCCCGCCGTCGGTTCGTCCAGGATCAGCACCGGCGGATTGTGCACCAGAGCCTTGGCCACCATCAGGCGGCGCTTCATGCCGCCGGACAGGGCGCGGACATAGGCGTTGGCCTTGTCCGACAGGCCCAGCGCCGCCAGCAGTTCATCCGAGCGGCGCTCGTTGGCCGGCACGCCATAGAAGCCGGCCTGAACCTCCAGCGCCTCGCGCGGGGTGAAGAAGACGTCGGCGACGATCTCCTGGGGCACCACGCCCAGGGCGGCGCGCGCGTCGCGGGCCTCGTGGTCGATATCGCGATCCCAGATGCGGACCGTACCCTCGGACTTGTTCACCACCCCGGCGATGATGTTGATCAGGGTCGACTTGCCCGCGCCGTTCGGCCCCAGAAGCCCGAACATCGAGCCGCGCGGCACCGTCAGGTCGACGCCGCGCAGGGCCGTCTTGGCCGGCGACTTCTTGTTGCCCGCATAGGTCTTCTTCAGGCCCCGCACCTCGATGGCGTTGACGGGCAGGGCAGGGGTCTCGGTCATGCGGGCGTTCACTCGGGCGGCGGGAAGCGTGCGGCATAGGTAGGGCGCGCAGGCGCATTCGCCAAGGCGCTGTCGTGCGACGCAGAGACAAGTTTCCGTGTCTTTGTGTAAATGATGCTTGACGCATGTTTTCGGCATGTCTAGGGTCCTTGTCATAAGGACAACCTACCTTGATGGAGAGACGTTCATGACCGCCCTGCAAGCCTCGACCAAGAAGCCGCTGATCAAGACCCGCCTGATCGGCTTCGCCGCCATGGGCGTCTGCGTCCTCGGCTACACCGGCATGGGTCTGGCCCTGCTGGCCGGCAAGCTGGAGCATCTGGACATGACCCATGCGGCCCTGCTCGCCGCCGTCGCCGCCCTGATCGGCGAGATCGGTCTGTGGGTCGGCGCCGGCTGCCTGGGCCTGACCCTGTTCAAGAAACGAAAGGCCATGCTGGACAAGCTGTTTGGCCGTAAGGGCCAGCCTGCGATCCCGACCTCCGAGGTTTGACCTAAAGGTCCGGTCCGCCTAGGGAAGGCGCAAGCCTTCCAGACCGGACCGGACCCCATGCCTCCCCGCCATACCGACGCCGTCATCCCCGCCCCCGAAGAGATCGTGGTCTCGTCCAAGCGCGTCGCCTGCGACGGCGGCGGCGTTCTCGGCCATCCGCTGGTCTATCTTGAGATGGGCGAGGACGACTTCGTCGAGTGCGGCTACTGCGACCGTCGCTTCGTCCTGTCGGCGCATTCGCACCCCGAGAACGAATACCTGGACCCGGCGGCCCGCCCGCCCGAGGCCCACTGAGCCATGCGCTATCTGCACACCATGGTCCGGGTGAAGGACCTGGAGGCGTCGCTGCACTTCTATCGTGACCTGCTGGGTCTGGTGCAGACGCGCCGGATGGACTCAGAGGCCGGGCGCTTCAGCCTGATCTATCTGGCTGCGCCCCAGGACAAGGCCCGCGCCGAGTCAGAGAAGTCGCCCGAGGTCGAGTTGACCTTCAACTGGGACCCCGAGGACTATCAGGGCGGTCGCAACTTCGGCCACCTGGCCTTTGCGGTCGACGACATCTACGCCGCCTGCCAGCGTCTGATGGATGGAGGCGTGACGATAAACCGCCCGCCGCGCGACGGCCACATGGCCTTCGTCCGCTCGCCCGACGGCATCTCGATCGAACTGCTGCAGGCTGGCGAGCGTCTGGCCCCCGCCGAGCCCTGGACCTCCATGCCCAACGTGGGAGCCTGGTGATTTGACGTCTGCGCGTCTGATCGCCCTGCTGGCGGCGATCGCGGCTCTTGCCGGTTGCGCCTCGGTGACCGAGACCAATCCGGCGCGGACGGCCACCGACATGCTGCTGGTCAACCGCGCCGCCGACCGCGCGGTCGAGGGCCTGACCCTGCCGATCCCGCAAGGGGCGCGCGTCTTCATCGACGAGACCTATTTCCAGGCCGAGAACGCCCGCTATGCGTTGAGCGCCATCCGAGCGGCCCTGTCGGACGCCGGCTACGCCATCAGCCGCGACCGTGACAGCGCCGACGCCATCTTCGAGGTCCGCGCCGGCGCCCTGTCGCTGGAGCAGATGCGCCGGGTCATCGGCATCCCCGACATGCGGGTGCCGATCAACGAGACGCTGAACGTCGTCTCCATCCCGGAACTGTCGATCTACTCCAATCGCGACCGCATGGGCGTGGCCGAGTTTTCGGGCTTCCTCTACGACGGTCGCACCGGCCTGCCGCTGGGCGCGGTCACGCCGATGATCGGCCAGTACAAGATCCGCAGTCACAAGGCCTTCATGATGATCACCTGGGGCCAGCAACTGGCCCAGCCGGGCGAGCGCGATCCGGGGTCGAGCTGGAAAGAGTTCTGAAGCTTTCTTCCGCCTGCTGACCAGAGACAGGGGCGACGGGCCGTGTTAGGGCGCGGGTGAGCATAAGTCCGCCCTCTCGCCGCCGCCAAAGAGCCGCCCTTGTCCTTCTTTCACGCCGGTCCCGCGCCGAAAGGCCTCGGCCCTCGACCCGGCGCCCTGCGCGACGGGCTGAGCCTGCGTCCGGGAATGAAGGTCGGCCTGTTCGGCGGCTCCTTCAACCCGGCCCACGACGGCCACGCCCATGTGGCCGAAACGGCGATGCGACGTCTGGGCCTGGACCGGGTGGTGTGGCTTGTCTCGCCGCAAAACCCGTTGAAGTCGAACCATGAGACGGCGCCGCTTGCCGACCGCATGACGTCCGCCAGGGCCGTCGCCGCCACGGTCGGGCCCGCCATGATCGTCTCGGATTTCGAGACCCGCGCGGGGGTGCATTGGACGGTCGACACCCTGCGCCTGCTGAAGGCCCGCTATCCCGGCGTCCAGTTCGTCTGGCTGATGGGATCGGACAATCTGGCCAGCTTCCATCGCTGGCGGGGCTGGACCGACATCATGCATCTGATGCCGGTGGCGGTGATCGCCCGGCCCGGCAGCCAGCTGGACAGCCGCACCGCGCCGGCCGCTTCCCGCTACGCCCGATTCCGCATCCCGGCGCCGCGGGCGGGCCTGTTGCCAAGCTTGCATGCGCCCGCCTGGACCTATCTGACAGCGCCGCTGAATCCCCGCTCTTCCTCGGCGATTCGTCGAGGCGAGGCGCCGATTCCCGGCGGTGGGTGACCTTTCGGCGGGAACGTGCTAGGTTGCCGCTTTAGTAATCTCCCCGGAGCCCTCCGCTGACCCCCTCGCCCGCGCACGATGCGCAAGACGCCGCCGTTTCCAACGCGGCCCACGAAATGGACCCTATGGATCCCGTCCATTCCGATGACGGTCAGACCGAAGGCGGTCCCAGTTTCGGCGATCAAGCCCCGCTTCCCGTCGGCCTGACCGATCTGGAACGCGCTGTCATCGCCAAGCTCGACGACGACAAGGCCCTCGACATGGTCCTCATCGACCTGCGCGGCAAAAGCCCGATGTCCGACGCCATGATCGTGGCTTCGGGCCGGTCGAACCGTCACGTCGGCGCCCTGGCCGACCACCTGCTGCGCCTGTTCAAGGAAATGGGTCTGGGCAAGGTCAAGGTCGAGGGTCTGCCTCACTGTGACTGGGTCCTGCTGGATGCCGGCGACGTCATCGTTCACCTGTTCCGCCCCGAAGTGCGCACCTTCTACAACATCGAGAAGATCTGGGCCGTCGACAGCGCCCACCGCGGCGCCGGCGCCGCCTGATCCTCGGACTGAGCTGACTCCATGAAGCTGGCGATCGCGGCCATCGGCAAGCCGGGCCGCGGTCCCGAGGCCGCCCTGGCCGACGACTATGCCCGGCGGGCGACCCTGGCGGGTCGTCCTCTGGGGCTCGGTCCGCTGGAGCTGCTTGATCTCGAACCCCGCAAATCGGGCAAGGCGCCCGAGGCCGAACTGATCCTGGCCGCCGCCGAGGGCGCGCACCTGATCGCCTGCGACGAGCGGGGCAAGACCTATTCATCCCGCGCCTTCGCCGACCACATCGCCGCCCTGCGCGATCAGGGCGAGCGGCGCCTGGTCTTCGCCGTCGGCGGGGCTGACGGGCTGGACGCAAGCGTTCGCGCCGCCGCCCGTTCGACCCTGGCCTTCGGACCGCAGACCTGGCCCCACGCCCTGGCTCGCGCCATGCTGGCCGAACAGCTTTATCGCGCCGTGACCATCCTGTCCGGCTCCCCCTATCACCGCGACTGATGCGCCGGGAAGCGGGGCTTCTGCTGTTGTCGTCGGGGCTGGCCCTGATGCTGGCCGGTCCGGCGTCGGGGCAGCGCGCGCCGGCGCCCGATCCTGAACTGACCCGGCTTCAGGCCGAGTATCGCGACGAGACTGCGCGCGCGCGACGTTTGCGCGCCGAGGCTGCGGCTGCGGGCGATGAGGTGGTCGATCTGGACCGCCAACTGGCCGAACTGCGCCGGGCCGAGGCGGCGGACGACGTGCAGATGGAATCCCAGCGCGCCCGCCTGAAGGAGCTGGGCGAACGGGAGGCCGCTCTGGTCGCCTCCCTGTCGCGCGAACGCGCCAGTCAGGGACGCCTGCTGTCGGCCCTGCAGATGATGAGCCGCAAGCCGCCGCCGCCCCTGCTGATCCCGGCGGACAAGGCGATCGACACGGTGCGCGCCTCCATCCTGATCCGCGCCATGACGCCAGAGCTTCAGGCGCGCGCGAAGGCGCTGGTCGAGCGTCAGGCCGAGGTGATCCGCATCCGCCGCCTGGCCGCCCTGTCCAGCGAACGCCTGTTCACCGTCGAGAGCGCGCAGGGCGATCGCCGGGCCGAGATCGAGAGCCTGTCGGCGCGAAAGACCGCCCTGCGCGCCGTCCTGCGCGCCGAGGCCGCTCGTGCAGAGCGTGCGACTCGCGCCCTGGAGGCCCGCATCCGCGCGCTGGGCGGCCAGACCCCGGTCGTCGCCGAGGCGGCGGCAGAGGTCGCCGCCGCCCGCCTGCCGGCCGGTCGCAGCCGCCTGACCGCACCGGTGCAGGGCGCGCCGTCGCAGCGGTTCGGCGGGGGCTCCAGCGGCTGGCGCTGGCGCTCCAGTCACGAAGTCATCGCCGCGCCGGCCGCCGCTCGCGTCGCCTACGCCGGGCCGCTGAAGGAGTGGGGCGAGGTGGTGATCCTGGATCTGGGGCCCGGCTGGCGCGTGGTGGTGGCCGGGCTGGACCAGCTGTCAGTCGACACCGGCCAGCGGGTCGCCGACGGTCAGGCCCTGGGTCGCACCGGCGAGGACGGCGAGGCCTATTTCGAACTGCGTCGCGACGAACGGCCCATCGACCCCGCCCCCTGGCTCCAATAGGGCCGCGGCGGAGCGAAAGTCCTTTCAAATCCGCGCTGAGGCTGATTGTATCGAGAAATCCGACGGCGGCGTCTGAACACGCCGACGCCTCCCTGGACGACCGGAGCCCGCGCGGGTCCGATGGAAAGACACCGAATGCGTAAACTGCTTCTCATCGGTTGCGCCGCCCTGGCCCTGGGCGGGTCGGCGGCGGCTGTCGCCAGCCAGACTCCGCGCAACGAGACCTTCCGCATGCTGCAGATGTTCGGCGACGTGCTGGGCATCGTCGAACAGGCCTATGTGGTGCCGGTCGACAACAAGAAGCTGATAGAGGCCGCCCTGTCGGGCATGATGACGGCGCTTGACCCGCACTCCAACTATCTGCCGCCCAAGTCCTATGGCGAACTGCGTGAACGGACGACGGGCGAGTATTCCGGCGTCGGCCTGACCATCACCTCCGAGGGGGGGCTGGTGAAGGTCATCTCGCCGATGGACGACAGCCCCGCAGGCCGCGCCGGGGTTCAGGCGGGCGATGTCATCAGCGCCATCGACGGCCAGAACGCCGCCGGTCTCACCGTTTCCGAAGTGTCCGAAAAACTGCGCGGGGCCATCGGCGCCAGCGTCACGGTGACCTTCCTGCGCGACGGCGAGGAGCCGCGCGAGGTCGTGCTGACCCGCGAGGTCATCAAGGTCGAATCCGTAACCGGCCGTCTCGAAGGCGACTTCGGCTATCTGCGGGTCTCGACCTTCAACGAGAACACCGGCCGCGAACTGACGGAAACCATCAACCGCCTCAAGGCCGAGAAGCCGGGCCTCAAGGGCTATGTCCTGGACCTGCGCAACAACGGCGGGGGCTTGCTGAACGCCGCCATCGACGTGTCCGACGCCTTCCTGGAACGCGGCGAGATCGTCAGCCAGCGCGGCCGCAAGCCCGATGATATCGAGCGCTACGCCGCCAAGTCCGGCGACCTGACCGGCGGCCTGCCCCTGGTCGTGCTGATCAACTACGGCTCGGCCTCGGCGTCCGAGATCGTGGCCGGCGCGCTGAAGGACCAGGAGCGGGCCACCGTCGTGGGCCTGACCAGCTTCGGCAAGGGATCGGTGCAGACGGTCATTCCGCTGCGCGGCGGCGCCGACGGCGCCCTGTCGATCACCACGGCGCGCTATTTCACGCCGTCGGGCCGCTCGATCCAGAAGATCGGCATCGAGCCGGATCTGGAAGTGGCGCGGTCTGAGGCCGAGGCGCGCATCGTCTCGCGCTCCAGCTTCATCTATTCGGAGGCCGCCTACGCCACCGCGCTGGACTCCTCCATCGGCGCAGAGCGCAAGGGACCGCACACCCCGCACGAGGCGCCCGGCGCGGACTTCGACAAGACCAAGGATTATCAGTTGCAGCGCGCCCTGGACGTGCTGCGCGCGGGCGGCGACCTGACGCGGCTGGCGGCCGCGCCGGAAAACGTCGTGGTCACCGCGGCGGGTTCCGAGCCGGTCGAGACGGCCGAGGCCGCGACGCCGAAGGTGACGGTGACGCCCGATGCGTCCGCCCCGCCTGCGCGCCTGCCGGAGATCACGCCCGGCAATGAGCCGAAGAAGGACTGATCGCGTCTGGACGTGGTGAACGCGCCGTTAGGGTTTCTTAACCGGCGCTGGGGATAAGTGAGGATCGAGAGGAGCCGCGTCAGGCGGTTCTTCAGTCCCGCCCCCGTCGTCAGAGCGCCGCCCTGTCCATGTTCGCCAAGCGCCAGTCCGCTCTCGCCGCCGCCGCCGGTGCGCCGCCGGAAGCGCGGTCGCGCGTCACGCGCGACACCATCGTCGCCGCGCTGAAGAAGCCGCCGGTCGCCGTGGCCGCAGCGGGCGTCTTTGTCCTGGTCGCCGGAGCCCTGTTCGTCGCCGTCCTGGGCGATCCCCGCGCGGGCGCGCCCTCGGCCCGCGTGGCCCTGCAACGCCCGGCGGCCGCCGCCGATCCCGCCCCGACCGGCGTCGACGCCTTTTCCATGAGCGGCCTGGACCTCTATCAGGACCTCGGCGGCGTCGATCCCGCCCTGCTCGATCCCAATGGCGCGGCGGGGGGCGAGGCCCTGATCACCCTGCCGGACGGCGCCACCGTCGCGGGCGGCTCGGCCATCGGCGCGCCTGTGCGCGCGCCCTCGAACCCCCTGCCCAAGGCCCCCATCGCCGGCCTGTTCTCGCCCGGTCCCAACGGCCCCCTGCCGCGCATTGCGCCGGACGGCCGCGTTCCGGCGCAAGCCTATGCCCGGCCGTTCCGCTCGAACGGCAAGCCCATGGTGGCCCTGGTCGTCGGCGGTCTGGGCCTGAACGCCGTCACCACCCGCGCGGCCATCGAACGCCTGCCGGCCGAAGTCACGCTCAGCTTCGTGCCCTACGCCGAGGGCCTGCAAGGCTGGATCGACATGGCCCGCGCCCAGGGCCATGAGGTGATGATCGAACTGCCGATGGAGCCGACCGGCTATCCCGACAACGACCCTGGCCCCTACACCCTGCTGTCCAGCGGCGGCGCCGACGACGTCGAGGCCAAGCTGGACTGGCTGCTGGGCCGCGCCACCGGCTATTTCGGCGTAACCAACTATCTGGGCGACCGTTTCGCGACCTCGGACGAGGGCATGGGCGCCATGCTGACCGTGCTTCGTCAGCGCGGCGTCGCCTTCCTCGACGACGGTTCGATGCGTCGCAAACCCGGCGCCTTCGCCCGCGCCAGCGCCGACCGCATCATCGACGAGACCCAGAGCCCCGCCGCCATCATGGGCCAGCTCAACGCCCTGGAAGCCGCCGCCAAGACGCGCGGCGCGGCCCTGGGAACCGGCTTCAGCTACCCTGTCACCGTCGAAGCTGCCGCCCGCTGGACGTCCGGCCTGGAAGCGCGCGGCCTGCAACTGGCCCCGGCCTCGGCCATGACGCGCCGCCCGGGGCGGTAGGCTTCAGTCCCGGGGATAGTCGGACGTTTTGAATATCATCTAACGGCGGCTAGCAGACGGAGGGGCGACCGGGATCAATGCTAGGAAAATGTCCGGCAGCGCGAAGCCGCTCGATTAATCCGTCAGTTCCTTCGGTTCGCGCAAAAGCGGTTTCTGCATCGGTTGTGCCGATGAATGTCACGAGGATTACGACACCGGACGGCAGCAAAAACTCCTGATCAAAGCCCTCTGGCTCAACCATGATCAGGTTCCTCACCAGGCACTCTGAACGGCCGTTAACTGGGCCGTGAAGCGGCACCCGATCATGAAGAAATAGCCGCTGGCTGGGAGGAAATCGGCCAGCGTCCAGTAGAAGGTCGAAGGCAAGCATCGACTGGAGCGTTTGGATAGCCCAGTCGGCCTGTTCCGTGGTTGTCAGGGTGAACTCGACACCAGCACCCGATTCTCCTTCGGGATTATAGTCGGTCGGATCATCGTTCCACGGGTTGGAATAGCCCGACGTGACGTAAAGCCATGACTGTCGTGCAGAGGTCGGGGCAAACTCAAACACCCCCATCGTCAGCCATCTTGGGGCGATCTCTTGCGGCCCGAAGCGGCTGAAAACTTCCGAGTTGAGCGGAAAGATCCCTCGGCTCGCAGGCCCAAACAGCCTTGGATAGACCTCTTCCTCGCGAATCCGCCAAACCTCTTCGAGATCCATTCTTGCCGCCCTGACTGTCTCCAGTCGCATGACTATCCTGACCACAAACGCCTTGGAAGTGGACGTTGCGAACGTCGGCACGGGTCGTGAGCAGTCCTTAGCGCTGACGCCGCCAATGGACATTGGCGCCTAGCTCCGAGCGGCGTCGCTTGAGCGGTCGAGGCGGCGCTGACGCCCCTTATCTTTGGTTGAGGCCGTTCGGGACGACCTAGGCCCGCGCCTCGCCCCTCAGCGGCATGGGCTTGAGGTCGAGCAGGGCGAACAGCTTGGCGTCGTCGTCTTCTTCCGGGTTGGGCGTGGTCAAGAGCTTGCCGCCGACGAAGATGGAGTTGGCGCCGGCCAAGAAGCAGAGCGCCTGCATCTCGGGCGTCATGCCTTCGCGACCGGCCGACAGGCGGACCATGGACTTGGGGCAGACCAGACGGGCGACGGCGACGGTGCGGACGAACTCGATCGGGTCGATCTCGCCCTCCTTCAGCACCCGCTCGCCCAGGGGCGTGCCGCCGACCGGAACCAGGGCGTTGACCGGCAGGCTGTCGGGATGGACGGGCAGGGTGGCCAGGGCGTGCAGCAGGCCGGCGCGGTCGCGGCGCTTCTCGCCCATGCCGACGATGCCGCCGCAGCAGGTGCTCATGCCCGCGTCGCGGACGTGTTGCAGGGTGTCCAGACGGTCCTGATAGGACCGGGTCGTCACCACCTCGGCGTAATACTCAGGCCCCGTGTCGAGGTTGTGGTTGTAGTAGTCGAGGCCCGCGTCCTTCAGCTGTTTCGCCTGGTCGGCGTTCAGCATGCCCAGGGTGGCGCAGGTCTCCAGACCCAGGGCCTTCACGCCCGCGATCATGGCCGCCAGCTTGGGCGTGTCGCGGTCCTTCAGCTCGCGCCAGGCGGCGCCCATGCAGAAGCGGCTGGCCCCGCCGGCCTTGGCCGCCATGGCCTCGGCGATGACGGCGGTCGGCTCCATCAGCTTCTCGGCCTTGAGCCCGGTCTTGAAGCTGGCCGACTGCGAGCAGTAGCCGCAGTTCTCGGCGCAGCCGCCGGTCTTGACCGACAGCAGTTGCGACTTCTGCACCTCGCTGGGGTCGAAGGTGCGGCGGTGCACGGTGGCGGCCTCGAACACCAGCTCCATGAAGGGGCGGGCGAACAGGGCCTCGACCTCCTCCAGCGTCCAGTCGTGGCGGGGGATCGAGAGATCGCGGGCGGGTCGGATCGATGCGTCGTCAGCCATGGCCGACGGCTTAGCCGTGCGCGGCGGCGCGGCCAAGCCGGAAGTCACGCGCCGGTGTTCTCCGGCCTAGCTCACCGCGCGCAGATGCGGCCCAGCCCCACGATCCAGACGGAAGCGGCCGACCTGCTGGTTCAGGCTGACGGCCTCGGTGGCCAGCTGACGGGCGGCGGCGGTGGCTTCTTCGGTCATGGCGGCGTTCTGCTGGGTGATGTCGTCCATCTCGCCCATGGTGCGGCGGACGCGGGCCAGGCCCTCGGCCTGTTCCTTGGCCGAACTGGCGATGCCGCCGGCCAGACCGTCGATGGCCACGACGCGGCCGCCGATCCGCTCCAGCGCCTCTCCGGTGCGTTCGACCAGGTCGACGCCACGCGCCACCTGGGCCGAGGAGGTCGAGATCAGGGTGCGGATTTCGCCCGAGGCTTCGGACGAGCGTTGCGCCAGGGCGCGGACTTCCTGGGCCACCACGGCGAAGCCGCGACCTGCCTCGCCCGCGCGCGCCGCCTCGACCCCGGCGTTCAGGGCCAGCAGGTTGGTCTGGAAGGCGATCTCGTCGATCAGGCTGGTGAAGCGGGCGATGCCGGTCGAGGATTCGGCGATGGCGTGGATGGCTGAAACGGCTTCGCCGACCACCTGGCTGCTGTCCTCGACATCGACGCGGGCGGCGGCCAGGGCCTCGGCGGTCTGGCGCGCATTGTCGGCGGTCGTGGCCACCGCGCGCGCGATGGCGTCGGCCTCGTTGACCGTGCGCTCCAAGTTGGCGGCCTGACGCTCGGTGCGGCTGGCCAGATCTTCCGACGCGGTGGCCAGCTGGTTGGACCCGGCGCTCAGGCTCTCGACGCTGTCCGCCACGGCGCGGACGGCCGTGCGCAGGGCGCGGGTGGCGGCGTGGAAGTCGTTCTGCAGGCTGCGGTACTGTTCCGGGAAGACGCCGGGAATGGTGGTCGACAGGTCGTTCTCGGCCAGGTCGTGCAGGGCGGCGCCCAGGGCGCGGACCACCTCGGTCTGACGCGCCTCGGCCTCGTCGTGGGCGGCCTTCACCCTGTCGCGCTCGTCTTGCAGCACCTCGAGGTAGATGGAGATGGCCAGATCCATGTCCAGCATGACCCGCTGGGTCAGCTCGGAAACGGCTTCGGCGGTGACGCGGTCGTGCTCGCGCCTGTTGGCCCAGAACTTCCGCGGACGCCCGGCGATGGCGCGCGTCAGGTGGGCCAGGATGACGCTGTAGCCGCCGATATACCAGCGCGGCTCCAGCCCGATGCGGGCGTGGACATGGCCGATGGTGCGCACGGACTTGGCGTAGTCGGCGTCGGCGCGGCCGTCGATGATGGAGTCCCAGTGGCGCTCCTGCGCCTTGCTGGCGGCGGCGATGTGCGCCTCCTCGCGGAAGAAGCGACGCGTGGTGGGCTCGGCGCGCACCCGGTCATAGAAGGCGGCCAGGGCGACCGGCGCTTCCTTGCGCAGCAAAGGACCCATGGCGCGATAGCCGGGCGACGCCGGACCCAGGCCCATGAAACCCATGCGGTGGTCGATGTTTTCGCCCGCCATGATCAACGTCTCGCTACGCAACGCGGCGCAGGGGAGCGCGCCTGTTTATCCCTTTGAACCTTAGGGGTATTGCGGGTCTTAAGAGGGCGATGCGTAGAATCCCGTAGGTGTCCCGCAGAGCCTGGGGACGGATCGCTGCAGGCTGTCATATAAAGACATCCTTATGTGTTGATTGCCCCGGCGCGCGGGGCGCGCTATAGCGGCGCCTTGAAAATCCTCGCCGCGAGAACCCCTGCATGACCGACTACATCGTTCGCGACATTTCCCTGGCCGATTTCGGCAACAAGGAAATCGCCATCGCCGAAACCGAAATGCCGGGCCTGATGTCCCTGCGTGAAGAGTTCGGCGCCGCCAAGCCGCTGAAGGGCGCCCGCATCGCCGGCAGCCTGCACATGACCATCCAGACGGCGGTCCTGATCCAGACGCTGGAAGCCCTGGGCGCCGAAGTGCGCTGGGCCTCGTGCAACATCTTCTCGACCCAGGACCACGCCGCCGCCGCCATCGCCGCCGCCGGCACGCCGGTCTTCGCCACCAAGGGCGAGACCCTGGAAGAATACTGGGACTACGCTCACAAGATCTTCGAATGGGCCGACGGCGGCTATCCGAACCTGATCCTCGACGACGGCGGCGACGCCACCCTGCTGTGCGTGCTTGGCCCCAAGGCCGAGAAGGACATCTCGGTCCTGTCGAACCCGCAGAACGAGGAAGAAGAAGCCCTGTTCGCGGTGATGAAGCGCTACATCGCCGAGAAGCCCGGCTTCTACTCGGCCATCCGCGACGCCATCGGCGGCGTGTCGGAAGAGACGACCACGGGCGTTCACCGCCTGTACCAGATGGCCGAACGCGGCGAACTGCCCTTCCCCGCCATCAACGTCAACGACAGCGTCACCAAGTCCAAGTTCGACAACCTGTACGGCTGCCGCGAGAGCCTGGTGGACGCCATCCGTCGCGGCACGGACGTCATGCTGTCGGGCAAGGTCGCCGTGGTCTGCGGCTACGGCGACGTGGGCAAGGGCTCGGCCGCTTCGCTGCGGAACGGCGGCGCCCGCGTCATCGTCACCGAGATCGACCCCATCTGCGCCCTTCAGGCGGCCATGGAAGGCTATGAGGTCCAGACCCTGGAAGACGTCGCCGACAAGGCCGACATCTTCGTCACCACGACCGGCAACAAGGACGTCATCCGCGTCGAGCACATGCGTGCGATGCGCAACAACGCCATCGTCTGCAACATCGGCCACTTCGACTCGGAAATTCAGGTCGCCGGCCTGAAGAACTTCAAGTGGGACGAGATCAAGCCGCAGGTCCACCACATCGAGTTCCCGGACGGCAAGAAGATCATCCTGCTGTCGGAAGGCCGTCTGGTGAACCTGGGCAACGCCACGGGCCACCCCTCGTTCGTGATGTCGGCCTCGTTCACCAACCAGACCCTGGCCCAGATCGAGCTGTGGACCAACGCCAAGTCCTATCAGAACCAGGTCTACACCCTGCCCAAGCATCTGGATGAGAAGGTCGCCTTCCTCCACCTGGCCAAGCTGGGCGCCAAGCTGACCACGCTGACCCAGGAACAGGCCGACTACATCTCGGTCCCGACCGAGGGTCCGTTCAAGCCGGAACACTACCGCTACTAGGACCTGCTGAAGGTCTGGATGCAGAAACCCCGCGCTGGCGACAGCGCGGGGTTTTTGTTTGGTCGAAGGGGAGGCGGACTAGATCCTCCCCCGTTTACGGGAGAGGGGGACCGCGAAGCGGTGGAGGGGGCGGCCTCAGCCGCAAGGGTTGACTTCCTTCACGCCATCCAGCGCTCGACGTCAAAATGCGGCGCCCTGACCTCGCCCCCTCCACCATGCTGCGCATGGTCCCCCTCCCCCGCTGCGCAGGGGAGGACTGCTTAAGCCGCGTCGCGCGGATCGTAGACGTCAGCCTCGCGGCCCATAAGGCCGGTCTCGAAATCCATGAAGATGTCGATCAGTTCGTCCACGCCGACCGGCGGCGCCTTGGGCCCGAAGCGGAAACGCCAGAAGCTGACGATGTGCTGCACCGCGCCCAGCTGATCGCCCAGGCGGGCGAACAGGGCCGGCGCCTCCAGCAGGAAGTCGCGGAAGGCGATGGGTTTGCCGTCGCGGGTCAGGCTGGCATAGGCGTCGTCGTAATAGCGCAGGGTCCGGCTGACCTCTTCGCAGGTCTTCATGATGCGGCCGCGCAGGACGGAACGCCCCCGATCGATATACTCCTTGGCGGCGCGGTCGCTGGGGCCGACCGGCGTCACCGTGCCCACCTCGTCGGCGACGACCACGATATCGTTCATCAGGCTGGCCAGGGTCCACTTGTAATAGAGGAAGCCCTTCCAGCAGAAGACGCCCTCCTGATACTGCTCCGGCTCCAGCCTCAGGGTGGCGCGCAGCGCCTCCAGCCGGTCGCCGGGGGCGTTGGACAGGATCTTCGACGCCATGCGGGCGGTCGAGCCTACCGCCGCGATTCCGCCGCCCATGCTGAGCGTGACCAGGGGCTCGATCTCGCTCTGGACGAAGGTCAGCATCCGCTCCAGGTCGGCCTCGCTGAGGGCGAAATAACAGGGCGCCGCGTCCACCTCGCCGCGTCGCAGCTGCTCACGCAGCAGGAAGGGGTCCAGCGACGGCAGCTGGTCCATCAGCCGCAGGGTCTTCAGGTCGGGATGGTCGGCTTGAATCCCGAACGCCTCCTGCATGGCGCGCTCGAAGCCGATCTGGTTGACGAAGACAAAGCGGCCCCCGGTTTTCAGGTCGGTGCTGTCGATCGGCACCACCACCTTGGTCGCCACCTGTCGGCGACCCGGGAAGGAATCCGTCTCGTTGCGACGCAGGCGGTGCTTGATGATCAGCGACGTATTCAACGCCGGGGTGCGGAACATGGGCCGCTCGGCCCAGTCGTCGGTCTCGCCGTGCTCGTCGAAGACCTTGAGCAGGTTCAACACCCGCGCCGTCGACGCGGTGCGGCGCAGATGTTCCAGATTGCGGACGGCGCGATCAGTCATGCCGGCCATACTGACCGGCAAAGATGACTAACGGCTTAGCTGTACGCCAACAGGGCCGCCCCAGGCGCGGCGGCCCTGTTCAACATGGGTCGAGAAGGATCAGAAGCGGGCGTTGACGCTGACCCAGAAGCTGCGCGCCTTGTCCTTGTTGTTGTAGTGGTCGAGGTACACGACCTCGCCAGTGGTCTGGTACCGGTCGTCGCCGTCCAGGTCGTAGAAGGCCGTATCGTAGGTGGTGAAGTCCTGATCCAGCAGGTTGTTGACGCGCCCGTTGACGGTCAGCCAGCTGTTCACTTCATAGGACGCCGCCAGGTGGAGGACGGCGTAGCTCTTGTAGAAGAGCTCCTTGTCGCTGGCGACGTCGTAGCTGCGATAGCGCTTGGACCGCAGCTCGCTCGACAGCAGGAAGTTGAGCTTGTCAGTCGCCTGCCATTCCGCCGAGGCGTTGGCCATGTGGCGCGCGCTGTTGCCCAGGGGGCGACCGGCGTTCTGGCCGCTCTTCTGCTCGCTGTCGGTGAAGGTGTAGTTGCCGCGCAGGCTGAAGTTGTCGAGCGCCTGCCAGCGGCCGGCGACTTCCACGCCGCGGATGACGACCTCGTCGATGTTGGTCGCGCGGCTGCTGCTGCCATAGCCGATGTCGGCGAACTCGCCGCTGGAGGCGCAGGGCAGGTCGGCGCCCACGCCGCAGGGCTGGTTGGCGATCTTGTCGTCAAAGACGTTGTTGAAGACGGTCGCGTTGAAATTGTGCCGGTCCGGGTGGCGCCAGTAGACCGCCAGTTCGGTGCTGACGCTGGTTTCCGGCTTCAGGTCGGGGTTGCCGAACATGGGCGAGGTGCCCTGACCGCCGAAGCCGGTCACGCCGTCATAGAGCTGGGTGGTCTGCGGGGTCTTGAAGCCGGTGCTGACCCCGCCCTTTACGGTCCACTGATCGTTGACGTTGTAGACGCCGTAGAGGCGCGGGCTGAACTGGCTGCCGAACAGTTCATGATCGTCGTAGCGCAGGCCTGCGGTGACGGCGAAGGCCGTCGTCGCCTGCCAGGTGTCCTCGGCGAACAGCGAGAACATGTTGTGGTCCTGCTTCTGGCCCGGGGCGCCGCTCTCCATGCCGAAGACGCCGTCCGTCAGCTCCCCGCGGATGACCTGGCCGCCCAGGACAGCGATATGGTCGCCGGCGAGCTGGAAGGGCAGGTCGATCTGCGCGTCGAGGGTGTACTGGGCGCTTTCCAGCGTGCGTTTGGGGCGCGGCAGGAAGGTGGTCTCCGCCAGGGCCCGACGATCGGCGGTGCTCAGGCCGGCGTACTGGCCCGTGCCGTCGAACATGGCCAGCAACTGGGCCCGTTCGGCCACCGTGAAGGGCATGGTGCGGCCTTCATTATTGGTGGCGACATGCGACAGCGACACGCGGCTGTTGCCGAAGCTCCAGCGGCCTTCGTGGGTCAGGGCCCAGCTGTCGCGGGTGAACTCCTGCGTCGGGCTGTACCCGACACGCGGGTTGGCGCGGCGCGACCAGACGCCGCCGTTGCGGCCGCAGGCCGCCGCATTGGCCCCGGTGGCGCCGAGACAGAAGTTGCCGGCGGTCCAGATGCTGGCGATGTTGTCGACCGTGCCGACCGGATACTCGGGATCG
This sequence comes from Brevundimonas sp. NPDC058933, assembly GCF_049315965.1. Taxonomy (NCBI): domain Bacteria; kingdom Pseudomonadati; phylum Pseudomonadota; class Alphaproteobacteria; order Caulobacterales; family Caulobacteraceae; genus Brevundimonas; species Brevundimonas sp. NPDC058933. The sequence goes on from NZ_JBMOSL010000004.1 coordinate 70,941, forward strand.
CCCGCGTCGTTGGTGCGGATCTGGTTGTTATATTCCTGCTTCGACATGTCGTAGTCGAAGGTCAGCGTCTGGGCGCTGGTCGGGGTGAAGATCAGACTGAAGCCCGCCGTGGTGTTGGTGTTGTCCACCGTCTTGCCGCCGCCTCCGAAGCCCAGCGAGCGGTTGTGGACATCGCCTGCGGGGTCGGTGACCGGAGCGAACACCGGGTTGGAGGCGCTGCGGTCGTACCAGCTGGCGCGCACGCCAAGGTTCAGCAGGCCGCGGATCAGCGGACCCGTGGCGTACAGGTCGGCGGTGGCGTCGTCGCCATAGGCGTCGTTTTCTTCAAAGGTGCGCCCCACGGTCGCCGAGCCCGACCACCGGTCCAGCGTGCGCTTGGTGATGATGTTGATCACGCCGCCCATGGCTTCGGCGCCGTAAAGGGTCGAGGCAGGCCCGCGGATCACCTCGATGCGCTCGATCGCGTCCATCGGCGGGATGTGGTTGAATTGGTTTCCGCCGAAGTCGTTGGGATAGATGTTGCCGTGGTTGTTCTGACGACGGCCGTTCACCAGGATCAGGGTGTAGTCCGAGCCCATGCCGCGCATGGAGATGGTGCCCTGACCCGTCTTGTCGCGCGTCTCGCCGACGTCCACGCCTTCCAGGTCCCGCACGGCGTCCAGCAGGGTGATGTAGGGGCGACGTTTCAGCTCTTCCTGGGTGATGACGCTGATGCTGGCCGGGGCGTCGGTGAGCTTCTGTTCGAAACCGGCGGCGGTGACGACGACGTCGTCGACGGTCGTCGTCTGGGTCTGGTCGTCCGCCAATGCGGCCTGACCCAGCGACAGGGAGGCCAGCGCCGAGGCGGCCAGCAGGGTCGAGCGACGAGAGACGGCGAAGGAAGACATGAATAGCCCCGGTTAGTTGCGAGCGCCTCTCAACAGCAGGTCGCCGAACCTGACAATGGGGGTGTGCGAATACGTCGCAACTGCAGTTCCCTGGCCGGGCGCTGGCGCGCGGGCGGCAGCGGGCCTAGAAGGCGATCATGGAAATCTTCGACATCCTGATCCTCATCGCCATCGCCGCCGTGACCATTACGCTCGGCTTCGGGGTCTATACCCTGTATCGCGGCGGTGATTTCGCCCGCACCAATTCCAACAAGCTGATGCGGCTGCGCGTCGTCTTGCAGGCGGTGGCGGTCCTGTTGCTGATGGGCGGCATGTGGTGGAAATCCACGCACGGGGGCTAGGACCATGGTCACGCTGAACAAGATCTACACCCGCACCGGCGACGGCGGTCAGACCCGCCTGGCCTCGGGCGCGCCGGTGTCCAAGACCGATCTGCGGGTCGAGGCCTATGGCACGGTCGACGAACTGAACGCCGTGATCGGCGTGGCCCGCCTGAACAGCGGCCAGAACGACCGCATCGACGCCATGCTGGGCCGCATCCAGAACGAGCTGTTCGACCTGGGCGCCGATCTGGCCACGCCGCTGGACCCGGCGCCGAAATGGGAGGCGCTGCGCATCATCGCCTCTCAGGTCGAGCGGATCGAGACGGAAATCGACTGGATGAACGAGAGCCTGAAGCCGCTGGACAGCTTCATCCTTTCGGGCGGTTCACCCCTGTCGGCCCACCTGCACCTGGCCCGCACCGTCTGCCGTCGGGCCGAGCGGGACGCCATTCGTCTGATGGAGTCGGGCGAGCAGGTGAATCCTGACGCGGTCCGCTATCTGAACCGGCTGTCGGACCACCTGTTCGTCGCCGCCCGCCGCGCCAACGCCAACGGCGCCGCCGACATCCTGTGGAAGCCCGGCGCGACGCGCTGAAACGGCTGAGAGCGAACGCGACCTAAATCCTCCCCCGTTCACGGGGGAGGGGGACCACGAAGTGGTGGAGGGGGCGGCCACAGCCTCCGACTTGGATTTCTTCGCGCTGCCTGGTGCGTTCAGAAGCAGGCGCCTGATCTCGCCCCCTCCACCATGCTGCGCATGGTCCCCCTCCCCCGCTGCGCAGGGGAGGATCGGGGTTTTATCGCTGCTGCAAGGCCTCGACCCGGACGCGTTCGGCGGCGGTCGCGGCGTCGCGGGCGCGCTTCTCGGCGGTCAGCTGGGTTTCGATGACCACCAGCTCCTTGTTCTTCTCGGCCGAGGCCTCGGCGCGGGTGACGCCGATGGGGCGGCCGGTGATTTCAGCGATCGAGATGGGCTGGGCGCAGATGCGGCTTTCCATGTCGTACCACTTGCCCTGGGCCTCGCAGCGTTCGCCCGGCTCCATCCAGAAGCGCTGGAACACGAAGACGCCGGCGATCATCAGGCCGAAGATGCCGAAGAAGAGGACGCTGAGGCGGCGGATCGTCAGGAAGCGTTTCATACGGGTCTCATAGATGAAAATTACGCCCGCGACACGACCGCAGTTCACGTAGCGTTACGTTGACAGGCCGGTTTCCCCGGTCCAATCCCTCGACCCATATTTCGATGACCAAGTGGATAGGCTCATGAAGGTACTCGTCCCGGTGAAACGGGTGATCGACAGCAACGTCAAGGCCCGCGTCAAGGCGGACCAGACTGGCGTCGATCTCGCCAACGTCAAGATGAGCATGAACCCCTTCGACGAAATCGCCGTCGAAGAGGCCGTGCGTCTGAAAGAGGGCAAGGAACACCATGCCGCAGGCACGGCGACGGAAATCGTCGTCGTCTCCATCGGCGTGACCCAGGCCCAGGAAACCATCCGCACGGCCCTGGCCATGGGCGCTGATCGCGGCATCCTGATCCAGTCGGACGCCGACCTGGAGCCGCTGGCCGTCGCCAAGCTGCTGAAGGCGGTCGTCGACGAAGAGAAGCCGGACCTGGTCCTGCTGGGCAAGCAGTCGATCGACGGCGACAACAACGCCGTGGGTCAGATGCTGGCCGCCCTGCTGGACTGGCCGCAAGCCACCTTCGCCGGAAAGCTGGTCATCGACGGCGGCAAGGCTGTGGTCACCCGTGAAGTCGACGGCGGGCTGCAGACCGTGGCGGCGGAACTGCCGGCGGTGGTCTCGGTCGACCTGCGTCTGAACACGCCGCGCTACGCCTCCCTGCCCAACATCATGAAGGCCAAGAAGAAGGAGATCGCCATGAAGGCGGTCGCCGACTACGGCGTCGATACCGCCGACCGCCTCAAGGTTCTGAAGGTCACGACCCCGCCGACCCGCTCGGCGGGCGTCAAGGTCGCCGATGCGGCCGAACTGGTTTCCAAGCTCAAGTCCGCGGGGGTCCTGTAAATGGCCGTTCTCGTCATCGCCGACCACGACGGTTCGGCTGTTCGCGACACCACCCACAAGACGGTGACGGCGGCTCTGGCCCTGTCGTCGGACGTGGACGTTCTGGTCCTCGGCAAGAACGCCCAGGCCGTGGCTGACGCCGCCGCGAAAATCTCGGGCGTGCGCAAGGTCCTGCTGGCCGAGGGCGACGCCGTCGCTCACGGTCTGGCCGAGGCTGTCGAGGCCACGGTCCTGCCGCTGGCCGCTGGCTACGACGCCATCCTGACCCCGGCCAACACCGACGGCAAGAATTTCGCCCCGCGCATCGCCGCCAAGCTGGACACGGCGCCGATCTCGGACATCGTCGAGGTCGTCTCGGCCGATACCTTCGTGCGCCCGATCTACGCCGGCAACGCCCTGGAAACCGTCCAGTCGGCCGACGCCAAGAAGGTCATCACCGTGCGTCCGACGGCCTTCGCCGCCGCCGCTGAAGGCGGTTCGGCCTCGGTCGAGAGCGTCGCTGCCGGTGAAGCGCCCAAGACCGCCTTCGTCTCCGAGGAAATGGTCAAGTCGGACCGCCCCGAACTGGGCGCCGCCAAGATCATCGTCTCCGGCGGTCGCGCCCTGGGTTCGGCCGACGAGTTCCACGCCGTCATGGAGCCCCTGGCCGACAAGCTGGGCGCCGCCATCGGCGCCAGCCGCGCCGCCGTCGACGCGGGCTACGCCCCCAACGACTATCAGGTCGGCCAGACCGGCAAGGTCGTGGCTCCGGCCCTCTACATCGCCATCGGCATCTCGGGCGCCATCCAGCACCTGGCCGGCATGAAGGACTCCAAGGTCATCGTCGCCATCAACAAGGACGCCGACGCCCCGATCTTCCAGGTCGCCGACTACGGCATCGTGGGCGACTACAAGACCGTCGTGCCGGAACTGATGGCCGCCCTGGGCTGATCGGCGCCGCAGACTGAACCTGAAGCGCGCCGGATGGGAAACCGTCCGGCGCGTTTTCAATTGGCTGTCTCCCTCCCCCTTGGGGGAGGGTACCGCGCAGCGCGGGTGGGGGCGGCCAGGCAAGTCAGCCGCGCCTCGGTATCGCCTCGCCCTCCCCACCCGGTCTTCGCTTCGCATCGACCACCCTCCCCGAACGGGGAGGGAGAGCTTGCACCGCTGGGCCGGGATGACGGACATAGGGCCATGACCGCCCGCCTCGCCATCAGGCTGACGCCCCGCGCCGCCGCCGATCGCATCGACGGCTGGGACGTCGATCCCGACGGCCGCCCGGTGCTCAAGGTCCGCGTCCGGGCTCAGCCGGTCGAGGGCGAGGCCAACGCCGCCCTGACGGCCTTTCTGGCCAAGGCGTTAGGCGTCCCTAAGCGCGACGTGACCCTGGCGCGCGGCGGCCAGTCGCGGCTCAAGATGATCGAGGTCGAGGGGTTGAGCGAGGCCGAGGTCCGCGACCGCTTGTCCGGCTTCTGACATTTCCCCTTTACGGCGAGGCTGAACCTCCTTTGTATGCCGTCCCATTGTCTGCCCGCTGTCTGCGGGCGCGAGGGGGTCTCGCCCATGTTGCTTAACCGTCTGCGGGGCCCGAGCCTCGCTGTCCTCACCTGCGCGCTCGGCGCCCTGGCCCTGTCGGCCTGCGCCACCACCGGCGACGCCAAGCCCAGGACCGAGACGGCCTCGACCGCTTCGGCGTCCAAGGACCGCACCATGGCTCCCGGCCTGGACGGCTGGGCCAACACCGACCCCTATCCCTCGACCTATCGCGGTCTGCCGCGCGAGAACCTGGCCCTCGTCGGCGCCACGGTCCTGACCGGCGCGGGTCAGAAGATCGAGGCCGGCGTGGTGATCGTCACCGACGGCCGCATCGCCGCCGTCGGCGGGGCGAACACTCCGGTGCCGAGCGGCCACAAGGTGGTGGACGCCCGCGGCCGCTACGTCACGCCCGGCGTCATCGACATCCACAGCCACCTCGGCGTCTATCCCTCGCCCGGCGTTCAGGGCATGAGCGACGGCAACGAGGCCACCAATCCGAATACGGCCCAGGTCTGGGCCGAGCATTCGATCTGGCCCCAGGACCCCGGCTTCAACACCGCCCGCGCCGGCGGCGTGACCACGCTCCAGATCCTGCCCGGATCGGCCAACCTGTTCGGCGGTCGCGGCGTGACGGTGCGCAACATCCCCTCCGTCACCATGCAGGGGATGAAATTCCCCAACGCCCCCTATGGCCTGAAGATGGCCTGCGGCGAGAACCCCAGCCGCGTCTATGGCGGCCGCAACACCTCGCCGGCCACCGGCATGGGCAATGTCGCCGGCTACCGCGCCGCCTTCATCGCCGCCCGCGACTACAAGGCCAAGTGGGACAAGTGGCGCGACGAGGGTCAGGGCACGCCCCCGACCCGCAACCTGCAACTGGAAACCCTGGCGGGCGTTCTGGACGGCTCGATCCTGGTCCAGAACCACTGCTATCGCGCCGACGAGATGGCGGTCATGCTCGATGTGGCCAAGGAGTTCGGCTACAAGGTCGCCACCTTCCATCACGCGGTCGAGGCCTACAAGATCGCGCCCCTGCTGGCCCGTGAAGGCGTCTGCGCCGCCATGTGGACCGGCTGGTGGGGCTTCAAGATGGAGGCCCTGGACGGCATCGAGGAGAACGCCGCCCTGACCGACGCGCCCGAGGGCTCCTGCGCCGTCATCCACTCCGACGACGCCGAGCTGACCCAGCGCCTCAACCAGGAAGTCGCCGCGGCCCTGTCGGCGGGGCGCCGCGCCGGGATGAACATCTCGGAAGAACACGCCATCAGCTGGATCACCCTGAACGCCGCCCGCTCCATCGGCATCGACAAGGAGACCGGCTCGCTGGAGCCCGGCAAGCGCGCCGACGTGGTCATCTGGAGCGCCGATCCCTTCTCGATCTACGCCCGCGCCGATCAGGTCTTCATCGACGGCGGCCTGGCCTTCGACCGCACCAACCCCGCCTTCCAGCCCGTATCCGATTTCGAACTGGGTCAGCCCGGCTTCGGCCAGTCCGCCGCCGGCGTCGCTCAGGGAGCTCGCTGAACCATGCGTATCCAAACCCTTCTTGCGGGCGCTGTCGCGGCGCTCGCCCTCGTCGGTCCCGCAGCGGCCCAGGACGTCGCCATCACCGGCGGCCGCGTCCTGACCGGAACCTCGGTGATCGAGAACGGCACCGTGGTCGTGCGCAACGGCCGGGTCGTCTCGGTCGGAACCGGCGCGGCCCCGGCGGGCCTGCGCACCATCGACGCGCGCGGCCAGGTCGTGACCCCCGGCTTCGTCGCCGTCGATTCCGGCCTCGGCGGTTCGGAAGTCGGCTCGGTGCGCGGCTCCAACGACCTGTCGAACAACGCCAACACCCTCAGCGCCGCCTTCGACCTGTCATACGGCCTGGACCCCTGGTCCTTCACCCTGCCGGTCGCCCGCCTCGGCGGCGTCACCCGCGCCGTGGTCACGCCCCAGCACGCGGGCTCGGGCGGCGGCCACAGTCACGACGACAGCGACTTCGCCGGGGCCGGTCACGGCGGCTTCCAGTCGCCGGGCCTGTTCGCCGGCCAGGCGGCTGTGATCAAGCTGGGCGGCGCCGACATCCTGGTCAAGCCGCGCGTGGCCATGGTCGCCCCCTTCGGCGAGGCCGGAAAGGGCGTGGCCGGCGGCGCGCGCGGCGCCGAGTTCGTCCTGTTCAAGGAGACCCTGGCCGAGGTCCGCCTCTATGCCAGGAACAAGGCCGCCTATGACCGGGCCGCGCTGCGCGACCTGTCGCTGTCGCGCGCCGATCTGGAGGCCCTGATCCCGGTGGCCAACGGCTCAATGCCGCTGATCGTCAGCGTCAACCGCGCCGCGGACATTCAGCAGGTCCTGCGTCTGGCCCGCGAAGAAGGCGTCAAGGTCATCCTCGACGGCGCCGCCGAGGGCTGGCTGGTGGCCGAGGAGATCGCCGCCGCCAAGGTCCCGGTCCTGCTGCACCCGATCACCAACCTGCCCGGCAATTTCGAAATGCGGGCGGCGCGGATGCAGAACGCCGCGGCGCTGAACGCGGCGGGCGTGGTCATCGCCATCAAGGGCAATGAGGGCTCGACCCACCGCGCCCGCGATATCCGCTACAACGCCGGCAACGCCGTCTCGCACGGCCTGCCCTTCGCGGCGGCCATCCAGGCGATCACGGTCAACCCGGCCCGCATCTTCGGCTTCGACGGCCAGTTCGGCGAGCTGAAGCCGGGCGCGGCGGGCGACGTCGTGGTCTGGTCCGGCGACCCGCTGGAGCCGCTGAGCCAGCCCTCCGCCGTCTTCATCGACGGGGTGGAGCAGCCGCTTCAGGCCCGCAACCTGCTGCTGCGCGACCGCTATCGCACCGGCGGCGAAGGGGCCATGCCGGTCGCCTACCCGCAGTAAGATGCTTGCCTTGCTGCCCTCTCCCGGCGGGAGAGGGCTTGAGCCTCCAAGAGCGTAGCGATTGGCAAGGCGACCCGAAGGGCGGCGCGTAGCAGCCAAAGGGTGAGGGGCTACGCTTTCAATCGGCGGACGCCGTTGCGCAGCGGCTCACGCCGACTGAGAACGCCGACCCTCATCCGGCCCTTCGGGCCACCTTCTCCCATCGGGAGAAGGAACCAGATTGCACGCCCTTCTCCCCGTCGCCACGACGCGTCATAAGACCCCCATGCCCACCACCCTCTACATCGACGCCGACGCCTGCCCCGTGAAGGAGGAGGTCTATCGCGTAGGCCGCCGCTACGGCCTCAAGGTCTTCGTGGTGTCGAACGCCTGGATCAACGTCCCGCGCGAGCCCCTGATCGAGCAGGTGGTGGTCGACGCCGGCCCCGACGTGGCCGACGACTGGATCGCCGAGCGCGCTGTCACCGGCGACATCGTCATCACCGCCGACATCCCCCTGGCCGACCGCTGTCTGAAGTCCGGGGCCCAGGCGCTGAAGTCGAACGGCCAGCCCTTTACGCCGGATTCCATCGGCTCCGCCCTGGCTGGACGGCTGGTGGGCGAGCATCTGCGCTCCATGGGCGTGGCCACCAGCGGCCCGCCGCCCTTCTCGACCGCCGACCGTTCGCGCTTCCTTCAGGCCCTGGACACGGCGGTCGTCCGTGTACGGAAGGTCAGTCCGTGAGCCGCATTCCGGAGGATGAACTGGAGTTCCGCTTCTTCCGCTCCGGCGGCCCCGGCGGCCAGAACGTCAACAAGGTCTCGACCTCGGTCCAGATGCGATTTGACGTCAAGAACTCGCCCAGCCTGACGGATCCGGTCAAGGAACGCCTGATGAAGCTGGCGGGCAGCCGCCTGACGCTGGACGGCGTCATCGTCATCACCGCCGTCCGCTTTCGCACCCAGGAACGCAACCGGGCCGACGCCATCGCGCGGCTGGACGAGATGGTGGCCGAGGCTTCGGTCAGGCCGGTCTACCGCGTGCCCACCCGACCGACGCGGGCGTCCAAGGAGCGCCGGCTGAAGGGCAAGTCCACGCGCTCGACCATCAAGAGCGGACGCGGCAAGCCCTCGCTGGATTAGCGCCTAGTCGTCCTGGGCGGGGCGGTAGAGCAGGGCGGCGATCTGGTCCTCGGCGTCGAAGGCGATGACCCAGTCGGTCGCCTGTTTCGCGAACACCACGCGAAACAGCTCGGCGCCCTCCTGCTGGCCGCGATAGTCGACGGTCTGGATCGCGCCCAGTTGCTGGACGCGCGGCGCGAACTCGGCGGCGCGGCTGCGAATCTGCTCGGCCAGGCTGGCGCTGAAAACCGAATAGTCGATCTCGTTGGATTGCAGCGAGGCGATCACGGCGCGCAGCGCGGCTTCCGAACGGGCGATGTCGGGGGCCTCGGCAGCCACCGGCGCCGCCGGGCCTTGCGCCGGCGCGGGGGCCGGTTGGCCGAAGGCGTTGGGGAGCGTGGCCGCCGCCGTCTGGGCCGCGGCGGGCAGGGCGAGCAGGCTCGCGCCCAGGGCGGCGGCGACAAGGATCGGGGTTTTCATAGGCGCGGGCTCCGAAGAAACGTCAGGCGACGATCATCGGCCAGAGTGTCAGGACCAAGGCGGCGACCGACGCACAGACGGCGACGGTGACGGCGGCGACCACCCAGGGCCGGGTTCCGGCCTTCTCGATCACCAACGTCTGAGATTGCGGCGGGTTCTGCGCCAGCTGCGACAGGGCCTTCAGCGTGGCGACGGCCTCTTCCACCGTCTGCCTGATCTGGGTCTGCGGGCCCAGTTCGCGCTTGATCCAGCGCTCGACCACGGGCTTGGCCGCTTCCCAAAGGTCGTGGTCGGGGTTGAGGCGCCGCGCCACGCCCTCGACCGAGACCATGGTCTTTTGCAGCAGCACCAGTTCGGGCCGCATATGCATGTCGAACAGGGCGGTGATCTCGAAAAGCTGGCCCAGCAGGCGGCCCATCGACACCTGGCTGGCCTGGCGTCCGATGACCGGCTCGCCGACCGCGCGCAGGGCCTGGGCGAAGGTGTCGACCGAGTGGTGCGGCGGGACGTAGCCGGCCTCGAAATGGACGCGGCTGATGCGGTCGTAGTCGCGGCTGATGAAGCCCCACAGAATCTCGGCCAGGTAGCGCCGCTCGGCCGGACCCAGACGCCCGACAATGCCGAAGTCGATGGCGGTCAGCTGCGCCGGCGCATCGGCGAACAGATTGCCCTCGTGCAGGTCGGCGTGGAAGACGCCGTGGTCCAGCGCCTGGATCAGGAAGGCGCGCACCACCTTGTCGGCCAGGGCGTCGGCGTCGAGGCCCGGCAGGTCCATCAGCGCCGGATCGGTCATCGGCAGGCCCTTGGCCCACTCCAGCGTCAGCACCCGCTTGCCCACCCCGTCCCAGACGATGGCGGGGGCGGACATATAGCCGTCCTTGGCCATGACCTCGGCCAGTTCGGAGGCGGCGGCCGCCTCCAGCCGCATGTCCAGCTCCAGCGACAGGGCGCGGGCGATGATCTCGACAAAGGCCTGCGGCTCCAGCCGCCGGGCCGGCTCGACGAACTTCTGCACCAGCTTGGCGCCCAGACGCATGGCGTCCAGACCGCGCGCCACGCGGCGCTCGACGCCGGGGCGCAGCACCTTGACCGCCACCTTGCGGCCGTCGGCCAGCCAGGCGGGGTGCGCCTGAGCCAGGGACGCGGCGGCGACCGGCTCGCCCAGGTTGCGGTACAGGCTCTCGACCGGACGGCCCAGCGAGCGCTCGATCTCGGCGCGGGCGTCGGACAGCGGAAAGGGCGGCAGCTTGTCCTTCAGCCGACCCAGGTCCTGGGCGAACTGGATGCCGAAGATGTCGGCGCGGGTGGCCAGAACCTGACCCAGTTTGATGGCCACGGGGCCGAGGTGCTCGAAGGCCTGACCCACGCGCTGGCCGGGCCGTCCGGCGCGGTGCTTGCGGCTGGCGGTCATCTGCACCAGCCGCGCAAAGGGCCGCGCCCAGACGGGCAGCAGATGGGTCGCCTCGCGCGGGATCAGGGCGTCGTGGCGCGCCAGCACCCAGCCCCAGCCGATCAGACGGAAGCTCGCGCCCAGCGGATCGCGGACGGGTTCCGGCGTCGGCGCAGGCGGCGGGGTCTTGACGGACAGCCGGCTCAGATCGCCCACCCGTGGTGGATGGCTGCGATCCCGCCGGACAGGTTGGTGACGCTGACGCGGCTGAAACCGGCGTCTTCGATCATCCGCTTGAAGGTGGCCTGATCGGGGAAGCGACGGATGCTCTCGACCAGATACTGATAGGAGTCACGATCCTTGGCGACCCATTCGCCGATGCGCGGAATGGCGTGGAAGGACCAGGCGTCATAGGCGCGGCGCAGGGCCTCGGTCGTGGGGCGCGAGAACTCCAGGCAGATGAAGCGCCCGCCTGGCTTCAGCGCGCGGCGCGCCTCCTTCAGGGCGCCGGCCACGTCCGACACGTTGCGGATGCCGAAGCTGATCGAATAGGCGTCCAGACAGGCGTCGGGGAAGGGCAGGTTCATGGCGTCGCCCACGCCCCAGGCCATCTCGGGCTCGCCGCCCTTGGCCACCCCGTTCAGGATCATCTCGGCGTTGTAGTCCATGACGATGACGGTGGCGTCCTCGCCGCCGCGCCGCGCCTGCGCCGCCCGCGCCATCTTCGAATAGCGCCGCGCCATGTCGCCGGTGCCCCCGGCCATGTCCAGGATGACCTCGCCGGGTCGGGCGTTCAGCTTGGCCGCCGTGGCGTCCTTCCACAGCCGGTGCACGCCCGCGCTCATCAGGTCGTTCATCAGGTCATAGTTGGACGCGACGGAATCGAAGACGCCGCGCACCATCTGCACCTTTTCCTTCGCGTCCACGTCGCGGAAGCCGAATGAGGAGGTCTTGCCAGAGGGGGCGCCGGTGGGGGAGGAGCTGTCGGCCTGGGTCATGACAGGGGGTGTAACCCCTCCTGCGCGCGGCGTCATCCGGGGAAGCGTTCTTGTCGCGGCTCAACGCCAATCCTCCCCTGCGCAGCGGGGGAGGGGGAGGAGAAGCCAGCGCGTTGACGCGGCGTCACGGCTTGTCGCCCCCTCGGGGCCGCGATACGCCTGAGGAAAATCAAGGAGACGCCCATGACCGCCCTCGACGTCAACGCCGTGCTTCAGGGCCTGCCCGACTGGCGACGCGCCGACGACCCGCGCCCGGCCATCGCCCGCAGCTTGCGCTTCAAGGATTTCAACGCCGCCTTCGGCTTCATGACTCGCGTGGCCCTGCTGGCGGACAAGGCGGACCACCATCCCGAATGGTCGAACGTCTACAACCGCGTCGAGGTCCTGCTGACCACCCACGACGCGGGCGGGGTGACCGAGAAGGACGTCGCCATGGCCCGCTTCATCGACGACGCCGTCAAGGGCCTGGTGGAGTGAGCGCCCCCCGTCCGGGCCGCGTCGCCGGCAAGGCCGCCCTGATCACCGGGGCGGCGGGCGGTCTGGGCCAGGCCATGGCGCGGATGCTCGTGAAGGAAGGCGCGAAAGTCGCCGTCTCCGACCGCGACCTGAACGGGGCGCGGGCTCTGGCCGAGGCCATCAACGCCGACCATCCGGGCTCCGCCTTCGCCTACGAGCACGACGTGACGCGCGAGGACGACTGGGTCCGCGTCGCCGCCGCCGCCGCCGAGGACATGGGCGGCCTGTCCATCCTGGTGAACAACGCCGGCATCGGCGGCCGCCTGGCCTGGGCCGAGCAGGACACGCTGGAGAATTGGCGGCTGGTGCAGGCGGTCAATATCGAGTCCGTCATGCTGGGCTGCAAGCACGCCATGCCGCACCTGCGGGCCTCTGGCGCGGGCTCCATCGTCAACATCTCTTCGATCGCGGGACTGGCGGCGGCGCCCGGCATGGGCGCCTACAACGCCACCAAGGCGGCGGTCTGGCTCTACACCAAGACGGTGGCGCTCGAATGCGCCAAGGCCGGCTGGAACGTGCGCGCCAACTCGGTCCACCCGGTCTTCATCAAGACGCCCATCCTCGACCCCTTCGTCGCCATGGCCGGCGGCGACGAGACGACGGCGCACGAGAAGCTGGCGCGCGGCATCCCCTTGAAGCGCATCGGCGAGCCGGACGACGTGGCGTATTGCGTCCTCTATCTGGCCTCGGACGAGTCGAAGTTCGTCACCGGGGCCGAGTTCAAGATCGACGGCGGCATGACGGCGCAGTGACTTGAAAATCCTCCCCTGCGAAGCGGGGGAGGGGGACCATGCGCAGCATGGTGGAGGGGGCGAAACACGGCATCGGGGGTGAGCTGAACTGGGCGCGATACAAAGGAAGCGACAGCGGCTGTATCCGCCCCCTCCACCACTTCGTGGTCCCCCTCCCCCGTAAACGGGGGAGGAGAATACTCGCCAAAGAAAAACGCCCCGGCCTTTCGACCGGGGCGTTCTCATGTTCAGGCCTCGACGCCGTCGCGCAGGCGCTTCAGGTCGGGCGGCGTCGCCTCGTCCGTCAGCAGGGCGATGGCTTCCTCGATGGTGACGATCGTTTGGGCCTGCGAGCCCAGGCGGCGGATGGCGACCTTGCCTTCCTCGGCCTCCTTGCGGCCGACGACGGCGATGGCGGGCACCTTGCCGACCGAGTGTTCGCGGATCTTGTAGTTGATCTTCTCGTTGCGCAGGTCGGTCTCGACCCGCAGGCCCGCCGCGCGGAACCTGGCCGCCACTTCTTCGGCGTAGCCGTCGGCGTCCGAGGTGATAGTGGCCACCACCGCCTGGGTCGGCGCCAGCCACAGCGGGAAGGCCCCGGCGTAGTTCTCGATCATGATGCCGATGAAGCGCTCGAAGCTGCCCAGGATCGCGCGGTGCAGCATGACCGGGCGGTGCTTCTGGCCGTCCTCGGCGATGTAGGTCGCATTCAGGCGTTCCGGCAGGACATAGTCCAACTGGATCGTGCCGCAGGTCCATTCGCGGCCGATGGCGTCCTTGACGATGAAGTCCAGCTTGGGCGCATAGAAGGCGCCGTCGCCCTCGGTGACGACCGGCTCGGTGCCGGCGGCGCGGGCGGACTCGGCCATCAGGGCCTCGGCCTTGTCCCAGAATTCGTCCGACCCAGCGCGGTTCTCGGGCCGGGTGCCCAGGCTGATATAGGCGGTTTCCATGCCCAGGTCGGCGTGGACGCTGCGGGCCAGCTTGATGAACTCGGACGTCTCCTCGACGATCTGGTCCTCGCGGCAGAAGATGTGGGCGTCGTCCTGGGTGAAGCCGCGCACGCGCATCAGGCCGTGCAGCGAACCCGACGGCTCATAGCGGTGGCAGGCGCCGAACTCGGCCATGCGCAGGGGCAGTTCGCGGTACGACCGCTGGCCCTGGTCGAAGATCTGCACGTGGCCCGGGCAGTTCATCGGCTTGAGGCTGAGTTCCTCGCCCTCGACCGTCTCGCAGACGAACATATTGGGGCGGTACTTGTCCCAGTGGCCGCTCTGCTCCCAGAACTTGCGGTCCAGCACCTGGGGCGTCTTGACCTCGACGTATCCGGCGGCGTCCAGACGGCGGCGCATATAGGCTTCCAGCACGCGCCACAGGACCCAGCCCTTGGGGTGCCAGAAGACCATGCCCCGGCCCTCTTCCTGCATGTGGAAGAGCTCCATGGCCTTGCCCACCTTGCGGTGGTCACGCTTCTCGGCCTCCTCCAGACGCAGCAGATAGGCGTCCAGATCCTCCTTGGTCGCCCAGGCGGTGCCGTAGATGCGCTGCAACTGGGCGCGGCTGGAATCACCGCGCCAATAGGCCCCGGCCAGCTTGGTCAGCTTGAAGGCCTTGCCGACGAACTTGGTGGTCGGGAAGTGCGGCCCCCGGCACAGGTCAGCCCATTCGCCCTGCTTGTAGACGGTGATGGTCTCCGTCCCCGGCAGGTCGCGGATCAGCTCGGCCTTGTAGGTCTCGCCCACCGACTCGAAATGCTTGATCGCCGTGTCGCGGTCCCAGACCTGACGCTCCAGCGGGGCGCCCCGGTCGATGATCTCGCCCATCTTTTTTTCGATCCTGGCGAAGTCGTCGGTCGAGAATGGCTCGTCGCGGGCGAAATCGTAATAGAAGCCGTCCTCGATGGCCGGGCCGATGGTGACCTGGGTGCCAGGGAACAGCTCCTGCACGGCCTGGGCCAGCACGTGGGCCGCGTCGTGGCGGATGGTCTCCAGCGCCTCGGGATCGTCGCGCATCAGCAGACGGAAGTCGCCGTTCCCGTCGATGACGCGATCCAGGTCGCGCTGCTCGCCGTTCCAGACGACCAGGGCCGCCTTCTTGGCCAGCGAGGGCGAGATGGCGGCGGCCACGTCGCGGCCCGTCGAGCCGGCCGGATACTGACGCACGGCGCCGTCGGGGAATTTCAGTTCGATCATGACGGTCGTTCTTTTTCGATCTTGGCGGGCGGCACGGGATCATAGCCCGAACCGCCGAAGGGATGGCATTTACAGAGACGGCGCACGGTGAGCCATCCCCCCCGAACCGGACCGTGCTGGAGCAGGGCGTCGCGCCCATAGTCCGAACAGGTCGGCAGAAACCGGCACGACTGGCCGAAGAAGGGGGACAGCGTCACCTTATAGCCCCGATGGGCCGCGCGGACGCTGCGTTCGTAGAGAGACATCTGTCCCTTCGCCGGGGGCTCTGTTTCGGGTTCGTCGTGCTTATCCCTCTTCATGACAGGGGGATCAACCAGACGACGCCTCAGGCCGCGCCGGCGAGACGAGTTCGCGTATCGCTGTGGTGCTTTTCCAGCGCCTGGTTCACGGCGTCGAGCGTGGCTTCCAGCGCCACCATGGTCGAGGCGTGGCGCGCCGGATAGTCGGCGACCTGCTTGAGCACCCGCAAGCCCTCGAAGCGGCCCTCGGGGCCGTCGCCGCCCGATTTCAGCATGGCCAGCATGGCGTCTCTAGCCTCGGCGATCTCCGACGCCGAGGCGCCGAGGATGCTCTCGCCCACCACGCCCGCCGCCGCCTGACCCAGGGCGCAGGCCTTCACCGCATGGGCGAATTCCTTGATGCGGCCTTGATCGTCCAGCGTCACGTCCACGGTCGCCTTGGACCCGCACAGCTTGGCCACGCGCTCGGCGCTGCCTTCCGGCGCAGCCAGACGCCCGCTGTGCGGCAGGTTGGCCGCCAGCGACAGGATGCGCGCGCTGTAGAGGTCGTCGATCATGGGGAGAAGATAGGGCTTTCGGAGCAGAGAGAGAAGACGCGATCCTCCCCTGTGAGCGAAGCGAACGGGGGAGGGGGACCATGCGCAGCATGGTGGAGGGGGCGGAAGCACGCGTCGCGCTCGAAGCTCGCCCCCTCCACCCCTTCGCCCTTCAGGCTCAGCGGTCCCCCTCCCCCGCTGCGCAGGGGAGGATTAGGTCAGCCGCCCTGAACCGAAGACCAGGTGCGGGCCGCCCCAGCGGTTTCAGCCGCCACAACCGGCGCGCTCGTCGCCGTCCGCTCGGCCAGCCAGCGCAGATTGCGGTCGGCGACCTCGGGCGGCAGGTCGCGGCGCAAGATCTGTTCGGCCTGGGCGGTCTTGCCCTGAAGCCCCAACGACAGGGCCAGGTTCTGACGCACCTTCAGGGTGGCGCCCGGTTGGGCGGCGGCGCGGCGCAGCAGGATTTCGGCGGATGGCGCGTCGCCCTCGCCCATCTGGGCGATGGCGGCGTTGGTCAGGACATCGGGATTGTCGGGCGACAGGCGCAGGGCCTCGTTCCATGCGGCCTTGGCGTCGTCCGGACGACGCACCTGCTGATAGGCGACGCCCAGCAGCGACAGCGGCCGCCAGTCGCGCGGCGCGGCGGCGCGGGCCTGTTCCAGCGCGGCGATGCCGTAGAAGGCCTGTCCGCGCGCGATGTGGGCGCGGCCGACCTCCAGCATGGCCTCGACATTGGCCGGCTGGACGGTCAGGACGCCCTGCGCCGTCTCGGCCGCCTGATCGAACTGGCCCAGTTCGCGCAGGGCCTGGGCCGTCTTGACCCCGGCGACGGGGTCCATCGGATTGATCTGCTGTTCCTGCGACCAGAAGACCGAGCGGCTGAGGGCGTCAGCGCGGTCATAGCTGGCGCGTGTCGCAGCGGCGGCGGGTTGGGGCGCCTGGACGGCGGCGGGCGCCGGCGTCTGCGCCATGGCGACGCCCGACAGGCTTACAAGTGCCAGCGTCATGGTTGCGGCGGCGGCGGCGGTGCGCGACATGGAGAGGGTCCGGACGGTTTCCTGCGGCCTCAGCGTCGCCCCTCCGGGTCAAGGTTTGGTTAATCGGCCTTTAAGGGCCGGAAAGGCTCGCCCCATGTCCGTCGCACACTCCGACCTGCTGATCGCCGCTTCCCACAGCGCGCGCCCGGTGCGCGTGATCGCGCAAGGCCAGGCCTTGACCGGCAAGTCGGCCGCCTGGGCCGAGGCCAACGGCTTCACCGGCAAGGCGGGCCAGCTGCTGATCGTCCCCGGCGACGACGGCGCGGCGGCCGAGGCCCTGTTCGGCGCGGGGGAGACGTTCGAGCCCATGACGGCCCGTTCCCTGCCGACGCGCTTGCCCGCCGGCGACTGGCGCCTCGACGGCGTCGAGGGCGAGGCGGCCCAGCAGGCGGCGCTGGCCTTCGCCCTCGGCGGCTATCTGTTCGACCGCTACAAGGCCCGGCCCGAGCGCGGACGCGCCCGTCTGGCCGCCCCCGCCGGTCTGGACCTGACCGAAACCCTGAACATCGCCGCCGCCGCCGCCCTGGCCCGCGAAATGGTCGACACCCCAGCCGCCGACATGGGGCCTTTGCAGATCGAGACCATCGCCCGCGAGATCGCGCAAGGCTCGGGCGCGACCCTGACCGTCACGACCGGCGAGGCTCTGCTGGAGGATAACTACCCGGCCGTCCACGCCGTCGGCCGCGCCGCCGCCCCGCACCGCGCCCCGCGCGTGCTGGAGATCGGCTGGAAGCTGGACCAGACCGACCTGCCGCTGGTGGCCCTGGTCGGCAAGGGGGTGGTGTTCGATACCGGCGGTCTGGATCTGAAGCCCGCCGCCGGGATGCGCAACATGAAGAAGGACATGGGCGGCTCGGCCCATGCGCTCGCGCTCGGACGGCTGATCATGCAGGCCGACCTGCCGGTGCGTCTGGTGGTCCTGGTCGCCGCGGTCGAGAACGCCGTCTCCGCCGACGCCTTCCGCCCCGGCGACATTCTGAACAGCCGAAAGGGTCTGACCATCGAGATCGGCAATACCGACGCCGAAGGCCGCCTGATTTTGGCCGACGTCCTGACCCGTGCGAGCGAGCATGAGCCCGACCTGACGCTGGATTTCGCCACCCTGACCGGCGCGGCGCGCATGGCGCTCGGCCCGGAGCTGCCGCCGCTCTACACCGACGACGAGGCCCTGGCCGAGGGCATCCTCAGCGCCGGCCGCGCCGTGGGCGACCCGCTGTGGCGGATGCCGCTCTGGGCCGGCTATCGCGCTTCGCTGGACAGCGAAATCGCCGACCTGAAGAATGATTCCGCCGCCTGGGCCCAGGCCGGATCGGTGACGGCGGCGCTGTTCCTGCAAAAGTTCGCGCCGACGACGGGGGCCTGGGCCCACATGGACATCTTCGCCTGGAATCCGCGCGCCCGTCCCGGCCACCCGGAAGGCGGCGAGGCGCAAGGCTTGCGCGCCTGCTACCGCTATCTGCGTGACCGATTCGCCAAATAGCCAAGGCTGTTAACGCCCGATTTGGCTTCGGCGTTTACATATGGCGGTTCACCCGCGTGAACCGCCGCTGAGGCCCTGTTTGTCCGACCTTCTGGCCCTTATTCCGCCCGGCCCGCCTCTGATCCTTCGGGACGGAGACCGGATCGTGCTGGCCGAACAGGCGCTGGAAGGCCTGATGCGGGCCGAGGCCTATCGCCGGACCGAGCCCATGCATTGCCGGGTTCCGGTCGCGGATATTCATTCCGACACGGACGAACGCGTCGACCAGCTGCTGCACGGCGAGGCCTTCGACGTCCTGCATCGTCAGAACCACCGAGGCCAGATGCGAGTTTGGGGCCGCGCGCGCCGCGACGGCGTCGTCGGCTGGGTCGCCCTCGATCTTCTGTCGCCGGGCGCGCCCCTGCCTGCCCGCCGCGTCGCCTCCGTCACCGCCGCCCTGCCGCTGAACGCCCTGGTGGGCGAGACGGGCGAGGGGCTCAGCGACGCAGACCTTCAACCTGTCGGCGACTTCGAGCGCGAGCCCGTCGTCGTGGCCGAACGCCTGCTGGGCCGCCCTCATGCGCTGGGCGCCCGCTCCTCGTTCGAGACCGACTGTTCGGGTCTGGTGCAACAGGCGCTTCTGGCCTGCGGCCTGCCCGGCCCGCGCCGCTCCGACGCCCAGGCCGATCTGGGACGTCCCGTTGCCCGGGAAGCCGCTCAGCGCGGCGACCTGGTCGTCTGGATGGCGCCGAACCGTGATCACGACTGGACCGGCCATTCGGCCATCATGGTCGACGCCGATCAGGTCATCCATGCGACCGGCGCCCACGGCGGCGTGGTCATCGAGACCCTGGCCGAGGTCGAGGCCCGACTGACCGGCGAAGGCTTCGCCACGGCCGTGTTCCGGCGGATCTAAGTTCTCAATCCTCCCCTGCGCAGCGGGGGAGGGGGACCATACGCAGTATGGTGGAGGGGGCGAGAGCAAGCGCGCCGGATCACGGTGGGCGCGGGGCGCTTCCAAGCTGTCGAAGGTTGCAGCTGTAGCCGCCCCCTCCACCGCTACGCGGTCCCCTCCCCCGTTTCACGGGGGAGGATCAGAGGTCCAAACGCAGAAAAGGCGACCCGAAGGCCGCCTTTCCCGTCGTCTCGAATGTCTGACGCCTACGCCGTCGGGGCGCTGGTTGCAGCCGGCGGGGCGGCCGGGGTCGCCTGGGTCGTGGCCGGAGCCGTGCCCTCGGCGGCCGGAGCGACCTCCGTGGCGGCGGCGCCTTCAGCGACCGGAGCCGCGCCGTCAGCAGCCGGGGCGGCGGCCGCGCCGGGCTGGCGGGCGGGATCCGGCGCCGGGATGCCGAAGCCGCCCGAACCCTGCGTCCGCAGCCAGGCGATCAGGTTGATGCGGGTCTTCTCGTCGCGGATGCCGGCGAAGGACATCTTGGTGCCGGGGATGTAGCGGCCCGGCGCGGTCAGGAAGTGGTCGATCTCGTCATAGCCCCAGGTCGGCGCCTCGGCCTTGTGCTTGGCCATGGCGTCCGAATAGGCGAAGCCTGCGCGGTGCATGGCGGGACCGCCGATGACGCCGAACAGGTTGGGGCCGATGCCGTCCGCGCCGCCGGTATTGGCGGTGTGGCAGGCCTGGCAGCGCGCGAAGGCGGCTTCACCGGCGGCCAGGTCGGCGGTCGGCAGGACCGTGCCCCAGTCGATCGGCAGGGCGGCCGGTTCGGCGCCCGCGGCTTCGTCCGGCGCATCCACGAAATAGCCCATCTTTTCGGGCTGCTTGGTGTGATACACCATGCCCGAAACCTGCTGGACCACCAGGATCACAAAGGCGGTGCCCAGGCACGCGCCCATAATCTTGTTCCACTTCAGATCGCCGCTCATGCGCGTCGTCGCTTCCCGTCTCTAATGAGCCCCCCAACCGCGAAGCGGCCTCAGGCATATTCTTGCGTCGGCGTCTCTTACACGCTAGCGCGACCTTCGCAACCGGCCCGGCCGCATCCGGGCGTCTCTGGACGTCGTCAAGTCGATGAATCCGCTGATATTGATACCCGCTCGCATGGCGGCGACCCGTTTGCCGAACAAGCCGCTGGCCGATATCGGCGGCAAGCCCATGATCGTGCGCGCCTGGGAACAGGCGGCCCTGTCCGGTTTCCGCGTCGCCGTGGCGGCGGGCGATCCCGAGATCGTCGAGGTTGTAGAGGCGGCCGGCGGCCTGGCCGTGCTGACCGATCCTGACCTGCCCAGCGGCTCGGACCGCATCCGCGCGGCGGTCGAGGCCGTCGATCCCGACGCCGCCCATGACATCGTCGTCAACATCCAGGGCGACATGCCCTTCGCCTCGCCCGATCTGGCCCGCGCCTGCGCCGAGCTTCTGGGCCGCGAATCAACCTGCGACATCGCCACCCTGGTCGCGGCCGAGGCCGACGTCTCGGACCGCGCCAACCCCGATGTGGTGAAAGCCGTCCTGGCCCTGCCCGAAAACGGCGCCAGCGGCCGCGCCCTCTACTTCACCCGTTCGACCCTCTACGGCGACGGCCCCGTCTGGCGCCACGTCGGCATCTACGGCTATCGCCGCGACGCCCTGATGCGCTTCTGCGCCGCCCCCCCGTCGCCGCTGGAAAAGCGCGAAAAGCTGGAGCAGCTGCGCGCCCTGGAAATGGGCCTGCAGATCTGGGCCTCGGTGATCGCGGACGCCCCGCTGTCGGTGGACAATCCGGCGGACCTGGAGGCGGCGCGGGCGCTGGTCTGACTTCTTTCCTCCCTGTTCGCGCAGCGAATGGGGAGGTGGATCGGACGCAATAGCGGCCGAGACGGAGGGGGCGGCGCTGCCCTGTCCGGGGAGGCGACAGAAAGCCAGAGGTTGCGTCGCCCCCTCCACCGCTTCGCGGTCCCCTCCCCACAAGTGGGGAGGAAAGCCGAGGAGTCGCGCCTACTCCCCCTCCGCCCACGCCTCCAGCAACCGCCGCGCGATCGCAAACGGCGGCGGCGCATGGATCGACCCGTGCGTGCCCGCCAGCACCGCCCGCGCTTCTCCTCGCGTCAGCCAGGCCACGGCCTCCAGCTCGGTCTGGTCGGGGGCTGCGTCCTCGGTCGTGACCTCGGCGATCAGGCCGATCATCAGCTGGGCCGGGAAGGGCCAGGGCTGGCTCGAATGATAGACAACGCCCGACACGGTCAGCCCCGCCTCCTCCATCACCTCGCGGGCGCAGGCCTCCTCGATGGATTCGCCGGGCTCCATGAAACCGGCCAGGGCCGACATCCGACCCTCGGGCCAGGCGGCCTGACGGCCCAGCAGGCAGCGGGGTTCGGCGCCCCCCATATAGACCGGCAGCATGATGACGACCGGATCGACGCGCGGGAAATGCTCGACCCCGCAGGCCGCACAGACGCGTCGCCAGCCGCCCGAGGCCTGATCCGTCGCCTTGCCGCAGGCCGCGCAGAAGCCGTGACGCCGGCGCCAGTCGAACAGGCTCTTGGCCGTCCCGGCGATGGCGACATCGGCTTCCGGCAGGGCGGCGGCGGCCGCGCGCATCTCGATGAACTGGCCCAGGCCGCCGGCGGGACCGCTGGTCGGGTCGATGGAACCCTCGAACTCGATGGCGAAGACCGGCGCTCCCTTCCACAGGCCCAGGAAGACGTCGCGGTCCGGGACCAGGTCGCGCCCGTGGCTCAGCGCCAGCCAGACCAGGCGTTGACCGCCCTCGTGGTCCTCGACCAGGGGCCGCCCCTCCCACAGCACCATGGCCAGGGCCTCGGGATTGGCCTCCTGCTCGCCCAGCCAGGCGGCGTCGTTGCGAAGGTCGCCCGAGCGGTCGAGCGGATTGCCGGAGAAGACGTTGCGATAGGGCATGGCGCTTCATACCCCCGACAAGACGACGCGGGGAGGGGTCTTGATTCCCGCGTCGCCAACCGTCATATCCCTCCTCGGAGATCGCGGGCGAAGGCTTCGCCAACCTGGTCAGGGCCGGAAGGCAGCAGCCACAACGAATTCACCTTCGGGTCGCGGTCTCTACTTTCTTTTTTGCGCTACGCTCGCGACGCGGTCGCTCGCTGCTTGAGCGCAGGTTTGGCGCTCTCGGTTAAGCGCCATTTCAGACTATTCAGACGAATTGGACTCTGTTTTTCAGCAGGGCTCTTGGCGGCGTCTCGCAAGCTTCACGGAACCGGAATCGCTCTGGCCCGCTGAAAGGTCTTCACCCTTTCAGGAGCAGGCGCATGAGCATTCTCGGGTCCATTCTCGGCGGCATCTTCAAGAAGAAGAAGGAAGAGGCGGCTCCCGCCGCTCCGGCGACGCCGACGCCGACCGCGGCGCCTGTCCAGCCCCAGGTGACGGCCGCCGCCGCGACCGCGCCGCAGCCCGCGCCCGAGGTCGATGTCGCGGGCATCCTCGACTTCATGAACGACCAGAAGGCGCAGAAGCTGAACTGGCGCACCTCCATCGTCGACCTGATGAAGCTGGTCGGGCTGGAATCCTCGCTGGCCGAGCGCAAGGAACTGGCCGATGAGCTGGGCTATACCGGCGACAAATCCGACAGCGCCTCCATGAACATCTGGCTGCACGCCCAGGTGATTCAGAAGATCCGCGACAACGGCGGCCGTCTGCCCACCGATCTCTGATCGTCTCCTCACCTGCCGTCATCCCGGACAAGGCGCGCTTGCGCGCCGCTGATCCGGGACCCAGGCCTATGGTCAAGCTGCCGGCTTTCAGACGGCGAGTTTCGGCTCGTCTCGATTGACGGTGCATATCGGTCAAGCGGAGGATGCGCTGTCGGCTTGCCCGCGCTAAGACAGGATCATGAGCGACGTCGATCCTGATCTTGATGGCCCTCCCTGGGAGGAGGACGTTCCCGAGCGGGACGAGAACACCGACGACATGTTCGGCGCGCCCGCTGCTGCGCCCGAGCCGGCTCCGGCTCCTGTCGCGGCGCCTGCGCCCGTGAAAGCCGCCCCCCTTGAGGTCGAACCCGCCGACGACGGCGCCTACAAGGTTTTGGCGCGCAAATACCGCCCGCGTACCTTTGAGGACCTGATCGGGCAGGAGGCCATGGTCAGGACCCTGACCAACGCCTTCGCCACGGGCCGCATCGCCCACGCCTTCATGCTGACCGGGGTGCGGGGCGTCGGCAAGACGACGACCGCCCGCCTCTTGGCTCGCGCCCTGAACAATGAAACCGACGTCATCGACAAGCCGTCGTTGAGCCTGACGGGCCACGGCCGCCATGACGCCTCCATCATGGCCGGCCAGCACATGGACGTCATGGAGATGGACGCCGCCTCGCACACCGGCGTCAACGACATCCGCGACATCCTGGAAAGCGTCCGCTACGCGCCGGTCGAGGCCCGCTACAAGGTCTATGTCCTCGACGAGGTGCACATGCTGTCGACGCAGGCGTTCAACGCCCTGCTGAAGACGCTGGAAGAGCCGCCGCCCCACGCCAAATTCATCTTCGCCACCACCGAGATCCGCAAGGTCCCGGTGACCATCCTCAGCCGCTGCCAACGTTTCGACCTGCGCCGCGTCGAGTCCGAGATCCTGGTCGAGCATCTGTCGCGCATCGCCGACCGCGAAGGCATGAAGATCGAGCAGGAGGCCCTGGCCCTCATCTCTCGCGCGGCCGAGGGCTCTGTGCGCGACGGCCTCAGCCTGCTGGACCAGGCCCTGGTTCAGGCCGAACACGGCCAGACGGTCCAGACCGCCACCGTGCGCGACATGCTGGGTCTGGCCGACCGGACCCAGACCATCGCCCTGTTCGAATCCATCATGGCCGGGCGCACGCCCGAGGCGCTGGAAAACTTCCGCACGCTCTACGGCTTTGGCGCCGATCCGGTGCAGGTGACCAACGACCTGCTGGAGCATTGCCACGCGGCCTCGGTGGCCAAGATGCTCGGCCCCAACGCCACCCGCCTGCCCAATGATCAGGCGCAGAAGCTGACGGCGCTGGGCGCGGCGATTTCCGCTGGCACGCTGTCGCGCACCTGGCAGATGTTGCTCAAGGCGCTGGACGAGGTGCGGCGCGCGCCGAACCCCGCCGACGCCGTGGAAATGGCCATCGTCCGTCTGGCCTACGCCGCTGACCTGCCGGGACCGGAAGAGGCGCTGAAGGCCATCCAGTCGGGCGGGACCCTGCCGGGCGGCGGCGCGGGCGGGCCTCGCGGCGGCTCTGGAGGAGGCGGCGGCGCCTCGGCCATGCTGGCGGCGCGGCCCATGGCCCCGCCGGCCCTGCCCGATCCGCAGACCTTTGAGGCCGTCGTCGCCCTGATCGGCGAGAAGCGGGAAATCACGCTGCAGATGGACGTCGAGCGCTATGTGAAGCCGGTGTCGTTCAAGCCAGGCGCCATCGTCTATGAGCCCGCGCAGGGCTCGCCGCACGATCTGGCGCGGCGGCTGGCGGGGCGGCTCAAGGAATGGACCGGCCGCACCTGGCTGATCGCCGCCAATGGTCAGGGCGGCGGCGAGACCCTGATCGAGGTCGAGAAAAAGGCCCGTTCCGCCCGCCGTGCGGCGGTGGAGGCGGACCCCTTCGTCGTCTCCATCATGCAGGCCTTCCCCGGCGCCGAGATCAAGGACATCAAGACCCTGGCCCCGGCGATCGAAATGCCCGCCATCCCGGAAGACGACGAGGCCGGCGAAGAGGATTAGCCGTCATCCCGGAAGCCCGCAGGGCTATCCGGGACCGCAGGAAACGCGGCGTCTTGGGCGGTCCCGGATCGGCGCTTCACGCCGTCCGGGATGACGGGGGGAGGCTTACAGAATCTGCGCGGCTTCCTCGAAGGCGAGGCGGGGCGAGCGGGGGAACAGGTTCTCGTCCGTGCCGTAGCCCAGGTTCATGATGAAGTTCGGCTCGACATGGCTGTCGGGGAAGAACTCGGCCTTTACGCCCGCGGCGTCGAAGCCCGACATCGGACCGACATCCAGACCCAGGGCGCGGGCGGCGATGGTCAGATAGCCGCCCTGCAGCGAGGCGTTGCGGAAGGCGGCCTCACGACGGCCTGCCTCGTCCAGGAACCAGTCGCGGACGCCCGGCGCGTGCGGGAACAGCTTGGGCAGGGTGTCGTGGAAATCGATGTCCTGGCCGATGATCAGGTTGACCGGGGCGGCCAGGGTCTTGGCGCGGTTGCCCTCGGCCATATGCGGAATCAGACGGGCCTTGGCCTCGGACGAGGTGACGAAGACGAGACGCGCCGGAGTCATGTTGAACGCGGTCGGGCCGAACTTGGTCAGGTCATAGAGCTTGCGGATCAGGTCGTCGGACACGGGCCGGTCGCTCCAGCCGTTCCGGCTGCGCGCCTCGGTGAACAACTGGGCCAGAACGGCGTCGGAGACCGGAACGTCGCGGGTGGAAAGGGTGTCGAAAGCCATGCGGAAAGCTTTTGAACAGGATTGGTAACTACTGGTGTTGCCAATATGGCCCGCTCTGCATCGGCGTCAAGACGATTGGCTACAAAACTTGTTGCTAATGTCGGCCAATCTTCTGCACGAGGGTCTGGAGCCGCGGCTCGGATCGCCCTATCTAGGGGGGATGAAAGACCTCAACGCCCTGATGCAACAGGCCCAGGCGATGCAGCAAAAGCTGCAGGACGCCCAGGCCAAGATGGCCGAAACCACCGCCGAGGGCACCTCGGGCGGCGGCCTTGTCTCCATCGCCCTGAAAGGCCCCGGCGAGATCACCGCGGTGAAGATCGACGACAGCCTGATGGCGCCGGGCGAGGGTGAAATCCTGGCCGACCTGATCGTCGCCGCCCACGCCGACGCCAAGCGCAAGCTGGACGAGGTCAACAGCGCCCTGATGCGCGAGGCCGCCGGCCCCATGGCCGGGATGAACATTCCGGGGATGCCGAAACTCTTCTGATGGCCGCTTCCGCCGGGCCGGAAATCGAACGGCTGATCAGTCTGCTGGCCAAGCTGCCGGGGATGGGCCCGCGCTCGGCCCGGCGCGCGGCCCTGGCCCTGCTGAAGCGGCGCGAGCAACTGCTGGTCCCGCTGGCGGCGTCCTTGGCTGAAACCGCCGAGAAGGTCGTCAACTGCTCGATCTGCGCCGCGCCTGACACGCGCGATCCCTGCTCCATCTGTTCCGACCACGGCCGCGACAACGCCCTGATCTGCGTGGTCGAGGAGGCCGGGGCCCTGTGGGCCATGGAGAGGTCGGGCGCCTTTCGCGGCAAGTATCACGTGCTGGGCGGCCTGCTGTCCGCTCTGGACGGCGTCGGTCCCGAACAGCTGCGCATCGCCGAACTGATCGGCCGCGTCAGAGGGGGCGAGATGGGGGGCGGCGAAGCGCGCGAGGTCGTCCTGGCCCTGCCCGCCACCGTCGACGGCCAGACCACGGCGCATTACCTGGCCGAACGCCTGTCGGCGGCGGGGGTCGAAGTCACCTCGCTGGCCCGCGGCGTCCCCGTCGGCGGCGAACTGGACTGGCTGGACGACGGCACCATCATCCAGGCCCTGCGCGCGCGTCGCCCGGCCTGACCGCTCACGTCCGAAGCTGACGCGGCTCCGCTTTCAACGGGCAGCGACTCCGGCTAGGAACGGAGCATGAACATGCTCGAACTCATCCTGCTGGTCGTCGCCGTGGCCGCTGTCGCCGGCTTCTTCTGGGCCTTCATGGGCTGGCAGAAGGCCAAGAGCGCGCT
The DNA here is from genome assembly GCF_049315965.1 of Brevundimonas sp. NPDC058933. Classification (NCBI taxonomy): domain Bacteria; kingdom Pseudomonadati; phylum Pseudomonadota; class Alphaproteobacteria; order Caulobacterales; family Caulobacteraceae; genus Brevundimonas; species Brevundimonas sp. NPDC058933. The sequence goes on from NZ_JBMOSL010000004.1 coordinate 97,872, forward strand.
CGACGCCGCCGACGCCCGGCTGGAGCTGATGGAGGAGAGCCGCGATTCCATGGCCGAGTTCCTCAAGGCCCAGGCCTCGCAGTCGGCCGAGGCGGTGGCGACCAGGCTGGTGGCCCGCGCCACCGAGACCTTCCAGGCCCAGGATCGCGTCGCCCGTGAACGGATGGAGGCTCAGCTCAAGCCCGTCTCGGAAACCCTCGCCAAGTTCCAGGAACACGTCGCCGCCCTGGAGAAGACGCGCGCCGAGGACACCGGCGGTCTGAAGGAGCAACTGGCCGCCCTGATGACCGCTTCGACCGCCACCCGCGACGAGGCGCGCCGCCTGACCGAAGCGCTCAAGGGCAACACCGGCCGTCGCGGCCGCTGGGGCGAGCAGACCTGCCGCAACGTGCTGGAGGCCGCCGGCATGACGGGGCGTTTCGATTTCGAGGAGCAGAACTCTTCGGCCAACGAGGAAGGCCGTCAGCAGCGCCCGGACTTTATCGTCAAGCTGCCGGGCGGCGGCATGTTCGTCATCGACGCCAAGGTCTCCCTGGCCTTCGCTGACGAGGCGGACGGCGACGAGGAAGCGCAAGGGCGCGCCATGTCGGCCCGCACCGCCGCCAGCATGAAGACCCATGTCCGCCAGCTGTCGTCCAAGGCCTATCAGGACCAGTTCAAGCCCAGCCCCGACTTCGTCGCCATGTTCGTGCCGGGCGACGCCTTCCTGTCCGCCGCCCTGGATCACGAGCCTGACCTGATGACCCAGGCCATGGCCTCGCGCGTGGTCATCGTCACGCCGACGACCTTGTTCGCCCTGTGCAAGGCGGTCGCCTACGGCTGGCGCGCCGAGGAGCAGGCCAAGAACGCCGAGGGCGTCGCCAAGCTGGGCAAGGAGCTTTACAAGCGCCTGTCGGTCATGGGCGGCCACGCCGCCTCGGTCGGCCGGGCGCTGGAAACCGCCGTGGGCAAGTACAACCAGTTCGTCGGCTCGCTGGAGAGCCAGGTCATGGTCTCGGCCCGCCGCTTCGAGGACCTGCAAGTCGACCACGAGGGCAAGGAACTGCCCGACCTGCCCGCCGTCGAACAGTCGCCGCGCACCCTCAGCCGCCCTGAACTGCTGAACGCCCCGGCGGACTAGGCGAGGGCCGATCTGACAACCTCGCTTGACGATGGCGTCCTGTGATGTAAAACATCCTTGTCAACTCGGAGGGCGTCGTGGCCGGCAAGCGTAAACTCATTCTCCAGTCAGCGGTCGCGCTGGTCTTGTTCCTGGCGGCGATCTTCGTCACGGGGGGCGTCATCGGCTATCTGAGCGCCAGCGATGCGGACGTTCTGGCCAGTCCCGTCGCCCTGACGGTGATCTGCGTCTTCGCAGGTTTCAGCATGTTGATCGCCATGTGGATCAGCCTGAAGTGGATGCGCTCGATCGACGAGGCGGCTCAGGAGGCCCACAAATGGGCCTGGTTCTGGGGCGGCTCCAGCGGCATGGCGGTGGGGGGCGTCTTCGTTATTCTGGCCTCCCTGCCTCAGGCGGCGACGATCAATATCCCGGCCTGGTATTCCGAGCGCAGCGACCCCGCCGCCTATGCGGCCACCGGCGCCTTCGCCATGCTGACGCTGATGCTGATCGGCTATGGCGTCGCCTGGGCCTGGTGGTGGCTGGGGCGGCGTTGAGGGACGCGGCATGAATAACCGTCTCAAGGTCCTGCGCGCCGAGCGCGACTGGAGCCAGGCCCACCTGGCCACCGAACTCGGCGTCTCGCGCCAGACCGTCAACGCGCTGGAGACCGGTCGCTACGACCCCTCCCTGCCATTGGCCTTCAAGATCGCGCGGCTGTTCCAGATGCCGATCGAATCTATTTTTTCGGACGAAGACTAGGCGTCGCCGCTGTCGTCTTTCCTCCGCATTGCAAGGATGCCTGTCATGCGTTTCGCCCGACCGCCCGCCTCCCTTCTCTCGACACTCGCGGTCGCCGCCGCCCTGTCGACCCTTCTTCTGGCTCCGTCGGCGCTGGCTCAGGCGCCCGTTGCGGAGCCGGTCGCCGTCACCGCCGCGCCCGCGGGCTCAGGTCCGGGCCTTTGGGTGGTGCGCGATGCGGACTCCACCATCTACCTCTTTGGCACGGTCCATGTGCTCAAGCCCGACACGCCTTGGGGTACGGCCCGCGTGGATCAGGCTTTCGCCAACGCGGACGAGTTCTGGTTCGAGATCGCCGACCTCAACAATCAGGACGGCGTCTTGCCGTTGATCCAGGCCAAGGGTCTTTCGCCGGAACGTCCCCTGTCCAGCCTGCTCACCGCCGAAGAGCGCGTTGATCTTGACGCCGCCGCTCGCACCGTAGGGGCGACGGCGCAGCAACTGGATCCGCTGCGACCCTGGCTGGCCAGCCTGCAACTGGCGCTCGCCTCCATCCAGAAGGCGGGATATGTCGCGGCCAACGGCGGCGACCAGGTCCTGCATGCGCGCGCCGCCGCGACGGGCAAGCCGATCAAGGGCTTCGAGACCGCGCCCCAACAGATCGGCTTCATCGCCGACATGTCCGAAGAGGCCCAACTGGCCATGCTGCGCTCAGGCCTCAAGGAGTTCGACCAGGCCGACGCCTTTCTCGGGCGCATGGTCAACGCCTGGTCCACCGGCGACGTCGAGGGCCTGGACCGCCTGATCGGCCAGGAGATGAAGGCGGAATCGCCCGAGATGTACGCCGTCATGCTGACGCGTCGGAACCAGGACTGGGCCGATCAGGTCCAGACCCTGTTGGCCGGCTCGGGTACGGCCTTCATCTCGGTCGGCGCAGGGCATCTGGCGGGCGCTGACAGCCTGCAGGCGCAACTTGAACAGCGCGGTGTTCGCGTCGAGCGGGTTGGCGACTGAGAGCCCGCGACTGCGGACCTTCCCCCGGCCCGGCCCCGCGCCGGGCCTTTTCTTTTCCGCCCCGCGCTCTATGGTCCGCCCGCAGCGCGGCCGTAGTTCAGAGGTAGAACGTCAGCTTCCCAAGCTGAATGTCGCGGGTTCGATTCCCGCCGGCCGCTCCAGCTAAAGTCTCGACCGACGCCGCCGTTGAGTCGCCGACGGGCTCCGCTGCCGGCGGTGAGCGGCGTGAGGTCAGGCTCCGTGGGCCGACATGGCGAAGCCGGCCCAGATCATCAGGCCCAGCCCCGCCAGCAGGGCCATGGCGCCGACGCTGATCGTCACCTTTAGAGCGAGAGACTTCATCTGCCTTCTCCGTTCTGCAAAACGCATTCGCCCCTGTCAGCGGGCTGGCGCCAATGCGACCTGAGGCCGCAGCCTCGGCCTTGCAGGCCTGGCGCTTCGGCGACGAGTCCAGTCGGGCGGAACGCTGGGGGGCGTGCAATCCCGCTTCGAGGTTGTCGCGCCGAAGCGCCTAAGTTTGAGCCAAGGCATTGGCGCCTTGCTCGGCCCGCCCTTTGGCGCATCGATCCCGCGAGCGCGGTGGTGGCGATCGGAGCGTCAAGGTTCGAATGACGATGCGCCTTGAGCAGATCAAGTAAGACCAAGTATTAGCATCGTTAATATATTATTAGTAATAGTCCTTTCACTGTATTCTGCAGTCGATAACACATCGAGCGCTTGAATCTCTGAAAATCGACTAAATTAGAAGAAGCGTATCCCGCCTTCTATGTCACACATACGAACATTCGGGGCGTACGCGCATCACCAATCTGTGGGGTGTTCATCGGAATATTTTGGGGTATGGTGAATTGGTCGATATTGTGGCGTCGCGTTGCGTGGTGGAGCGACAAACGGTCGAGCGGGGACGGCCAAAGCCTGGAGCGTCGGTGTGGTGCACGGTTCTGCTGAGGTCGAGGCGCCAGGCGCGCCGCAGAAATCTCTATGGTTTTCGGTCGATCGCCGCGTGTCTCAGGATCGGCGTCGACCCGCGTCGATCAACGAGGACGATCGCGATGCGATCTGCGGTCGCGCGCTGGCCAACTGGGTGGACGGCGAACGTCGCGCCCGACTGATCGTCACACGCGATCTGGACGTGATGTGGATGAATGAAGCGGCGCGGGCGCTGCGCGACGAGGGCGAAGCCTTTGCGGTCAGCGACGGGCGCTTGACGCCGCGGTCGCCGATCATCGCCAGCCTGGTCCTCGGCGCGCGTTCGGAGGAGGCGGGCTGCGCCGTGGTGCCCGGCGAAGGCGGCCGTCACTGGGTGGCCTGGACGCGCGAGGTCTGCGCGCCGCCCAATGTCCTGGTCGGACTGACGATGCAGAGAGCCCGCAGCGAAATCCGCTTTCAGGCCCTGATCGAGAACCACCTGCTGACCCCGTCCGAGGGCCGGATCATCGAGATGCTGCTGGGCGGGGCGGAGACGGGCAGGATCGCGCAGGCCCTGGATATCTCCATCGAGACCCTGCGCACCCATCTGAAGCACGCCTACCAGAAGCTCGGCGTGCGCAGCCGGGGCGAGCTCTTCGCCGAGGCCCTGAGTTTCGTCGGCCCCTAGGCGGCGGGCGTCGGGGCGACAGGCAGGGCGGGGGACGCTGTATGGACAGGCGCGGCGGCGCTGGCGGAGTCAGGCTGTACCAGCAAGGGGCCCAGGGCGAAGGCGGCGACCGCCGCACCCGCCGACAGGGCCAGAACCGCCACGACGGCATAGGTCAGGCCCGAACCGGAGCGACGACGGCGGAAACCGCCGGTCTTCACGCCGCGAATGATCACGAAGGGCCGCTGGCTGAAGGCCTCGGAGCCGATGATATTATGTTGGGACAAGAACGCGCTCCCCGACTGTCCAGGAATGGATCAGTTCAGAGAGCGGTCCGGTGAGGCCAAAGGATGGCGAACGCTGCTCCCCGGCGCCGTTCAACTTCCGAGGGTGACGTTGATCATGCGCCCGCCGCGCGTCTGGACCCGCTTCATCAGCACCACGATGTCGTCGCCGGCCTTGACCGGCGAGATCAGGAACCAGCTGCCGTCGGGCAGACCGGTGAAGCGGAAGGCGCCCTGGGCGCAAGCCTGGGCGCGCTCGAACGAGCGGTAGTCGGCGCCCTGTTCGCCGGCCGAACGGGCGCGCACCACGGCGGCGGGCACGGCCGCGCGTTCGGTCGAGCCGTAGAGGCGCTGCATCCGGGCGCGAGTGTAGCCGGTGTCGGGGATCAGGCCGACGTGGCCGACGCAGTTGAAGGTCTTGCCGTCCTGGGCGAAGGCGACGCGACCTTCAATCGAGGCCTGACCGGCGCGCGTCGACCAGGCGAAGGCGTCGGCGCTGAACTCGGTCGAGCCGGCGTTGATCCCGCCCCCCATCGGCGTGGTGGCGCAGGCGCTGAGCGCCAGCCCGCCCGCGAGGACGGCGGCGAGGGCGAGGGAAGGGCGGCGGATCGACATCAAGGGCTCCCAAAACGCGTTTCAAGCGCTACCGGCATGGCCCCCTATGGCGCGGCGAGTCAAGGTTGCCCGCCGTCGCGGCGTAGGCCACAAGAGCGCCGGAGACCGGACGCAGAGACCGGCCAGAAACGTTTTCAGGGACTTCATGACCGTCACTCTCGACGACATCCGCGAAGCACAGAAGCGCATCGCGGGCCAGGTTGATCGCACGCCCGTCCGTCATTCCCGCCGCCTGTCGGAACTGACCGGCGCCGAGATCTGGATCAAGTTCGACAACCTGCACTTCACCGGCAGCTTCAAGGAGCGCGGCGCCCTGAACCGGCTGCTGCAACTGACGCCGGACGAGATGAAGCGCGGCGTCGTCGCCGCCTCGGCGGGCAACCACGCCCAGGCCTTGGCCTATCACGGCGGCCGCCTCGGCGTACCGGTGACCATCGTCATGCCCGAGGGCACCCCCTTCGTGAAGGTGGACGGCACCCGCGCCCACGGCGCCAATGTCGTCATCCACGGCCTCGATTTTTCCGCCTCGACCGAGGAGGCCAAGCGGCTTCAGGTCGAGCATGGCTATGTCTTCGTCTCGGCCTTTGACGACGAGGGCATCGTCGCGGGCCAGGGCGTCTGCGGCCTGGAGTTCATCGAGGACGCGCCTGAACTGGACGCCCTGATCATCCCTATCGGCGGCGGCGGCCTGATCGCCGGCAGCGCCATCGCCGCCAAGGCGATCAAGCCCGACATCAGGATCTTCGGGGTCGAGGCGGCGCGCTATCCCTCCTTCACGGCGCGTCGTCGCGGCGAACCGGCCAAGTGCAGCGGCCAGACCATCGCCGAGGGCATCGCCATCAAGGCCGTGGGCGAAATCCCCTTCGCCCTGGCCGACAGCCTGATCGACGAGATCTTCGTCTGCGAGGAAGCGGACTTCGAGAAAGGCGTGGCCCTGCTGGCGACGCTGGAGAAGACGGTGGCCGAGGGCGCCGGGGCCGGCGGTCTGGCCGCCATCCTGGCCAATCCCGAACGCTTCAAGGGCATGAAGGTCGGCGTCGAGCTGACCGGCGGCAACATCGACGCGCGCATGCTGGCCGTGGTGCTGAACCGCGAAATGGTTCGCGAAAAGCGGCTGATCGTCTATCGCATCCTGGGCGACGACCGCCCGGGCATGCTGTCGGCCATGGCCGCCGTGATCGGCGGTCTGGGCGGCAACATCATCGACGTCGTGCACAACCGGCTGGCGCTGGACGTGCCGGCCAAGGGCGCGGAGTTCGACATCATGGTCGAGACCCGCGACGCCAGACATGCCGAGGAAATCGGCGAAGCCTTGAAGGAACGTGGCTATGAACTTCGCATGGGCTAGGCCCGTTTTGGCGGCGGTTTCCGCCGCCGCACTTCTGGCCACGGCCGCCTGCAACCGCCAGCCCGCCGTGTCCGGCGCCGATCTGGCGAAAAACGCGGAAGCCGCCGCCGCCTTCATGAAGACCAACGCCTCGGCGGAAGGGGTGCAGACCCTGCCGTCGGGCCTGCAGTACAAGGTGGTCGCCAGCGGCCCGGCGGGCGGCGTCCGCCCCGACCGCAACGATCTGGCGCGCGTCGATTACGAAGGCAGCCTGACCGACGGCACGGTCTTCGACAGCTCGTTCAAGCGCGGCTCGCCCGCCGTCTTCAGCCCCGAACAGGTCGTCCCCGGCTGGACCGAGGCCCTGCAACTGATGAGGCCGGGCGACGAATGGCTGCTCTACGTCCCGCCCGAGCTGGGCTACGGCGAGGCCGGCGGCCCGCCGGCGATCCCCGGCAACGCCGTGCTGGTGTTCCGGCTGAAGCTGCTCGACGTGGCGCCTGTGCCGGGCGGCGGTCGTGGCGTGGGTTCGGCTGACGTCTGATCTTTCTCCCTCCCCTTCATGGGGAGGGTGGTCGCGTAGCGACCGGGTGGGGAGGGCAAGGCTGATTATCCGCTGCGTCCGATTTCCGAAGCGCCCCCACCCGACTTCGGCCCCGATCAAGTCGGGGCCTCAGCCACCCTCCCCATGAAGGGGAGGGAGAGGCGTGCGCCATTCCGCTTTGACGTTCTCATCGGTTTCCCCCGCCAGCCGCGTCTCGCGCAGCGCCGCCGACCGCTCGGGCGACAGCCGCGACAGGGCCCAGACCGCGGCCCCGCGCACCACGGGCGCCGGGTCGTCCAGCAGGGCCTCGACCGGGGTGATCAGCGCCGCGTCCTCTGAGTTCCCCGCCGCATAGAGCACGTTGCGGATGAACCGATCCCGCCCGATCCGCTTGACCGGGCTCTTGGTGAACAGGGCGCGAAAGGCCGGATCGTCCAGCGCCAGCAGGTCCGCCAGCCTCGGCCCCTTCAGGCTGTCGCGGGCGTGCAGACGCGCCTCCGACGCCCCTTGCGCGAACTTGTTCCACGGACAGGCGCCCAGGCAGTCGTCGCAGCCATAGATGCGCGGCCCCGCCGCGATGCGGAACTCGACCGGCCACGGGTCAGCAAACTCGATGGTCAGATACGACAGGCAGCGGCGCGCATCGATCTGGAACGGCGCGGGGAAAGCGTTCGTGGGGCAGGCGTCAAGGCAGGCGGTGCAGCGCCCGCAATGCTCGGTCTCGGCTTCGTCCGGCGTGATCTCGGCCGCGGTCAGGATGACGCCGAGAAACAGCCAGTTGCCGTGGGTCCGGCTCAGCAGATTGGTGTGCTTGCCCTGCCAGCCCAGACCGGCGCGCTGGGCCAGGGGTTTTTCCATCAGGGGGGCGGTGTCGACGAAGACCTTGACCTCCTGCCCCAGCCGCGCCGCCATCTGCCCGGCCAGAATCTTCAGCCGCCCCTTGATGACCTCGTGATAGTCGTCGCCGCGCGCATAGACCGAGATATAGCCCGCCGATTTGTCCTCAAGCTCGGGCAGGGGATCGGCCTCGGGGCCGTAGTTCATGCCCAGGACGATGGCGGTCCTGGCCCCGTCCCACATGGCCGTGGGGTGGGCGCGGCGCTCCAGCGTCGTCTCCATCCAGCCCATGTCGCCGTGCCGTCCGGCCTCGACGAAGTGGGCCAGCTTCTCGCCCGCGCTCCACGGCTCGCTGGCCGAGGCGAAGCGGCACACGCCGAAGCCCAGTTCGGCGGCGCGCTGTCGGATGAAGATGCGGGGGTCGGCCGCCATGAAGGGGCCTTTGCCCCTGTTAGCCTCAGAAGTCGAGGTCGGCGTACCAGGTCGCCGGCTGCACGCCCGGGAAACGGTCGGTCAGCAGCGGTCGGAAACAGGGCCGTGACTTCAGCTTGGAATACCAGGTCTTCAGCGCCGGATAGGACGCCCAGGTGATCTCGCCGAAATAGTCCAGCACCGACAGGTGGCCCGCCGCGATCAGGTCGGCCTGGCTGAGCCGCCGCCCCGCCAGCCATTCACGCCCGGCGGCCAGGGCCTCGAACATGGCCATATGGGTGCGCAGCGCGTCGCGGCCTTCGCGCAGCATCCGCGCCTCGGGCGGACCCAGCCGCAGCAGGGGTTTCTCCATCCGCTCATGCAGCAGGACGGCGTCGACCTCGTCGATGAAGCGGCGGTTGAACCAGGCGGCCAGGCGCCGCGCCTCCGCCCGTTCGCCGATGTCGGCGGGCATCAGGACGTCGCCCTTGGAGCGGTCTTCGATCCAGCCGAGGATGGAATCGATCTCGCACAGGGTCAGGGTCTTGCCCTTCTCCGTCACGGTCAGGACCGGCGGCATCCCCGAGGGGTTGAGGTCGATGACGGGGCAGTCGTCCTCCCACGGCTTGACCAGTTCCTCGCCGAATTCGACGCGCGCCTCGCCCAGGGCCAACCGCGCGGTGCGCGAGCCGGGATGGAAAGCGAAATGATAGAGGACGGCGGGGGCGGACATTGATCGATCCATAGGCCCCGCGCGTTAAGACCGCGTTTACCGCGACGGACGGTCGCGGCTCAGGACCAGGGACCGGGGCGGATCGTCAGCGGCTCTTCGACCGTCTCTGAAGACGGCCCGGATACCGTCGGCGTCTCGACGGAAGCGTCGCGGCGACCGTGATCCTCGCCCTTGCCGCGCGGGTCTGCGTGGATCAGCAGGTCGGCATGGGGGAAGGCCGCCAGCACGCGCTGCTCGGCCTCGACCACGATGGCGTGCGCGGCCTCCAGCGTCAGGCTCGGCTCCAGGTCGACGTGCATCTGGATCATCAGCACCTGCCCGGCCATGCGGGTGCGAAGTTGGTGGACGCCCGAGATGCGGGGATCGGCCAGGACGGCGGCGGTGATCGTCACGCGCGCCTCTTCCGGCCCGGCATGGTCCAGCAGGTGGTCGGCGGACTCGCGCAGCAGGCTGACGGCGCCCCAGAACAGCCAGACCGCCACGACCAGACCCGCCGCCGCGTCCAGCCCCGGCGCGCCCAGGTAGGCGCCCGAGACCACGCCGATCAGCACCACCACATTGGCCGCCAGGTCGGCGGCGTAGTGGGCGCGGTCGCCCGCCACGGCCAGGGAGTTTGTCTTCTTCAGCGCCCGGGTCTGCATCCACACCAGCCACAGGGTGACGGCGATGGAGGCGACGACCACGCCGACAGCCCAGCCCCCCGCGGCGACGGGGCGAGGGTCGAAGATGCGCTGCACCGCCTCCCAGCCGATGAAGACGGCCGAGGCGAAGATCAGGCCCGCCTGCACCAGACCGGCCAGGGCCTCGGCCTTGCCGTGGCCATAGCGGTGCTCGGGATCGGCGGGGGCCGCCGCCCAGCGCACGGCGAAGAAGGTGGCCAGGGAGGCGATCAGGTCCAGCGACGAATCCGCCAGGGTCGCCAGGATCGACACCGAGCCCGAGGCGCCGAGCGCAAAGGCCTTCAGCACGATCAGGACCGTGGCTGTCCCCACCGAGAGGGTGGTGATCCGGCGGGTCGTGGCGTGAGCGTCGTCTAGGGGGGAGGCGGTCATCCCCGCCCTTGTCGCGCAAAAGCGGTCATCCGCCAATGGCGGCGTCCTGATCGGGGCGCTAAGGAAGGGATTGCTGGCGCGGACGGACCGCCGCCAGTCGAGACGGAGTTTCCATGGCGGACTGGCTGACGGCGATCCTTCTGGGTCTGGTCGAGGGATTGACCGAATTCATTCCGGTGTCGTCCACCGGCCACCTGCTGCTGCTGGGACATTTCCTCGGCTTCGAGAGCACGGGCAAGACGTTCGAGATCGTCATCCAGCTGGGCGCCCTGCTGGCCATCATCAGCGTCTATTTCAAACGTCTGTGGACCCTGGCGACGCGCTGGCCCTTCGATCCAGAGGCGCGGCGTTTTCTGATCGGCCTGCTGGTCGCCTTCGCCCCCGCCGTGGTGATCGGCTTCCTGGCCTATGGCTTCATCAAGACGGTGCTGTTCGAGACGCCTCTGGTCATCTGTATCGCCCTGATCGTCGGCGGCCTGCTGCTGCTGTGGCTGGACCGGCTGAAGAAGATGCCAACCTATCTGGACGCGGATCGCTATCCTTTCCGCGTCTATTTCCTGATCGGCCTGTTCCAGTGCCTGGCCATGATTCCGGGGGTGTCGCGCTCGGGCGCCACCATCGCCGGCGGCCTGTTGCTGGGCACGGACAAGCGCTCGGCGGCCGAGTTCAGCTTCTTCCTGGCCCTGCCGACCATGGGGGCGGCGGTCTTCTACGACCTGTTCAAGAACCGCGACGTGCTGGACTTCAGCGACTTCGGCCTGATTGCCGTGGGTTTCGTCGCCGCCTTCCTGACGGCCCTGGTGGTGGTGCGCTTCCTGCTGGACTTCGTGTCCAAGCGCGGCTTCGGCCCCTTCGCCTGGTGGCGGATCGCCGTGGGCGTGGCGGGCATCATCGGCCTGGCCGTGACGGGCGCGCTGTAAATACCTGCCGTCATCCCGGACGACGGCAGAGGCATAGCCTAAGAAAAACCCCTCGGGACGCGGGTCCCGAGGGGTTTTTCGTGGCCGGCGCCGATCAGGCGGCGGCGGGGCTTTCGGCGTATTGCCCGCCGACGCGATAGCGGAACAGGTAGCCAGGCGCGATGGCTTCCAGACCGGTCGGCGCGATGCCCAGCGCGGCCAGACCGTCCGCGCCCGGCGCGACGACGTTGTCGTTTTCCAGAAGCACCACCTGATCCCTGGTCAATGCGGGCGCCAGACCGATCGCCGCCGGGATCTGCGCCAGCGACCCGAGGATGCGGGCGGCGAAGAAGGGCACGGGGATCAGGAAGCGATTGCGGTTGGTCTCGCGCAGGATGAACTTCAGGATGTCCTCGAAAGTCCAGACCGACGGGCCGCCCAGTTCGAAGGTCTTGCCCTCGGCTTCCGGCGCGACGGTGGCGCGGGCCACAGCCTCGGCCACGTCGCCGACATAGACGGGCTGGAATTTCGTCACGCCGCCGCCGATCAGAGGCAGGGCCGGCGAGAAGGTCGCCATGGCGGCGAAACGGTTCAGGAAGGCGTCTCCCTTGCCGAAGATGATCGACGGGCGGATGACCACGGCGCCGGGGAAGGCGGCGCGGACGGCGGCCTCGGCGGCGCCCTTGGTGCGGGCGTAGTCGGCCTTGCCGTTCACGTCGGCGCCGATGGCCGACATATGGGTCAGGCGCTTGACGCCGGCGGCGCGGGCGGCCTCGGCGACATTGACGGCGCCGTCGACGTGCAGGGCCTCGAACTTGCGGCCGCCGGTCTCGAACAGGATGCCGACCAGGTTGACCACGGCGTCGGCGCCTTTGATCGCCTCGGCCACGGCGGCCTTGTCGGTGATGTCGCAGCGGACGGTCTGGATCTGGCCGACGTCGCCGGCCATGCGCAGCTCATAGGCCAGGGCGGGCTTGCGCACGGCGACGCGCACGCGCCAGCCGCGCCTGGCCAGGGCCCGCACCACCTGGGTTCCGACAAAGCCCGAGCCGCCGAAAACGGTGACCAGTCCGGGGGCGAAATCAGCCATCTGAGCGCTCCAACGCCAAACCCCGACCGCAACGGGCGACCGGAGAAGAAATCCTCGCCGGGGCTTAACCGATGCGCCGCCCCGCCGCAACGCACAGGCGGGTCAGAAGCCTTTAGTCGGCCCGGTAAACCACCTGTCCGTCCACCACGGTCAGGACCGCACGCCCCTTGGGGATGTCGGCGGCGGGCACGGTCATCAGGTCGATGTTGAAGGCGGTGAAGTCCGCCCGCTTGCCGACCTCGATGGTGCCCAGCTCATCCTCGCGGAAGCTGGCGTAGGCGGGCCAGAGGGTGAACATCTTCAGCGCCGTGGCCCGGTCCACGGCCTCGTTCGGGCGCCAGTCCGGCCCCTGGAAGCCGTTCAGGTCGCGCCGCGCCACGGCGGCGTAGAACTCGATCAGCGGATCGCCGCGTTCGACCGGCGCGTCCGAGCCGCCGACCACGATCACGCCCCGGTCCACCAGGGTATGCCAGGCATAGGCCCCGTCCAGACGGGCGTCGCCCAGGCGGTCGGCGGCGAAATGCAGGTCGCCGATGGCGTGGCTGGGCTGCATCGAGGCGATGATCGGCAGGTCGTTGAAATAGTGATAGTCGGCGGGCCGGATGATCTGGGCGTGCTCGATGCGCCAGCGCGGATCTGCCAGCTTCCATTCCGATGTCGGCACGGACCGCAGGGCTTCTTCGTACCAGGCCGCGACGTCGTGGTTGCCCTGATCGCCGATGGCGTGGGTGGCGATCTGGACGCCAGTGCGCAGGGCCTCCTGATACAGCGGCATGACCGTCTCGCGCGACGCCAGCATCAGGCCGGACGTGTCGGGGCGATCCGAATAGGGCTCGAACAGCTTGGCCCCGCGCGAGCCCAGCGCGCCGTCGGCGTAGAACTTGATCGCCCGGGTGATGATCCGCCCGTCGCCCGCGTCGCGCGGCCCGCCCGCCATCAGGGCGCGGGCGTCGCCCATGTCGATGCTGTTATAGACCCGCAGCGGCGCCTCGCCCTCGCGCGCCATCGCCTCCAGCAGGGGGACGTCCTTCCACGGCGCGCTCATGAAGTGGACGCCGGTCCAGCCATAGCGGGCATAGACGCCGAACCCGGCGCGATAGGCCGCGCGGGTCGCCGTAGCATCGGCCTGCGGCGTCAGCGGATCGACCAGAGCCATGGCCCCGTCGACCAGCAGGCCGGTCGGCTGGCCGTTTGCGTCCTTCAGAATCTCGCCGCCCGAGGGGGCGGTCGTCGCGGCCTTGATCTCGGCGGCGCTCAGCGCGGCGCTGGAGACGGCGACCGCATGGCCGTCGGCCCGGCTCAGCAGCACCACCCGGCCCGGCGCGGCGGCGTCCAGATCGGCGGCGGTCAGGAAGCGCTTTTCGGGCCAGTGGGTCTCGATCCAGCCGCGCCCGACGATGACGCCCTCCGGGTGGGCCTTGGCCCAGTCGCTGAGCCGCTGCATGGCCTCGATGACCGAAGCCGAGCCCTCCAGGTTCAGCGTCATCTCGCGCCAGCCTATGCCGTCCAGATGGGCGTGCCCGTCGGTGAAGCCGGGAAACAGGGTCGCCCCCTTCAGGTCCACCACCTCCAGCCCCTCGGCCGAAGGCGCGCCAGCGGCGGCGCCGACATAGGCGATGCGTCCGTCGCGCACGGCCACCACCTCGGCGGTCGGCTGGGCCTCATCCCCCGTATGGATGGTCCCGCCCCGGATCAACAGGTTCTGGGCCAAGGCGGCGGGGGCTGCGGCCAGCATCAGGGCGGCGGCCAGCGGCAGGGTCGTCTTCAGGGTTCGGAACATCGGCGCCTCCAGGTCGGGCGCAGGGGAGCCGGAGCCGGGCTTGGCGTCAAGCGATCCCGCGCGCATCATCGCCGGATGAAGCTGTTCACCATCGGTTATGAAGGCGCGACCCAGGCCCAGGTCATTGCGCGGCTGAAGACGGCGGGGGTCGAAGTTCTGGTCGATGTGCGGGCGGTGGCGGCCTCGCGCCGGGCCGGTTTTTCCAAGACGCTGCTGGGCCAGAGCCTGAAGGCGGAAGGCGTCGACTATCTTCATCTGCGGCCGCTGGGCACGCCCAAGGCCGGGCGCGATGCGGCGAGGAAGGGCGACGTGGCGACCATGCAGGCCATCTTCAACGCCCACATGCAGGAGCCGGAGGCGGAGGCCGCCTTCCAGAACCTGCGCCATGTGGCGGGGCAGAAGCGCGTCGCCCTGCTGTGCTTCGAGGCCGAGGCCTGCGGCTGCCACCGCGCCATCCTCGCCGACCGGCTGGCCCGCGAGGACGGGGCTGAGGTGGTGGATTTGTAAAAATCCTCCCCTGCGCAGCGGGGGAGGGGGACCATGCGAAGCATGGTGGAGGGGGCGAGACCTTGGCCCCACATCTTGGAATTTCGGCCCTCCGACCGCGGCGATCCAGGGGCTAAGGGCGGCAGCTGTAGCCGCCCCCTCCACCGCTGCGCGGTCCCCCTCCCCCGCAGGCGGGGGAGGATTGCTTTCGCTACGGCCGTCCCACCAGCTGATCCACGGAACCCGACGTCACCGGGTGATACAAAGGCCGGGCCTTGGCGTAGATGCGCGTGGCGATGGGGCGGCCCCAGTCGCCCTCGCTCCACAGGGTCTGGAACAGGGGCAGGACGAACTTGCGTCGGCCCTGTGTGGTCAGGAAGCGGTCGGCGACAGCGACGGCGGGCTCATACCGATGCGCCAGGGCGATCTGCAGCCAGGCGAAGGTCAGCTCGGCGTTGCCCTCATGGGCCAGGTTCAGGGTCTTTTCCAGATCGGCCAGCTGCGCCGGGGTCAGCCAGTCGGCGCCGGCCGCCAGCCCTGCTGGACGCCAGGCCAGGAAGCGCTGGCGCTGCTGGGTGTTCCAGTTTTTCCAGTCGGCGGCTGAGGCCGGACCCTTGTCGGCGAAGACGGCCTTGGCCTGGGCGTCCACGGCCGCGAAGGCGTCCGACACCGGCGGGACCCAGTTCGACGGCATTCCGGGCTGGTAGATCCAGTTGTCGAGCTGCAACTGGGCCTCGAGCGCCGCATCGCCCTTGATCAAGTGTTCGCGGATGTCGGCCAGGAAGCCGACGTCGGTCATGGGCTGGAAGGCGTGGCGGTCGAAATAGCCACGGAGCCAGGCGTCAAACGTCGGGCGACCGACGATGCGCTCGATGGTGCGCAGCATGGCCGCGCCCTTCTCATAGGGCACGCCCGACAGGCCGTCGTCCGGGTCGCGTCCGGTCAGGTCGATGTGCAGTTTCGTATCGTCCGGCGCGGTGGTCGCCAGTTCGGCCGACAGCTCGCCCCAGCCCAGAACCTGCTCCTGCATGGCGCGCTCGCGGCCGTACAGGGCCTCCATGATCCGGTTCTCGAAATAGACCGTGGTGCCTTCGTTCAGCCAGATGTCCGACCACGTCGCGTTGGTGACCAGGTTGCCCGACCAGCTATGGGCAAGCTCGTGCGCCACCAGCGAGACCAGCGACTGGTCCCCGGCGATGATGGTCGGGGTGGCGAAGGTCAGGCGCGGGTTCTCCATCCCGCCGAAGGGGAAGCTGGGCGGCAGGACCAGCAGGTCGTAGCGGCCCCAGCGATAGGGGCCGTACAGGGCCTCGGCGGCGTCCACCATGCGCGGGGTCGATTGCAGCTCGGCGCGCGCGGCTTCCAGGCGGCTCGGCTCGGTCCAGACGCCGGTGCGGCCGTCGAACGAGGCGAAGGCGATGTCGCCGATGGCGATGGCCATCAGATAGGGCGGGATCGGATGATCCATGTCGAAGCGCCAGGCCTTGTTCCCCGCGCCCGCCGCCTCGCCCTGCGGCGTCAGGTGTTCGGCGGACATGACCACGGTCAGGTCGGCGGGGGCGACGATGCGGGCGGAATAGGTCTGGCGGATGCCGGGGCTGTCCTGGGTCGGGACCCAGGTGCGGGTCAGGATGGCTTGGCCCTGGCTGAACAGATAGGGCTTGCCCCCACCCGCCGTCTGTTGCGGGGCCAGCCATTGCAGAGCCGAGGAGTCGGGACGGGTCGAATAGCTGACGACGATCTTCTGGACCTCGCTGCCGGTGAAGGCAGGCAGGTGGACGGTCAGGGGCTGCCCCTTGATGGCGTCGACGGCGCCCAGCTCAAAGCGCAGGGCGCGGCCCTGCGCGTCGCGCACGCCGCGGATGTCCAGGTTCTTGGTGTCCAGCACCACCTCGGTCACGCCGACGCGGCCGGTGACGTCCAGCGTGGCCGAGCCCGACAGGGTCTTGGCGGCGAAGTCGGCGATCAGGTCCAGCGCCACATGGCCGACGCGCGCCTCGGCCGGGCGAGCGTTGGAATGGATGTCGTTGGCGTAGGCGAAGGCGGGCGCCTCAGCGACGGGCGTCGTCATGGACTCGCCTCCGGGCGCGGTGGCGCAGGCGCCAAGGGAAGAGACAAGGGCG
This sequence comes from Brevundimonas sp. NPDC058933, assembly GCF_049315965.1. Classification (NCBI taxonomy): domain Bacteria; kingdom Pseudomonadati; phylum Pseudomonadota; class Alphaproteobacteria; order Caulobacterales; family Caulobacteraceae; genus Brevundimonas; species Brevundimonas sp. NPDC058933. The sequence continues at coordinate 114,483 of NZ_JBMOSL010000004.1, forward strand.
GCGGCGAGGGCCAGGGCGGAAACCCGCCCAACCAGCTTCAGGGTCATCGAACGCTCCGTATTCAGACGCGTGCGAAAAGGCTCCCTCGCGCCGTAAAGATCAAGCCTTGGCAGATGGCGGCCTAGGTAGGGCGCGCCACCGGCCGCAGGTGGTGGGCCTTGAACAGCCGGCCCTTCTCGGCGGCCAGCACCAGCAGCAGGGCGGCGAGGCCGAGGGCGGCGAAGCCGACGGTCATCGGTACGGTGGTGCCGTCGAAATGCTGGCCGATCCAGAAGCCCAGCAGGGCCCCGCCTATGGTCGAGATGAAGCCCTGGGCTGAGGCGGCCGTTCCGGCGATATGGCCCATGGGCTCCATGGCCATGGAGCCGAAATTGCCGGCGATGAAGCCGAAGCAGAACATCTTGCACGCCTGCAAGACGGCGAACATCCACAGGCTGTCGTGGCCGGCATAGGCGATCACGGCGTGCAGCAGGCTGAAGGCGATGAAGCCCATCAGGGCCGTATGGGCGATCAGGCGCGAGCCCAGCTTCTCCACCAGGCGCGAGTTCAGCACCGAGGCCAGGGCGATGCCGCCGGCCACCATTGCGAAGACGGTGGTGAACAGGCCGGGCGACTTGAACACGTCGAAGAAGATCTGCTGCGACGAGTTGATGAAGGCGAACAGGGCGCCGCTGATCGCCGTCATGGCCAGGGTGTAGCCCATGCCGATGCGGCTGCTCAGGGCCTGACCAAAGGCGCCGGCGATACGCTTCACCTTGATCGGCATGCGATCTTCGGGATGCAGGGTCTCGGGCAGGCGCAGGGCGGCCCAGATCAGGAAGCTGCCGCCGAACAGGGCGAAGAAGCCGAAGATCCAGCGCCAGGGCGCGACCAGCATGATCAGCTGCCCGACCGTCGGGGCCAGGATCGGCACGCCGAGGAAGACCAGGAAGCTCAGCGACATGACCCGCGCCATGGTGCGGCCGGAATAGCGGTCGCGCACGATGGAGACGGCCAGCACCCGCGTCGCCGCCGAGCCCAGACCCATGCCGATGCGCGACAGGATCAGCCATTCGAACGACTGGGCGAAGGCGGCCAGCACGCTGAAGGCGACATAGAGACCGATGCCGATGAACAGGATGGGGCGGCGACCGAAGCGGTCCGCCAGAGGACCGTAGAAGAGCTGCGCTCCGCCGAAGCCCAGCAGGTAGGCGGTGATGACCCACTGGCGCGTGTTCTCGTTGGCGACGCCCAGGTCCTCGCCGATGTGCGGCAGGGCCGGCAACATGGCGTCGATGGCTAGGGCGTTCAGCGCCATCATGATGGCGATCAGACAGACGAATTCGGCGAACCCCGGCCCCTTGGAGGCGGCGGCTGTCGTGGTCGGGGCGCTGGTCATCGGGACCTGATGCGGCCTGCGTCAGGCTGACGCAACCCCGCACGGCCATGAATTTTGCGTTGCAGCGCCATGTCAGCGCGCGCCGCTGACGTCGATCCTGGCGGTGACCGACATGCCGGGCGCCAGCCGCGCGGCGGCCTCCTGACCGGGGTCGATGGCGATGCGGACGGGGATGCGCTGGGCCACCTTGGTGAAGTTGCCGGTGGCGTTGTCGGGACGGATGACGCTGAACTCGGACCCGGCGGCGGGCGAAACGCGCTCCACCTTGCCCGTCAGCGTCTGGCCGCCCAGGGCGTCGATGGCGATCTCGACGGGCTGGCCGACGCGGACGTCGCGCATCTGCGTCTCCTTCATATTGGCCGTGACCCAGACCACGTCCGGGACCAGGGCCGTCAGCTGCGTGCCGACCGCGACCTGCTGGCCGACCCGCACTGCGACCTCGCCCAGACGGCCGGCGCGGGGGGCGGTGATGCGGGTGTTGTCCAGGTCGATCTGGGCCAGACGCACCTGGGCCTGGGCGTTCTCGACCGCAGCCTCCAGCGAGCCGCGGCTGACGACGGCCGATGTGACGCCCGTCTGGGCCACGCCCTCGGCGGCGCGAGCGGCGGCCAGCTGGGCCTCGGCGGCGCGAAGGGCGTTCTGGGCCGTGTCCACCTGGGCCTGGGCCACCCAGCCGCCGGCGAACAGGGTGCGGACGCGCTGGGCGTCGGCGCGGGCTTTCGTCACGGCGGATTCCGCCCCGGCGATGGAGGCGCGGGTCTGGGCCACCGAGCCGCGCGCCGAGGCCTGGCTCTGGGCCGAGTTGGCCAGGGCCGCTTCGGCCGAGTGCAGCGCCGCCTTCGCCTGCTCCAGCCGCTGACGATAGATGCGGTCGTCGATGGTCGCCAGAAGCTGGCCCTGCCGCACCGACTGGAAGTCCTGCACCTCGACCGCTGTGACATAGCCGCTGACCTGCGGGCTGATGACCGTCACCTGACCCCGCACATAGGCGTTGTCCGTGCTCTGCGGCCCGCCGTCGAAGGGCGGCAGCCGCCAGGCGTGCAGGATCAGCCCCACCCCCACCAGGGCGATCAGAACCAGCACCACGCTCCACATGACGCGGCGGCTGCTGGACGGCGGCGGGGCCGCCGGGGCGGGGGGCGAGGTGGGGGCGGGAGCGGGGGCGGGCGTGGCGTCGGTCATGGTCGGATCCGGGTCATTCGACAGCGGCGGCTGCGGCGGCGTTAGCCGCCTCGCGGTTGGCGGCGCGGCGCGCCTCGATACGGGGGCGGAAATGGTTGGCGGCGACCCAGACGGCGCCCACGGCGGCGGCGCCCGAAATCAGCAGGAAGACGTCGTTATAGGCCAGAACCTGGGCCTGCTGGCTGACCTGCTGTTGCAGCAGTTTCAACCCTTGCGCCTGTCTCAGGGCCGCGTCGCCGATGGTGTGGGCATAGGCGCCTGACAGCTGTTGAAGCCGCAGCACCACGTCGGGATCGCCCAGGTTGATGCTCTCGCTCAACTGGTTGGAATGGTATTTCTCGCGGATCGTCTGGATCGTGCCGACCAGGGCCGAGCCCATCAGGCCGCCGATGTTCTGGCCGATCGAGAAGACGACGATGAAGCTGACCATGTTCTTGCCCCCGCCCTGCAAGACCTTGCCGAAGCCGATGATCATGGTGGGGCCGATGAAGAAGGCGGCGGCGAAGGCCAGAAGAGCCTGACTGAAATAGAGGTTCACGGGCCGGGTCAGCACTGTCGCATGGCTGTCCATGAAGGCGCCGACGGCGATCAGGCCGAGCGCGATGGAGATGGGCTTCCAAAGCTTCATCGGGTTCAACGTCAGGGCGCTGGCCAGGGTCCCCGTCGCCGTGGCCAGCAGCATGATCCAGAACAGCCCGTGCATCTGGTCATTCCCCAGACCCATCTGCTGCAGGAAGCCGACCGCGCCCGTCGTCTGTTCCGACAGCACGATCCGCACCAGCAGGATGGCCAACAGCAACCGCACGATATCGCCGCCCGCCAGCCACTTCAGGTCGATCAGCGGATTGGCGCGATTATATTCCACCACCACGGCGGCCGTCAGCAGCACCAGGGCGCCGATCAGGGCCAGCCCGATCCAGGGGGCCTCGGTCCACCAGACGATCCGCCCCAGACCCAGGACGGCGGTCAGCAGGGCCACGCCCGGCGCGAACAGGGCGAAGGTGACGAAGTCCAGCTTCTCGAACGCCTTGATCCTCTGCGACGGCGGCATCTTCAGCGCAAAGACGGCGGGCAGGGCGATCAGCACCAGCCCCAGGTCGAACATGTAGACGGCTCGCCAAAGGTCGTGATCCAGCAGATGGCCGACCCCCAGCCGCGCCAGCGGAATCGCCAGGCTGGACAGGCCGACGCCGATGATGATGCCCTTCAGCCGGTGCTGCGCCGGGAAGGCCTGGATGATGTAGAGGATGCCCAGCGTCGACATCCCCGCCGCCGCGATCCCGGCGATGCCGCGCACGACCAGGGTGGAGCCGAAGTCCTCAAGAAAAAGGTGGGCCGCCGCCGTCGCCAGAAAGACCACCAGGATGATCTCGGTGAACAGGCGCAGGCCGTACTGCATCCTGAACTTGACCAGCAGCAGGTTCATGCAGGCGTTGGTCATGACGAAGACGACCGGCAGCCAGGTGGCCTCGGCGATGGTCACGCCCAGAGACCCCGCCAGTTGCGGAATATTGGCCGTCACCGCTGCATTGCCGAGACTGCCGGTCAGTGCCACCAGAATACCCACTGCCGCATAGGCCAGTCGCCACGGCGTCGCGTGATCAGGCGTGGCCGGGGAACCGGGCAGGGCCGGCCTTTCGTGCGGCTTCAGCGTCGCCAGATAGTCGTCCCAGGGCAGGTCCCAGTTGCGGCGGCTCATACGGCCCCCTCCGCCTGCGGGTTCGTCGCCTGACCGGCCGGGAGCCGGACGGCGTCCAGCACCAGTTCCAGGGTGCGACGGCTCAGCCTGTCGCGGTCGGCGGCAGCGGCCGTGCGCGACGGCGCGCCCAGCATCAGGGCGACGACGCGAATGTCCTCGACGGTCAGGTCGGCCCGCACGCGGCCCGCCGCCTGCGACACGCGCAGGGCGTCAGCGCCCGCCTGTTTCAGCCCAGACCGGATAGGCGCCAGGGCTTCGTCCCTCAGGTCGCGGATGGCGGTGGACAGACCGGCGCTGCGGACCATCAACTCGACCATCTGGCCCAGGAACCAGAGGAAGACGTCGGGATCGTCAAGCCGCGAATGCGTGCGGCGTCCCAGATCGTCGATCTGTCCAACGAACACCGCCAGGGCCAGCTCCGACCGGTCGGCGAAGTTGCGATACAGGGTCGCCCGGCCCACGCCCGCCTGTTCGGCGATCAGGTGCAGGGGAGCGTCCAGCCCGTCGCGCGCAAAGGCCTCGGCGGCTGCTTTCAGCAGCGCCTCGCGGCGTTCGGCGGCGTCTTTTCGCAAGGGACGGGTCATGAAGATCGCCAAGTGGACACTTGTGTCCGCTTAATCAAGTGAGGCGTGGCTCATTCTTTGTTTCGTCATGCGTCGGCGCGCGACATCCCTCCTCGCAAGCGAAATGCGCCAGAACGGCCAAGGCTGCGTTCCGGGGTGATAGAGATTTCTGGCGGAGGGAAGGGGCCCCGGGGCGGGGGCTCAACCGGACGTGGTGCGGGTGGCCGGGCTCGAACCGGCACTCCTCTCGGAACAGGATTTTGAATCCAGCGCGTCTACCAATTCCACCACACCCGCACAGGTCTGGGAGGCGCGCAATCTAGCGGCGGAATTCGCCGGGTCAATCGCCGACTGCAACGCCTGAAGCCGCGATCCTATTCATTTTCGCTGCGGCGAATTCTGGACCCTGTCGATGGGTCGCTTCCTGAGTCCATTCTGAAGTTGGTGCGGTAGACGATGCGGGTCAGCGGCACGAGACCGCCGTCGCGGTTCACCAGCCGACCTGATCGCGTGGCCTTGAGCGCAGCGGCGCCAAAGCCGCCGTTTGCTGGAAACTCCGTTTCCACGACACAGTCCGACAGTTGGCCGTCGGGGCGGCCCAGGCAGGTCACGACGGCGAAGCCCGCCGTGAAGGTGCGGCCTTGGGGGTATTGGGTCACGGGCCGGCGTCGCCATGTGATGTCGGCGGGAAGGCCGTCGTCTCCCAGGGCGTCCAGCTCGCGGTCGCGAGGATCGACCAGAGGGTGGCCGCAGGCGCCCAAGGCCTGATCTATCGCGGCGTTGGACGGCGGCAATTCGACGACATAGCGCAGGTTGCGCCCGCCCTCGGCGGCGCCTACGACGACGATCTGCATCCGGCCGCCCTCGCGCATGCTGCGCGCCAGGGATGAGGGGAGTTCGGAGAAGGCGACCTGGCGGTTCTGGCCGATCATGAAGCCCTGATCCGAAACCGGGTCGTCCCCGAAACTGATCCCCAGCATGCGCCGCGCGCTCATCAGGTCACGCGCCGCCGGGGCCTCGGGCAGACCGCCGATCAAGACTTGGAACGTGCCCTCCTGGCAGCGCGCGGCGAGCACCAGACCGTTGTCGAATTCGGTGTGAGCGGTCGTCAGCTTTTCTTCGGGCTGGATCGTCAGGTCCCAATCGACTGCCGCCTCCTGCGCCACGGCGGGCAAGGCGAGGGCCAGCGTCGTCGTTAGGACCAGGGCGGTCTTCATGCGGCGATCTCCACCTGGCTAGCGGCGGCGCCCGCCAGAATACGACGGGCGCTGACGACCAAGGCGACGCCTACGCCGATGATCGGACCCATGGTTTGCGACGACATGGAACTTCCCCTTCCAGAAACGCCGTCAGCCTACCCCGGCGAACGGCGGTCGGAAAAGCAGGATCAGGCGACCGTCTGTTCGATGGCGCCGAAGATGGAGTGGCGCCCGTCGTCCAGCATCTCGATGCGGACGGTGTCGCCGTGCTTGAGGAAGGGGGTCTTGGCTTCGCCGGTCAGGAGGGTTTCGACCGTGCGGACCTCGGCGATGCAGGAATAGCCCAGACCGCCTTCGGCCACCGGCTTGCCCGGACCGCCGTCGGCGTCCTTGTTCGACACCGTGCCCGACCCGATGATGGTGCCGGCGATCAGGGCGCGGGTCTTGGCCAGATGGGCGATCAGCACGCCGAAGTCGAAGGTCATGTCCACGCCCGCGTCGGCCTTGCCGAAGTCGGCGCCGTTCAACTGGACCAGAAGCTCGCCCGACAGCTTGCCGTCCTTCCAGCGATCACCGAGTTCATCCGGGGTGACGAAGACCGGCGACAGGGCGCTGGCGGGCTTGGACTGGACGAAGCCGAAGCCCTTGGCCAGTTCGCCGGGGATCAGGTTGCGCAAGGACACGTCGTTGACCAGACCGACCAGACGGATCGCCGCCAGGGCCTCGTCGCGCGTGGCGCCCAGCGGCACGTCGCCGGTGACGACCACGATCTCGGCCTCCAGGTCGCAGCCCCAGGCCTCGTCCTTCAGCGGGATGGCGTCGCGGGCGCCGAGGAAGTTGTCGGAGCCGCCCTGATACATCAGCGGATCGGTCCAGAAGGTCGCGGGCATCTCGGCGCCGCGCGCTTTGCGCACCAGTTCGACGTGGTTCACATAGGCCGAGCCGTCGGCCCACTGATAGGCGCGGGGCAGGGGGGCGGCGGCGTCGCGCTCGTGGAAGCGGCCGCGCGGCACGGCTTCGTGCTCAAGGCTTTCCGCCAGGGCCCGCAGCAGGGGCTCGCAGCGGTCCCAGTCATCCAGCGCCGCCTGCAGCGTGGGGGCGATCAGGAAGGCGTCGGTGAACCAGTTCAGGTCCCTGGAGACGACGACGAGGCGGCCGTCACGGCCGTGCTTGAGCGAGGCGAGTTTCATGGGGCGAAGCTAGTCCGAGGCGAAGCGGTTGGAAAGCGGCGTCGGCGGTCGCAAAGCCGCCGTTCGATCAACTATTCGGGGGCGAGATGACGGCGCGGGCCTCGGCCCCGGTACGCAGGGCCGGGTCGCGCACCTCGACCTCGACGGCGATGGCGCCTGCGGGCTCGTGCGCCCACAGGTAGCGGCGCTCGATCTCGACCGCCCGGCCCGACGGGGCCACGCCCTCATAGGTGTCGCCCCAGGGGGTGACGGCCTTCATCTCGACCCAGTGCAGGCCGCAGGCGGCGTCCAGTTCCTCGATGGCCATTTCCGACAGTTCGTCGGCGTGCGGGGCGGGGGTGTTGGGGGTCACAGCCATCGGCGGACCTTTCCTTTGTAGGCGTGGTATTCGGCGCCGAATTTCATTGTGAGATAGCGCTCTTCACGCTGAATGACGAAGCGGTCAATGACCATCAGGCAGGGCGCCAGCAGGGCCAGGGCGACCGGGCTGTCCATGGCCAGGGCGAACCCGGCGTAGGTGATCCCGAAGCCGACGTAGATGGGATTGCGGCTGTATTGATAGAGGCCGCCGGTCGCCAGGGCCGTGGTCGGCTTCCACGGCTCGGGCGGGGTGCCGAGACGGCGGAAGGTTCCCGCCGCGATCCCGTCCAGCAGCAGACCGCCGATCACCAGAACAAAGGCCAGGCCACGCCGCACATCGGCGTTCAGGCCCAGCGACGGCTCGCTGACCAGCTGACCCACGCCGTATCCCGCCAGCAGGAAGCCGAGGTAGATCAGCGGCGGCGGGGCGAGAACGCCGGGATGGTCGCGTGTCGTCATATCGTCTGCCCCGTCGGCGCGGTGAAGTCGGAGGTCGGGGCGTCGCCGGTGTTGATCACCTCGGACGGTTCGAAGATCATCACCTCGGCCTCCTCGTCGGCGGCGGTGCGATGTTCGACGCCGCGCGGCACGACGATGAACTGGCCGGGCTCCAGGGTTTCGATCCGGTCGCGAAACTCGACCCGGAAGCGGCCCTTCCAGACCAGAAACATCTCCTCGGCCTCGGCGTGGCTGTGCCAGGGGAAGACCCCCTGGACCTTGACCAGCCGCACGTCCTGCCCGTTCAGCTGCGCCGCGACGCGCGGCCGCCATTGGTCGGAAAAGCCGCCGAACTTCTGCGCCAGATCGACGACCGCCCCGGTCATCGCGGGCTTTCTTCGTCGGCGTAGATGGCGACGCGGCTGGTGCGGCCCGAACCGGCCTCGCCGCGATACATGCCCGAGGTGTTCATCGAGAAGGCGACCGCGCCGTCCTTGCCCATGACGATGACGCCGCCGTCGCCGCCGATGGCGCCGACCTCGGCGATCTCGGCGTCGGCGGCGGGCTGAACCGCCATGCCCGTGGCCGTGCGGTGGCAGATGTCGCGGGCCACGGTGGCGCGGATGAAATACTCGCCCGATCCGGTGGCCGAGACGGCGCAGCCGTCGGCGTTGGAGGCGTAGGTGCCGGCGCCGATCACCGGCACGTCGCCGACCCGGCCCCACTGCTTGGCGGTCATGCCGCCGGTCGAGGTGGCGGCGGCCAGACGGCCCTGGCTGTCCCGGGCCACGGCGCCGACCGTGCCGAACTTGCGCTCGTCCAGCGGCGCTTCGTTGAGCGAGGCCAGCGGGACCGGCCTGGCCAGGGTCGCGGGTTCCGGCGGCGCGCCTTCGGGGCGCGACGGCAGCGGCAGGCCCTTGTCGCGCAGGGCCTTCAGCAGGGCCTGCCAGCGGCTCTCGGTGAAGAAGAAGCTCGGCTCGACCTGTTCCAGCCCGACCGAGGCGGCGAAGGTCTCGGCGCCCTCGCCGATCAGCATGACATGGGGGGATTTTTCCATCACCGCCCGGGCCGCCGCGATGGGGTGGCGGGTGCGGGTCAGGCCGGCCACCGCCCCCGCGCTCAGGTCAGCGCCGTTCATCACGGCGGCGTCCAGCTCATTCTGGCCGGCGGCGGTGAAGACCGCCCCGCGCCCGGCGTTGAACAGGGGATTGTCCTCCATGGTCTGGACCGCCGCCTGGACCGCGTCCAGGGCCGAGCCGCCCCGGGCCAGGACCGCCGAACCGGCGTCCAGCGCTGCCTGCAATCCGGCGCGATAGGCGGCGTCGCGTTCCGACGTCAGGCTGGCCCGCTCGATGACGCCCGCCCCGCCGTGAATGGCCAGCGACCAGCTCGGGGCCTCCTGCGAGAACGCAGGCGACGCCAGCAGGGTCAGGACGGCGGCGGCGGTCAGGACGGACTTCATCGGCGGTTTCCCTCAGGATTTTCCTCCCCACTCTGTGGGGAGGTGGCGCGGACGCGCAAGCGGCCGTGACGGAGGGGGCGACTCGAGGGGCTAATGTTCGCGCCGCCCCCTCCACCACTTCGTGGTCCCCCTCCCCACAGAGTGGGGAGGAAAGCTCAGCGCCGGTGGTGCAGTCGCTTCCAGATGCGGTAGCCGAGGATGGGGGCGAAGCCGCAGACCAGCGCCGCCAGCAGCACCATCCAGAAGCCTCCCCCCAGCCAGTATTCCCCGGCCAGCGCCCCGGCCCCGGCCGCCAGCAGCGGGCCGAGCCAGGGCAGCCAGTGCGGCGGCCGCATCTTCATTCAGGCGTCGACCTTGATGACGCCGCGACGGATCTGGTCCAGCTCGATGGAGTCGAACAGGGCCTGGAAATTGCCGTTGCCGAAGCCTTCGTTGCCCTTGCGCTGGATGATCTCGAAGAAGATCGGACCGAAGGTGTCCTGGGTGAAGATCTGCAGCAGCAGGCCTTCCTCGTCCGAACCGTCGATCAGGATGCGGTTCTTGCGCATCCGCTCCACGTCCTCGCCGTGGTTGGGCAGGCGCTTGTCGATCAGCTCGAAATAGGTCTCGATCGTGTCCTGGAAGTCCACGCCGCGCGCCTTCATGGCCTCGACCGTCTCGAAGATGTTCTCGGTGGTCAGGGCGATGTGCTGGATGCCCTCGCCGTTATAGCGACGCAGGAACTCCTCGATCTGGGAGTTGTCGTCCTGACTCTCGTTCAGCGGAATGCGGATGGCGCGGTCGGGCGCGATCATGGCCTGGGAGAACAGGCCCGTCGCCTTGCCCTTGATGTCGAAATACTTCTGTTCCTCGAAGTTGAACACCGAACCATAGAAGCCCGACCAGGTGCGCATCTCGCCGCGACGCACGTTGTGGGTCAGGTGGTCGAGGATCTCCAGACCCATCGAGTTCTTGCGCTCGGCCTCTTCCCAGCCCTCGATCTCGTCCCAGGCGTCATACAGCGAGCCCTGCTCGCCGTACTGGTCGACGACATAGAGCAGCGAACCGCCGATGCCTTGCAGGATATAGGGATAGTCGTTCCCCAGCGCCCCGCCGTTCACGCCCTCGGCCTTGACCGCGCCGCGTTCCAGCGCGCCCTCATAGGCGGCCTTGGCGTCGGCGACGCGGAAGGCCATGCCGTTGGCCGAGGGGCCGTGGTCCCTGGCGAAGTCCGCCGCCTGGCCCTTGGGGCTGCGGTTGACCAGCATGGTGATGTCGCCCTGCTTCAGGCGCACCGCGTCCGTGGTCGGGTTCACATGGGTGGGGGTGAAGCCCATCAACTCCAGCCGGGCGACCATGGCTTCGGGCTCGGGGCCGGTGAATTCGACGAATTCGAAACCGTCCACGCCCAGCGGGTTTTCCTGATCGAGTTTGGCGGCGTCATTCATGGCGCGTCTCCTCTGAATTTTGGGACGACATCCGTCGCCGATTGGGGCGGAACCTAATGGGCGGCCCCCCCGGGACGCAAGGCAGGGCTGCATCGAAACAGGACACGTTGCGGTGTCGCAGGCGATTATCGGCGGGTGCACGCCGGCTTTGGGCCTGCTAGAGCCGTCGGCTCAACCGGGACGCCTGTATGCTTCGCAAGCTCTATGACTGGGTCTTCTCCCTGGCCCGCCACCGCCACGCGACCCGGTCTCTGGCCGTCGTCTCCTTTGCGGAAAGCTCCTTCTTCCCCATTCCGCCCGACGTCATGCTGGCGCCCATGGTGCTGGCCCGTCCGGATCGCGCCTATTTCTACGCCGCGGTCTGCACGCTCGCCTCGGTGCTGGGCGGCCTGCTGGGCTACGCCATCGGCTTCTTCCTGGAGCCGGTCGGCATGTGGATGCTGGCGGTGCTGGGCAAGGCCGACACTTTCGAAGCCTCCAAGGCCCTGTTCCAGCAGCACGGGGCCTGGGTCATCCTGATCAAGGGGCTGACGCCCATCCCGTTCAAGCTGATCACCATCGCCTCGGGCATCTTCCAGTTCAATCTGGCCCTGTTCGTCGCCCTGTGCGTGATCACGCGCGGCGCCCGCTTCTTCCTGGTGGCCTTCGTGCTCAAGCGCTGGGGCGAGCCCATGCTGGCCGTGATCGAGAAACGGCTGGCCCTGTTCACCGTCCTGTTCCTGGTTCTGCTGGTCGGCGCCGTCTTCGCCGTCAAGCTTGTCGGACACTGATCGACGCCGGCCCCGGCTGCGTCTAAGAAAGACGCCATGACGCGCCTGTATCAACGACTGACCCGCTGGTGGACCGCCTTCGCGCTGGCGGCCTCCCTGGCCATGCTGGGCGCGGCTCACGCCTTCGAGCGGTTCGCGGGGCTGGCCCCCTGCAACCTCTGCCTCAAGCAGCGCGAGGTCTACTGGGCCGCCGTGGCCATCGCCGGCGCCGCCACCTTCTGGGCCGTCCTCAGCCGCGCCAGCCGGGGCACCCCGCGCATCGCCTCCTTCCTGCTGGCCGCCGTCTTCTTCACCGGCGCGATCACCGCAGGCTTCCACGCCGGCGGCGAACTGAAGTGGTGGGCTCTGCCCGCGACCTGTTCGGCCCTCCCCTCGGCCGCCATTGATCTCAGCGCGCTGAGCGCCCTGGCCGACGGCACGGCCGAGGTGAAGCCCATCATCGGCTGCGGGGACGTGGCGTGGAGCTTCGCCGGCGTTTCAATGGCGGGCTGGAACTTCCTGATCTCGCTGGCGCTGGCTATTTTCAGCCTGCTGGCGGCGAAACGTCCCAAGGACGCACGCGCGCCCAAGGCGTAGGAAGAAGCAATCATGACCGAGGCATCCGACACCGTCGCCGCCGCCCGCCGCATCCCCCTGCCGCGCCCCGGCGTGGGCCAGACCCGCGCCCGCATGGCCGAGATGCTGCGCGTCGACCACGCAGGCGAATTCGCCGCCGTCCACATCTACCGCGCCCAGCGCGCGGTGCTGGAGGGCCGCAAGGGCAAGGCCGCCATCGCCGCCGACCTGACCGAGATGGAGGGCCATGAGGCCGTCCACCTGGCCCGTTTCGAGGCCCTGCTGACCCAGAACCGGGTGCGCCCCACGGCCATGATCCCGCTGTGGAAACTGGCCGCCACGGCGCTCGGCGCCGGCACAGCCCTGATCTCGGAGAAGGCCGCCCACGCCTGCACCGAGGCGGTCGAGAGCGTCATCGAGCAACACTACGCCGACCAGATCGAGGAGGTCCGCGACCGCGACCCCGAGCTGGCCGCCGAACTGACCAGGTTCCGCGAAGAGGAACTGGCCCACCACGACCACGCCATCGAGCACGGCAGCCGCGAAGCGCCGGGGTATCGGTTGCTGTCCAGCGTGATCAAGGTCGGCTGCAAGGCCGCCATCAAGATCAGCGAACGGATTTAGGACAAGGTCTCTCCCTCCCCGTTCGGGGAGGGTGGTCGCGCAGCGACCGGGTGGGGAGGGCGCGGCGATACTGGGCGCTGCGGCTGTCTTGCCGTGCCGCCCCCACCCGTCTTCGCCTTTCAGGCTCAGCCACCCTCCCCGTTCGGGGAGGGAGAAGGATCACCTCACGTCAAACGCCAGCATCATGGTCCGCTGCACGGCGTTGAAGTTGTCGTCCGACAGGATGTAGAGCCGCGTCCGCTCCCCCCGCTTCTCCGCCGCGATCCCCTCGAAATTATCGGTGGTCCCGGGCAGTTTCAGCTCGACCAGCACCGGGCCCAGCGTCCCGTCCTGCGCCATGCGCCGGACCCGCGCCCGCACGTCCACCGGCGCGCGATAGGACCGCTGCACCACGAACCAGCCGCCCGCCGGATCGCGGTCCATGCCGGTGATGCGATAGGCGCTGTCGGTCAGCGGCGTCTCGGGCGGCGCCGTCACGACGGCGCAACGCGTGGCCGAACAGTCCCAGACTCCGCTGGATTCGCCCGCCACCCGCCAGCCGTCGCCGGACGCCGCCAACCCCTCCATTCCGTCGTTCTCGCCGAAGGGGAAGTCGGGCCGTCGCACGGCCTGCGGAGACCGCAGCGCCGTCAGCGGCCCATAGTTCCAGATGCGGTGGTCGCGCTCGAAACTGACCAGCAGGTCGCCGCCCGGGGTGAGGGCCAGACCCTCGGCGTCGCCGTCGGCCTTCTGACTGATCGGCGTGCCGTCGGCCAGGGTCAGGCGGCGCACGCGCAGCCCCTCCAGCCCGATCAACCGCCCGCGTGCGTCCAGCGCCAGCGTCCCGCGCGCCAGGTCGCCCACGTCAGAGACGCTGACGAAGCCGCCGTCGCCGGTCAGCTTCAGGTCCGACAGGCTGTGCAGCGGCGAACCCGCATCGGCCAGCAGGGTCACGCCCCCGGCGTAGCGCACGCCCTTGGCCAGCACCGCGCCGCCGGGCAGGCCCAGACCCACGGCGCGGGTCGAGGCGCTGACCGCGCTCCAGCCGTCGGCGTCCCGAGTCGGGTTCCACGGCTGCGACGTCACGACCGCGCCGGCGCAGGCGGCCAGCGTCAGCGCCGCCAGGGCCGCGACATAGATCCGCCGGTTCACGCCGCCCGCTTCCCCAAGGTCCGGGGGGGCGTCTTGGTCACAGCCTTCGGCTTGGCCTCGAACAGCTCGGCCAGCTTCTCGGTCATGACGCCGGCCAGTTGCTCGACATCGACGATGGTCACGGCGCGGCGATACCAGCGGGTCACGTCATGGCCGATGCCGATGGCGATCAGCTCGACCGGCGACTTCGTCTCGATCTGCTCGATCACCTGCCGCAGGTGCTTGTCCAGATAGAGGGCGGCGTTGGCCGACTGCGTCGAGTCGTCCACCGGCGAACCGTCCGAAATGACCATCAGGATCTTGCGGGATTCCGTCCGCCCCTTCATCCGGTCGTGCGCCCAGGTCAGGGCCTCGCCGTCGATGTTTTCCTTCAGGAGGCCCTCGCGCATCATCAGGCCCAGGTTCTTCTTGGCCCGGCGCCACGGCGCATCGGCCGACTTGTAGATGATGTGGCGCAGGTCGTTCAGGCGCCCCGGATTGGCGGGCTTGCCTGCGCTGATCCAGGCCTCGCGCGACTGGCCGCCCTTCCAGGCGCGGGTGGTGAAACCCAGGATCTCGACCTTGACGCCGCACCGCTCCAGCGTCCGCGCCAGGATGTCGGCGCAGACCGCCGCCACCATGATCGGCCGCCCGCGCATCGAGCCCGAGTTGTCGATCAGCAGGGTCACGACCGTATCCCGGAACGGGCTCTCGCTCTCCATCTTGAACGACAGGGGGCTGGTCGGATCGGTGATGACGCGGGTCAGGCGGGCGGTGTCCAGCACGCCTTCTTCCAGATCGAACGACCAGCTGCGGCTCTGCTGCGCCATCAGGCGGCGTTGCAGCTTGTTGGCCAGCCGCGACACGACGCTCGACAGGGTCGCCAGTTGCGCGTCCAGCAAGGAGCGCAGCCGGTCCAGCTCCATCGGGTCGCACAGCTCCTCGGCGCCGATGGTCTCGTCATAGGCGGTGGTGAAGACGCGATAGGCGTCGACGGCGCGCCCGTCGTCCACGCTGTCCTGACGATTGGGCAGGGCGCCTTCGTTCAGCTCGGGGCCGTCGTCCGAGGCCTCGCCGTCGGGATCGGCGGGGGCGCCGTCGGGGCGGGTCTGGCGCTCGTCCTCGGCGGACTGGTCGTCGGCGGTACCTTCCAGCGATTGGCCGCCTTCACCGCCGTCCTCTTCTTCCTGTTCGTCCTCATCGGGCGCGTCCTGCTGCGACTGGTCGGGCTCGTCCTCGCCCTGCTCGTCGTTGGCGTCCTCGGCCTGGCCGTCGCCGGGGTCGAGGTCCAGCGCCCGCAGCACGTCCTTCAGCCGGGCGGCAAAGGCCGTCTGGTCGTCAGCCACCGCGGCCAGGGCGTCCAGTTCGGCCCCCGCCTTCAGCTCCAGATTGGACCGGACCAGGTCCAGCATGGACTTCAGCCCGTCGGTCGCGGCCTCGCCCGTCAGGCGCTCGCGCACCAGCAGGGCCGCGGCCTCGGCCACCGGCACCCGCTCGGCCTCGGCCCGCAGGGCGCCCGACTTCTCCAGCCGGGTCAGAAGCGCCGCGTTCATATTGTTGCGCACGCCCTTCAGTTCGCGCGCGCCGACCGCCTCGACCCGGGCCTGCTCTACGGCGTCGAACACCTCCGCCGCCGTCTGGTCAATCGGGCGCAGTCGGGCGTTCAGGGCCTCGTCGTGATTGGCCAGCCTCAGCGCCAGCCGGTCGGCCTGCCCGCGCAGGGTCGCGCTTTCGGGCGCGCCCGGATCGCGCGGCGGATGGGGCAGGGTCAGGACGCCGTTCGACAGCCGCGGCCCGTCCGAGCCGAAGTGGACCTCCAGCTCGGCCTGCTCGGCCAGGGCGCGCGCGGCATTGGCCAATGCGCGTTTGAAGGTCTCGACGGGGGTCTCTGCGGCGGCCATGGCCCACACATAGACCACCCGGCGCGGGGGGGAAGGGGGCGGCGGACTTCAGGGCGTGAAAAGCCCTCGCGCCCTATACGCCTTCGGGCATCCGCGCGCCCTGCACTTCGCGCAGGCGGTCGCCCGCCGAGCGGTCGCGGGCCGAGCTATTCACCGGCACCTGACGACAGACACGCTGCGTCACATTGGAGCCCGGCTCGCGCTCGCGGCGGCAGACTTCGCGCATCGGCGTGCCCTGCGGAACGTTCGGGGCGGCGGTGATGGCCATGCCGGGCGGGTTGGAGGCGCGACCAGCCGGCGCGGCGGCCGGGTCTAGAGCGAGAAAGGCGAGGGCTGTGATGATCGTAAACATATGAAATACTCTAACTTAATCGAGAGGAGGCGACTGACGTCCGGATCAGTCGCCTTCGATCCGTCCCAGGCGTTGCATGTCCTTCAACATGTCGCTGGCCATGCGCTCGCGCTCGCTGCTGTTCACCGGCACCCGCCGACAGACGCGACGCTGGATGTTGGTATCCATGGCACGTTCGCGGGTACAGACCACCCGCGTCGGACCGTCCGGCAGGGTCGGCGCGCGCGCCGTGACGACGCGGACCGGCGCGCGGGGCGCCGGCATGGGCTGCGCCGGCGCGACCGCCGTCGCGTCGGGCGACTGGGCCAGCAGCGTCAGGGCGAACAGGGTGATCAGCATGTCACCCGACCGGACGACCGCCGGGCTGACGCTGATTGGGGCCGTTGGACGAATCCAGCCCGATGCTCTGCATCTGCCGCAGGTAGTCGCCAGACATCCGTTCGCGCCCGGCCGTGTTGATCGGCACCTCGCGACAGACGCGGCGCATGATGTTGCTGTCCATCGCCCGCTCACGGCTGCAGACCGTGCGGGTGGGGCCGTCCGGCACGCTGGGCGCGCGCGCGGAGATGGTGCGAGACGGCGTGCTGGAGACGACGCGCGGACGAGCCTCGCCCTCATCCTGAATAGCAGGGGCGCCCATGAGGGCCAGGGCGGCGGCGGTGATCAACAGCATGACGAGCTCCTGCGCGCGAAAGGTTCAGGCCTCATCCTGACTCCAATCGTGGCGGGTGACAACATCGGTATCCGAACGGCCCCGCTTGTCAGCGCGGCCTGACCCGCACCCGCATAGCTCCGCCCGCTCCGGCCTCGACGTCGAAACGGCCCGTGGCGCGGATCAGGTCGGACAGCTTGGCGTGTCCATAGGTGCGTTGGTCGAAGTCGGGGTAGGCGTTCCTCAGCCGGTTGCCGATGCCGCCGATATTGACCCAGCCGTCGCCGTCCTCGTCCATGTCGGCGATGGCGGCGGCGATCAGGCGCACGGCGTCCGAAGGCTTCTTCTCCGCCACCGGCGGGGGCGCCGGCTCTCCGCCATCCTCGTTCCCGCCGCCCCGACCCGTCAGGTTCTCCGTGTAGATGAAGCGGGTGCAGGCCTGGCGGAAGCTCTCGGGCGTCTTCCTCTCGCCAAAGCCGTAGACCGGCACGCCCTGCTCGCGGATGCGCGCCGCCAGCCGGGTGAAGTCGCTGTCCGACGACACCAGGCAGAAGCCGTCGAACCGTCCGGAGTGCAGCAGATCCATGGCGTCGATCACAAGGGCGATGTCGCCCGAGTTCTTGCCCTTGGTGTTGGCGAAGTTCTGCTGCCACTGAATGGCCCAGCGGGGCAGGATCTCGATCCAGCCCTTCAGCGACTGACTGGCCGCATCGCCGTAGATGCGTCGCGCACTGGCCTCGCCCAGGGTGGCGATCTCGGTGAACAGGGCCTCCGCAATCCGGGCCGAGGCGTTCTCGCCGTCGATCAGGACGGCCAGGCGGGGCGCGCGGGCGGCGCTGGGCAGGTCGGTCGGCATGGGCGGGCCTTTGCAGATACAGGACGATCAGGGTCGTTCGCCGGGCGGACGGGGTCAATCGCAGCCGGCCGCTTACAGCGCTGGACACGGTTTCGTGATGTGATAGACCGGGGTTATCTCGTGGCGACCGCTGCGAGCTTTTTGATCCGGGGGGATCCATGAAAATCAAAGCTGTCGTCGCGTGCTGCGCGGCGTTGTCTCTTGCCGCCTGCGCCACGGCGCCGGACAAGATTTCCGCCAGCTATGTCTCGCCGCTGCAGTATCAGGCCTACGACTGCGGCCAGATTCGGACAGAGCTGGTCCGCATCAGCCAGCGCGTCGATGAGGTGACCGGCCAGCAGCGCAAGCAGGCCAACAACGACGCCATCGCCATGGGCGTGGGCCTGGTCCTCTTCTGGCCCGCCCTCTTCTTCCTGGCCGGCGGCAACGACAAGAAGGAAGAGCTGGGACGCCTGAAGGGGGAATACGACGCCCTGCAGCAGACCGCCGTCACCAAGCGCTGCAACTTCGAGGCCCAGCCGGCCCAGACCGCCGCGGCCGGCTGATGGAAGCCGGGGCGCCGCATGTGGTCATCGCCGGGCTGACGCTGGCGGTCATGACGATCGTCTTTGCCGTGCCAGGCGCGATCATCCTGCGTCGCCTCGGATTTTCACGCTGGTGGGTGATCCTCGCCATGCTGCCCTATGTGAACATCGTGGGGCTATGGGTTCTGGCCTTTGTCAGATGGCCCGCGCTGGATCGGTCCAAGACCTGACGACGACGACGACGGCGACCTCTTCGCAGGTCGCCGTTTTCACATCACCGGGCGGCGTTCGTGCTACAGGGCTCCATGACCCAAGCTCCCTTGCGCCGCCTGATCGATCTGCCCGGCGTCGATGATCTGGAACTGAAGGCGCTGATGAAGCCGCGCTACGCCGATCCCGACGCCCGCGACGAGTTTCCCGAGATCGACGCCTTGACCAGCGCCCTGTTCGGCCTGACGGGCGACACGGCTGAGGCCGTCGAACTGCCTGAAGAATGGGACGACATCCATCGCCTGTCCGGCGCCGATCTCGCCGAAGCCTTCGAGGCCCTGGGCTGGGACGTGACCGACAAGCGTCGCAAGCCCTTGCGCCTCATGCCCCACTACGCCCTGCCTCTGGCCCTCGCCATTCGCGGCGTGGCCGGCGAATTGCCCTTCATGGCTGAGCCCGACCATCCGACCACAGACTGGGGCGCCGGCCTGGCCGCCGACGCCGCCCGCTTCAGGAAACGATAGAAGCTCCCAAATAGCGGCCGGCGTCCGACTTGCGTTCTGCCGGCGTCGGGTGATCGAGGGCGTCTAGAAGGGGAAGAAGATCGGGATGGCCGCCATGCCCGCGGCCCAGGTGATCAGGTTGAGCGGGAGCCCGACCTTCACAAAGTCCATGTAGCTGTAGTTGCCCATCTGGAAGACGAGGACATTGGTCTGATAGCTGAACGGTGTGGCGAAGGCCGCTGAAGCCGCCATCATCACCGCGACCAGAAAGGGCCGGGCGTCTACGCCCAGAGCGGCCGCTATGGCGACGGCGATCGGGGAGAACAGCACGGCCACCGTGGCGTTCGAGAGAATGTCCGTGGAGAACAGCGTGACCCCGTAGAAGATGAACAGGGCGACCCATGGGCCATAAGGCCGGATCACGTCGATCAGGGCGTCGGCGCCAGCCTGGGCCAGGCCTGTGACTTCCAGCGACGAGCCGATCACCACCATGCCGGCGATCAGCAGCAGGATCTCGGGCCTCAGCCCCGCATAGGCTTCTTCCGCCGTAATGATACGGAGCAGGATCAGGGCCACGGCGCCGGCGAAGGCGGAGGCCGCGATGGGCGCCAGGCCGAAGGCCGCCACGGCGATCACCCCGACGAAGACCACCAGCGAAGCGAGCGCGCGTTTCAACTCCAGCGGCCGCTCGGCGCCTTTCTCGAACAGATCGACGTCGCCCAGGACCGCGTCGCCCGATCCGCTGGGCGTGGCGCGCTGCTCGCCGAGACGCGGAAGGGCGAAGGGCCACAGTCTCCGCTTTCGTTCGCCGCCCTGGGCGTCGGCCTCTCGCCGTGCGGCCATTTCCGCTTCCTCGCGCGAGGCCGTGCCCTCCAGCATCCGCGAACCGATGAAGTAGAGGTAGGTCCCGCCGACCACGGCGATCGTCAGTCCGACGCCCGTGATCTCGAACAGACCGAACGTCGGCTGGCCGGCGTTGCGGGCCATGTCGCTGACCAAAAGGTTGGTCGAGGTGCCGATCAGCGTCAGCAGTCCGCCCATGATGGTGGCGTAGCTGAGCGGCATAAGGAAACGCTTTGGCGACAGGCCCAGAGATGTGGCCATGTCCCGGATCACCGGAGCGGCCAACACGACGACGGGGGTGTTGTTCAAGAACCCGCCGACCGCGCCGCAAAGGCCAATCACCATCCATATGGCGTGTCGCCCGAAGACCTTCGTCAGCCCCTTGGCCTTGCGGATCAGCCAGGCCAGCAGGCCCGACAGCTCCATGGCGTAGGCGATGACGAAAAGACCCGCCAGAGCGATCACGGCGGGGCTGGCGAAGGCGCCTTGAAGCTCTACAGGGCGAACGACCCCCAGCATCAGCAGCACCGCCGCACCAGCCAGCGCCACGACGTCCGGGCGCAGCTTGCCGTGGATCATCGCGGCGACGACGCAGACGAGCACGACAAGTGCGGCGATCTGGTCGAAACTCATCGGCGGTGAACCCTCCCGGTCGGCGTGCGCTTATGGTGACGCTGTGCGCCGATTTGCATGAGCGGCCCAAAATGGCGGAAGGTTCCGGATGATTTCAATGAAACGCCTCAAGACGGCGTCCCTGGCCCTGAGTGCGATAGGTCTGGCCCAGTGCGAACGCGAGCGTCCCCCCGCCCCGCCCGAGGCGCCGGCCCCGGTCGCGCCGGTTCAGCCAGCGGCCCTGAATCGCGCCGATATGATCGCTGTCCTGGCGCGCGCCGCCTCGCATCACGCAGCAGGGGACGGCGAAGTCGAGGTCCTGGCCGGGCGGCGCTTCAGCGTGCGCCTGCCGTTTGGATGCCAGGGGCCGGGCGAACTTCCGTCCTCCGCACGACCTGGGTTCGCCTCATGGACCTGGGACGAGGATCGGCGGAACATCGAACTGCGCCTGACGCCGTCCAACTGGTTGACCGAGCCGCCGGTCGACGTCAGCGGACTGGACGCGGCCTGGGCCCAGGCCGAGGGGGTGTGGATTGCGCGTCCATGGCAATCTCCGGATGTCTGCCCGCCACCGCCGCCCGCTATTGCGCCTCAGCCCCTGTCGCCTGGCTCTGCTTCGGAGACGGCGGCCGCAGACGCGCCGCAAGAGGTCGCCAAACAGCCTGGCGAGCCGGAGCGGGATGGCGCGCCGCTGCCTCCGCCCACGCCCCGGGTTTCTCCCCCTTCGGCAGGGCTGGCGGCCTATTCTTCCATCGAGGGGTCGCGCGTCGGCCGTCGCGACGGCCGCCCTTACGTCTATTTGATTCGCGCAGAGGGAGAGGCGCCGGCTGCGCCGCCGAGGCTGGGCTGGCGGGTTCTGCTGGAAGGGCGCATCGGAACATTTCCGGACGGGCGTTCGATCCGCTGTCGGGCCGAGAACAGGGATCAGCGTCCCGTGTGCATCGTCGCCGTTCAGCTGGACAAGGTCGCCTTTGAAGATGGAGCCACGGGCGGTCAGCTGGCGGAGTGGCGGCCGGCAGGCTGAGCTGACCCAAGGATAGGGCGGAGTGCCGCCCTCAATCCTCGTCCATCTTCAACGCGGCGATGAAGGCTTCCTGCGGGATCTCGACCTTGCCGAACTGGCGCATGCGCTTCTTGCCGGCCTTCTGCTTCTCGAGCAGCTTCTTCTTGCGGGTGGCGTCGCCGCCGTAGCACTTGGACGTCACGTCCTTGCGCAGGGCGCGGACGGTTTCGCGGGCGATGATCTTGCCGCCGATGGCCGCCTGAATGGGGATGACGAACATGTGGGGCGGGATCAGCTCCTTCATCTTCTCGACCATGCCGCGTCCGCGCGTCTCGGCGCGGCCGCGGTGGACCAGCATGGACAGGGCGTCGACCGGCTCGGCGTTGACCAGGATGCTCATCTTGACCAGATCGCCGACCTTGTAGTCCGTCAGCTCGTAGTCGAACGAGGCATAGCCCTTCGAGATCGACTTCAGGCGGTCGTAGAAGTCGAAGACGACCTCGTTCAGCGGCAGCTCATAGACGACGAGCGCGCGGCTGCCGACGTAGGACAGCTCGACCTGCGAGCCGCGACGGTCCTGGCAAAGCTTGATCACGCCGCCCAGGTATTCGTCGGGGGTCAGGATGGTGGCCTTGATCCAGGGCTCGCTGATGGTCTCGATCTGCATCACGTCGGGCAGGTCGGCCGGGTTGTGCAGGTCGATCTCGCGTCCGTCGCGCAGGCCGATCTTGTAGACGACCGAGGGGGCCGTCGCGATCAGGTCCAGATTGAACTCGCGGCTCAGGCGCTCCTGGATGATCTCCAGGTGCAGCAGGCCCAGGAAGCCGCAGCGGAAGCCGAAGCCCAGGGCGGCGCTCGATTCCATCTCGAAGGTGAAGGAGGCGTCGTTCAGGCGCAGCTTGCCGATGGCGGCGCGCAGGTCCTCGAAGTCGGCGGCGTCGACCGGGAAGAGGCCGCAGAAGACCACCGACTGGACTTCCTTGAAGCCCTTCAGCGGTTCGGCGGTCGGCTTCTTCTCGTCGGTGATGGTGTCGCCGACGGCGGCGTGGGCCACTTCCTTGATCTGGGCGGTGATGAAGCCGACCTCGCCCGGGCCAAGCTGGTCCACGGGCGTGTTCTTGGGCAGGAAGACGCCGACGCGGTCGACCAGATGGGTCGAGCCCGACTGCATCATCTGGACCCGCTGGCCAGCCTTCAGCACGCCGTCGAAGACGCGCACCAGCAGGACCACGCCGAGGTAGGGGTCGTACCAGGCGTCGACCAGCATGGCCTTCAGCGGGGCGTTGACGTCGCCCTTGGGCGCCGGCAGGCGGGTGACGATGGCCTCCAGCACCTCTTCGATGCCGATGCCCGACTTGGCCGAGGCCATGACGGCGTCGGAAGCGTCGATGCCGATGACGTCCTCGATCTGCGCGCGAACCCGCTCGGGCTCGGCGGCGGGCAGATCGATCTTGTTCAGGACCGGCACGATCTCGTGGTTGTTGTCGATGGCCTGATAGACGTTGGCCAGGGTCTGGGCCTCGACGCCCTGCGACGCATCGACCACCAGGATCGAACCCTCGCACGCGGCCAGGCTGCGCGACACCTCATAGGCGAAGTCGACGTGCCCCGGCGTGTCCATCAGGTTCAGGACGTAGTCCAGCCCGTCCTTGGCCTTGTAGTGCAGGCGCACGGTCTGCGCCTTGATGGTGATGCCGCGCTCCTTCTCGATGTCCATGTTATCAAGGACTTGCGCCGACATTTCCCGCGCGGTCAGGCCGCCGGTGTGCTGAATCAGCCGGTCCGACAGCGTGGACTTGCCGTGGTCGATGTGGGCGACCACCGAGAAATTACGGATGCGTTCGATTGGGGGCGTCGTCATGGTCCGGCGCGCTTAGCATCCGTAGCGCCCGAACGCCATGCACCGGGTGTCCGGACGCGCTTGTGACAGAGTTCCCGGATTCGGAAAGTTTATTACGGGTGGCCGACAGATCAAATGACCCGGTTTGAGGTGCGGCAGTCACGCTAACCATAACATTTGGCGTGTTGCGCCCTGTGAAGGGCCAAAGACCGTCGATTTTCAGGCCGATTCTCCTGCCGCGAGAATGCGGAACGACGGTCGTTCAGGGCGATTGGGTTGTCCGGAGGTGGAGGAACCTCCGTATCCATTTTGATCTGGAGGCTAAAGATATGCGTGCCAAATTGATGACTTCGGCGGCTGTCCTGGTGGGGGTGCTCGCCTTTGCGACGATGACCCAGGCCCAGTCCACCTCGAGCGGCCCGAACGGCGGCGTCGGCGGCAACACCACCGCCACCGACTCCTACAACAGCACAGACGTGCCCATTTCGGACTCGTTCAACGACAACTCCGACAACTCCCTGGATGTGGCGGATTCCGGCAACGACAATTCGGACAACTCCACCAACACCGATTTGGCGGTCGGCATCACCGATTCGCTGAACGACAATTCGGATAACTCGGACAACTCCGACAATTCGACCAACACTGATCTGGCGGTGGGCATCACGGACTCTCTGAACGACAATTCGGACAATTCCGACAATTCGGTCAGCGATTCCGGCAACGACAACTCCGCCGATCTGGCTGTCGATATCGCGGATTCGTTCAACGACAATTCGACCAGCGACTCGGGCAATGACAACTCGACCAATACCGACAGCTCGACCGACCTGGCTGTCGATATCGCCGACTCGTTCAACGACAACTCGGTCAATGACTCGGGCAACGACAACTCGACCAATACCGACAACTCCACTGACCTGGATCTGGCGGTCGATATCGCGGACTCGTTCAACGACAACTCGGTCAACGATTCGGGCAACGACAACTCGACCAACATCGGCATCACCGACTCGTTCAACGACAACTCGACCTGGAGGGTTTCGCTGAGCAACCAGTCGCTGGCCGCCAACGTCAGCGATCTGAGCTTCGACCTCTCGGAAGGCGGCGACGGTCCGCAAAACGGCCGTGTCCGCAGCGGCGACATCACCCAGAATGGCGGCGCATTCGCCGGCTTCGCGGGGATTCAGACCGTGAGCAACATTTCCGGCCAGGCTTCGGTCGGTCAGGCTGCCACGGCCATCAGCGCCAACGCCAATGTGACCTTCGGCAACGGCGGCTAAGCGTCTGTCGGCGGCCGGGAAACCGGTCGCCGATCCCTTTTTCGGGAGGAAGCCATGCTTATTGTATTTACGGCCGCGCTCTTACTGGCCGGATCGGATCCGGCGCCTTCGTCGTCGGCGCCCGCGCCGGTTGACGGCCAGGCGCTAGCGACGGCGGCGTCGTCCGCCATCCAGCCGCTCGATCTGGAGGAGCTTCATGATCTGAACGGACGCCAGGGCGTCAACGTCATCGTCGCCAGCGATCAACTGCTCAAGGCCACCAACAGCGGCAACAGCGTCACAGCCAACTCGGTGGGGTCGGGCGGCATCACCGTCGGCGCCAACGCCTTCGCCGGCTATAACGGCGTCGGCAACTTCGTCATGAACACCGGCCACAACAACAATCTTCAGGGCGCCATCACGATCAATATCGTGACCACGAGTCCCAACCCGTGACGCAAGGGGAGGCGAGGATCTTTATCGGCGGATGCCTGTCGGCGGCGGCTCTGGGCCTGACCGCCCTGGGCGCCGGCCCGGCAAGCGCCGACGTCCTGCTCAGCAACGGACCGGCGCCGGCCCGCGTCAGCGTGGTCAGCTATCGGGACATTCCCTTCCGCACAGTCGTGCGCCAGCGGTATGACTTCAGCTGCGGCTCGGCCGCGCTGGCGACCCTTCTCCGATATCACTACGACCGCGAAGTGGGGGAGGAGCAGATCTTTCGCGCCATGTATGCGGCCGGCGATCAGGACACCATCCGCCGCGTGGGCTTCTCCCTGCTCGACATGAAGAACTTCCTGGAGACCAACGGCTATCATGCCGACGGCTATCGGCTGACGCTCGAAAACCTGGCCAGCATGAACAAGCCGGCGATCGTCATGATCGACACGGCCGGCTACAAGCATTTCGTGATCTTCAAGGGCGACGACGCGGGCCGGGTCCTGATCGGCGACCCCGCCCTGGGTCTCAAGATCTACACGCGCGAAGAATTCGTTTCGATGTGGAACGGCATCGCCTTCGTGCTGCGGGAACCGGCGGACAATTTCAACGACGCGGCGGAATGGAAGCCGTGGAACCGGTCCCGGCCGGAACAGGCCCTGCCCAACAGCTCGCTGGCCGAACTGACGCGTGAATTGCCGCCGCTCTATCAAGTCACCACGCGTTTTCCCATCGATCCCTACCTGAGGTGACGGTCATGCGACGCGCGCCTTTTATCGCCCTGCTTGTCGCGACGGTCCTGGCGCCGACGTTGGCGCCCGCAGCAGCGGCCGCCAGGCCGCCCGCCTGGCTGCGTCCCATGTTCGAGGAGACGGCGGGGGCGTCCTACGGGGGCGGAGCCGCGCCCTTGGCTGCGCTGCAGGGCGCGCAGTCCCTGTCCGACGAGGAGTTGTCAGGTCTTCGCGGAGGATTCCTCACCGCAAACGGCTTTACCTTCGGTTTCGGGGTGGTCATTCGATCCTATGTGAACGACCAGCTGGCGCTGCAAACCCGTTTGACCTGGACCCCTACGGGCCCCGTGACGGAGCAGATTCGCGGCGATGCGCCCGGCCTGACCGATCTGGCCAGCGCCATGACCTCGCTGCTGAACAGCGGCATCGACCTGCGGGGCCTCAGCGGCACGAGCGGCGGCGTCGCCCTGGTCAGCGGCGAGGGCGCAACGGCCCTGATCCACAACGTCACCACGGGCCAGTTGCAGAACCTGATCGTCAACAGCGCAAGCGACCGCAACCTGCGCCAGGACATGGAGCTGAACCTCTACCTGCCGGACCTGGCCGCGATGCAGACCGCCAGCAGCGCCCAGCAGCAGGTTTCCCAGCTGACCTATGATCTCAATACGTCGCTGATCAGTTCGCTGGGCCGCTGACGGCCTCCGCTCCAGCCGGGAGCAGAGGTCCAGCCGGTGTCAGAAAACGATGGGCAGGCGCAGGACGAACCGCATGTCCGGCGCATCTTCCGTCACCCCGAACTCAAAATTGCCGTTGAGGCTGTATCGCTCGGTCAGCAGATAGGACAGGCCGAACTGCAGGGCGCCGACCTGCAGGGAATCGGACTTTTCGGTGAGGTCGTTCAGTTCGCTGGTGGTGGGGCGGATATAGCTGTGCTTGTAGCCCAGCGAGAACGAGAACTTCGGATTGAGCGAGAAGCCGAAGCCGATCGACATGCCGATGGCGTCGCCGGGATCGACTTCGCCGATGAGAACGTCGCCCTCCATCTTGTTGATGTCGCGCGGCAGGTGGGCGAAGTAGCTGAGGCTGCCGTAGATCACCGCCGGATCGCTGGGGTAGAGGAAGCTGACGCTGGGCTCGACGCCCCAGAAGCCCGACCCCGTGGCCAGGCGGCTGGCGACGCCGAATTCATCACGGGGGATTTCAAACGGCCCTTCGCCTGTATCGCTCTTGGCGCGCAGGGCTGCGATGAAGATTGGACGGCCACGTTCGCCGCCATTGATCTGGTAGCGGATGGCGCCCTCGACGTCGCCGACGCCGTCGCCGCTCAGGTCGATGGTCCGGGTCACCGCCTCATCGCGCTGCTGGACGGTCGTGATGGTGTCGTTGCGCCACACATAGGGGGCGCGAAGCTCGACTTCCATGCGAGAGGTCACGCCATACTTGGCCGCGATGGTGGCCACGCCGGTGTCGCGGTCCGCCTCATTGGCCTCGATCACCCCGATCTGGACCCCAGGCACGATCTCGATGCCGCGGAAGACCAGGCGGTTGGCGCTCGACCGGGTGTACTCGGTGGACAGGTCGACGGTCAGACGTCCCGGTCGGGTCAGGACCGCCACGCCCTCCGGTATGGCGGCCAACTGCTCGCGACGCGCCTGAAGCAGGGGGGGCTCGACCGGCGGCGCGCCGGCAGGCGCAGGCGTGGGCTGGGGTTGGCCGTTGGCCGTCATTTCACTTGCGGTCTGGCCTGGCGCGGTCTGGCCGGCGCGCAGGGCGCTCATGTCGCTGTCGGCGAACAGGGCGGCGCCGTTCTGCACGCGCCAGCGGCCCTCCACGTCGGAGGCGGCGAGGCCGACGGGCTGGGCGGCGCCGGCCGCGCGCTCGGCCAGCAGGGCGTCCTGGGCCTCGATGCGCTTCTGCTGATCCAGAACCAGGGCTTCGAGCCGGGCCACCCGTGCGGCCAGATCCGCGTCCTGGGCCAGGGCGGCGCCCGGGGCGATCAGGGCCGCGACCGCGACCGAGGCCAGCAGCAAGCCGGATCGTCCTTCTTTTCGACGAGAGCCGCGCCAGTCGCGCTGCCGAGGCGAAGGACGATGCTGGGTCATGACGCGCTCTCTCTTCTACGTGTGATCAGTGAAGGACCGGATAGTCGGCGCCGTAGTCACAGACCGACCGCAGATAGGACTCGTCCAGAATGGTCAGCCAGCCGCTCTGCATCGAGATCAGGCGATTGCGCTTCATCTGGCTGAGCGTGCGGCTGACGTGGACCAGGCTGAGGCCGAGCGCGTCCGCCAGCGCCTCCTGCGTCAGCGGCAGGTGCATACGATCAACGCTGCACAGCCCGGCCCTTTGCAGCCGGTCGCGCAGTTCCAGCAGCAGGTGGCCGATGCGGGCCATGGCGGACTGACGTCCCAGCCGCACCACATGGTTGAGCAGGCAGATGTCCTCATAGCGACGGGCGGCGACCAGCGCGCGGCGCAGGCGGTCGTGGCGGGGGTCCTGCAGGCTGAGAATTTCGCGCAGCATGATCGCGTCGACGCATTCCACCCGCGTCAGGGCCACTGTCGTGGTCTCATCCAGAGGACGAGGTTCCGCCGCCAGCCCCAGGCCGTCGCCGGGAAGCAGGAAGCCGAAAATCTGTCGCTGTCCGTCAGCCAGGGTGCGCTGCCGACAGGCCCATCCGCTGAGGATAAGGCGCGGCGTCACGGCGCGACCTTCCGAGGTGAAGGCCTCGCCTGCGGCTATGACCTCCTGGAAGACGCAAAGTCGACGGACCAGGGCGCGCTCTTCTTCCGACAGACGGGCGACGGTGTTGAGAATGCGCAGCGCCGCCGTGTCCGCTGGCACGGAGAGGCTGCGTCGCACGTTGAGCGTGCGCGACGTCATTCTCTGCCCGCATTCTGGCGCGACGTCGGCCCTCCAGCCATACGACGCCCCTCCCTCGCCCAAGGCATATCCGGCGCTCCTCCGCTGCGGCAAACGGTCAGAGAACGCCGGTGTTCCATCTAGCTTGAGGAAACATTTATTTCTGTATCATCTGCGCCCTGGCGCAGAAGGCGAGGGGCTTGATGCACCATTCAGCCACGGTCGGAGCGGCCGCCGCCCCGCCTGCCTGCCGTCTCGCTGAAAACCTGGATGAGCATGCGCCAGCCGTTGTCGGCAGCCGCGGCGGCGACTTCATGCCTGAAGCGCCGACTCTCTGAATCTTATGGAGAAGAAATGGTGGACGCGACAGGGATTGAACCTGTGACCCCCTCGATGTCAACGAGGTGCTCTCCCGCTGAGCTACGCATCCGCCGGGTTGCTTCACGCCGACCGATGTGTCGGTGCGCGGCAAGGCGGCGTCTATAACCCGCAGTCCGCGGCCGCCGCAAGAGGCTTGCGCCTTCTTTTCTCAGATTTTTCCGTTAGGCCGCGATCATCCGTTCGACCTCGTTCACCAGGTCGCGCAGGTGGACGGGCTTGGACAGAACCTTGGCCTGAGGCGTGGCCTGGACCGCCGAAAGCGCCACGGCGGCGAAGCCGGTGATGAACATGATGCGAATGCCCGGCTGACGCACGGCGGCCACGCGCGCCACCTCGATCCCGTCGGCGCCCGGCATGACGATGTCGGTCAGCAGCAGGTCGTATGGACCCTGTTCCAGGGCGTCGATGGCGTCGTCGCCATTCTCGCAATCCACCACGGCGTGGCCGGCGCGTTCCAGCGCGCGGGTCAGGAAGCCTCGAAGCGAGCCGTCGTCTTCGGCCAGCAGAATTCGCGCCATGTGGGGATCAGGTCCTTGAGTACAGGCGCGAAGCCTAGGCGCCGATCGGTAAACCCGTAGTGAAAATCAGCCCGGGGGCGAGCGCGTAGAGGGGCGAAGTCGGGGATAAATCAGTCTATGGCCAAGCCATGAGTCCTGAGCCCACCGACGCGCCCTTCAGCATCACGCCCCCGGCCGGGGGGGCGACGCCGCTGGTGTTCGCCTCTCCTCATTCCGGCGTCATCTATCCCCAGGACATGGGGGCGGCTGCAGATCTGTCGGAAGCCTCGCGGCGCAGCGCCGAGGATGCGGCGATGGATCGGCTGCTGGCGGCGAGCGGGTCTTCAGCCGCGGTGCTGATCGTGGGCCTTGTCGGGCGAGCCTATGTCGATCTGAACCGGTCGCCGGACGACCTGGACCCGGTGCTCATCGCCGACTGTCCCGAACAGGCTGCGCCGGGCCTTAAAACCCTGGCGGGCTATGGCGTCTTGCCGCGCCTGGCCGGGGACGGGACGCCGCTCTACGCGCGCCGCCTTACGCTCGAGGAGGCGCAGGGGCGGATCGGACGCGTGCACAGGCCCTATCATCACGCCCTCGACGAACTGATGCAGGCCAGACGCGCGCGTCACGGTCGCGCCATCCTGATCGACTGGCACTCCATGCCGTCCCGGGCCACGGGCCCGAACGGGCCGGACGTGGTGCTGGGCGACCGGCATGGGACCAGTTGCGCAACCGGGCTGACACGCCGACTGCGCGCCCTGTTCGAGGCCCTGGGATGGCGTGTGGCCCTGAACCGTCCCTATGCCGGGGGCTACGCCACCCAGATCTGGGGGCGGCCTGAAGACGGCTTCGAGGCGGTTCAGATCGAACTCAGCCGACGGCTTTACTGGGACGAGGCGGCGGGCGCGCCTTCCGCAGGCTGGTCGCGCGCTCAGTCGGGATTGAACCAGGTGATCGCGGCCCTGGCCAGCGACTTCGCCGCCTAGGCTCCGCGGACCAAAAAAAAGCCGCGCCCGAGGGCGCGGCATATAAAGTCTATAGGGAGGAAACGCCCAGGAAGGGCATGACGCCCGGAGGCGTCGATAGACAAGTTAGGTTGCAGCGCACAAAATTTCAAGCGCCGATTATCCGTGTGCGATCACAGGCTGTTACGGAAATCCATTTCGCCGTTACGCGTCTGGAAGGGGTGTGGCCGCACGAATCGTTCGCGGCTGCAATAAGACCAAAGTCGGGCCTAGCCGCGTTCAAGCAGGCGCCGCGCCGCGCGAACGGCCTGTGCCGCCGGCGATCCGGCCTGACGCCAGACCAGCAGCCCGAAGGCTGAAATCACGCCCAGGGCGAGCCAGAGGGGGCCGAACAGCCAGGCCGCCGCCGCCAGGGCGAAGTAGTAGCCGCGCACCCCCTGGCTGAAGCCGCCGAGCGCCGGGTTCAGCACCCGCGCCACGGCGTGGCCATAGGCGACCTTGTCGGTATCGGAATGAATTTCGGGCGCGGCGCCGATCAGGGCCAGGGCGTAGTTCATCTGGCGCAGCGACCAGATGAAGTCGAGGAAGCCGCGCGCCAGACAGATCAGGACCAGGGCCAGCTTGGCTTCGAGTATCTTGACCGGCACCGCCTCGGCGCCGACGGCGGCGAAGCCGCGCAGCGCATTCTCGCCGCCGAAAAGAATGCCCGCCACCGCCGCGATCAGCAGCAGGTTGGTCGAGGCGAAGAAGGAGGCCGAGTTGATCGAATGGCCCATCAGTTGACTGTCGATCAGCCGCATCTCGCGATGGGTCATGGCCGTCATCCAGCTGTCTCGGACGATCAGCATGTCGTCGTTCAGCGAGCCGCTGCGTCGCGAAATCAGCTTGAGCAGGGGCCCATAGCCCAGCCAGGCCGTGAAGAAGAGGGCGAGCGCGATCCAGTCGATCAGGGTCATGCCCTGTTGATGCCTTCAGTCGGGCCTGTCGGGCAAGTGCGTTTGCCCGTTGGACGCCTCTGAAGCTTGCTGTTCGGCGACGCAGAGCTTATCACGCGCCCCAAACTCCCCGTTCGCACCTGCAACAAAGAGCGTAACATGAACATCGAAGCCATTCCGGTCGGCCCGAATGCGCCGTGGGACATCAACGTCATCATCGAGATCCCGCAAGGCGGTCTGCCGGTGAAATACGAGATGGACAAGGAATCCGGCGCCCTGTTCGTCGACCGCTTCCTGCACACCGCCATGTATTATCCGGGCAACTACGGCTTTGTGCCGCACACCCTGTCGGACGACGGCGATCCCTGCGACGTCATCGTGCTGAACCCGACCCCGGTGGTGCCGGGCTGCGTCATCCGCTCGCGCCCGATCGGCGTGCTGAAGATGGTCGATGAAGCCGGCGGCGACGAGAAGATCCTGGCCGTGCCGGTCGACAAGCTGAACCCCTATTACACCGAGGTCTCCAGCTACCGTCAGCTGCCCGCCATCCTGATCGAGCAGATCGAGCACTTCTTCACCCGCTACAAGGATCTGGAGAAGGGCAAGTCGGTCACGGTCAACGGCTGGGGCGACGCCGGCGAAGCCGCCGAACTGATCGCCGCCGGCATGGCCGCCCACCAGGCCAAGCTGGCCAAGGCCGCCGCCGAAGCCGCCTGAGGCTCTCGGTTCTGAATTAAGAGAAGGCCCCGCCGGTTCGCCCGGCGGGGCCTTTTTCCTTTAGGGCGCTATCGCTCGCCGCGCGGCGGCTCGCTGCTTGAGCGCGATTTCTCCCTCCCCTTCATGGGGAGGGTGGCTGAGCCCGCAGGGCGAAGCCGGGTGGGGGCGGCAAGGCAAGTCAGCCGCCGCGCCCAGGTTCGCCACGCCCTCCCCACCCGGTCTCCGCTTCGCGTCGACCTCCCTCCCCATGAAGGGGAGGGAGAGGCGTTACTTCTTCGCCCGGAACGCCGCAATCGCCTCGACCGTCTGGCGCACCTTGGCCTCGATGCCGGCCCAGTCCTTCGCTTGAATCGCCGCGTCGGTGATCAGCTTGGAGCCCATGCCGGCCGCCACGATGCCCGAGCCGAACCATTTGGCGATCGAGGCCTCGTCGGGATCGACGCCGCCGGTCGGCATGATCTTGGTCCAGGGCATGGGGCCCAGCACCGCCTTGACGAAGTCCGGCCCGCCGACCGAGGCGCCCGGGAACAGCTTGACGATCTCGCAGCCCAGGGCCTGCGCCTCCGAGATGTCGCGCACCGAGCCGCAGCCGGGCGAATAGGCGACCTGACGGCGGTTGCAGACCTGGGCCACCTCGGGAACCAGGCAGGGGCTGATGACGAAGCGCGCGCCGGACGCCAGGTAGAGGGCCGCCGTCGGCGCATCCAGGATCGAACCGACGCCCATGATGATGTCGGGATCGGTCTGGGCGAACTGCTTCGACAGGGCGGTGAAGGTCTCCCAGGCGAAGTCGCCGCGGTTGGTGAACTCGACCGCCGTGGCCCCGCCGCGGGCGCAGGCGCGGATCACCTCGGCGCAGACCTCGGGGTCGGCGTGATAGAAGACCGGGACGACCCCTTGAGTTTCGAGGGCGGTCAGCACGCTGAGGCGGTCGTGTCGCATGGGGTCTCCTTCAGGCTTTTCAGGCCCGCAGATCGGCTGTTGTCGGTGTTCACGTCAAGTGAACGCCGATCAATCCTCGTAAGCGGCGCCTTATTCGGCGGTCGCCAGTGTCACCAGCCGCTTGACCATGCGGCTGTCCTTGTCGGCCAGCGGGTCCAGCATGGTGAAGTGATCCAGCCCGTCCAGCACCTCGACATGGGTGTCGGCGCCCTTGCCGCCCCATTCGGCCGCCATGCTGCGGCTCTGGCGGATGAACTCGTTGCTCTCGGCCCCGCCGACCCAGCAGTCCAGCGCCCGTCCGCCCGGCGCCCCGCCGTTGGGCGCGGGCCAGTGGATCGGCGATAGCGCCCGCGCCGTGACTGCGTCCAGACCCAGGGCCTGGTTCAGCGAGGTGTGGATCAGCGGCTCGATGTCGAACACGCCCGAGATGGCCAGAGCCGCTCGCGCCCGGCCCTCGGACAACATGCACGCCGCCATATGCCCGCCGGCCGAGTGCCCAAAGACCAGGGGTCGCTTGCCGGTGCGGTCGCGCACCAGCTCTGTCGCCCGGCGCATCTGGCCGATGATGGCGCCCACCTTGACCGCCGGGGCCAGGTCGTAGCCGGGAATGACCACGCTGATCCCGTGATCCAGCAGGGCCGGCGCGACCCAGCCGAACCAGGCCCGGTCCAGCGCCTGCCAATAGCCGCCGTGGATGAAGATGGCGGTCGGCGCGCCCGAACCGGCGTCGAACCACTCCATTCTCTGGCGCTCGCCGGGGCCGTATTCGACGGTCTCGGGCCGCCGGGCGTCGATGACGCGGGCCGAATCCTCTCGCCATCGTTTCAGGATCGCCGGGTGGCCCGGCACGCGTTCTCGGTTGTTGTAAGCCGCCTCGTAATCGACTGGAGGGGCCGTCACTGTCGCCGGAGCCTTACCCATGCCGTTTCCATCCGCTATGCACCTCCGCTTGAACGGGAGGTTCCGACCATGATGACCGCCATTTTCGTCTTCATCAAATGCGAGTTGGGCTACGCCAACGATGTCGCCGCCGATCTGGTCGACAACGTTGAAAACGTGTCGGAAGTTTACTCGACCTCGGGTCAGCACGACCTGCTGGCCAAGTTCCAGCTGCCCAAGGACGCCGACATCGGCACCTTCGTGACCAAGCAGGTGCAGACCCGCCCGCACATCCGCGACACCTTCACCGTCATCACCTTCTCGCCCTTCCTGCCGTCGAACAAATGACCGGGCTGGTCCTTCTGGCGCCGGGCCTGCCCGACAGCCTGCTGACGCCGCTGCGGGCCTCGGGTCTGAACTTGCAGACGCTGAAGGGCGCTCCGAGCCCCGAACAGGCCGAGGCGACGACCGCCTATGTCGTCTTCGGCGGCAGCCCGGCCTCCGCCGACCTGGTTGACGCCCTGCCGAACCTGAAGATCATCGCCGTCCATGGCGTCGGCTATGACGGGGTGGACGTGGCCCACGCCCGGTCGCGCGGCGTCGTCGTGACCAACACCCCCGACGTCCTGACCGAGGACGTGGCTGATCTGGCCCTGGCCCTGACGCTGAACACCCTGCGCGCCCTGCCGGCGGCGGAGCATCATCTACGCAGCGGCCGCTGGGCGGCGGGCGAACGCGCGCCCCTGACCCGCCGGGCCAGCGGACGGCGCTACGGCGTCCTCGGCCTGGGCCGCATCGGCGCCGCCATCGCGCGGCGGCTGGAACCGCTGGGCGGGTCCATCGCCTATCACAGCCGTCGCCCGGTCGAGGGCGTCGCCTACGCCTATCACGACAGCCCAGAATCACTGGCCGAGGCCGTGGACGTGCTGATCATCGCCACGCCAGGCGGCGCCGCGACCGAGAAGCTGGTCAATGCCCCGGTGCTGGCCGCGCTCGGCCCTGACGGCGTCCTGATCAACATCGCGCGCGGCGGGGTGGTGGACGAAGACGCCCTGATCGCCGCCTTGGCTGAAGAGCGCCTGTTCGGCGCCGGCCTCGATGTCTTCGCCCATGAACCCAGCGTGCCTCAGGCCCTGCTGGATCATCCGCGTTGTGTCCTGACGCCCCACGTCGGTTCGGCCACGGTCGAGACCCGCGCCGCCATGGCCGGCCTGGTGGCCGAGAAGCGCTGATAGGCGCCCAGCCCGACCAGCACCAGAACGGCGGCGATCAGCAAGGCGGTCGGATACACCAGCAGGGCCACGTCCTCGCGCGCCGTCTTGAACACCACCACCAGGGCCTCAAGGAAGACGGCGATGATGATGGTGGACAGGAACTTGGTCAGGCTGCGCCGGGCCTCCGCCGCGCTGCGCCACTCGCTGCCGCGCCGCACCTCGTCCTCGAACAGGTATTTGGCCACGTCGAACACGGCGATGGCGACGATGACATAGCCGAGCACGTCCAGGATGGCGTCGGCGCCGGACTGGTCGGGGCTGCGAATGGCCTCCCAGGCGTCGCCGAGCCCCAGCCAGACCAGCCCCAGGGCCAGCAGAAGCAGCAGCAGACTGGCCGCGCCGAACACCAGACGATTGAGAATGATCATGCCAAGGCCCCTCTGTGCAGGCCGCAAACGCGCCACAGGGGCTGCGGTTCAGAACCTTGGCCGGAGACCGTAGCCAATCGCAACGGATTGCTGTTAGCGTGGCCTCAGGGAAACGCAGCAAGGGCACGCAGATGACCGATCTGGAGACGTTCCGCGCCGAAACGCGCGCCTGGCTGGAGGCCAACTGTCCGCCGGAAGTGCGCGGGCCGCGCGACGGCGACGAGGACTATGTCTGGGGCGGCCGAAGCGCCGTGTTCAAGACCCCGGCGCACAAGCTCTGGATGGAGCGCATGGCCGCGCGCGGCTGGACCGCGCCGGAATGGCCCAGCGCCTATGGCGGCGGCGGCCTGTCCCGCGAGGAGGCCAAGGTGCTGGCGTCGGAGATGCGCCGCATCCAGGCCCAGATGCCTCTGGCCAGCTTCGGCATATGGATGCTCGGCCCGGCCCTGCTGGCGTTTGGAACCGAGGAGCAGAAGCAACGCTTCCTGCCCCCCATCGTGCGCGGCGAAATCCGCTGGTGTCAGGGCTATTCCGAGCCCGGCTCAGGCTCCGACCTGGCCTCGATCCAGACGCGGGCCGAGGATCGCGGCGACCACTGGATCGTCAACGGCCAGAAGGTCTGGACCTCCTACGCCGATCAGGCCGACTGGATCTTCTGTCTGGTCCGCACCGACCCCGAGGCGCCCAAGCATCTGGGCATCAGCTTCGTCCTGTTCGACATGGCGACGCCGGGGGTCAGCACCCGCCCCATCACGCTGATCAGCGGCAAGTCGCCCTTCTGCGAGACCTTCTTCGACGACGTGCGCGTCGAGAAGGAAAACCTGATCGGGACGCTGAACCGCGGCTGGGACGTGGCCAAGGCTCTGCTGGCGCATGAGCGCACCATGATCGGCGCCATGGGCGATGTCGGGGTCGGCCGCCCCCTGGGACAGGTCGCGGTCGATACCCTGGGCGTGGACGAGGCCGGCCGGCTGGACGAGCCGTCCTTGCGCGCCCGCATCAACGACTACGACATCGACGCCGCCGCCTTCCGTCTGGCGATGGAGCGGGTGGGGGATCAGGTGAAGGCCAAGCAGGCCCATCCGGCGATCGCCTCCATGCTGAAATACTACGGCTCCGAACTGAACAAGCGCCGCCACGAACTGGCCATGGCGGCGGGCGGCTCGGACGCGCTGGAATGGGAGGGCGAGCGTTCCAGGGACGGCGCCGTCGCCCGCGACTGGCTGCGCACCAAGGCCAACTCCATCGAGGGCGGGACCAGCGAGATCCAGCTGAACATCATCGCCAAACACCTGCTGCAACTGCCGGGAGCGTAAGGATGACCGCGCCTTCTTCTCCCTTCCCCCTCGAGGGGGGAAGGGTCGGGGATGGGGGTGCGCCCGCTGCCCTGACCTTTGAAACGCGAGAGGCGGCGCCTCCGATGTCTGATCGGAAAGCGCCTGCCTCCACCCCCACCCAACCCTCCCCCCTCGAGGGGGAGGGCTTCGGAGAATTGCTCTGATGCCCCTGATCCTGACCGAAGAACAGACCATGCTTCAGGACGCCGCCGACGGCTTCCTGAACGAGCACGCCCCCATCGCCCACCTGCGCCAGCTGCGCGACAGCCGCGACCCCGACGGCGTCTCGCGCGACCTGTGGCGGGCCTTCGGCGAGATGGGCTTTGCGGGCGTCCTCATTCCCGAAGAAGACGGCGGCTCCGGCCTCGGCGCCGTCGAGGCGGGCGTCATCGCGGAGAGCCTGGGCCGCACCCTGACGCCCTCGCCCTTCATGGGCTCCTCGGTGCTGGCCGCGACCGTGCTGAAGGCGGCGGGTTCAGACGCGCAGAAGGAATGGCTGGGCCGGATCGCGACGGGCGAGGCCATCCTCAGCCTTGCCGTGGATGAAGGTCCCAAGCACGCGCCGTCGAAGATCACGACCCGCGCCGAACGCGCCGGCAACGGCTTCAGGCTGAACGGCGCCAAGGGCTTCGTGCTGGACGGCCACATCGCCGACGCCCTGATCGTCGCCGCGCAGACGGATGAAGGCCTGACCCTCTTCCTGATCGACCCGCAGACCTCCGGCGTCGCGGTCGAGCGCACCGTCATGGTCGACGCCCACAACGCCGCGCGCGTCACCCTGACCGATGTGGTCGTGGACGCCGACGCCGTGATCGGCGCGGCGGGCGAGGGGCAGGGGCCGCTGGACGCCGCGCTTGTGCTCGGCCGGGCCTGCGCCGCCGCCTCCCTGGTCGGGGCTGGAGATCAGGCCTTCAAGGTCACGCTGGACTACCTGCGCACCCGCAAGCAGTTCGGCAAGCTGATCGGCGAGTTCCAGGCCCTGCAACACCGCGCCGCCCACCTGTTCACCGAGTTGGAGCTGGCCAGGGCCGCGACGCTTGCCGCCCTGCAAGCCATCGACTCGGGCCGTCCCGACGCCGAACAGGCCGCCGGCGTCGCCAAGGCCAAGGCCGGCCGCGTCGCCGAACTGGCGGTGCAGGAGGCGGTGCAGATGCACGGCGGCGTCGGCATGACCGACGAGTTCGACGTCGGCCTCTTCATGAAGCGCGTCCGCGTCCTCAACGAACTGCTCGGCGACGCCGGCTTCCACGCCGAACGCCTGGCGCGCGCGCAGGGGTTCTAAATCCCTTCTCCCCTTGAGGGAGAAGGTGGCCTGCGGAGCAGGTCGGATGAGGGGTGTCAGCGCCGAGGCTCGCCATGGAAAAGCCGTCCGACCGCAACCGCGCCTTCGCCCGCCGATCACGCGGCGCGATGACCACGACCGAATCCGCGCTCTGGACCTTGCTGCGTGACCGGCGACTTCATGGCGTCAAGTTTCGACGACAGGTTCCTATCGGCCCCTATGTCGCTGACTTCGCCTGTCATGCGCTGAAGCTGGTCATCGAGGCTGACGGCGGCGTCCATCGTCTTCGTGAGGAGGCGGACGCGAACCGGGACGCCTGGCTGGCCGAGGCGGGCTACACGGTTCTCCGTTTCGACAACACCATGATCCTGCGCAATCCGAACCTCGTGTTCGAGGCGATACGCGAACACATCCAACGCCGGCGTTGATACCCCTCATCCGTCTCG
Organism: Brevundimonas sp. NPDC058933; assembly: GCF_049315965.1. Lineage (NCBI taxonomy): Bacteria > Pseudomonadati > Pseudomonadota > Alphaproteobacteria > Caulobacterales > Caulobacteraceae > Brevundimonas > Brevundimonas sp. NPDC058933. The sequence goes on from NZ_JBMOSL010000004.1 coordinate 153,049, forward strand.
CTGCGCGAGCCACCTTCTCCCTCAAGGGGAGAAGGATGACTGTGGGCTCTTGGCCCGCTAAACCTCCCGCAAGGGAGAAACCACATGACGCGATCCAACGCGCCCGCCTATCAGACCGGCTTCGCCAATCATTTCGCCACCGAGGCCGTCGAGGGCGCCCTGCCGGTGGGCCGCAACTCGCCGCAGCGCCCGGCCCTGGGCCTCTATGCCGAGCAGCTGTCGGGCGCGGCCTTCACCGCGCCGCGCGACCACAATCTGCGCAGTTGGCTCTATCGTCTGCGGCCCTCGGCCCAGCACGGGCCGTATCAGCCTTTCGCGCAAGGACGCGTGCGTTCCGGCCCCTTCACCGAGACCCCGCCCAACCCCAACCGGATGCGCTGGGATCCTCTGCCTCTGCCCGAGGCGCCGACCGACTGGGTCGAGGGCCTGACCACCTATGGCGGCAACGGCGACGCGGATTCGGGTGTCGGCGTGGGCGTCCACCTCTATGCCGCCAACCGCTCGATGACCGACCGGGTCTTCTACGACGCCGACGGCGAGCTGCTGATCGTGCCGCAGCAGGGGAGCCACCGCTTCATCACCGAGATGGGCGTGATCGAGGCCGCGCCCGGTCACGTCGTCGTCATCCCGCGCGGCGTGCGCTTCCGCGTCGAGGTCGATGGGCCTGTGCGCGGCTATGTCTGCGAGAACTACGGCGCGCCCTTCCGCCTGCCCGACCTTGGCCCCATCGGCTCCAACGGCCTGGCCAATCCGCGCGACTTCGAGACCCCGGTCGCCTGGTTCGAGGACGTGGATCGCCCGACCGAGTGCGTCCAGAAATACGGCGGCCAGCTGTGGGCCACGACCTTCGACCACAGCCCGCTGGACGTGGTCGGCTGGCACGGCAACTACGCCCCCTATCGCTATGACACGGCGCGGTTCAACACCATCGGCACGGTCAGCTTCGACCACCCGGACCCGTCGATCTTCACCGTCCTGACCTCGCCGTCGGACACGCCCGGCACGGCCAACTGCGACTTCGTCATCTTCCCGCCGCGCTGGATGGTGGCCGAGGACACCTTCCGCCCGCCCTGGTTCCACAGGAACGTCATGAGCGAGTTCATGGGGCTGATCTTCGGCGAGTACGACGCCAAGGCGGGCGGCTTCGCCCCCGGCGGCGCCTCCTTGCACAACCGCATGAGCGGCCACGGCCCGGACCAGGCCAGCTGGAACGGGGCCACGAACGCCGAGCTGAAACCGCACAAGATCGAGAACACCCTGGCCTTCATGTTCGAGACGCGGATGCCCATCCGCACGACGGCATGGGCCGAGCAGACGCCGCAGATGCAGCTCGACTACGACGACTGCTGGACCGGATTCGAAAAAGGAAATGTCGGATGAAACTGAAAGCCCTGTGGCTCGCTGCCGGTCTCGCGCTCGCGGCCTGTTCGCCGACGCCCGCGCCTGAGCCGGTGGTCCCGACGGCCGAGGCGCCCGAACCTCCGACCATGTCCGTCAGCGCCAGCGCCTGCACCGCGCGCGGCGGCGAGATGCAGCAGGTCGGGCGGATGCAGTCCTGGCAGTGCGTGGTCAAATACGCCGACGCGGGCAAGCGCTGCACCGACGCCTCGCAATGCGAAGGCCAGTGCGAGATCGCCGGCAACAGCGGCATTGCGGCGGGGACGGCGGCGACCGGTGTCTGTCAGGCCGACAGCAACCGCTTCGGTTGCCGCACCACGGTCGAGAAGGGCAAGGCCGGGAACACCCTCTGCATCGATTGACGCAGGCCAGGCGTCAGGCATGAAAAAGCCCCCGTCGCGATCGCGACGGGGGCCTTGTCTGTTAGCCAGCCTTAGTTGGCGGGCGCCGGCGCCGGCGGAGTGGTGCTCGGCGAGGTGTTCGGCGTGTTCTGGGTCGTCATGCCGCCATCGGCGTTGCCGGCCTGCTGTTCGATGCGGTCGGCTTCGGCGTTAAGCGCCTGTTCCTGGGCTTCGTTCGGGGTCGCGGCGGCCTGGGCCTCCAGAGCGTCGGCCTGCTGTTCGGCAGCCTTGTCGGCGGCGCTTTCACCGCAGGCGGCCAGACCGGCGACGGCGACGATGGAAGCGGCGGCGAGAACGAGTTTACGCATGGTGTTCCTCCTTGTTGAGCGGGAAGAACGTCGCGCCTCACATTCGGTTCACGCCGCTGTGATGACTTTTTTCAGCCCGCCTCGGCGAAGGCCACCCGCGCGGCGCCCAGAAGCGCGGCCTGCTTGTGCAGGATCACCTTGGTCGGGATGGCTTCCATATACTCCTTGAACCGGCCCTTGCGCTCGAACCGCTGGCGGAAGGGGCTGGCCTTGAGGAAGGGCAGGATGCGCGGGGCGATGCCGCCGGCGATATAGACCCCGCCGCGCGCACCCGTCGTCAGGGCGATGTCGCCGGCCACCGCGCCCAGTATGGCGCAGAACCGCGCCAGGGTGTGGCCGCACGGGCTGTCGGGGTCTTTCAACGCCGTCTCGGTGATCTCCGCCGGGTCGTCGATATGGGTTTCACGTCCGTCGATCTCGGCCAGGGCCCGGTGCATGTTCAACAGGCCCGGCCCGCAGATCAGGCGCTCGATCGAGACCCGGTCATAGCGGCGGCGCAGGATGCGCAGGATCTCGTCCTCGACCGCGTCGCCGGGCGGGAAGCAGGCGTGGCCGCCCTCGGACGGCATGGCCATCTCCCTGCCGTGGGCGTCGCGCACCAGGGCCGAGACGCCGAACCCGGTGCCAGGACCCAGCACCGCCACCGTGGCGTGCGGATCGCCGTCCACCGGTCCGCCCAGCGAGGCCAGCTCGGCCTCCGGCACGATGGGCGCGCCCCAGGCCAGGGCCTCGAAGTCGTTGATCAGCCGGATCGGCTCCAGGCCCAGGGTCTGAAGCTCGCCCTCGGACACGCGCCAGGGCGAGTTGGTCAGGTCGATCTCACCGTCGGTCACGGGACCGGCCACGGCGATGACGCCGCCGGTCGGCTTGACCGCGCAGCCGTCGATGAAGGCCTTCACCCCCCCGAGGAAGGTCGGATAGGTCTCGGCCGGAAAACTCTCGTGGTGCTCCAGCACCGGGCGGCCGTCGACCATGCGGGTCAGGGCGAAGCGGGCGTTGGTGCCGCCGACATCGCCGACGAGAAGGATCTTGTCATTCATGGGTCGTTTCCTGCGCTCGGTTGGGCGGATCAGGCGTCCACCGTCCGGTCGACGAAATTGGGGTGAGGCGGCGTATCCGTATGTCCGCCTCCGCTGACGGGTACGGCGAAGCAGACGGTCGCGCCTTCTTCCGCCGTGGTCACGACGTGACGGAAGGCGCCGAACAGTTCGCGGCCATAGCCCCAGGAGGCCCCGTGAGCGTTGGCGGGGGAACGAACGGCCAGGGGGCGCGCAGTCAGGTCGCTCACGCCCACGGTGCTCAGAATCCCGGCCTCGGCGTCCAGACGAATAATGTCGCCGTCCCGCACATGGGCCAGCGGTCCTCCGGCCAGGGCCTCTGGGCTGACGTGGATGGCGGCGGGGGTCTTGCCGCTGGCGCCCGACATGCGGCCGTCGGTGACGAAGGCGACCTTGAAGCCCTTGTCCTGGATGACCGACAGGGCGGGCGACAGGGAGTGCAGCTCCGGCATGCCGTTGGCCTTGGGGCCCTGGAAGCGCAGCACCACGACCACGTCGCGGAACAGCTTGCCGTCCTTGAAGGCCTGCAGGGCGTCTTCCTGGGTCTCGAACACGGCGGCGGGGGCCTCGACGATGCGGTGCTCTAGCTTGACCGCCGAGACCTTGATCACCGCCCGGCCCAGATCGCCCTGCACCAGCCGCAACCCCCCCTCCTTGTCGAAGGGATCGGAGGCGGGACGCAGGATGTCGCGGTCCAGACTCTCCTTGACCCCGTCGCGCCAGACCAGTTCGCCGTCCACCAGCGAGGGCTCCTGGAAATAGGCCTCGATGCCCTGACCCATGACGGTGGTGACGTCCGAGTGGATATGGCCGGCCAGCGCCAGCTCGCGCGCCACGAAGGCCACGCCGCCCGCCGCCTGGAAGGCGTTCACGTCGGCCGAGCCGTTGGGATAGACCCGCGCCAGCAGGGGCGTCACCGACGACAGCTGGTCCATGTCGGTCCAGTCGATCAGCACCCCAGCCGCTCGCGCCATGGCGACCAGATGGATGGCGTGGTTGGTCGAGCCGCCGGTGGCCAGCAGGGCCACGATCATGTTGACGATCGACTTCTCGCTGATGACGTCGGCCATGCGGCCCTGGCCCGAGCGCGCCAGCTCGACCGTGCGCTTGGCGGCCGCCGACGTCAGGGCGTCGCGCAGCCCCGTCTCGGGGTGGACGAAGGCGGTCGAGGGCAGGTGCAGCCCGCCCAGCTCCATCATCATCTGGTTGGAGTTGGCCGTGCCGTAGAAGGTGCAGGTGCCGGGCGAATGATAGCTGCCGATCTCGCTGGCCAGCAGGGTGGTGCGGTCCACCATTCCTTGCGCGTATTCGGCGCGAATGCGGGCCTTCTCGGCGTTGGGAATGCCCGACGGCATCGGACCCGCAGGCGCGAACACGACCGGCAGGTGGCCAAAGGCCAGCGCCCCCATGAACAGGCCCGGCACGATCTTGTCGCAGACGCCCAGCATCATGGCGGCGTCAAAGGCGTCGTGGGTCAGGGCCACGCCCGTCGACATGGCGATGACGTCACGGCTGAACAGCGACAGCTCCATGCCGGGGCGGCCTTGGGTGACGCCGTCGCACATGGCCGGGGTTCCGCCCGCCACCTGGGCCGTGGCGCCGACTTCGCGCACCGCCTTGCGGATCACCTCGGGGAAACGCTCGAACGGCTGATGCGCCGACAGCATGTCGTTGTAGGCGGTGACCACGCCGATGTTGGGCTTCGACCCGTCCATGGCGGTCAGCTTGTCGGCGATGGTCTGGCCGGCGAAGGCGTGGGCCCAGTTGGCGCAGGACAGCTTGGCCCGGCCGGTCCCGCTGTCACGGGCGGCGTCCATGCGGCGAAGGTAGTCGGCGCGGGTCGCCCTGGAGCGTTCGACGATGCGAGCGGTGACTTCCGCCACGACAGGGTTCAGAGCCATCAGACGGCCTCCGTCCAAAGCACTTCAAGGGGAACCTGCGCCGCGATCAGGGCGGCGATGGGATGGATGCGCGGATCACCCTGGGCCTCACGCTCGAACACGGCGCGCTTGGCGCTGCCCGTCAGGGCCAGCACCACGCGCCGCGCGCCGACCAGATAGGGCAGGTTGATCGACAGTCGTTCCTGCGGCGGCGCCATGCCGTCTCGCCCCTGCGGCACGCCATAGACGGCGGGCTTGAGACCGGGCGTCAGCAGGGTCTTCAGCGTCGGGCTTTCGGGGAACATCGAACAGATATGCCCGTCCTCGCCCATGCCCAGCAGGACGGCGTCCAGACGCCCGCCTTCGGCGGCCAGCGCCTTCGACGCCTCGGCGGCGGCGCGATCCACCGTCACCGAAGGCGCGTACAGCGGCAGGAAGCGCGCGGCCGAGGCCGGCCCCGTCAGCAGGGTCCGTTTCATCAGGGCTGCATTCGAGTCCGGCGAGGTTTCCGGCACATAGCGCTCGTCCACCAGCGTCGCCGTGACCTTGGACCAGTCCAGGTCGGCCTCGGCCAGTCGCGCATAGATGGGCGAAGGGGTCGATCCGCCCGCGCCCGCAAGGACAGCGCGGCCATCGGCGGCGATCCCGGCGGCCAGCGCCTCCACCAGCCTTGCAGCGGCCGCCTCGGCCCAGGAGGCGGCCGTGGGAAAAACTTGGATCGCGGTCATCAAACCCTCCGCGGGGATGAGCGGATAGTTGTCACTCATCGTGCGTGTTCCACTTCCGCCCGGTCCGCGACAGCAGCAGGTCCGCAGCCTCCGGTCCCCAGCTTCCGGCCACATAGTCCAGCGGCTTGAAGTTGGCGCCCGACCAGGCGTCGGCCACCTCGTCGACCCACTTCCACGCCTGCTCCGCCTCGTCGCGGCGCACGAACAGGGTGCTGTCGCCGCTCATGGCGTCCAGCAGCAGCCGTTCATAGGCGATGCGACGGCGCGGCGGGGCGGCGTCCTTGCCGTTCACCCCCCAGGACAGGCTCATCCTGATCGGCTGAAGTTGCATGCGCTGATCCAGCCCCGGCTTCTTGTTCATCACCGACAGCGAGATGTCTTCCTCGGGCTGCAGCTCGATGACCAGGCGATTGGCCTCGATCGCGCCGCGGTCGCCGTGGTCGAAGATGGAGTGCGGCACCGGCTTGAACTGGATGACGATCTCGGTGCGCTTCTCGGGCAGGCGCTTGCCCGTCCGCATGAAGAAGGGCACCCCCGCCCAGCGCCAGTTGTCGATATCGGCGCGGATGGCGACGAAGGTCTCTGTGTCGGAGGGCTGGCCCCGTTCCTCGTCATAGCCCTTGGCCGGCTTTCCTTCGCTGGTCCCCGCCACATACTGGCCGCGCACCGTGACGCGTTCGGCCTCTTCCGGGGTGATGGGACGCAGGGAGCGCAGGACCTTGACCTTCTCGTTGCGCACCGAGTCCGGGTCCAGGTCCGAGGGCGGCTCCATCGCCACCAGGCACAGCAGTTGCAGCATATGGTTCTGCAACATGTCCCGCAGGGCGCCGTACTCGTCGTAATAGGGCCAGCGGTCGCCGACCCCGACGGTCTCGCCGACCGTGATCTGGACGTGGTCGACCGTCAGATTGTTCCACAGCGGCTCGAAGATGGTGTTGCCGAAGCGCAGGGCGATCAGGTTCTGGACCGTCTCCTTGCCCAGGTAGTGGTCGATGCGGAACACCTGACGCTCGTCGAAGGCATGGGCCACGGCGTCGTCGATTTCGAGGAAGCTCTCCAGATCGCGCCCGACCGGCTTCTCCAGCACGATGCGGCAGTTCTTTTCGGCCAGACCCGCCGTCTTCATCGCCGTGACGATACGGCCATAGAGGGAGGGCGAAACCGCCAGGAAGGAGGTCGTCTCGCCGTCGCCGGCCCTGGCCTTCAGCGCCTTCAGGCTTTCGGGATCGGTGGCGTCGACAGCCAGATAGTCGAGGCGGGCGGCCATGCGCGACCACGTGGTCTCATCCCAGCCGCCGTCGGCCTCGGCGCGCGCCTTCACCGCCTTGTGGACCTTGGCGACATACTCTTCGGCCGTCTCGCTGGAGCGGGCGGCGCCGATGATCTTCAATCCGTCAGGCAGCAGGCCGTCGTGGTCGAGGAAATAGAGCGAAGGCAGCAACATCCGCATGGCGAGGTCGCCGCCGCCGCCGAACAGAATCAGTGCCGCCATTCGCCTTGTTCCTCCCTGGTCCCGACATGCAGGATCGTCGCCTTAAGGCTTAGCCATTGGTCTTGGCCGCTTCCGCGCGCTTCGCCAAGACGACCAATACGTCCTGAAACACCATGTTACGGGCATGGAGAAGAACGAGCAGATGATAGATCAAATCCGCCGCCTCGCTGGCGAGTTCCGCATTATCTCCCGCCGCCCCGGCCAGAGCCGTCTCCACGCCCTCTTCGCCAACCTTTTGCGCCGCCCGTTTCGGCCCCTGGGCGATCAGGCGCGCGGTCCAGCTGTCGTTGGGATCGGCCTGGGCGCGAACGTGGATGGTGCGCTCCAGACGGCCGATACGGCCCAGGCCCGGCGCGTCCTCGTCGCCGAAGCAGCTGATGCGGTTCAGATGGCAGGCGTTGCCGACCGGGCGGACCTTCACCACCACGGCGTCGCCGTCGCAGTCGGGCGTCACCGAGACCACGTTGAGGAAATCGCCCGAGGTCTCGCCCTTCCGCCACCGCCCGCCGCGCGAGCGTGAAAAGAAGGTGGCCTGGCCGCTGTCCAGCGTCTCGCGCAGCGCCGCCTCGTCCATATAGGCCAGGGTCAGCACCTGAAGCGTGTCGGCGTCCTGCACCACGGCGGGGATCAGGCCGTCCCCCTTGGCGAAGTCGATCTGGGTGATGTCGAGGGTCATGACCCTTCTCCCCTTGTGGGAGAAGGTGGGCGCCGGAGGCGCTCGGATGAGGGGGAGGGTTCAGCGCACGCGATGGTCGAAGTTGAGTGTGAGGCAGGCCGCCCCCTCATCCGTCTCGCTGCGCGAGCCACCTTCTCCCTCGAGGGGAGAAGGGCGTTTCGGTTGTTCATATCCTTACCTCCACCCCGACCTGATCGAGGTAATGCTTGAGATCGGGAATCGCGATGGCGCCCGAGTGAAACACGCTGGCCGCCAGGGCGCCCGACACGTCGGCCTCCAGAAACACGTCGCGGAAATGCTCGACCGCCCCGGCCCCGCCCGAGGCCACCAGCGGAATGGTCAGCCGCCGCCGCGCCTCGGCCAGTTGTTCGAGGTCATAGCCGCGCCGCACCCCGTCCTGATCGATGCAGTTCAGCACGATCTCCCCGGCGCCGAGGGTCTGCGCTTCCACGATCCAGTCCATGGTCAGCCTGCCCGCGCCGCGTCGGGCGTTAGGATCGCCGGTGTATTTGTGCACCCGCCATTCGCCGTCCTGAAAGGCGCTGTCGACGCCGACGACGACGCATTGCCGCCCCAGCCGCTGGGCCATCTCGCCGATCAGCTCGGGGCGTTCCAGCGCGGGGGAGTTGATCGACACCTTGTCGGCCCCGTGGTCGAGACAGCGCGCCGCCTGCTCCACCGTGCGGATGCCGCCGGCGACGCAGAAGGGGATGTCCAGCAGCCGGGCGATGTCCTGCACCCAGCCATAGTCCAGCGTCCGTCCCTCCGGGCTGGCGGTGATGTCGTAGAAGACCAGTTCGTCGGCGCCGGCGTCGCGATAGCGCGCGGCCAGTTCGGCGGCGTCGCCCATGTCGACGTGCCCCTCGAACCGCACGCCCTTGACCACCCGTCCGTCCTTGACGTCGAGGCAGGGGATGATGCGTCTCGCGGTCATGGTGCGACGACTTTCAGGGCCTCGGCCACGGTGAAGCGCCCCTCATAGATGGCCCGTCCGACGATGGCTCCGTCGCAGCCCAGATCGCGCGCGGCGGTCAGGTCGTCGAGCGACGCCACCCCGCCCGAGGCCTGGATCTTCAGCTCCGGCCGTCGCGCCAGCGCCTCGCCCAGAAGGTCGAGGTTGGGCCCGGTCAGGGCGCCGTCACGGCCCACGTCGGTCATCAGCACATGGGTCAGCAGATCGGACGGATAGCGCGCCAGCACGCTCCACAGATCGACCCCCGCCGACTGGGTCCAGCCCTTCAGCGCGGGCACCGGAACCCCGTCCTCATACTTGACGTCCAGAGCCAAGGTGATGCGTTCGGCCCCGAACCGGTCCAGCCAGGCCAGGACCTCGTCGGATTGGGTCACGGCCAGCGATCCGACCACGACGCGGCTGACGCCCGCCTCCAGCAACCGTTCCACATCAGCCTCGGACCGCACTCCGCCGCCGGATTGGATTTTCACCGCCACCGAGGCCGCCATCTCGCCGATCAGGCCGTGCTGCATGGCGCGCCCGGCCTCGGCGCCGTCCAGATCGACGACGTGGACCCAGTCGGCGCCCTCAGTCGCGAAGGCGGCCAGGCGGGCGGCCGGGACCTCGTCATAGCGGGTCACCTGATCGAACCGCCCGTGCATCAGGCGCACGCAGACGCCGTCCTTCAGGTCGATGGCGGGATAGACGATCATGTTGCTGCACTTTCTGCCGTCATTCTCCGGCAAGCCGCGAAGCGGCGCTGACCGGGGAACCCAGCGGCGCCCGCTAGGGCGAAAGACCCACGCACTGCGTTTGCCGTGAAGATCGCCTTCGGCGCCGCTGGGTCCCCCGATCTTCGCTTCGCTGCGTCGGAGGATGACGATAGCAAGGGGATCACGCCGGGATCTCCAGGAAGTTCTTCAGGATACGCGCGCCCGCCGCGGCGGACCGCTCCGGGTGGAACTGGCAGCCCCAGCGGTTGGCGCTGTTGACCACGGCGGGGATGGCGACGCCGTAGTCGGCGGCGGCGAGGGTCGCCGGTCCGTCGGGGCAGACGAAGCCGTGGACGAAATAGGCCCAGTCGCCGTCCTTGACCCCCTCCAGCAGGGGATCGGGGCGACGGATGGCCAGACGGCTCCAGCCCATGTGCGGCGAAGGGCGCGAAGGCGCGGGAAGGATGGCCTCGACCCGGCCTGGGATCAGACCCAGCAGATCGACGCCCCCATCCTCGGCGCTGGTCTCGAACAGCAGTTGCTGGCCCAGGCAGACGCCCATCAGAGGGCGTTTGAACTGACGTAGAGGCTCGACCAGACCGAGCGCGTTCAGCCGCTGCATGGCGTAGCCCGCAGCCCCGACGCCGGGCAGGATGACCCGCTCGGCCTCATCCAGGTCAGCGGGATCGGCGGTGATCCGCACCCGCGCGCCCAGCCGCTCCAGCGCGAACCGCACCGAGGCCACATTGCCCGAGCCGTAACCGATCAGGGTGACGTTGCTCATGAGCCTGTTCCGATCCTCCCCTGTCGCGTAGCGGCGGGGGAGGGGGACCATGCGCAGCATGGTGGAGGGGGCGAAATCTGGCCGCAGCGTGTGGGATTCGCCCCCTCCACCGCTGCGCGGTCCCCCTCCCCCGCTCCGCAGGGGAGGATTGAGAGTGCGTGACCCATCACAACACCCCCTTGGTGCTCGGTACGACATCGCCCTCGACGCGGATGGCCTGACGCAGGGCGCGGCCCAGGGCCTTGTAGACGGCCTCCGTCTTGTGGTGGTCGTCGTCGCCGGTGACCGTGACGTGGATGGCCGCGCCCAGATTTTCAGCCAGAGACCGGATGACGTGGCCCGTCAAATCAGTGCGGTAGTCGCCGATAAAGGGGGTCGCAAACGTCCCCTCGAACACCGGATAGGGCCGCCCCGACAGGTCGATGGACACCGCCGCATTGGCCTCGTCCATCGGCAGGACGAAGCCGTAGCGCTGGATGCCCTTGCGCTCGCCCAGCGCCTGTTTCAGCGCCTGACCCAGGGCGATGGCGCTGTCCTCGATGGTGTGGTGCGGATCGGTGTGCAGGTCGCCCTCGCACGACAGGCGGATCGAGAACCCGCCGTGCGCCGCCACCTGTTCGATCATGTGGTCGAAGAAGCCGACGCCCGTGTGGATCGTCACCGGCCCGGCGCTGTCCAGATCGACGGCGCAGACGATGCGCGTCTCCTTCGTATCGCGCACGGCCTGTCCGACGCGGGTGCGGCGCACCTTGGCGTGGGCGGCGCCCAGGGCGACCAGCAGCCGGTCGTTGACCTCGGGCTTGAGCGAGACGGGCAGGCGCACGCGCTCGCCCGCAGTATCGGCTTCAAGACCGAAGCGGCGCAGGTCTGCAATGACCGCAGCCGGATCAGAGGGCCGCGCGATGATCACCGGCCCGACCCCGGCCTCCAGCGGCATCAGCCGCGACAGGGCCTCGGCGACGCGGACCCGCTCGCGGCGCACGCCGCCGATGCGCTCGGCCGTCTCGATCATCCGCGACGGGTCCAGGGCCTGCATCGCCAGCCGCGCCGAGACCTCGGGCAGGGCGTAGGGCTCCAGCACGCTCGCCAATCGGGCCAGCGTCTGTTCTTGCCCGACTGCCGCTCCGACCCGCGCCCCGGCCAGCCCATAGGCCAGCGACAGGCTGCGCAGCACGATCAGGTTGGCGTGGTCCTTCACCACCGTCGCGGCGGAAGCGGCGTCGGCGAACTCGACCAGCCCCTCGTCCACGACCAGCAGGGCCGGGGCGACGCGTTCGGCCATCTCGGCCACCGCCTCGGGCGAGCCCAGGGCGCGGATGACGACGGCGGCGATCTCGGCGCCTTCAACCGGACGGGCGTAGAGGGCGGCCAGGCCCTGATAGGGTTCGGCGTCCGGCGCCTGAACCTTCTGCCCGTGGCGGGCGGCCAGACGCCAGACCAGTTCCAGCCCGTGCGTCAGCCCGCGCACCGGCAGCACCTGATCGGCGGCGACGCCGTAGAGATCGGCCAGCCGCGCGGCGAGCGCGGTCGGCTCGGCTGGATAGCGGTCCAGACCTTCGCCGCCGGACACCAGCGGGGGATAGGGGGCGGGCAGGGTCACTTGAGATCCTCCCCTGCGTAGCGGGGGAGGGGGACCATGCGCAGCATGGTGGAGGGGGCGGAAACGGGCATGACGGCGAAGCGGGCTTCTAGCGGGCGCGGCCAGAGCCGCCCCCTCCACCGCCTGCGGCGGTCCCCCTCCCCCGTAGAACGGGGGAGGATCAAGACGGCGCGGCTCATGCTTCCGTCCTCAGATCGGCCGCCCGCGCGTGAGCCTCCAGCCCCTCCATCCGCGCCAGGCGGGCGGCGACCGGAGCCAGGGCGGCGGCCCCGGCCTGCGTCACCGTCTGCACCGACATGGTGGTCATGAAGCTGGCGGTGGTGATGCCGCCGAGCGTCCGCGCTCCGCCGTCGGTGGGCAGGACGTGGCTGGGTCCCGCGGCGTAGTCGCCCAGCGTCTCGGCCGCCCAGCGACCGACGAAGACCGCCCCGGCGGCGGTGATCTTCTCGACCAGACGTTCCGCCTCCTCGGCCTGGATCGACAGGTGTTCGGGGCCATAGAGGTTGGCCACGGCGCAGGCCTCGGCCATGTCGGCCACGCGGATGGCGCGAGCCTCGGCCAACGAGGCGCGGGCGATCGCCGCGCGGGGCAGGGTCTCCACCTGACGTTCGACCTCGGCGACGATCTCGTTCAGGGCGGTGCCGCTGTCGGAGACCAGCAGAACCTGGGCGTCGGCGTCGTGCTCGGCCTGGCTCAACAGGTCGGCGGCGACGATCTCGAAGTTGGCGTCGCGGTCGGCGATGACCAGCAGTTCAGACGGCCCCGCCGGCATATCCTGGGCCGGTCCGCCCGGCAGGCTCGAGGCATACCGCTTGGCCTCGGCCACGTAGGCGTTGCCGGGGCCGAACAGCTTGTCGACCGGAGCGATCACGCCCTCGTCCAGTTCAACGCCGAACGTCAACGCCGCAATCGCCTGCGCCCCGCCCAGCAACCACAGCTCATCCAGCCCCGCCTCGGCGGCGGCGACGATCATGGCCGGGTGGACCGAGCCGTCCTTCGACGGCGGCGTCACGGCCACGCGCCGCCCGACCCCGGCCACGCCCGCCGGGATGGCCAGCATCAGCAGGGACGAGAACAGCGGCGCCGTGCCGCCGGGCACATAGAGACCCGCCGAACCGATGGGCCGCCAGACCAGCTTGGACTTCACGCCCGGGGTGGTCTCGATGAAGGCCGTGTCCTCGGGCCGCGTCGCGGCGTGGAAGACCCGCACATTGTCGGCGGCGACCCGCAGGGCGCGCGCGGCGGCGGGCGGCAGGTCGGCGCGCGCCTCGGCTCCGGCCTTCTCGGAGATGGCCACCCGGCGCGGCGCGGCGCCGTCCAGCTTGATCGCCCAGTCGGTCACGGCGGCCCCGCCGCGCGCCTGCACGTCGTCGAAGATCTCGCGCACCACGTTGGTGACGAAACCCTCGGTGCGCTGCTGCGGACGGGCCAGGGCGGCCTTGCGCTGGCCTGCGTCCAGCTTGTTCCAGTCGATCCGCTTCATCACATCATCTTCTCGATCGGCAGGACCAGGATGGCCGAGGCCCCCGCCGCCTTCAGCTTCTCCAGCGTCTCCCAGAAGACGGCCTCCTGGCAGACGGCGTGGACGGCCACGGCGTCGTCGCGGCCCGACAGGGGCATGACGGTGGGCGACCCGGCGCCGGGCAGGATGGCGGTGATCTGATCCAGAGCCGAGCGCGGCGCGTTCAGCATGACGTACTTGGCCCCTTGCGAGGACACCACGCCGGCCATCCGCTCGATGATGCTGTCCAGCAGGTGTTGCAGCCCCGCCTCGGGCGCGGTCGGCGCCTTGATCAGCACCGCCTGACTGTCCAGCACGGTCTCTTTTGCGATAAGGCCGTTGGCCTCCAGCGTGGCGCCGGTCGAGACCAGATCGCAGATGGCCGAGGCCAGCTTCAGCCGGGGCGCCACCTCGACCGCGCCGCGCATGGTGACGATGTCGGCGCCGACGCCGTTCTCATCCAGAAAACGACGCAGGATCCTGGGATAGGAGGTGGCGATACGCAGCCCCTCCAGCGAGGTCGGACCGGCGTAGTCCAGCGTCGGCGGCACGGCGATCTTCAGGGTGCAGCGGCCAAAGCCCAGGGGCATGACCACCTCGGCGTTCGGCCCGCCGTTCCTGACCTCTTCCAGCACGTTCTCGCCGACGATCCCCAGGTCGCAGACCCCGTCCGCCACGAAGGTCGGAATGTCGTCGTCACGCACGCGCAGCAGATCGATCGGATAGTTCTCGATCCGGTACAGCAGGTCGTTGTTGCCCTTGACGACGCGCAAGCCGGCGTCGCGAACCAGGTCCAGGCTGCGTTCGGCCAGACGGCCGGATTTCTGGACGGCGATGCGAAGCCGCCCCTGCACGGTGCTCATGATCTCAACTCAGGCTTTCTGATTCAGGCGGTCCAGCACCAGACGATAGCCCTGGTGCGGCATGTCTTTGAGGGAACGCGCGACGCGCACCACGGTGGTCGGACTGGCCGAGGCCTCGACCGCGATCTCGCGATAGGTCTTGTCCCCGCCGTCCAGCAACCGCGCCACCTGCCACCGCTCGCTAAAGGCGCGCAGCTCTGCGGGGGTGCAGAGGTCGGACAGAAAGGCGTCGGCCTCCGCCCGCGTCTGCAGCGAAAGCAGGGCGTCCAGCAGGGCGGTCTTGGCGGCGTCGGTGCTCATGGCGCGTTCCATTATGCTGTAACAATGGAACGGTCAAGCGTCGGAGTTGACGCCGGTTCCTTTTCCTCCCCACTTGTGGGGAGGGGGACCACGAAGTGGTGGAGGGGCCGTGCCGCCGAGTGTTGACACCTATCGACGCGCTGCGGGGATGCGCCGCGCCCTGACCCCGCCGGAAGCCAGGCTGTGGTCGCAACTCAAGACGGGCGGCCTGGAAGGTCTGAAGTTCCGGCGTCAGCATCCCGTCGGCGCCTACATCCTCGACTTCTACTGTCATGCCGCGCGTCTGGCGGTGGAAGTGGACGGCGCGAGCCATGATGACCTCAGCCAGATCGCTCATGATGAGCGGCGGACGCGATGGCTGGCGACGCAAGGTATTGAGGTGCTGCGGGTGCGCGCGACCGATGTGCGAGATCATCTGGACGGCGTGCTGGCGCTAATTCTGGGGCACGCGACGGGCCGGTAGGCGTCTGCCGCAGGCCCCTCCACCGCTTCGCGGTCCCCCTCCCCACGAGTGGGGAGGAAAAGGAATGTCTCGCCACTCGCCACTGACTGCGCCCCGCTCTATCTGTCTGGTATGACCAAGGTTCTCATCATCGGCGCGGGACACGCGGGCGGCTCGGCGGCGGCGCTGCTGAGGCAGTATGGCTTTGAGGGCGAGATCGTCCTGGCGGGCGAGGAGGCGGCGGCGCCCTATCAGCGGCCGCCCCTGTCCAAGGCCTGGCTCAAGGGGGAGGCGGGTCTGGAGGACCTGCTGCTGCGCCCCGAAAGCTTCTACGTCGAACAGAAGATCGACCTGCGCACCGGCGTCACCGCGACCGCCATCGACGCCTCGGCCAAGGCCGTGACCTTCGCCGACGGGGTGGTCGAGGCCTACGATGTGCTGATCCTGGCCACCGGTTCGACGGCGCGCCGTCTGGCCATCCCCGGCGCGGACCGCCCCGACCTGCTGGAACTGCGCACGCTGGAGCATGCCGAGCGGCTGAAATCGGTGCTGGCCCCCGGCAAGCGTCTGGCCGTCGTCGGCGGCGGCTATGTGGGGCTGGAGGCGGCGGCCTCGGCCCGCGCTCTGGGCGCGGAAGCCGTGGTGATCGAGCGGATGGACCGGGTGCTGGCCCGCGTGGCGTCGGAGACCCTGTCGACCTTCTTCACCGACCTGCACCGCCGCCACGGCGTCGAGATCCTGACCGGAGCCGAGGTGTCGGGCTTCGAGGACGGCGGCGTGCGGCTGGCCGATGGCAGCCTGATCGCGGCCGACGCCATCCTGGTCGGCGTCGGCGCCCTGGCGTGCGAAGCCTTGGCGCGGACGGCGGGTCTGGCCTGCGAGAACGGCGTGGTCGTGGATGAGACCGCCCGCACCAGCGACCCGTCCATCTACGCCATCGGCGACGTGACCCAGCGGCCCATCCCGGTCCACGGCGGGCGGATGCACCGGCTGGAAAGCGTGCCCAACGCCCTGGAGCAGGCCAAGCAGGCCGCCGCCGCCATCGTCGGCCGCGCGGCGCCCGCGCCCGAAGTCCCCTGGTTCTGGTCCGACCAGTATGACGTCAAGCTGCAGATCGCCGGCCTGCCCTTCGACGCCGATCGTCAGGTGGTGCGCGGCGATCCGGCGACGGGCGGTTTCGCCGTCTTCCACCTGAATGGCGACCGCATCGTCTGCGTCGAGGCGGTCAATGCGCCTGCCGAATTCATGGGCGGGCGCCTGCTGATCGGCAAGGCGACGCCGGTGGACGCCGGCCTGCTGGCCGACCCCGCGACCTCGATGAAGGCGGTGGCGAAACCGGGGTGAGGGCCGTCTGATGACGGCGGTGTGACATCCGTGCCGCAATTGCGATTTAGTCGCAGGAGTCAGATTGTCGCACCCCGAAAAGATGATATTGCGAGCCGGTCTCAACACTAACCGACTGGCTCCTCCCCATGTCCGACGCTCGTTCCTCCGCCCTCAAGGCGCTTCTTTTCGCATCCAGCGCGGCTGGAATGCTGTGCGCCGCGCCGGCCATGGCCGCTGACGAAGCGCCGATCGCGACGGCGGACATCACGCAAGACGCCACGACCCTGAGCGCCGTCGACGTGCACGGCCAGCGCATCAAACGCGAGCCCAAGGACCCGCAGTTCGTCGCCCCCCTGGTCGATACGCCGCGGTCGGTCACCGTGATCCCGCAGCAGATCATCGAGCAGACCGCCGCCACCTCCCTGCAGGACATCCTGCGCACCTCGCCGGGCATCACCTTCGGCGCCGGCGAAGGCGGCCAGCCCCTGGCCGACCGGCCCTTCATCCGCGGCCAGGCCTCGGGCAACAACATCTTCGTCGACGGCATCCGCGACACCGGCGGCCAGCAGCGCGAAGTCTTCAACCTGGAGCAGGTCGAGGTCATCAAGGGACCGGACTCGGTCTACTCCGGTCGCGGCTCGGGCGGCGGCAGCATCAACCTCGGCTCCAAGACTCCGCGTCTGAGCGATTTCACCAATGCCTCGGTCGGCGCGGGCACGGATTCCTATCTGCGCGGCGCGGTCGATTTCAACCGTCAGCTTTCCCAGACGGCCGCTCTGCGCCTGAACCTGATGGTAGCGGAAGGCGATATCGCCGGTCGCGACGCGGTCGATTTCGACAAGTGGGGCCTGGCCGCTTCGTTTGCGGTCGGCCTGGGCACGGATACCACCCTGACCGCCAGCTACTATCACCTCGACAGCGATCAGATGCCTGACTACGGCATCCCGCTCTACACCAAGCTCGGCGGGGCGACGGCGCCCCGACCTGACGCCTCGGGCGTGCTCGATGTGCCCTACGACAGCTTCTACGGCCTGACGGCGCGCGACTATCTGACCAATACAGTCGACTCGGTGACGGTCACGCTGGAGCATCAACTCACCGAGACCCTGAAGATCCGCAACGTCACCCGCTATGCCGAGACCCTGAACGACTATGTCGTCACCAACCCCGGCGACGGCGGCGCGGCGCAGCAGATCGACGGCGTTTGGTGGATGAAGCGGGGCCTGAAGTCGCGCTGGAACCCCACCGACACCCTGGCCAATGTCACCGACCTGACCGGGTCGTTCCAGACCGGCGGTCTGAAGCACAGCTTCAACCTGGGCCTCGAACTGTCGTCCGAGAAGAACGACAACGCCGGCTACACGGTCACCACCCTGACCGGCACGGCCTGCCCGGCGCCCCTGACGGGCCTCGACTGCACCCAGGTCTACGCCCCAAATCCGAGCGATCCCTGGACCGGCACGATCACGCGCGGCCTGGTCAGTTCGACCGACACCCAGTCGACGGGCGTCTACGCCTTTGACTCGATCAGCTTCGGCGAGAAGTTCATCGTCAACCTGGGCCTGCGCTGGGACGACTATTCGGTCGATGCCACCAACGCCTCGGGCACGGTGACGGCCCCGGTCTACGCCTCGACCCGTTCGGACTGGGACTTCGTCAACTATCAGATCGGCGCGGTCTATAAGCCGACGGCCAACACCAGCGTTTACGCCTCCTACGCCACCTCCTCCACCCCGCCGACCATCTCGGCTGGCGATCAGAACGGCGGCGGCGGCACAGGGACGGGCAACCTGGCGACAACCCTGCTGGACCCCGAAGAGACCGACAGCTTCGAAATCGGCGCCAAGGCCAACCTGTTCAACGACCGCCTGGCCCTCAGCGGCGCCCTGTTCAAGACTGTCCGCAAGAACGCCCAGATCCAGACCGAGCCGGGCGTCTATGAGCAGGCCGGCGAGGCCGAGGTTCAGGGCCTCGAACTGGGCGTCTCGGGCAATGTCACCGACCAGTGGCAGGTCTTCGGCGGCTACACCTGGATGGACTCCGAGCTGACCGAGGGCGCCTACAACAACGTCAACGTCGGCGACGAACTGGCCAATACGCCGGAACACAGCGCCAGCCTGTTCACCACCTACCGTCTCATGCCCAAGCTCAGCCTCGGCGGCGGCGTCTACTATGTCGGCAAGTCCTATGGCGGCAACCAGGGCGGCGCCGGCGGCGGCGGCAACCGCATCTACGCCCCGGCCTATACCCGCGTGGACCTGTTCGCCTCCTACGACATCACCGACCGCGCCTCGCTGCAACTGAACGTCCAGAACGCGGGCGATGAAGAGTACATCATCCGCACCAACGGCGTTCACCACGCTGACGTGGCCCCGGCCCGCTCGGCCATCCTGACGCTGAATCTGCGCTACTAGGAAGCCGCGTTTCGCGCCATTCTGCCGGCCCCGTCGTTCACCTGAGCGGCGGGGCCGATGCGTTTTCTGAGGTTGAGAGAGCCATGCTGCTGCACATCCCCGACGTCTTCACCAAGGCCGAGGTCGCCGCTCTGCGCCGCACCCTGGACGCCGGTCCCTGGGCCGACGGCAACATGACCTCGGGCCATCAGTCGGCGACGGCCAAGAAGAACCAGCAACTCCCCGAGGACAGCGCGGCGGCGAAGGAGGTCTCGGCCCTGATCGTCCAGGCCCTGAACGCCAACCCGATGTTCGTCTCGGCCGCCCTGCCGCACACGATCTTTCCGCCCCTGTTCAACCGCTACGAGGGCGGCGGCGAGTTCGGCGTCCATGTGGACAACGCCATCCGTCAGAAGGGCGATGTCCGCATCCGCAGCGACCTCTCGGCCACCCTCTTCCTGTCCGAGCCCGAGGACTATGACGGCGGCGAACTGATCGTCGAGGAGCTGTACGGGAGCCAGTCGGTCAAGCTGCCGGCCGGCGACCTGGTCCTCTATCCGTCCAAGAGCCTGCACCGCGTCACGCCTGTCACCCGCGGCGCCCGCGTCTCCAGCTTCATGTGGCTGCAAAGCCTGGTCCGCGACGACGCCGACCGCGAAAGCCTGTTCCGTCTCGACGTGGCGACCCAGCGGGTCAATCTCGACAAGGGGCCCAAGGATCAGGCGGTGATCGAACTGACCGGCCTCTATCACAACCTGCTGCGACGCTGGTCGGAGGTGTAGGCAGGATTCTCCCTCCCACTTGGGGGAGGGTGGCTGACGCGAAGCGTCAGACGGGTGGGGGCGCTTCGGCTATTCAGACGCCGCGCTTGTATCGCCACGCCCTCCCCACCCGGTCGCTGCGCGACCACCCTCCCCGAACGGGGAGGGTGAGGCGTCGCGTTGGCTCAGTAAACGTCGCGCCTGTACCGCCCGCTGTCCGTCAGCCGCATCAGCCGCTCCTCGCCCAGCGCCGCCTCCAGCGCCGCGTGCACGCCCTTGGACATCCCCTCCAGGCTGCCGCAGACATAGACATAGGCGCCGCGATCGACCCAGTCGGCCATCGGCCGTGCGTGTTCCGCCACCAGCGACTGGACGTAGCGATGCTCGCCCCCGTCGCGCGAGAAACTCCGGTCCAGCCGGGTCAGCACCCCCGACGCCCGCCAGGCCTGCAGGTCGGCGTCATAGAGGGCGTCGTGCGCCCGCGTCCGTTCTCCGAACAGCAGCCAGGCCCCGCTGGTCTTCTCATGCAGAGCCCGCGCCTTCAGATGCCCGCGCAGGCCGGCGATCCCCGTCCCGTTGCCGATCAGGATGACGGGCGCCTCGGGCGGCGCGGCGTGGAAGCTGCGGTTGGCCCGCACCCGCATGGCGATCTCGTCGCCGATCTGCGTGCCTTGCGTCAGCCAACCGGAAGCCAGACCCGGCGTGCCGTCGGGCTGCGTCATCAGGCGGATGCAGAACTCGACCCGCCCGTCCGAGGGCAGGGAGGCGACCGAGTATTCGCGGCTGGCCGGCTGCTCGCCGTCGCGGACGGGCAGGCCGACCTCGGCGATGTCGCCCGCCGCCCAGTCGGGCTCATGATCGATGGGCTCGAAGGCCAGATGGTAAGCCGCGCCGCCGGGGCTGCCCGCGTTCAGCAGGGCGCGTTCAACCAGGCGCCAGCGGTCATAGGCGGGCGGGGTCCAGTCGGGCGCGGCGGTCGAACCGGTGATCTGGTTCAACTGATGCTGCCAGTGGCGGATCGCGCCCGCGTCGCCATTGTCCACCTCGACCCGGTCGAACAGGATCTGGGCGCCGCTGCGGTCCAGCCAGTCGCCGACCGCGTGGCCGAAACTACAGTAGGCGTCATAGGAGCGGTCGCCCAGCGCCAGCAGCCCATAGGACAGATGCGACAGGTCCACATCCGCCGCCATCGCCTGCCGCACGAAGCGGGCGGCGCTGTCGGGCGCGTCGCCCTCGCCTGTGGTCGAGGCGATGACCAGCAGGCGGTGCGCCCCTTTCAGCGTCTCCAGATCGAGGTCACTGAAAGCGACGATCCGCGCGCCGACGCCGCCATCGCCCAGCGCCCGCGCCGTCATCCAGGCCAGTTCCTCGCCAAAGCCGGTCTGGCTGGCGAAGGCGATCAGCACGGCGTCGTCGCCGGCGCCATCAGCCAGCAATCGCGCCTGATCGGCCGCCTTGCGCGCAGCAGCCCGCACGCGCCAGACCGTCAGGCCGATCAGACTCAGCCACAGGGCGACGGCCACACCCGTCCACAGCCAGCGGGTCATGTCGGCGGTCACGATCAGGCTTCTTCTTCGTCCATCATGGCGGCGAAGGCGGGGCTCATCCGCTCGACCAGGCCGCGCGGCGTGCGCTCGACGAAGTGGGCCGCGATCTTCAGGCCTTCCGCGAACTCCGGCCCGTCGAACGGCCCTAGCACCATCAGGGCCGTGGCCCACGCGTCGGCGCGCATGGCCGAGGCGTCGAACACCGTCACCTGCGCCAGTCCATTGTCCACCGGCCGCCCGGTCGAACCGTTGAGGGTGTGCGGATAGAGCCGCTCTTCATGCACGAAGGCGCGGCGCCAGTCGCCCGAAGTGGCGACCGCCATGTCGAACAGAGCCGCCACCGTATGCGGCGCGGGCGACCCCGGCACGGCCTCGATCTCGACCCACCAGGGCTGGGCGTCCGGCTTGACCCCGCGCCCCAGCAACTCGCCGCCGATCTCGACCAGATGCGAGGTCGCGCCCATCTCCGTCAGACGCGCCGAAACCCGGTCCACGGCGTGACCCTTGGCGATGCCTGAGAAGTCCAGCCTCATCCCCCCGGCCTGCACCGCCGCCTGCGCGTCGCGGTTCAGCCTCAGCTTCTGCCAGCCGGAGACGGCCAGCGCCGCCTCGACCTCTTCGGCGGAGGGCAGGGGATTGAGCGGATCGCGCGCTCCCGGCGGGCCGAAACCCCACAGGTCGACCAGGGCCCCCAACGTCGGATCGACCGCGCCGTTGACGTCGTCGGCCAGATCCAGCGCCGCGTTCAACAGGCTCCAGAAGTCGTCCGACAGCTGCCACGTCCCGGCCGGGGCGTTGTTGAACCGGCTGATTTCGCTGCTGGGCGTCCAGGGGCTGAACAGGGCGACGATGCGCGCCAGCTCTTCCTCTATGGCCGCCTGAAACGCGTCCTGGCCCACACCGAGATCTGAGGTTTGGGGGGGCGGGACCAGACGCACCGACCATGTCGTGCCCATGCTCTCCCCCGCCAGCGACCAGATCAGGTCGCTGGGCGGCCGTTCCGGCGCGCGCGTGGTCGGCGGAACCAGGACGCGGGTGTTCTGACGGCCATCGACCGCCGCTCCGACCTGAAGCGGCGGCGGGGCTGAGCTGGAGCGTTTGGAGGTCAGGGCAGGACTTCCAGCGCGCCGTTCCACGAGGCGTTCGAGCCCGGCTGGCCGTTCACGCCCGCCGTGCGCACCGAGGCGCCCAGCCAGTAGAGGCCGGCTTCCGGCCAGGTCACGCTGAAGGCGCCGTCCGCGCCGGTCTTGACCGTGATCTCTTCGGGGTTGTTGCGGTAACGGGTGCCGCCGCGTGCGATGGTCACGTCGACATTGGCGGCGGGCTGGCCGTCCTTCAGCAGCTTGAAGGTCGCGGCCTCGCCGACGGCCAGGTCGTTCGGGTGGGTGACGGGGGCCAGTTCCAGGCCCTTGCCGACCGTCTTCAGGTCGGTGGGCTCGCCCAGGGTGACGAAGGTCTCGGTGCGGCTGTCGGTGCGGGTGGCCTGAACTTCGGTGGCGTCAGCCGGGATGGCCGTCGCGAACTCGGCCTCGGCCCCGCGCCAGCGCTTCTGCTCGCCGCCCTGCTTGTAGCTGGCCATGAAGCCCGAGCCGACGTTGGCGACGCGATAGGTGCCCGGCTGCGACAGGTGCAGATCGAAGCTGGAGCGGTACTTGGCCTGGGTGACGTTCTCGGCCTGGGCGGTCGAGCCGTCCGGAGCGGTGATGGTCAGGCCGTTCAGGCGCATGGCGGCGTGGTCGGGGATGAAGACCCCGTTCGACATCCCGGCGTCAAAGCCGACCCAGGCGTCGTTGCCCGACAGGACGGTCGAGGTCGGGGCCAGCCAGGCGCGGTGCGCCTGGGCCGAGAGCGGGGCGGCCAGAACGGCGGCCAGAGACAGGAAGGCGAGGGTCTTTTTCACGATCTCAGGTCCTAGCGGGTCACGGCGACGCGAACGGCGCCCAGTTCGGTGGAGCCGGTCCCGGCGCCGGTGTTGGCGGCGCCCCAGCGGAAGGGCACGCGGACGACCTCGCGGCCGCCCAGTTCACGGGCCGCCTCGACGACGATGTTGTACTGGCCCGCTGGCAGAGCGCGCAACTGGGCGGCCGAAACGGTCACCGCGTGACGGCCGGGGGCCTTGGTCGGCCCGGACACGCCGTCGGCGGGCAGAGCCATCGCCCGGCCGCCCTTGCGCCACCAGGTGCGCAGGTCCTTCAGCCAGTCCTTGCCGTCGCCCTCGTTGTTACGCGTCTGCTGGTACCAGACGGCCAGGGTCTGGGCCGTCGTCTGGTCCGGTTTCTCAATCCACACGGCGACATAGGGCCGGTGATAGGAGGCGCTGGAAATACGCGGCAGCTCGACGCTGACGCTCAGGTCGGCGGCGCTGGCCACGGCGGGGGCGGCGGCCAGGCCGGCGGCGGTCAGGACGAGAGGAAGCTTGCGCATGAGGGAGCTCGTCAGTGGATGAAGAGAAGGGCGATAACGACAGGAATCAGCAGACCCAGGGCCACGATCGGCCAGGTCGAGGGACGGCCGCGCGCGTGCAGCCACAAGAGGGCCAGACCGGTCACGGAAAAGATGACGCAGGCCACGGCGAAGACGTCGATGAACCAGTACCAGACCACTCCCGCATTCCGGCCCTTGTGCAGATCATTCAGGTAGGCGACCGCCCCGCGCGTGGTCTTCTCGTGCAGGGCCTCGCCGGTTGAACGGTCGATGGTCAGCCATCCGTCGCCGCCGGGCGTGGGCAGGGCGACATAGATCTCGTCCGCCGTGGTTTCGGTCGCCTTGCCGTCGACCTGGACCCTGAAGGCCTCGGCGGCCCAGCGCGCGATCGGGGCTGGAACCGGGTCGGTGGTCTCGGCGGGGAAGTCAGCCAGACGCGCCAGCAGGGGCGCGGGCAGGGTGGCGGTCGCCTCCTTCGTCACCGGCTCGGCCGGGATCTGCGCCGCGTGGTTCAGGGTGATGCCGGTGATCGCGAACAGGATCATGCCGACCAGGCTGACCGCCGCCGAGATCCAGTGCCAGCTGTGCAACTGCTTCAGCCAGAACGACCGCCTGGCGTTCAGCGCCGCCTTGGGTTTGGCGGTGATCCTGGAAGGGTTTGCAACAGCGTCGTTCACAACATCGCTCTGCCACAGTGTGCGAACGACTTGCAACGCCATTCGCCGCAACGCCTGCGACAGCCTCGCCGCCGTCGTCCCGGGCCTTACGGCGCGACCCGTGCGGGTTTCGCCCGATAACATCGCGCTCCGGTCCGAGAGATCGTGGCGCGTCCACAGTCCTGCGGAGCGAACAGTCATGCGGATTCAACTCCTCGCCAAAACGATCGGGGCGCTGATCGTCGCGGTCGGCTGCGTCTCGGCGGCCCAGCAGCAGCCGGGAGGATCGCCGATCCAGGCCACGACTCCTGAGCAGGCGGCGCAGATCCGCGCCATTCTCGCCGCCGCCTATCTGCCGCAGGGCGGGGCGCCCGACAGCCTCGCCATCCTGCCTGCGCCGCCCACGTTCGGCTCGCCGGGCCAGGCGCGCGACGACGCCGCAGCCGCCGCGGCCCAGAGCCTGCGCGGCACGCCCCGCTGGTCGCTGGCGACGCGCGACGCCGATCTCTCCCTGCCCAACGCCGCCCGGGCCTTCTCCTGCGCGCTCGGCGTGGAGATCAGCGAGGCGGGAACGCCGCGGGCCTACAACCTGCTGCGTCGCTCCATGGCGGACGTCGGCCTGTCGACCTATCCGACCAAGACCAGATATCAGCGCACGCGCCCCTTCGTCGTGACCTCGACCCCCACCTGCACCCCCGCCGAGGAAGACTTTCTGCGCCACGACGGCTCCTATCCATCGGGCCACAGCGCCATCGGCTGGGGCTGGGCCCTGGTCCTGACCCAGGTCGCGCCCGAGCGTCAGAACGAAATCCTGGCGCGTGGCCGCGCCTTCGGCCAGAGCCGCGTCGTGTGCAACGTCCACTGGCTCAGCGACACCGAGGAGGGCCGGGTCATGGCCTCCGCCACGGTCGCTCGTCTGCAGTCCGCGCCCGAATTCCGCGCCGACGTCGAGGCGGCCAGGACCGAGATCGCCGCCGCCCGCACGGCCAAACCGGCGCCCGCCAATGACTGCGCCTCAGAGGCTGCGGCCCTCGCCGGCTAGGGTTCGCGTCGAGCGGTCAGTAGGCCAGACGCAGGCCGAGGCTGATGGACCGGGGCGGCCCATAGCCCTCGACCCCCGTGCCCGTTTCCGACACCTCGACCTCGGCGTCGAACAGGTTGTCGGCGGCCAGCCACAGCGAGGAGGTGTCGTTGATCCGCCAGTCGGCCCGCGCGTCCAGCGTCACGGCGGCCCCCAGAACGCGGCTGTTCAGATCGTCCTCGAACCGCTTGCTCTCATAGCGTGCGCGCGCGCCCAGGGTCAGGCGGTGGCTCGCACGCCAGTCGACGCCGGCCGATGCGCTCCAGATCGGAGCCTGGGCCGGGCGCAGGCCGGTCAGTTGCGGCGCCGCCGATCCGCCATCCACGCGGGCGTCGGTGACGGACAGGGCGCCGGTCAGGTCCAGCCCGCCGCGCACGGTCTGATGGGCGCTGATCTCGACCCCGGTCGCCTCTATGGTCCCGGCGTTCTGGCGCTGGCGCAGCACCCCGCCGGCCGGGACGAAGCCCGCCCGCGGGAAGGTCCCCGGGCCTTCGCCCACGGTGACGTTGACGATGGCGTCCTCGATCCGGTTCCAGAACAGGGTCGCGTTCAGCGCCGAGACCGGCCCCTCGAACGCCAGCCCCGCCTCGACCCCTTGCAGGGTCTCCGGGACCAGACCCGCATTGGCCTCGGTCAGGTCGTTGCCGACGCGGAACGGCCGGTGAAGCTCGTTCAGCGTGGCGGGCCGGAAGCCGGAATAGGCCGCCGCCCGCGCCGCCCAGCCGCCGCCGATCATGCGCCGCGCCGCCAGACGCGCGCTGACCACCTCGCCCGAACGTTCGGGATCGGTCTCGTCCAGCGTCGCCGCGCCCGTGGCGAGGTCCCGCTCCAGCCGACGCCCGTTCTGGTTCTTCCAGCCGTCCAGCCGCAGGCCGCCCGCGACCAGCCAGGGGCCGTTCTCCAGCGAGCCTTCGCCGTAGATCCCCGCCACCGAGGTCTCACCGCCGGCGATGCGGTCGCGGGTGAAGGCGCCGGCCATGTAGCGGAACAACTCATGTGTCTCACCCTCGTTGAAGCGGGCGTCGGCGCCGATCTCCCATTCCAGCCTCTGCCCCCACAGGCCGTCGCCACGTCCCCGCAGGGCGGCGTTCAGGCCCCAGCCCGTCGCGGGGGTCTCATACTGGTCGTTGGCGGGCGTGGTGCTCGCCCGGTCGGCGGCCACCGCCGCCGAGGTATTGGCCAGATCGCTCTCGCGCCGCCAGGCCTGCAGCCGCCAGCCGGCATTCCGGGCCGTGGCCTGACGCGCCGCCGTCGCCGACAGCACATGGCCGCTCGCCGTGGAGCGCGCCCCCGCCAGGCCCGAACCGCGATCCTCCTCATAGGCGGCGGCCCGCAAGGACAGGGCCGCCTCGCCCAGGGGCAGGTCGGCGCGCAGGGCGGCGCTCTTGGCCTCCAGGTCCAGCGGCGTGTCGGCGGCCCCCGCCGCCGCGCCGCGCACGGGAACATAGCCGTCGCTGGTCTCGTAAAGGATGGAGCCGATCAGCCGCGCTGGCCCCGCATCGACACCGCCGGACCCCGCCAGCCTTGCCCCGCCACGTTCGGCGATCGAGGCGTCCAGCACCCCGCCGCGCTCGCGTTCCCTCAACTGGATCACCCCGGTCAGGGCGCCCGCGCCATAGGGGCCGGCCCCGGCGCCGCGCACGATGTCCAGGCTCTCGATGCTTTCGGTCGGCGTCTGGCTCCAGATCACCCAGCCGCCGAAGGGGTCATTCAACGGCACGCCGTCCAGGGTCACCAGCGTCCGGCCCGCCCCGGACGGCGCGATGGCGCGCAGGGATATGCCCTGCGTCGTGGGATTGGCCGCCAGGCTGGAGGTGCGCCGAAACAGCGAAACCGCCGGCACAGTCGCCAGGGCCTCGTCCAGCCGCGTCGCGCCGGACAGCGTCTCCTCGCCCAGGCGAATGACGGAAAAGGCGGCTTCGCCAGCCGCAGGGGGCAAACGAGCGGCGGTGACCACCACCTCGTCGAGCGTGGTGGTCGGGGCGGCGGGGGGCATGTCCTGGAGCATCAAGCGGGACAATACCCCAGCGCCACGTCGGTTGCGCGCGTTTAAGCCGCCTTGGCGGTGGTGTGGCGCGAAAGCGCCAGTCGGATGGCGTTCAGCAGGGCGTCGGGCTGGATCGGCTTTTGCGCCACGCCGTCCATGCCGACCGCCAGATACTCGGCCTCGTCGCGCGGGTCGGCGTTGGCGGTCAGGGCCAGGATGGGCACGGCGCCCGCTGCGCCGGGCAGGGCGCGGATCGCTCGCGTCGCGGCCACCCCGTCCATCACCGGCATCTTCACGTCCATCAGGATCAGGTCGAACGGGGCGATCGTGGCGCGTTCCACCGCCTGTCGTCCGTCCTCAGCGGTCTCGTGCGTGCATCCGAACAACTCCAGCACCTTGCCGGCGACGAAGCGGTTTGCGACGTTGTCGTCCACCACCAGGACATGCAGGGTTTCGTGCGCGGTCGGGGCGGCGGTCCGTTCCTCGTCCCGCCGGGCGTCGGCCTCGGCGAGGGGCAGGTGCAGGTCAAACCGGAAGCGGGCGCCGCCGCGCGGCGAGCGCTCCAGCGCCAGCCGCCCCTCCATGCGGTCGACGATCTGGCGACAGATGGCCAGTCCCAGGCCTGCGCCGGCGCCGTGGCGCCCGGCTTCGCCGGTGTTGAAGGGTTCGAAAATGGCGATCGCCGCCGCGTCGCTGACGCCGGGGCCGCTGTCGTCCACGACGGCGTCCAGCCGCACCCGCCCGTCGTCCAGCCGGGTGGTCAGGCTGACCTCGACGGCGCCCTCGCTCGTGAACTTCAGCGCATTGCCGATCAGGTTGTTCAGAAGCTGCTTCAGCCGCATCTCGTCGCCGACGACCCAGCGCGCGGCGTCGGTCGCCGTCGTCACCGTGAGGTCCAGGTTCTTCTCTTCCGCGCGCGGCCGCCACAGGGCCGAGAGGTCAGCGGCCACGGCGTTCAGGTCCAGCGGCGCGGGCTCCAGCGTCAGTATGCCCGCCTCGGCGCGCGACATGTCCAGGGCGTCGGTCAGCAGGCGCAACAGGCTGGCCCCCGAGTCCAGAATGGTGCGGACATAGGGGCGCAGCGAGCCTTGGGTCAGCTCGCGCTCCATCAGGGCGGCGACGCCCAGCACCCCGTTCAGCGGCGTGCGGATCTCGTGGCTCATCACCGCCAGGAACTCGGACTTGGCGCGGCTGGAGGCGCGGGCCTCGGCCTCGGCGCGCACCAGATTCTGGGCCAGATCGCTCATGGCCTCGGCGCGGCGCTTGTGAATGGCCACCCCCGCCTGCATGACGTGCAGGCCCGCCCCGACCCCGACGTAACGCCCCTGTGACACCACGATGAAGCCCTTCAGCAGGGCGCCCAGATCCGCCGCGTCCATCGACTGGAACAGGACCTCGGCCGAGGCGTCGGCCTCGACCAGCAAGGGCGACGGGTCCATCAGGGCCGAGATGGGACGACGGGCATAGAGGGCGCGGCCGAACTCCGCCGCCATCTTCAGGGTGAAGGCGTTGCGCTCGATCAGGCCGACGGGCCGCCCGTCCGCGTCCACCACGGCGATGACCAGGGTGTCCGGCTCGGCCTGAAAACGGTCGAAGGCCTCGGCGCCGAAGGCGTCGGGCGCCATGGGCGGCGCCGCCTCGACGAAGTCTCCGATCCTGGCCATTCTGTCGCCCCTCCCGCGTCTTGCGAGAGCGCAGTTAGGCGGGCGAGGCTTAACAGCCGCTTTGCTGGAAATGAATGTTTTGCAAGCGCAATCTGACGCTTGCTCCGAAGACGGAGCTTAAAATCGCGCCAATAGCTCCGCTGCAAAGCTCGACAGGCTGTCGTCGCGCGCGCCCATGACCACCACCCGGTCGCCGGGCTGGGCGATCTCGACGATGCGGTCGCCGCAGTCGGCGCGGGTGGCCAGGGCCTCGGCCTGACGGCCTTCGGCGCGCACGCCCGCCGCGATGTCCTCGCTGCCCACGCTGCGGTCGGTGGTGCCGCCGTAATAGACCGGCTCTGGCATCAGCAGGACGTCATGCTCGCGCATCAGCCCGGCGAAGCCCTCGATGAACTCGGCCCTCATCAGCTTCAGCGGGCCGAAGCCGTGCGGCTGGAACAGGATCAGCAGCCGCCCGTCAAAGGCGTGCAGGGTCTTCAGCGTGGCGGCGATCTTGTCGGGGTTGTGGGCGAAGTCGTCGATGACGGTGACGCCGTTCTGGGTTCCCACCACCTCCAGGCGCCGTCGGATGCCGGCGAAGCTCGTGAGCGCCGCGACCGCGTCGTCGACCGAAACGCCCAGCGCCTTCACCGCGCCCAGGGCCGCCAGGGCGTTGGCGACATTGTGCGCGCCCGGCACGTTCAGCACGACCGGACGCGGGGCCTCGCCGCGCACCCGCAGCTCGAAACTCATGCCGGTCGGCAGGGGATTGAGGTCGTGGGCTGACAGGTCGGCCTCCTCCTCGCCCAGAGCAAAGGTGATGGCCTTGCCCGTCGGCAGGGTCTGCGCCAGCGCCGCCGTCTCGGGGTTGTCGAGGTTCAGCACCGCCGTCGTCGCCCGCGCGACGAAGCCGCCAAACAGGTCGCGCAACTCCTCCATCGACTTGTGGTCCAGCGAGATGTTGGAAACGACCGCGACGGTCGGATCATAGCGGGCGATGGAGCCGTCCGACTCGTCCACCTCGGCTACGAACAGATCGGGTCCGCCGACCAGGGCGCTGGCGAAGGGGTGGTCCGCATCGGCGAAATTCTTCATCACCGCGCCGTTGACCACGGTGGGCTGGCGCCCCGCCTGATCCAGGATCCAGGCCACCATGCCGGTGATGGTGGACTTGCCGCTGGTCCCGGCCACCCCGATCGAGGTCGGGGCGGCGTTAAACAGTTCGCTCAGCAACTGGGGCCGGGTCTTGATCGTTGCGCCCACGCGGTTGGCTGCGCCGATGTCCGGCACCGTGTCCTCGACCGCCCCGGTGGCGACGACGATCTGATCGGGGCTGGCCACGCCCGATCCGTCCTGCGGATGCAGGGCGACGCCGTGGGCGCGCAGCCAGTCGAACTTGTCCGGGGTCCGCCCCTGATCCAGCGCCCGGTCCGAGCCTGCGATGCGGTTTCCCTGCGCCTGAACGATCATGGCCAGGGGCAGCATGCCGGACCCGCCGACGCCGCAGAAGAAATAGTCTTTGTTCATCGGCTTGATTTTGACGCGCGAAACCGGGGAATGTCCGACGGCCTGACTAGCACGGGCGACGCCGGAGGCCAGCCCCATCCCTATGCCAGACTCTGCCAAATCCGGGCCGTTCAAGATCGGCGTCGTCAACGCCAGTTCGCGCCTGGACCCCGCGCGCGGCGAAGCGATCCAGGCCTGGATGGATCAGGCCTATCCGGGCGGCGAGGTTCAGTTGGTCTTCCATCCGCAGACCTTCAACAAGCACGGCCATTTCGGCGGCGACGACGCCACCCGCGCCCGCGCCTTCGTCGAGTTCGCCAATGATCCGCGCCTGGGCGCCCTCTGGTTCGCGCGCGGCGGCTATGGCGCCTGCCGCATCGCCGAGGCGGTGCTGCCGCAGCTGAACGCGGTGGCCAGAAAGAAGCGCTACCTGGGCTATTCCGACGCCGGCAGCCTGCTTGCCCTGCTCTACAAGGCGGGTTTTCCCCATGTGGCCCACGGGCCGATGGCCTCGGACGGGGCGCGGCACGACGCCACGGGCCGCCGCGCGGTGGACTGGCTGGTCAGCGGCGACCGCGCCTCGCTGGAGCCCTCGCTGCTGGACGACCCGCGCCCGGCCGTCGCCTTCAATCTGACCATCCTGAATGAGCTGGTCGGCACGGCGCTGGAGCCGGACCTGAGCGGCCACGTCATCATGCTGGAAGAGGTGTCCGAGGCGCTTTACCGCGTCGACCGGATGATGTTCCACCTGACGGGTCAGGCCTCGATCCGCCGCGCGGCGGGCATCCGTCTGGGACGGGTTTCGGACGTCACGCCCAATGATCCCGACTTCGGCCTGACGGCGGAAGAGATCGTTCGCTACTGGTGCGAACGCTCGGGCATCCCCTGGCTGGGAACCGCCGACATCGGCCACGACCGCGACAACAAGGTGGTGCCGTTCGGCGTGACGCGCTGAGGTTTACCCCTTGAAGGTCAGGCCTTCTGGCCGAGCCTCGAAGCCGGTCAGGCGGCCCAGATAGCTCATGCCCAGCAGGGAGGCGGGCATGTCGGCGTCCACCACCAGGGCCTCGACCGAGGTCAGCCTCACTCCCGCCACCGCCAGCGACGGCAGCAGGACCGGGGCCGCCTTCACCGGACCGGTCGCCGTGTTCAGGGTGCGGGTGAAGTCATGGGCTGTGACGCTGACGCCGACCCGTTCCGCGTCGGCGCGGCTCAGGGTCACGACGCTGGCGCCTGTGTCCACCAGCATTCGCATGGGACGACCATCGACCACAGCCTCGGCCCAGTAATGTCCATCGGCAGAGCGCACGACTGAAGGCGTCGCGATGGCGGCCTGGGCCTCGCCGGCGCCGTCCATCCAGCGCAGGGCGCCGGCGCAGGCCAGCGACGACGCGAGAGCGGCGGCGAAAACGACAGCAGAGCGCGGGTCGATACGGATCATGACCCCACCGTGCCGCAAGGGTCTTGGCAGGCGGTGAAGCGATACGGCGAACGAAAGGTTGACGCATGAACGGCGTTATTTTCCGTCCTCGATCCTCCCCTGCGCAGCGGGGGAGGGGGACCATGCGCAGCATGGTGGAGGGGGCGAGGTCGAGACGCCGCAGTCTTAGATAAGCCGCCAGTGCGGCGTGAAACTCGCTGGACGTCCAGCGCGTATCCGCCCCCTCCACCGCCTGCGGCGGTCCCCTTCCCCCGTGAACGGGGGAGGATTGAGCGTCCTGTTACCCGCCCAGTAAAACCGGGTCGATCCGCCCCCGCCGTCCTTTCAGCTCCGCCATGATCTTCGCCCGTTCTTCCTCGCTCATCCGGCTCCACGTCGCGATCTCGGTCAGGGTGCGGAAACAGCCCAGGCACAGGCCCGACGCGCCGTCCACGGTGCAGACCATGACGCAGGGCGTGGCGACGGAAGGCGGCGGTTTGGACGGCGAGGGGGCGGGCGGTTGGGTCATGGATTTATGACGTTGAAACTACAATACGTCCGACTTCGGACCAAATTATTGACTTTTTAACCAGGCTGCGCTACCTTCCAACCTGACGCGAAACGACTATGACGGTGAGATTCCCGATAAGCACGACGCGTCTTCTTTCATCGTTCAACGAAAGGAGACGCCCAAATGAACGACAAGGACCGTAACCTCCAGCACGCCATGATGTCTTTCGCCCTGTGGGGCGGGATGTTGGTCAACACGAAGCAGATGAACCCGGCGAACAACCGCGCGGTCAGTCATCCCTCGAACTTCGTGCCCATAACGATCAAACGGCCGCGCGCGTAGTCGCGAGACCGAGTGATCCAAACGCAAGCCCCGGTCGGAACGGCCGGGGTTTTTCAATTCTGCTTGCCTTCTCCCCGCCGCCCCGCTGAAACCGGCCCAGCATCAAGGGAGCAAGATCATGGGTCTGATCGTCGAGGAGCGCCACGGCGCGGTCATGGTCTGGACCCTGACCCGCCCCGACCGGCTCAACGCCCTGCCGGATCTGGAAGACGGCGAGGCCTTCGCCAAGGCCTGCGAGGCGGTCAACGCCGACCCGTCGATCCGCTGCGTCGTCATGACCGGGGCGGGCCGGGCCTTTTCGGCCGGCGGCGACCTGAAGGCGATGAAGGCCCGCGCCGACCTGTTCGAAGGCTCGGGCGCCGCCATCCGCGAGCGCTATCGCCGCGTCGTCCACCGCATCGTCCGCTCGCTCTACGGGCTGGAGGTTCCGCTGATCGCCGCCGTCAACGGCCCGGCCATGGGTCTGGGCTGCGACATCGCCGGGCTCGGCGACATCCGCATCGCCTCGGACCGCGCCAGCTTCGGCGTGCCCTTCATGAAGCTGGGCATCATCCCCGGCGACGGCGGGTCCTGGCTGCTGCCGAGGAACGTCGGCTATGTCCGCGCCGCCGAAATGCTGTTCACCGCCCGCGCCATCGACGCCGAGACGGCGGACCAGTGGGGCCTGGTCAACCGCGTGGTCCCGCACGCGACCCTGATGGACGAGGCCATGATCACGGCCAACCAGATCGCCGCCCAGCCGCCCCAGGCCCTGCGCATGGCCAAGAGCCTGCTGCGTCAGGGCCGCGACATGAATTTTGATCAGATGCTGGAGCTGTCCGCCGCCATGCAGGCTCTCGCCCATTTGACTGAGGACCACATCGAGGGGGTGACGGCGGTGCTGGAGAAGCGGCCGGGCGAGTTTACGGGCAACTGATTTCGCAGATCCCTAAAACCCCGCTCATCCCGGATGAGCGGCGAGGGGGGCGAACAACAAAAAAGGGGCGCCTCGCAGCGCCCCTTTCCGTTTCAACCTAGCTGACCCTACCGCTTGGCCGGCGTCTGCATCGAGCGGCTGGCGGGCACGCCGACGACGCTGGTGTCGCGCTTGGCGCCGGCGGTCTCGCCCGGCTTCATGAACTTGACCAGGACGCGCTGGCCGATCAGCAGGGGGGCGTCGTTGACGGCCACGACCACTTCGACGACGCGCTCGTCGGAGCGTTGCGAGGGATCGTCCGAGGCCAGCTTGCGGGCGCCGAAGACGGCGGCGCGACGCAGGACCTTGCCGATATAGACCTTGGACGGGTCGCCTTCAGGCGTGATCTCGACGGCCTGATCCGTGGTGATGTTCGGAATGTCGGCCTCGACGATTTCGGCGCGGGCGATGCGCGGGGCGTCGGGCTCCAGATCGAACATGTTGGACACGTTCAGGGTCGAGGCGCCGGCGCCGGGGTTGGCGTAGCGGCGCACGATCCGGCCGTTCTGCGGCGCGCGGATCACGGTCAGTTCGACGTTATAGGCCGCCTGATCGCGACGGGCGCGCGCGGTCTGGACGGCGGCCTGCTGGGCGCCGAGGCGGGCCTGGGCCGAGGCGATGGCGTCGCGGGCCTGATCCAGCCGCTGGGCGGCGACGAAGTTGGTGGAAACCAGCTTCTGCAGTCGGTCGTATTCACGCTGGGCGGTGGCGATATCGACGTTGATCAGGCGCAGCTGGCTTTCGGCCTGGGCCACGTCCGCCGCTGCGCTTTGCAGCGACAGGCGCGGTTCGTCGTCTTCCTGACGGGCCAGGATCTGACCGGCCGTGACGCGGTCGCCTTCCTGCACCAGGACTTCCCGCACCACGCCGCCGCGACGGGCTGCGACCTGGATGATGCCGCCCTCGATGTCGATCTTGGCGTTGGCGATGGCGGCGTAGGGGCTTTCGACCTTCTTCTCTTTCTGAGCGGTCTCTTCGGCCTTCTTGGCGGCGCTGGCGTTCTGGAACAGGCCGAAGCCGACGACGAGCACGATCAGGGCCACGAGGCCGATCCAGAGCCATTTGTTTTTCAGGAAAGCGGGCATGTGAGGCGTCCTTGAGGATCGGTGTCTAGTGCGAGGCCAGAGCGGCGTCGGGATTGGGGGTTCGGCGCTGGTCGTCGATGATCACGCCGTCTTCGATGTGGATGACCCGGTCCGCCCAGGCTTCCAGGCGAGGGTCGTGGGTCACGCAGATGACCGCCGCGCCATGTTCGGTCGCGGCCCGGCGCAGCAGCTTGATCACCACCTGGCCGTTCTCGCCGTCCAGGGCCGAGGTCGGTTCGTCGGCGAACAGGATCTGCGGGTCCTTGGCCAGGGCGCGGGCGATGGCGACGCGCTGCTTCTCGCCGCCGGACAGGGCCGCCGGGCGCTGATGCAGGCGATGGCCCAGGCCGACCTCTTCCAGCGCCAGGGTGGCGCGTTTCCTCGCCTGATCCGGCGTCAGGCCCTGGAACTTCAGCACCGTCGTCACCTGTTGCAGGGCGCTGAGCGACGGGAACAGGTTGAAGCCCTGGAAGATGAAGCCGCAGTGATCCAGCCGGAACTTGTCCAGCCGCCCCGACGACAGCTTCCACATGTCGTCGACGTCCAGCGCATCCACGCGACCCGCTTCAGGCTTCAGCAGGCCGGACAGGGCGGCGATCAGCGTCGACTTGCCCGAACCGGACGGCCCCATGACCATGGTCAGGTCGCCGTGGCGGGCGTCGAAATCCACGCCCTTCAGCACCTCGACATAGTTCTTGCCGGACTTGAAGCGCTTGATCAGCCCCTTGGCCTCGATGGCGAACTCGCCATGCCGGCCTTGAACCTTCGTATGCCCAAAAGTCATCGTGTTCATCGCAGCAGGTCCGCAGGTTGGCTCTTCTTGAGGATGCCCATCGACAGGAAGCCCGACAGCATGGCGATGCCGATCAGGCCGCCGCCCACCACGATCAGCAAAGGCAGGGGCAGGGCGATGATGACCGCCTTGGACATGGCGAACAGCGACAGCAGCCAGGTCAGGCCGATGGCGGCGGCGACGCCGACGCAGCCGACCCAGAAGCTCAGCTCCATGACGATGCGGCGAAGCGAACCCATGCCGACGCCCAGGGCGCGCAGCGAGGCGAACTCCTTGATATTGGCCATGATGGCCCCGCGCAGGGTCTGCCAGGTGATGGCCACGCCGATGATGATGCCCAGCACCACGCAGCCGCCGATGATGATGACCAGGATGCCTTCCTCGAACATGGCGCCGGCGTTGGCGTCGGCCAGTTCCTGACGCGTCCAGGCCTTCCACTGGCCCTTGCCCATTTCGTTCAGCTGGGCGGCGACAATCTTGGCTTGTGATGGGTCTTTGATCTTGACCATCAGCGGACCGACGCGCGGGCCTGTGTCGGCTTGACCGACCATGCGCAGGGTATCGCGAGACACGACGATCGCGGGCTGCATCATGCTGGGATAGCCGCGCAGGATGCCGACGACCGTCACGGTCTGGCCGTTGTACAGAGCCTTGTCACCCAGCTTCACGCCCAGCTTGGGCAGGGTGGTTTCGTCAATGGCGACGGTGAAGGGCTGGCGCAGCGCCTCCACGATTTCGGGCGAATAGTCGGTTGGGATTGTTACTGCGCCCGGCGTGGTGTCGATGATCTGCGTCTGGACGTAGTTCATCTTGGCCGCGCCCATCTTGGCGCGGTCCGCCTGACTGAGGGTGGGGTCGACGTCCTTGATCGACTGGAAGCTGCCGCCGGCCATGTCGAACGGCTGAACCTCTTCGACGGCAGGGTGATTGTAGGCTTGGGGGATATAGCGTCTCGGCACGCCCGAGGGGCCGCCGAAGATGCTCTTGGCGCCCGGCTGCATGATGATGATGTCGGCGGCCGAGCGTTCGATCTGGGCGGTGAAGCCCTTGCCGATGCCGATGAAGACCCCGGTCATGGCCAGCACCAGCAGACCTGACAGAGCCAGCGCCATGACGGCGGCCATATAACGTCGCCACTCAAAGAGCAGCGTGGATAGCGCGAGCGACATGACGCGTATTCATTCCCCTGACTTGCAGCGTTATCTGAGGCCGCGCGGGGCTGGGGCCAAGTTAAATCGGGGTAAGGGTTCCGCTTCCCCCCGGCGCGCGGCGGGACTATGGGGCTTGAGGCGCCGCCATCGACGGCGCTAGTTACACAATAACAGACGCGAGGCGCCGGGCCTTGCGCGTCGGGAGAGCCTGAATGTCGCTTCGTCGCACCTTTTCCTTCACCGCCTCATTGGCAGCCCTGGGCGCCGCCGCTGCGGTGATGGGGGCCACCGCCACCCCGGCCCGCGCCGACGAAGGCATGTGGACCTTCGACAACTTCCCGATCCAGACGGTGAACGACAAGTACGGCACCCGCATCGACCAGTCGTGGCTGGACAGCGTGCGCAACGCCGCCGTGCGCCTGCAAGGCTGCTCGGCCTCGTTCGTCTCGGGCGAAGGCCTGATCCTGACCAACCACCACTGCGTCATCTCCTGCGTCCAGGACCTGTCCACGGCCCAGAACGACTACGTCAAGAACGGCTGGATGCCCGCCACCCGTGAAGAAGAGAAGACCTGCCCCGGCCAGACCGCCGAGGTCCTGACCGACATCACCGACGTGACCGAGCGCGTGCTCGGCGCCGGCGCCGGCCTGGAAGGCGCAGCCTTCGTCGCCGCCCGTTCGGCCGAGGTCGACAAGATCCAGAAGGAAGCCTGCGGCGACGACCGCAAGCTGACCTGCCAGGTCATCAGCTTCTATCGCGGCGGCAGGTACGCACTGTATCAGTTCCGCAAATATGAGGACGTGCGTCTGGCCTTCGCGCCGGAGTTCCAGGCGGCCTTCTTCGGCGGCGACCCGGACAATTTCAACTTCCCCCGCTACGCCCTCGATGCCGCCTTCCTGCGCGCCTATGAGGACGGCAAGCCGGTCGCCACGCCGAACCACCTCAAGTGGAACCCCAATGCGCCGGTCGAGGGCGAGGTCACCTTCGTCGCCGGCAACCCCGGCTCGACCTCGCGCCTGCTGACCATGAGCCAGCTGGAGCGCCTGCGTGACCAGCAGATCCCGACCACCCTGATCCAGAACTCGGAGCTGCGCGGCCGCCTGACCGAATATTCGACCCAGGGCGACGAGGAAAAGCGCGTCTCGCTGGACCCGATCTTCGGTCTGGAGAACGGCTTCAAGGTCAACTACGGCCAGCAGGGCGCCCTGACCGACCCGGCCTTCATGGGCAAGAAGCGCCAGGAAGAAGCCGAGCTGCGTCAACGCGTCGCCGCCGACCCGGCTCTGGCCGAACGCATCGGCGACCCGTGGGCGGACCTGGAAAAGGTTCAGGCCACGGCCCGCGACCTCTACCTGCCCTACCGCCAGCTGGAGGGTAACGCCGGCGGCGGTTCGACCCTCTATTCCTACGCCCGCGCCATCGTCCGCGCGTCGAAGGAACGCGCCAAGCCGGTGGCCGAGCGCCGCGCCGGCTACGCCGACAGCGACATCGCCGCCCTGGGCCGTCGTCTGGCCTCGGAAGCCCCGATCGCCAAGGGCGTCGAGGAGATCCAGCTGTCCTTCTGGCTGTCCAAGACCCGCGAATACCTGACCGTGGACAACGCCAATGTGAAGGCGATGCTGGGCCGCGAAAGCCCCGAGGGCATCGCCGCCAGGCTGGTCGAGTCCAAGCTGATCGACCCGGCCTTCCGCGCCGAAGCCCTGGCCATGACGCCGGAACAGCTGGCCGCCTCGGGCGACCCGATGATCGCCTTCGTCCTGGCCAATGACGACGCGGCCCAGGCCGTCCGCACCCAGTGGGACGCGGGCGTCAACGCCCCGACCGCCCGCGCCGCCGAAAAGGTCGCCCAGGCCCGCTTCGCCGTCTATGGCGACAACCTCTACCCTGACGCGACCTTCAGCCTGCGCCTGTCCTACGGTCAGGTGAAGGGCTGGACCTATCGCGGCGTGACCGTGCCGGCCTTCACCCAGATCGGCGGCCTGTATGCACGCGCCACCGGCGCCGAGCCGTTCAATGCGGCCCAGCGTTTCATC
The DNA here is from genome assembly GCF_049315965.1 of Brevundimonas sp. NPDC058933. Classification (NCBI taxonomy): domain Bacteria; kingdom Pseudomonadati; phylum Pseudomonadota; class Alphaproteobacteria; order Caulobacterales; family Caulobacteraceae; genus Brevundimonas; species Brevundimonas sp. NPDC058933. The sequence continues at coordinate 191,759 of NZ_JBMOSL010000004.1, forward strand.
GACGCCGAGAGCCGGGTCAACAAGGCGACCGTCTATGACTTCGTCTCAACCAACGACATCATCGGCGGCAACTCGGGCTCGCCGGTGATCAACGCCAAGGGTGAAGTGATCGGCGCCGCCTTCGACGGCAACATCCACTCGCTCGGCGGCTCGTTCGGCTACGACGGCGACCTGAACCGCACGGTGACGGTCTCGACCGCCGCCGTCACCGAGGCCCTGCGCAACGTCTACAACCAGCCGCGCCTCCTGCGCGAACTGGGCGTGACGCGCTAAGCCAGCTGTGCCTTTCCTCCCCATTTCATGGGGAGGGGGACCACGTAGTGGTGGAGGGGGCGGCGCAAACGCCTGCCGTGGAGTCGCCCCCTCCGTCACGTCGCCTTCGGCTCCGCGCCACCTCCCCATCGCTGCGCGACAGGGAGGAAAGTTACGCCCCCGTCTGACGCAGCGCCCTGTTAGCTTCTCTCGTCCGCGCCGCCGATTTCAGACTATTCAGACGAATTGGACTCTGTTTTTTCCTCGCCAGAGTCTGAACCAGGAGTTCTCCATGCGTCCCATGTTCTTCGCCTCGGCCGCCGTCCTGGCCTTCGCCGCCGCCTCTTCCGCCAAGGCAGAGGAAGGCATGTGGACCTACGACAACTTCCCCATCGCCCGCGCCAACCAGACCCTGGGCACGAACATCGACCAGGCTTGGCTCGACAAGGTCCGCCTGTCTTCGGTCAAGTTCGGCGGCTGCTCGGCGGGCGTCATCTCCGGCGAAGGCCTGGTGATGACCAACAACCACTGCGTCGCCACCTGCGTCGCCAACCTGTCCACGCCGCAACTGCAGTACGCCGAGACCGGCTTCACGCCGAAAAGCCGCGAGGAAGAACTGAAATGCCCCGGCGGCTCGGCCGAGATCCTGACCGACATCGTCGACGTCACCGAGCGCGTGCAGAAGGCGGGCGCCGGTCTGGACGGCCAGGCCTTCACCCAGGCGCGCGAGGCCGAGGCCGGCCGCATCGAAACCGAGAACTGCGGCGATGATCCCAAGATCCGCTGCCAGGTCGTCAGCCTCTATCGCGGCGGCCAGTTCAAGCTCTACAAGTTCCGCAAATACGCCGACGTGCGTCTGGCCTGGGCCCCGGAAGACCGCGCCGCGACCTTCGGCGGCGACCTGGACAACTTCTCCTTCCCGCGCTTCGCCATCGATGCGGCCTTCATCCGCCTGTATGAAGACGGCAAGCCCGCCGCGACCCCGACCCACTTCACCTGGAACCCGAACAAGCCGACCGAGGGCGAGCCCGTCTTCGTCACCGGCAACCCCGGCTCGACCCAGCGCCTGCTGACCCAGTCGCAGCTGATGACCATCCGCGATGTCGTCCTGCCGCTGGACCAGCTGATCGCCTCAGAACTGCGCGGCCGGCTGATCCGCTACTCCGAGGAAGGCGAGGAACAGGCCTTCATCGCCATGGACCCCATCGTCGGCGTCGAGAACACCTACAAGCGCGGTCGCGGCCGCATGGCCGCCCTGATCGACCCCGCCTTCATGGCCGCCAAGGCCGAGGCCGAGGCCGACTTCCGCGCCCGCGCGGCAGGGGGCGCTACGGACCCGTGGGCGACGCTGGACGCGGTTCAGCCCCTGGCCCGCGAGCTCTACGCCCCCATGGCCCTGCTGGAAGGCGGCACCGGCATGGGCACGACCTCGGTCGCAGGCGGCTCGCCCCTGTTCCAATGGGCGCGGGCCATCGTGCGCGGCGCCCAGGAACGCGCCAAGCCGTCGGATCAGCGTCTGGCCGAGTATGCCGACAGCCGCCTGCCGGGCGTGCAGTCCGGCCTGTTCGCCGAGCGCCCGACCTACTCGGAACTGGAGCAGATCCGTCTGGAATGGTGGCTGTCCAAGACCCGCGAATGGCTGACCGTCGACAGCCCCTACGTCCGCACCCTGCTGGGCAAGGAAAGCCCCGAAGCCCTGTCGGCCCGCCTGATCGAAGGCACCAAGCTGGCTGATCCCGCCGTACGCCGCGCCCTGTGGGAAGGCGGCCTGCCCGCCGTCCAGGCTTCGACCGATCCGCTGATCCAGTATGTCCTGGCCATCGACGCCGACGCCCGCGCCGTGCGCAAGACGTGGGATGACAAGGTCAAGGCGCCGACCGACCGCGCCTCGGAACAACTGGCCGCCGCCCGCTTCGCCGCCTATGGCGACGCCGTCTATCCCGACGCCACCGGCACGCTCCGCCTGACCTATGGCCGGGTCGAGGGCACGGACGTTCCGGGCCAGCGCATCGGCGCCTTCACCACCTTCGCCGGTCTGTGGGATCGCGCGACGGGGGCCGAGCCCTTCAACGTTGCGCCGAAACTGTTGGCGGCCAAGGATCGCATCGACCCGAACGCGGTGATGAACATGGCTGTCTCGTCTGACACCATCGGCGGCTCGTCGGGCTCGCCCGCCGTCAACGCCAGGGGCGAGATCATCGGCGCCAACTTCGACTCCACCGTCCTGACCCAGCGCAACGCCTACGGCTATGACCGCAACGTCAATCGCAGCGTCATCGTCACCACCCAGGCCGTGACCACGGCCCTGCGCGACGTCTACGGCATGGATCACCTGATCGCGGAACTCGGGGTCAAATGACCGCGACGACCTTCCGGCCCGCCGCGTCCTCGGACGTGGCGGGGCTGCACCGCCTGGTCGAAAGCGCCTATCGCGGCGACGCTGCCCGGGCCGGCTGGACCCATGAGGCCGACCTGCTGGGCGGCCAGCGCACCGATCAGGACGAGCTTCTGGAGATCATCGCCGACGCCTCGCGGGTCATTCTGCTGGCCGAGGTCGAGGGCGTCCTGACCGGCTGCGTCCAGGTGGCGGATCAGGGCGAAGGCCTGGCCTATCTCGGCCTGCTGACCGTCGACCCGACCCGTCAGGCCGGCGGTCTGGGCCGCCGCCTGATCGACGCCGCCGAGGCCGAGGCTGTCTCCCGCTTCGCCGCGACCCGCATGGAGATGACCGTCATCCGCCAGCGGACCGAACTGATCGCCTGGTACGAACGTCGCGGCTATCGCCTGACCGGCGACACCCGGCCCTTCCCGCTGGACGACGAACGCTTCGGCCTGCCGCAGACGCGGGCGCTGGAGTTCGTGGTCATGGACAAGGCGCTCTAATAAAAAAGCCCTCTCCCGGCGGGAGAGGGCTTGAGCCTCGGAGAGCCGAAGGCGATCCGCAAGGCGAAAGGGTGAGGGGCTAGGGTTCCAGTCGGCGGCAGCCGTGGCGCGGGCGGCGCGCGCCGACGGATAGAGGCGACCCTCATCCGGCCCTTCGGGCCACCTTCTCCCACCGGGAGAAGGGACCGAGCAAGGGCCTGGTTACAGATCCCGCATCTGCTTCTGGGCCGCGCTGAAATACTGCCAGCCGGTCCACAGGGTGATGAGGGCGGCCAGCCAGATCAGGGTGTCCGAGAACAGCTGGAAGTGGGGCAGATAGTCGAAGGGCAGACCCCAGCCGTCCCAGTTGCGGGCGAACAACTGGCAGCCCAGGGCCACCATCTGCAGGGTGGTCTTCCACTTGGCGGCCAGGGTGACGGGCAGGTTGATGCGCCCCGCCATGGTCTCGCGCAGGGCCGAAACGGCGAACTCGCGGAACAGGATCAGGCCGCAGGGGATGATGATCTGCTGCACCGAGCCGCTGGTCAGCACGCCCAGGATGGCGCCCGTGACCAGGATCTTGTCGGCGATGGGGTCCAGGATGGCGCCCCAGCGCGTCTCGGCGTTCCAGCGACGGGCCAGATAGCCGTCGATCCAGTCCGTCGAGGCGGCGATGACGAATATCCAGAAGCCCGTCCGGTACATGGCGAACTGGTCGTCAGGGCTCAGCCAGGCCGACAGGAAGGGGAAGCCGCTGGTCGCGCCGGCCAGCAGCAGGAACATGACCACCCCCGCCGCCAGACGGACGCTGGTCAGGATGTTCGGGATCGGATTGGCTTTGTGGGCAGGGGTCATCATCACGTCCATTGCAACGCCTGCCGGTGTGCCATGGTTCGCCGCCTGATGCGAGAGCGGGGCGGGGCGGCGACCTGTCGCCCCTGTCGGCTCAGTCCAGCCGTTCGAACCGCCTGGCGCCTGTCAGCTTGGTCAGGATGCCGTCGGCGATGCCGAAGTGCAGGCCGCTAAGGCTCAGTTCGCCTGCCGCTTCCTTTTCGGCGATCCAGGGGAAGGTGCGCAGGTTGTCGATCGACAGGCGCACGACCGTCTCCTCGGCCACGCGCTCGGTCTGATCCGCGGGGAAGTCCTCGACCACGCGGCGCACGGTCGGGGCGGCCTGCTCGACCCAGGGGGCGACGAAGTCCTGGCAGTTGGCGGGCGAGCCGTTCAGCATGGCGTTCACGCCGCCGCAGAAGGCGTGGCCCATGACCACGATGCGTTTGACCTGAAGCACGTTGACGCCGAACTCCAGCGCCGCCGAGACGCCGTGCAGCTTGCCGTCGGGTTCATAGGGCGGGACCAGGTTGGCGACGTTGCGCACCACGAACAGTTCGCCCGGCGCCGTGTCGAAGATCAGGGCCGGATCGGCGCGGCTGTCGGAGCAGGCCACGACCAGGGTGTGCGGCTTCTGGCCGTGGGCCAGGGCTTCATACTCCGCCCGCTCGGACGGCCAGCGGTTCTGGCGAAAGCGGTGATAGCCGTCGGTGAGTTCATCGGTCATGAGCGCCTTCCTAGACCCGCAGCGGCTGACGGCTCAAGCCCTCAGTTCTTGTGGAAAAAGCCATGAATGCGCTCGGCCAGGGGCTGGTTGATGCCGTCCACCTTGACCAGGTCGGCCACCGAGGCGCGGCCCACGCCCTTGGCCGAGCCGAAGGCGTGCAGCAGGGCCTTCTTGCGCCCCGGCCCGACGCCCTCGATCTCGTCCAGAGGGTTCTTCTTGATGTCCATCGAGCGGCGCTTGGCGTGGGCGCCGTTGGCGAAGCGGTGGGCCTCGTCGCGCAGCCGCTGGATATAGTAGAGGGCGGGGCTCTTCAGCGGCAGCATGAAGGGCGGCTTGCCGGGCATGAAGAAATGCTCCTTGCCCGCATCCCGGTCCGGTCCCTTGGCCACGCCGACGGCGGTGATGTCGTCCACGCCCAGGTCAGCCAGCACCGCCAGCACCTCGGCCAGCTGGCCCGCTCCGCCGTCGATCAGCAGCAGGTCGGGGCGTTCCACCGCCTCGCCCGCCTCCTCGTCCTTGACCATCTTGCCGAAGCGCCGGCGCATGACCTCGCGCATCATGCCGTAGTCGTCGCCGGGGGTCAGATCTTCGCCGCGGATGTTGAACTTGCGATACTGGTTCTTGCGGAAGCCCTCGGGCCCGGCCACCACCATGCCGCCGACCGCATTGGTGCCCGAGATGTGGGCGTTGTCGTAGATCTCGATCCGCTCGGGCCGGGCGTCCAGACCGAGGGATTCGCAGACCTCGTCCAGGATCTTCGACGTGGCCGAGTTCTCCGCCATCTTGCGGCCCAGGGCCTCGCGGGCGTTGGTCAGGGCGTGATCGACCAGGCTGAGCTTGCCGCCGCGCAAGGGTTTGCTGATCTCGACCCTGTGCTCGGCCTTCATCGAGAAGGCGGCTTCCAGCAGTTCCAGCTCGTGCGGGCGGACGTTGGACAGGATCAGGCGGGGGATCGGCTTGTCCTCGTAGAACTGGCCGAGGAAGGCGGCGAAAATCTCGGGATCGCTGTCCGTCTTGTCCACGCGCGGGAAATAGGCCCGCCCGCCCCAGTTCTGGCCCGCGCGATAGAAGAAGACCTGGACGCAGGCCTGGCCGCCCTCGGCGTGCAGGGCGAAGACGTCGGCCTCGGCCACCCCGTCGGCGTTGACGCTGTTCTCCATGGCGATGGCCGACAGGGCGCGGATGCGGTCGCGCACCCGGGCGGCGGTCTCGAAATCCATGTCGTCGGAGGCCGCCTGCATCTCCTGCGACAGGCGGCTGATCACGGCCCGCGACTTGCCGCGCAGGAACTGTTCCGCCTCGGTGACCAGTTCGCCGTAATCCTCCAGGCTGATCAGGCCGGTGCAGGGGGCCGAGCAGCGCTTGATCTGGTGCAGCATGCAGGGCCGCGTCCGGGTCTCGTAAACGCTGTCCGAACAGGAGCGCAGCAGGAAGGCCTTCTGCAGGGTGTTCAGCGTATTATTGACCGCCCAGGTCGAGGCGAAGGGGCCGAAATAGTCGCCGGGGATGGTGTGGGCGCCGCGATGCTTCCGCACCTGGGGCGCGCGGTGGTCGCGGCGGATCATCAGCTCGGCGAAGGACTTGTCGTCGCGCAGCAGGACGTTGAAACGCGGCTTCAGCTTCTTGATGAAGTTGGATTCCAGCAGCAGGGCCTCGGTCTCGGAGGCGGTGACCACCAGCTCCATCGACCGCGTCAGGCTGACCATCAGGCCGATGCGCTGGGTATGAAACCGCCCCTGCGCATACTGGATGACGCGCTTCTTCAGCGACTTGGCCTTGCCGACATAGAGGCAGGTCCCGTCCTCGCCGTACATGCGATAGACCCCGGGCTTGTCGGGGGCGCGGCGCGCCTCGTCGGCGATCAGCTCTGCGGCCTGAAGCGGCAGAACGGTCGCGCCTGGAATGTCGGTCGTCTGTTCGGTCATCGGGCGGGATATAGGATCACGAACGGCGAACCAGAACCACGCCGCCGATCACCAGCGCCACCCCGGCGATGCGGCCCAGGCTCAGCGGCTGCTTCTCGACGCCCAGGGCGCCGAAATGGTCGAGCACCAGGCTGAGCGCCAGCTGTCCCGCGACCATCAGGGTGATGGTGGTGGCGACGCCGAGGCGCGGCACGCCCCAGGCGGCGGAAATGACGAAGGCGCAGCCATAGAAGCCCCCCATCCACGCCCACCAGGGCAGGGCCTTCATGGCGGCCACGTCGGGCCGCGTCTGCATGGCCAGCGCCAGACAGCCCAGAGCCACCGTGCCGACCGCGAAGGAGATGAAGGCGGCGTTCACCGGCGACCCGACCGCCGTCATCAGCCTGGCGTTGGTCGGACCCTGCAAGGCCGTGGCGGCGCCCGCCATGAGCAGGGTCAGAAAGACGAGGATGGGGGTCTGCATGCGTCGCCTCTACCAGTTCGGATCGGCGGGCGCGCCGCCGAAGATTTCGGCCAGGCGGTCGCGGGTGGCGCGGGTCGTATCTTCCGGCAGGGCGTCGAGGGCGAACCAGCCGATCTCGGCGATCTCGCCGTGGCTGGTGCGCTCGGTCAGGTCGAAGGCGTCGATGGCGAAGACCAGGACGTGGTCGCCGGGAAAGAAGCGCTCGTTGGAATGGACCGAGATCAGGCGCGGTTCCGAATGGGCGATCACTCCCGCCTCCTCGCGCAGTTCGCGGACGACGGCGGTCTGGGTGGTTTCGCCCCTGTCCACCCCGCCGCCGGGCAGCCACCAGCCGTTCAGATAGGTGTGCTTGACCAGCAGCACGCGACCCTCGCCGTTCACCGCCAGCCCGCGCACGCCGAGCGTCATGCCCCGGTTGATCCGCGACCAGGCGAAGAAGAAGGGGCGGGTGAAGGGCTCGATTCGGGTGCGCCATGGGGTCATGCGGCGACGATAGGCCGGGCGGCGGCGGCTTGAACAGTCGCGCCTGTGCCTCTATGCGAAGCTTTGAACAGGAGACTTCCCATGCTGGCCATCGGCATCATCTTCACCTTCATCGCCGTCATCGCCGCCGTGAACTTCTACGAGTTCGGCCGGGTTGACTGAATCGGCTGCGGGCGCGGGCGGGTTCGACTGGCGTCACGCCGGGGATCATGTCCGTGTCCTGTTGTCGGACGTGGCGGTCGATGTGCGCATCGGCCTGCACCCGTGGGAGCGGCACCCGGAGCGCCCCACGCGGCTGATCGTCAATGTCGAGATGTTCGCCGCCTGGCCTTTGCCCAAGACGGGGGCCGACGGCGGTTTCATCGATTACGACCGGGTGCGCGACCATGTGGCCGGCTGGCGCGACCGCGACCATGTCGAGCTGCTGGAAACCCTGGTCGAGGAGCTGATCGGCGTCTGTTTCGCCCTGTCGCCGGTCGAGGCCTGCCGGGTCCGGATCACCAAGCCGGACATCTTCCCCGAGGCCGCTGCTGCTGGCGTGGAAATCTTCCGCCGCAGGCCGGGCTGAGTGGGCGATCCCCTGAACAAGGTGGTGTTGATCACCGGCGCTGCGCGTCGGGTCGGCGCCGGGCTGGCGCGGGCGCTGGCCGAGGCGGGCTGGGACGTGGCCGTCCACCATCGTGGCGGAGCGGACGAGGCGGCGGCTCTGGTTGCCGAACTGACCGGCAAGGGCGTGCGAGCGGCGGCCTTTCAGGCCAACCTCAACGATGCTGCGGAACGCGACGGGCTGATCGGTCGGGTGGCCGGCCATTTCGGGCGGATCGACGCCCTGATCAACAACGCCTCCCTGTTCCGCTATGATACCCTTCATACCCTGACCGAGGCGTCGTGGGGCGAGCATCTGGCGTCTAACCTGACCGCGCCGGTCTTCCTGATCCGCGACTTCGCCACGGCGGTCGAGGCGGCGGAGGGGCAGGGGGTGGTGGTCAATATCCTGGATCACAAGATCGACAGTCCGAACCCGGACTTCTTCGCCTATACGGCCGGCAAGGTCGGTCTGGCGGGGCTGACGCGGACCCTGGCCATGGGGCTGGCGCCCCGCGTCCGGCTGTGCGGCGTCTCGCCCGGCCTGATCCTGCGCAGCGGCGAGCAGACCGAGGCCGAGTATCAGGCCGCCTGGCGCGACACCCCGTTGGGGCGCGGGGCCTCGCTGGAGGACGTGGCGCGCACAGTGCGCTTCATCCTCGAGACGCCAAGCCTGACCGGTCAGAATCTGACCGTGGACGGGGGCGAGAGCCTGATCGGGCGGGGCCGCGACGTGGCCTTTGACGGGATCCCGCTGCCCTGACGCCGCCTTTACTTCGCCGCCGTCACGGTGTTGATGCGCGAACCCTCCGCGGCGCCTATATGGAGCACCCGCGTTTTCGGAACCCTTGCCTCTGATGCCTGTCGTCCAGTTCAACCGCCGCTTCTCGATGGCGCACCGGCTGATCGCCGATGCGGGGTCCAGGTGCGCCGTGCCGCACGGGCACAACGAGTTCGTCAGGGTGACGCTGGAGCCGACGGCCGAGATCGCCTTCGGCCAGTCGAACCACGCGGCCTCGTTCGAGCAGTTGAAGCGGCGCTGGCACGGCTTCGTCGATCGCAGTCTGGACCATGCCTTCCAGCTCAACCGCGCCGATCCGCTGCTGGACTGGTTCCAGGCGCATGAGCCGCAACGGCTGAACCAGGTCCTGACCGTGGACGGCGATCCGACGACCGAGGCTCTGGTCATCGCCCTGTGGCGCAAGCTGGAAGCCATCCTCGCGGCCGAGGGCCTGCCCTTTCGTCTGGCTGAACTGGCCATCGAGGAGACGCCGACCAATACCGTGCTGACGCGCGGCCTGACCGAGGCCGAGCGGGGCTGGGCGCTGGGCGACTGGTGCGACCGAGCTGATTTCAGCATCAATGACATCCTGCCGCCGGAGACCTGGTCGTGAGCGCCGTCGTCACCCCCTTCACCGCATCCGAGCCGCGCCGTCTGGGCCTGACCGTGCTGGTGCGCGGGCTGGAGGTTCAGGCCGCCATCGGGGTTTACGCTCACGAGCATGGCCGGCTGCAGCCCCTGTTCGTGGACGTCGAGCTGGACCTGGGCGTCGCCCCGATCCGCGCCCTGTCCGATACGCTGGACTATGAGGGCGTGGCCCGGATCGCGCGCGAACTGGCGGGCGGCGAGCACGTGGCCCTGGTCGAGACCTTCGCCGAGCGAGTGGCTCTGGCCTGTCTGGACGATCATCGCGTTCTGGCGGTCAAGGTCCGGGTGGAAAAGCCCGGCGCCATTCCCGGCGCTGCGGCGGCGGGCTGCGAAGTCGCCTATTCGCGCTGAGGCCGGTTGCGCGCGGCGTTGCGTCCCGCCATTGTCCCGCCTCGTTCAAGAGGTTCCGATGGTCCAGTCCGGCGATTACAGCAGCAACAGCGCGGCGGCCTCGTCCGATCAGGCTGGCGACCTGACCAGCCTCTATGTCGGATACGCCCTGATCCTGTTCGCGGTGCCGACCTTTGGCGTGGCGGCGGCGATCGGCCTTCTGCGGATGTGGCGCAAGACGCCGCCGAGCGATCCCCTGGCGCGCAGCCATTTCATCTTTCAGCAGCGGACCCTGTTCGCCGCCGTGGCCGCCATCGTCGGCGGGGTGGTGCTGATCCTGGTCAACGTCGGGGTCTTCGTCCTGTTCGTCATGGCGGTCTGGTCGATCGTGCGCGGCGCCCTGGGCCTGAAAGACCTGCTGGAAGGCCGCGCCATCCGTCATCCCCTTCGTCTCTTCTACTAAAGGCCCGTCATGACCGATCAGTATTCCGAGGTGCGCGGCAAGGGCCGGGACGGCGCCGTTCTGGCCTGGATCCTCTATATCCTGTCCATCCCCAGCGCCAACCTGCTGGTGCTGGCGGGGCTGGTGGTGGCCTATGCCTGCCGGGGTTCGGCGACGGGGCTGGCGGCGCAGCATATCGAGGCTCAGATCAGGCTGTTCTGGTCGGTCTTCTGGATCACCATCGTGCTGTGGGGGCTGATCGCGGTCAGCGCCGTGGCGTCGTTCCTGCTGATCGGCATTCCCTTCCTGCTGCTGTTCGGACTTCTTTTGCTGCTGGTGTCGGTCTGGTTCACGGTGAAAAGCGTTCTGGGTCTGCTGGCCCTGCTGAACGATCGGCCGGCCTGACCTCAGGAGCCTTCATGACCGCCTTCCGCGACCAGCCCGCCGACCACCGCTTCCAGCAGGAGTTCGCCGACGCCGACGGGGTCGAGCATCCCGTCTGGGCCGAGTATGCGGTGCGTGGTCACGCCCGCATCATCCTGCATGTCGAAGCCCATCCGGCCCTGCGCGGCTCGGGGGCGGCGGGCAGGTTCATGCAGGCGATGGCCGAGCACGCACGGGCGGAAAAGCTGACCCTGGTCCCGCACTGCAGCTATGCGGTGGCCTGGCTCAAGCGCCATCCAGAGTTTTCCGACATCGTCGGGTGAATCTTCTCGCCGTTATCCTGGAAGCGGCGCAGCCGCTATCCGGGACCGCAGGAAGGGCTGACGGCGGCGTCCTGGGCGGTCCCGGCTCTGCGCTTCGCTTCGGCCGGGATGACGGTGAAGAAGGGGCGCTTATGCGCTCAGGCAGCGAGCGACCGCGTCGCGAGCAATAGCGCCCTTTAAGCCGTCATGGATGGCTCTTGGCGACGATGGCCTTCATCGTCTCGGCCTTGGCGGGCAGGTCCATGACCAGACGATGGGCCAGTTCGCGGGCGCCGACGGGGTAGGCGTCGCCGCCCTCTGCGATTTCGCGGGCCATTTCCGACGCCTTGAGCAAGACCTCTTCCAGCGCCTCGACCTGTTCGAGCGCCAGGGCGCGCGCCTCGGCCTGGAGGCGTTTGACGCGCTCGGCGGTGGTCTCGGGCGCACGCATCAGGTCATAGACCTCGGCCTCAGGCGAGGCGACCACGCGCAGGTTGGCGCGGGCCTCGGTGTCGGGGTTGCTCGATTTGGTCATCGCGTATCTCCGTAACGCACCATGCCGCATTTTCGCCGCAAGGTCGCAAAGGTTTTGCGGCCAAGCTTGCGGCAGGCCTCCCATGTTGCACCGACGCATCATGAATCGGAGATGAAGGGCGGCGCCCTGCCGCAGGCGTTCTGCCTGCTCTGGAAGGCGGCGGCCAGGGATCGACTCGTGAGAAGGGCGCACTGAAAGGAGGATGGCGGAGGGGGATCGGGGGGCGTTAGGCGCGTGTTTTCCTTCTCCCCTTGCGGGAGAAGGAATGCCCTACCGCCCCTTCCTGAACGCCTCCGCCTTCTCGGCCGCCGCCTCTGCGCGCCAGCGTTTCGGCGCTGACTTGTCGACGGCTTCGCCGGCGCCGGTGAGGGCTTCGTTGGCGAATTCGAGGTCGAGGAGCTTCATCTTCTTGATCTCGTCGCGCAGGCGGGCGGCCTCTTCGAACTCGAGGTTGGAGGCGGCTTCGCGCATGCGGCCCTCCATGTCCTTGAGAGCGGCCTGGAAGTTGGAGCCGACAAAGGGTTTGGAGGCCTCGGCCACGCCGGGGCGGGTCAGGCGGTCCATCTCGCGGCTCTCATAGGGCGAGGCCATGATCTCCTTGATGTCGCGCTTGACGCTTTCGGGCGTGATGCCGTGTTCGAGGTTGTAGGCCTCCTGACGCTCGCGACGACGGTTGGTCTCGGCGATGGCGCGTTCCATCGAGCCGGTCATGCGGTCGGCGTAGAGGATGACGCGGCCGTCGACGTTGCGCGCCGCGCGGCCGATGGTCTGGATCAGGGAGGTTTCCGAGCGCAGGAAGCCCTCCTTGTCCGCATCGAGGATGGCGACCAGGCCGCACTCGGGGATGTCGAGGCCCTCGCGCAGCAGGTTGATGCCGATCAGGACGTCGAAAGACCCGAGGCGCAGGTCGCGCAGGATCTCGATGCGTTCCAGGGTGTCGACGTCGGAGTGCATGTAGCGGACGCGCACCCCCTGCTCGTGCATGTATTCGGTCAGGTCCTCGGCCATCTTCTTGGTCAGGACGGTGACCAGGCTGCGGTAGCCTTGCCGTGCGACGGCCTTGACCTCGTCGATGACGTCGTCGACCTGATTGCGGGTCGCGCCGGAGACCGGGCGGATCTCGACAGGCGGGTCGATCAGGCCGGTGGGGCGGATGACCTGCTCGACGAAGATCCCGCCGGTGCGCTCCATCTCCCACGGGCCGGGGGTGGCGGAGACGTGGACCGTCTGGGGCCGCATGGCGTCCCACTCGTCGAACTTGAGCGGGCGATTGTCGATGCAGGAGGGCAGGCGGAAGCCGTACTCGGCCAGGGTCGACTTGCGGCGGTAGTCGCCCCGGAACATGCCGTTGATCTGGCCCACGGTGACGTGGCTCTCGTCCACGAACAGCAGGGCGTTGTCGGGGATGTATTCGAAGAAGGTGGGCGGCGGCTCGCCCGGCGCGCGGCCGGTCAGCCAGCGGCTGTAGTTCTCGATGCCGGCGCAGGAGCCGGTGGCCTCCATCATCTCCAGATCGAAGCGCACGCGCTGTTCGAGACGCTGGGCCTCCAGCAGCTTGCCGTTCTCGATCATCCAGTCGAGCGTCTCCTTCAGCTCGGCCTTGATGCCGGCGGCGGCCTGGTTCAGCGACGGGCGCGGGGTGACGTAGTGGCTGGCGGCGTAGACGGTGACCTCCTCCAGATCGGCGGTCTTCTTGCCGGTCAGGGGGTCGAACTCCTGGATCGACTCCAGTTCGTCGCCGAACAGCTGGATGCGCCAGGCGCGGTCTTCCATGTGGACGGGGAAGATCTCCAGCACGTCGCCGCGCTTCCTGAACATGCCGCGCTCGAAATTCAGGTCGTTGCGCTTGTATTGCAGGGCGATCAGGTCGGCGCGCAGCTTGGCCTCGTCGATCTGGTCGCCGACCTTCAGAGAGAAGGTCATGGCGGTATAGGTCTCGACCGAGCCGATGCCGTAGATGCAGGAGACCGAGGCGACCACGATGACGTCGTCGCGCTCCAGGATCGCGCGGGTGGCCGAGTGGCGCATCCGGTCGATCTGCTCGTTAATCGACGAGTCCTTCTCGATATAGGTGTCGGTGCGCGGGACGTAGGCTTCGGGTTGATAGTAGTCGTAGTAGCTGACGAAATACTCGACCGCGTTGTCGGGGAAGAAGGCCTTGAACTCGGAATAGAGCTGGGCGGCCAGGGTCTTGTTGGGGGCCAGGATCAGGGCCGGGCGCTGGGTCTGCTCAATGACCTTGGCCATGGTGAAGGTCTTGCCCGAGCCGGTGACGCCCAGGAGCACCTGATCCCGTTCGCCGCCCTCGGCGGTGGCGACCAGTTCGGCGATGGCGGCGGGCTGATCGCCGGCGGGGGTGTATTTGGTTTCCAGCCTGAAGGGGACGCCCTTCTTCTTGCTGTCGCGTGCGGGGCGGTGCGGCACCCAGTCGCCGGGGGCGGCGGGCGGCTCCTCGGGCACGAGGCGCGGGCCGGTGACCGGCGCGAACATGGGCATGGCCTTGTTCCCGCGCCCGCGCGGCGCGTCCTGAAGGAAGGGCGCGGCCATCTCCTGCATCCCCGGAGCTTGGCCGGGGACGTGGACGGGCTTGGACGATTTCGAGGGAGAACGAGCCATGAACGTCAAGGTAGTGCGCCGAACGGCGGGACGCCATAGGGCGAGGGTCTGACGAAAGCGACTGGCGCGATTCACGGCGGCTGCTAGCGTGACGGTATGAAAACGGCGCGCTCCTTTCTGACCTCCCTCAGCACTCTGGTGCTGCTGTCGCTCGTGCTGGGCCTGCTGGCCGGGGCGGCGGCGGAGAAGTGGGGCCTGCCGGGCGGCCACGCGACAGCGGATCTGATTCAGGCCCTGGGGCAGTTGTGGCTCAACGCCCTGCGCATGACCATCATTCCGCTGGTCTTCAGCCTGCTGGTCACCGGCATCGCCTCCATCGCCGACGCGGCGCGAACCGGGCGGCTGGCGATGCGGGCCGTGGCCTGGTTCGGCGGGCTGATCGTCTTCGCCACCGTCTACGCGGTCGGCGCGGCCTACGGCCTGCACGCTCTTTGGCCGATCGATCCCGAAGGCGCGCGGCTGTTGCTGGCGATCCGGCCCGAAGGCGCCGAGGGGCTGGGCGCCGGCGCGCCCTTCAGCGAATTCCTCAAGACCATCGCCCCCGCCAACCCCATCCGGGCTGCGGCCGAGGACGCCATCCTGGGCATGGTGGTCTTCGCCGTCTTCTTCGGCTTTGCCGCCTCGGGCCTGCCCGAAAGGCTGCGCACGCCGCTGATCACCTTCTTCGAGGCGGTGGGCGAAACCATGATCACCATCGTCCGCTGGGTGCTGCGAGCCGCGCCGCTGGGCGTCTTCGCCCTGTCGATCGGGGTGGGGCTGACGGCGGGGGCCAGCGCGGCGGGCGTCCTGCTGCACTACGTCGCCCTGATCTCCCTCGCCTGCATCGGCATCGGCCTGATCTTCTATCCGCTGGCGGTCGTCTTTGGCCGGGTGTCGCTGGGCCGGTTCGCCCGCGCGGCCGCGCCGGCCCAGGTGGTGGCCTTTTCGACCCAGTCGTCGCTGGCCAGCCTGCCGGTCATGGTCGAGCGGTCCGTCGACATGCTGGGTGTGAAGCGGGCGACGGCGGGTCTGGTCCTGCCGCTGGCGGTGGCGGTGTTTCGCATCACCAGCCCCGTCGCCAACCTGGGCGTCGCCATCTACTGCGCCCACCTGTTCGGCGTCGAGCCGTCGGCGGGGCAGCTTCTGGCCGCCATGCTGACGGCGGTGCTGATTTCGATCGGCACGGTGGGTCTGCCCGGACAGGCCAGCTTCTTCGCCTCCATCGCCCCCATCTGCATCGCCATGGGGGTCCCGCTGGAGATGCTGCCCCTGCTGTTGGCGGTCGAGGTCATTCCCGACATCTTCCGCACCCTGGGCAATGTCACCGCCGACATGGCCGTGACGCGGATGGTTCAGGGCGGAGAGGTCGCCGAGGCCGACTGACCGACGGTTCACCCAATTCCGCCGTTACGGCTGCGCCGCCGCTGGCGACGCGGGCGACGTGAGGCGGGCGAAGCGGTAGCGGGTCACGGCCGTGTCGACGAAGGCCCAGGGCAGCAGGCCCATCTGACGCCGCTGCGACCACAGGTCCAGGAACAGGGCTTCGGGCGTGGCGGTCAGGACGCCGACATGGCTGTCGGCGGTATAGCTTTCGTGCTGGGTCCGCACGCTTTCGGTGGCGATCCACAGCCGGTCACGCGCGCAGCCGTTGGTGCGCGACAGGAGGTCGGCGGTGTAGGGCGGCTCGTTCGGCTGCGGATCGGCGGCGCCGTTCAGCAGGGGCAGGCGGCCCTGGGCGGCGGCGCCCTGGCCGTTGGCGACCGCGATGCGCCACGCCTCGCCATCCTGTGACAGGGCGACCGTGGCCGGCGCCCCGTCGGCCCATGTGTCTGGCGACTGCGACAGGCTGCGCACCGCCAGGGGGCGAGCCAGCAGGGCGTTCAGATCGGGGGCGGCGGTCGGCTTGCCCCGGCGGCTGAGGATCTCGCCATGCGCCTGATAGACGCCGCTCAGGTCCGGGCACTGGGCCAGGTCGGACGGCGTGTTCCTGACCGGCAGGCCGCCGACCGTGGTCGTGCAGGCACCGAGCGCGAGGCCGGCGAAGACGGCGCAGACGGGGCTGAGGCGGCGAAGGGGAAAGGTCATGCCTGAACCCTAGCGGGCGGGGGCGGGTGTGCAAACGGCGCCGTCGGCGCCTTGTTGGCCGCGGCGGCCGGGCATGGCGCGGCCCCGAAGACATCTTCGGGGCCGCGGGTTTGCGTCAGTTGAACAGTCCGGCGATGACCGCCGTGATCAGGCCGGTGGCGACGGCGGTCAGCACCACGTCATTGCCGGTGCGGACGTATTCTTTAGGCAACGGCTTCATCAGCGTGACGAGCTGGAACGGCCCGTGGCGATGGAGGCGACTTCGCAACGATCGCGGTCAAGGCAAAGGCGAGTTGGTCCGCGGGAGTGATCGCCGGCGCAATGCTAGAAGGGCGGCCCCGACGGTTGCTTGGGGGGCTCTCGACCCCAAGCGGCTATTGGCAATGCCAACATCGGAGCCGCCCCACTGAGTAGCGCCGCCGGTACGTGAGCGCGGTGCGCTCACGTACCGGCGCGGGGCGGCGAACCCAAGTCCGCCGCCCCTCTTCCGTTCAGGCCCAAAGGCTTAGAACGGACGGTAGTTCAGGCTCAGGAAGAAGCGACGTCCGAACAGGTCGAAGTTGTCGGCCGTTGTGTTGCCAAGCCAGCGCGCCGGCTCGGCGTCGAAGGCGTTCACGACGCCGGCGCGGACCGTCAGATTGTCGCGAGCCGCCCAGCGGACCGAGAAGTCATGCTGCGAGAAGTCGCCCGTTTCCAGGTACTTGGCGGTTTCGTACAGGTCGGGGTTGGCGACCAGGTTGTCGACGTCGAGGATTTCCTGGCTGGCCTGCCAGTCCCAATCCCAGCTGAAGGCCAGGGTGTCGATCGGCGCCCAGGTGACGGTCGACAGGAAGCGCACGCGCGGCATGCCGACGGTGTCTTCGAAGTCGCTGGAGTCGGTCGGGTCGACGATGTTGACGAAGTCGTGCTGCTCGATCAGCCAGTTGCCGCGGACGGAGTGGCTGAACGTGCCCCAGTTGCGGCCGAAGAACTCGGGCAGGTCGGAGCGGTAGCTGGCGGTGAAGTCCACGCCCTTGGCCGTCAGGGCCGCATAGTTCAGCGAGCCCTGGATGAAGCTGACGACCTGGAAGGAGGTCGCATCACGGGTCTGAGTGACGCAGGCACCGGCGTTTACGGCGTCGCCGCTGACGCACTGGTTGGCGGCGTTCTGCGCCGACACCGAGGCGATCGCGTCGCTGATCTCGATGTCATAGTAGTCCATGACGAGCGAGAAGTTCGGCAGCAGATAGTCCGGCGTCCAGACGCCGCCGACCGTGAAGCTTTCCGAGGTTTCGGGCTTCAGGAAGGGGTTGCCGCCGGCCAGACCCGACACCGAGCCGCTGCCGTAGTTGGGCAGGTAGGCGTTGGCGGCCGAGGCGTCGGCGAAGTTCAGGTTCAGGCCCGCCGCCGCCGCCAGGACGCCGCAATTGGCGATGCGGTTGTTGGCGATGGAGCGGTCGGCCAGGTTGTTGATGACCGTGGCCGAGCAGGGGTCGCTGAAGCCGTTGGCGAAGGTCTGGCCGGGCGGCTCATTGGTTTCACCCAGGTTCGGCACGCGGATCGCCGTGGCGGTCGTGGCGCGGAACATGAACTGATCGACCGGGCGCCACTGGAACTGGGCGCTGTAGGTCTCTTGCTGGCCGACGTTCGAGTAATCCGAGAAGCGGTAAGCGCCGTTGATCTCGGCCGACTGGCCCAGGAAGCTGTCACGGAATAGCGGGATGCTGATTTCAGCGAAGACGTCGTTGGTGTCGTAGCTGGCTTCCGGGAAGTCGGGACCTTCGTTCAGGAACAGGAAGCGGCCGGCGGTGTCGCGGTCGCGGCCAACCCCGCTGGTGAGTTCCTTGCGATACTCATAGCCGATCGACGCGCCGATGGGGCCCGCGCCCCAGAAGTCCCACAGCTTGCCCGAGGTGTAGGCCATGAAGTCGTGTTGCTTGTTCTGGTCGGTCACCGTGATGGCGGCCTGCAGATAGTCCAGGCCTTCCTGGGTGAAGCCGTTCGGACCGAAGACGCGGACCGGCGAGCAGTCGTCGATCACCGCGCCCTGACGCGAGTAGGTGGTCGATATGCCGCCCGAGGTGATCACGGCGTCCGGCACGGCGACGCCGTTGGCCTTCATCAGCTGGATGCGGCAGACGATTTCGCCCGGCGTGCCGTTGACCCGACCCGCGACGTCGACGACGGCGTCGGCGGCGGCCTGGTAGCGGACCACGTCCACGCCCAGCTCGCGGTTCGAGTTGTTCATCTCGCCGTAGGTGTAGCCGGCTTCCCAGTTGACGTCCTTGACGAAGCCGACGTCGCCCATGTCGCCGCGCAGGCCGATGACATAGCGTTGCAGGTCGCGGTTGTTCAGCTGGTTACGCGCCGGGCCGTACAGCTTGTGCTGGGCGCGGGCGTCGGCGACCGAGCTGGTGATCACGCCGGCCGAGTTGTAGATGTCGCGACGGTTGTTCTGAATGGCCAGGCGCACGTCCGAGGGCAGGTAGGCGTTGTCCAGACCCAGTTCGATCGCCTGGGTCGATCCGATGGCGCCGACCGTATTGGGGGCCAGGACGCGGATGTTGAAGTCCTGGAAGACGCGCTGGCCGGCGTCGTAGGTTTCTTCCTCGACATACTTGGCTTCGGCGAACAGGCTGACCCGGTCGGTGATGTCGAAGTTCAGGCCGGTCTGGAAGCGGTAGTTGGTCGATTCCGGCAGGCGGCTGGCCTGGCCCTGTTCGGTGTTGGAGACCTGACCTTCGCCGCCGTTGCTGGTGGTGCGGCTGAAGCCCGTGCCCTGGCGGATCGAGCCGAAGGTCACCGGACGCGACACGCCCTGGTCATTGTACAGGAAGGAGTTGTCCAGGCGGTTCGACGGCGCCAGCGAGAAGCAGTTCGCCGAGAAGGTCGTGGCCGAGCAGGTCTGGAACGGCACATCGGGGTCGCTGGCCGCGCTGGGCCTGGTGCCGGTCGACAGGATGGTCACGCCGCCGAAATTGGTGCCGCGGATATAGGTGCGGGCGTCGCGGATCAGGATCTGGTCCGGGATGCCGTCCGACGGCGCGCTGGCCGGATCGGCGTCGTTGCCGATCAGGGCCCAGGACTCGCGGCGCCAGTCGACGTCGGCGTCCAGCACCTCGTCGTTACGCTGGAACTCGCCCGAGACGTAGTAGTTCAGGCGGTTGTCGAGCAGGTTCTGGCCCCAGAGGATCGAGAGGCGTTCGCTCAGCTGGTGGTCCTGGTTGATCTCGGCGATCGAGGCGTCGATCTCCAGACCGTCGAAGTCCTTGCGCAGGATGAAGTTGACCACGCCCGAGACGGCGTCAGCGCCGTAAACGGCGGCGGCGCCGCCGGTGATGACCTCGGTGCTGGCGACCAGCAGACGCGGAATGGTGTCGACGTCCACGGCCAGCGAGCCGGGGCTCGAACCGACGTGACGACGGCCGTCCACCAGGACCAGGGTCCGGTTGGCGCCCAGGGCGCGCAGGCTGAGCAGCGACAGACCTCCGTCGTTCAGGTTGGAGCCGGTGGTGTCTTCCGGCACCTGCGAGGTCGACAGGGCGGGGATGTCGGCCAGGAAGTCGATGACGTTGACTTCGCCCGATTGCAGGACCTCTTCCTGACCGATCTGGATCAGGGGCGTCGGGGAGTTGGTCGGGCTGCGGCGGATGCGCGAGCCGGTGACGACGATCTCGCCGACGTTGGTGGCCTGTTCGTCCTGAGGCTGAGCCACAGCGGCTCCAGGAACACTGCTGATTGCAGCGGCCGCGAGGCCGGCGATCAGAGTCGAGCTCATGAGCCGAGATTTTATCGTGTTCATTTTTGGTTCCCCTCCCAGAACTTTTGCCTGGGTGAACGGCGTGTTGGTGTCCCGTCTCTGTCACCCGGCGTAAGCGTGGCGGCAACAATTATGTCTGCGGAGCGGCCCAATTGGGCTGGAAATGCGGCCAATTGGCTACAGTTTGGCCGCATTTTGAAAGCGGTTAAGGGCGGGTCATCCCTCTGTCTCTGGAGAGGGCTCCAGAGAGGCGAACAGAATATCCGACCTCAGCTTATGGTGCGGTGCTGACGGGCGCGGTCGGATCGAGCCTGTGGGAGGGGCAGCGTGGGGTTAAGGACTGAAATGCCAATCTTGCAGGAAAAGAAATATAATAATACTAAATGAGGCAGGGGGCCTGGGCGGTGTTGATCCCCTTGGCGGGCTCTGATCACAGAGGTTGAGAGATGGCACAGAGACTAGGTCGTCGCCGAATTGGTGATGGGTCGCGCAAGGCTGAATCTCTGGGCCGCGATTTCAGGATGATGCCCGCGCTTGCGATTGCGGCTGCTCTGGGAGCCGGGTTCCCTGATGGGGCCAGCGCCCTGACCCGACCCCAAACGACGCCGAAGCCGGTGCTGGTCGAGGAGGTTGGCGCCGGGGCGCGCGCGACAGACCTTGTCGCCCGCATGACTCTCGAGGAGAAGGCGTCCCAAATACAGCATGGCGCCCCGGCCATCCCGCGCCTGCAAGTGCCCGCCTACAACTGGTGGAACGAAGGGCTGCACGGCGTCGCCCGCGCCGACATCGCGACGGTCTTTCCTCAGGTCATCGGCATGGCCGCCACCTGGGATCCCGAACTGATCGAACGCGTCGCCGACACGGTCGCCACCGAGTTCCGCGCTAAATACATCGACACGCGCGGCGCGGACGGAAGCTCGACCCAGTATCGCGGCTTGACCGTCTGGTCGCCCAACATCAACATCTTCCGCGATCCTCGATGGGGGCGAGGGCAGGAGACCTGGGGCGAGGATCCGTATCTGACCGGCCGGTTCGGCGTCGCCTATATCCGAGGCCTTCAAGGCGACGACGCGCTTCATCCCAAGACGATCGCAGCCGTCAAACATTTCGCCGTCCACAGCGGTCCGGAGGCGACGCGGCACAGCGACGACATCCATCCGTCGCCGCACGATGTGACGGACACCTATCTGCCCGCCTTCCACGCCGCCGTGACCGAAGCCAAGCCTCAGGCGCTGATGTGCGCCTACAACGCCATCGACGGCGTGCCGGCGTGCGCCAGCGAGGACTATCTGCAGCGGCGGCTGCGGACCGACTGGGGCTTTGACGGCCATGTGGTCTCGGACTGCGCCGCCGTGGCCGACATCTATCTGCCGACCTCGCACGCTACGGTGAAGACGCCGGAGGAGGCGGTGGCGCTGGCCATCAAGGCGGGCACGGACCTGATCTGCGACTTCCGTTTCAACGCGACCTTCAGGCCCGAGACGACGGTCAAGGCTGTCGAACTGGGGCTGCTCACCGAGGCCGAGCTGGATCGCGCCGTGGTGCGGCTGTTCACCGCGCGCTACCGTCTGGGCACGATGGACCTGACGGCGTCCGGCCCCTACGCGCACATCGGCGCGAAGGATTTCGACACGCCAGAGCACCGCGCCCTGGCGCTGGAGACGGCGCGCAAGTCTCTGGTCCTGCTGAAGAACGACGGCCTGCTGCCCCTGGCCCAGGCGCCGCGTCGGATCGCCGTGATCGGCCCCAACGCCGACACAGTCGAGGCCCTCGTCGGCAACTACAACGGCACGCCGTCGAACCCCTCGACCATCCTCGCCGGACTGCGGGCCCGCTTCCCCGAGGCGGAGACGACCTATGTGGAGGGCACGGGCTGGGTCGCCCCGCCGCTGGAGGACATTCCCGACGCCGCCTTCTGTCGCGACGCCGCCTGCATCGAGCCGGGCCTGTCCGCCGAGGCGTTCGAAACGCCTGAACTGACCGGATCTCTGACCACCCGCACCGACGCCAATGTCATGATCCGCTGGGGCTGGCCCGATCGGGAGCAGCGCAACGCCTCGACGCGCTGGAGCGGTTACATCAAGGCGCCCGAGGCGGGGGAATACCGGTTCCGTTACACGGGAGACGCCGGCTATCGGGTCTATATCGATGACGCGCTGGTGGCGGACATGTGGGACGGCGCCTGGCCGACCTCGGACAGTCCGGTCATGCTGTCGGATGACAAGGTTCACAAGATCCGCATCGAGGCCCAGCAGATCGGCGTGCGTGCGACGCATCGTCTGCAGTGGAGCCGACCCGGCGTCGGCTTCGAGCCCGCCCTGATCGCCGCGCGCGGCGCGGATCTGGTGGTCTTCGCCGCCGGCCTGACCTCGAAGTACGAGGGCGAGGAGATGTCGGTCCAGGCGCCCGGCTTCGCCGGTGGAGATCGGACCAGCCTGGATCTGCCCGCGCCTCAACAAAAGCTGCTTGAGGCGCTGCATGCGACGGGCAAGCCGGTCGTCCTGGTGCTGATCAATGGCTCGGCCATGAGCGTGAACTGGGCCGATGCGAACATTCCGGCCATCATCGAGGCCTGGTATCCCGGCGGCGACGGCGGTCAGGCGGTGGCGGAACTGATCGCCGGCGACTTCAGTCCATCAGGACGCTTGCCCCTGACGTTTTATCGCAGCGCAGAGGACCTGCCGCCGTTCACCGACTACGGCATGACGGGGCGGACCTATCGCTATTTCCAGGGAACGCCCCTTTATCCCTTCGGCTACGGGCTCAGCTATACGCGTTTCCGTTACGAGCAGGCGCGGTTGGACCGGACCCGCATCGCCGCCGGAGACACCGCCCGACTGCGCGTGCGGGTGGCCAATGCCGGAGATCGTGACGGTGAAGAGGTGGTTCAACTCTATGTCGCCCGGCCGGACGCGGATGGCGCGCCCCGGCAAAGCCTCGCCGCTTTCCAGCGGATTGCTCTGAAGGCGGGCGAAGCGCGCGATATAGAGTTCGACATCCTCCCCCGAGCTCTGAGCGTCGTGGCTGTGGACGGCAGTCGTTCGGTCCCTGCGGGTCCGGCGACGATCTGGGTCGGGGGTGGTCAGCCAAACCTGGGCACGAACCGCCTGGCCCCAGGCGCGGGGCTGGAACTGACCGTCGAGGGCTCTCGTGATATTGCGCCTTTTGGATCGCTGCCATGAAGTCTTAGGCGGCCGACAGGCACGGCGCAGAAAGGGACCTTTGCCGTGACCGTGAACATCTTGCCTGGGACGGCCTTGAGATTATGGGCCCTGAATATCCAGCTGCGCCGAACTGATTTCCTACAGGATAGGCTGACAGTCTGAACGTCGAGTCTCCGGCGTTCGGGGAACGGCCTTCTGGCGGGCGCAACGCAGACCTCCAGTGAGTGCCGCTGAATGGTGCGTTGGTTCTCGCGTCGCGCCACTCTTTGAGTGGTTTTGAGGCAGCGCCAAATGGTCCTGACACAGATCTGAACGCTGGTTGTTGACAGTCTCGTACAGTGTGCCCCATACACTGTGTGTCACACACTATGTGACGACGGGTGAGGCGAGGCGACGTGGACAAGGCGCTGTTCGAGGCGATGCGGCTGGAGCTGCGGCGAGGGTCGCTGGTGCTGGCGGTGCTCGCCTGCCTGCGGACCGAACGCTACGGCTACACCCTTCGTCAGGCCCTGGCGGCGGACGGGCTAGAGATGGAGGAATCCACCCTCTATCCGCTGCTGCGGCGGCTGGAGGGGCAGGGGCTGCTGACCAGCGAATGGCGCGAGGAAGAGAAGCGCAAGAAACGCTTCTACGTCCTGTTGCCCGGCGGCCAAGCCATGCTGGCCGCCCTGACCGACGAGTGGCGCGGCATCAACGCCTCGCTGGACCGAATGCTGTGAAATCCCGGGGGAGGAAGACCGATATGGACGTGATCGAACGCTATCTGGAGGCCGTTGCGGCCCAACTGTCGGTCGAGGACCGCGAGGACATCGTCGCCGAGCTGCGCGACCTGATCCTGAGCCGGGTCGAGGCGCGCGAGGAGGAACTGGGCCGGGCGCTGAGCGACGAGGAGAAGGAGGCGATCCTGCACGAGATCGGTCATCCGCTGGTCGTCGCGGCCCGCTATCGCAAGGGGCCGGATTCGCTGATCGGGCCTGAGTTGTTTCCCTACTGGCTGTTCGGGGCCAAGGCCGGATTGATCGTGATCGCGGCGGTGCAGGCGCTGGGCCTGCTGGTCCATGTGCTGGGCGATCCGGCTAATTTCGGTCAGTCGATGGGTCAGGCCTTCAACGGCTTCTTCTCCGGCGCTCTGACCCTGCTGGGGGCGCTGACCCTGGCTGGGGCGATCATGGAGCATTACGACATCAAGCCGACCTGGCTGACGAAATGGCGGGTGCGCGACCTGTCGGCCTTTGGTCTGGCCGACCCGGCGAAATGGGGGGCGTCCCTGTCGGGAAGCGACAAGGCCAAGGGCGAATGGCTGCCCCGGGGCGCCAAGGTCTGGGGCGTGCGCGCCGAGACGACCGGGGCCGCCCAGGCCCTGTGGTCCTTCATCGCCAGCGCCGTCTTCATCCTGTGGTGGATCGGCGCGATCCGCTTCACCGGCATCGGCGACTTCGCCCTGCGCGGCGGCGACGTCAGCGTGGCGGCGGCGCCGATCTGGTCGCTGCTGTTCGGACTGATCCTGGCCTGGGCCGTGGCGGGCATGGCGGTGGACGGCGTCACCCTGTGGCGACCGGAGGCGCGGCGCTTGCAGGCCCTGCTGAAGATTCCGGTGGCCGCGGCGGGACTGTGGATCGGTTGGCGGCTGTTCCAGGCCGGTCACTGGGCCACCCTGACGCAGGGCGACCAGACGGCGCGGGTCATGGGAGCTTCGCCGATCCACATGGACTTCGACGCCATCCACGCCATTCCCGAGGCCCAGCGCGGCCTGGCCGAGACGGCTCTGACCCTGGGCACGGTGCTGAGCTGGGTGCTGGCCATCATCATGCTGTGCCTGGCGGTGGATATTCTGAAGGCCCTGTGGCGGATCGCGACCACGCGGGACTGATGGGGCGCGGCGCCGTCATGTCCGAAAACCGCGAGACAGGGCGGCGGCGAGGGATCATGTTGCGGGCATGGAAATCGCCCGCGACAGTCTGGATCAGGAGGCCTGCTACCGGGCCGTCCTGACGCGCGATCCGCGCTTTGACGGACGGTTCTTCACCTGCGTGAAGACGACGGGAATCTATTGCCGCCCGGTCTGCCCGGCGCGGACGCCGAAGCGGGAGAATATGAGCTTTGTCGCCAGTGCGGCGGCGGCGGAGGAGGTGGGGTTTCGCGCCTGTCTGCGCTGTCGACCCGAAACCGCCCCGGATATGGGGGCATGGCGCGGCACCTCGAATACGGTCAGCCGAGCCTTGGGGCTGATCGAGGCGGGGGCGCTGGATGAGGGCGATGTGGATGGTCTCGCCGCGCGGCTGGGCGTCGGTGAACGCCACCTACGCCGCCTGTTCCGACAGCATCTGGGGGCGGCCCCGATCAGCGTGGCCCAGACGCGGCGCGTGCTGCTGGCCAAGGCCCTGATCCATCAGACCGACCTGGCCATGGCTGAGGTGGCCCTGGCCTCGGGATTCGGCAGCGTGCGGCGTTTCAACGAGACGTTTCAGTCGCTCTATGGGCGGCCGCCCTCGATGCTGCGGCGGCGGGCTGAGAAGGCGGGCGACGGAGGCGTGCGGCTGAGCCTGCCCTATCGTCCGCCCTACGAAATAGACGCCATGCTGGCGGCGCTGACGGTGCGCGGCGAGACGGTCGAGGACGGGGTCTGGCGACGCGCGCTGACGCCCGATGTGGATAGTGCGACCGGCGAGGTCTCGGCCCGGTTCGAGAGCGGGAACCGGCTGGCGGTCACGGTCGCGGCTTCGGACCTGAAGGCCCTGCCCGGCGTGCTGGCGCGGGTGCGGCGGGTGTTCGACCTGTCGGCGGACCCCGACGCGATCCAGCGGGACCTGTCGGCGGATATCCTGCTGGCCCCCTTGGTGCGTGCGCGGCCCGGGCTGCGGCTGCCGGGCGACTGGATCGATGAGGCGGCGGATATGGCCAGCGACCGGCTTGAGGACGAACGGCTGGCGGCAAGAGCCGAGCAATGGCGGCCTTGGCGGGCCTATGGCGCGCTGCACCTGCGGCAAGCGGGCGTGCGGATCATGGAGAGCGATGATGAAAAAGACGCAGCCTGAAGGCTTTATGCTGGACCGCCTCGCCTCGCCGGTGGGGGAGGTCCTGCTGGTCACTGACGCCGAGGGCGCGGTGCGGGCCTTCGACTTCGTGGACTACGAGGCGCGGATGTTGAAGCTGCTGGCGCGTCATTACGGCGAGGTGACGCTGACCGTGGGTCGGGCGCCCGAGGCGGTGCGGGCGGCGGTCGCGGCCTATTTCGCGGGTGACGCGCGGGCGCTGGACGGTCTGACGGTGAAGACCGGCGGCACGGACTTCCAGCGGTCGGTCTGGGCGGCGCTGCGCAACATTCCGGCGGGCGAGACCTGGAGCTACGGCCAACTCGCCTCGGCCATCGGCAAGCCCAGCGCCGTGCGCGCCGTGGGTCTGGCCAACGGGGCCAATCCGGTCGGGGTCATCGTGCCCTGCCACCGCGTCGTCGGCGCCAACGGAACCCTGACCGGCTATGCGGGCGGGCTGGAGCGCAAGCGCTGGCTGTTGGCGCACGAGGGCGCGGCGGCCCGCCTTATCTGATCGGCGAGGTGAACTGGTCGGGCGTCAGGGCGCGGGGGGTGAAGCGGGCCTCGCGCACGGCGCCGTTGAAATAGTTGACGCGGTTGATGCGCGTGCCGACCGAGGATCGACCGGGGCCCTGCGGCTTGAAGGCGATTTCGGCCTCGGTCTGCAGCACGCCGTTGACGAAGGATCGGTAGGTGGTCCCGTCGAAGGTCTGGGCGACGTGGGCCCACTGGCTGATGGGGTGCAGCTTGGTCGTCTCGATCAGGGGCTTGTTGTAGCCCTCGCCCTTGGTGAAGGCGTCCAGATACCAGCCGCCCTCGACGACGCGGATCTCGAACATGATGCGGGTGCCGGGACCGCCCGGCGCCTCGTCCGACTGCAGGTGGAACCAGCGCTGCTCGAAGGCGCCGCCGTCGGGGCGGAAGACGGCCTCGAAGGTGAAGGTGGCGGCGCCCGCCAGCGGATGGCGGTCGATGAACAGGGCGTCGTCCACGCCGTCGAACTGGACCGCCGGGCCGAAAGGGCTGGCGATGATCCGGGGCGCGCCTTCGACATGGGTGGTCTCGCCGCCGACGGCCGACAGGCGGTCGAAGGTCCAGACGGTCTGGCCGGGAGCGGCGGCGGCGGGCAGGGAGGCGCAGGCGGCAAGGCCGAGCGGAGCGGCCAGAACGGCGCGGCGGTTCAACATCATGCAGGTCCTCTCAGGCCGCGCCGTCGAGGAAGAGGCGGCAGGCCGGATTGTCGGTCTCGTCCACATAGGGGTAGCCGAGGGCGTCCAGCGCGGTCCAGAGGGCGGCGACCTGATCCGGGGCGATGTTGACGCCGGCCAGCACCCGACCGACGTCGTCGCCGTGGTTGCGATAGTGGAACAGGGTCAGGGCCCAGGCAGGCTGGAGGCTGTTGAGGAAGCGCAGGAAGGCGCCGGGGCGCTCGGGAAACTCGAAGCGCAGCAGCCGCTCGTGCGGCAGGCCGATGGTGCGGCCGCCGACCATGTAGCGAACGTGCAGCTTGGCCGTTTCGTTGTCGCTCATGTCCTCGACCGCATAGCCGTCGGATTGCAGGCGGGCGATCAGGTTCTCGCGCTCGGCCACGCCGTCGCGCAAACCCACCCCGACGAAGATCTGCGCCCGGCCGTCGCCGGACCAGCGATAGTTGAACTCGGTCACCGAGCGGCCGTCGAGGCTTTGCAGGAAGCGGTGATAGTCGTCGCGGCGGTCGGGCATGGCCACGGCGAGAAGCGCCTCGGCGCCCTCGCCGATCTCGGCCCGTTCGGCGACGTGACGCAGGCGGTCGAAGTTGACGTTGGCGCCCGAGTTGATGGCCACCAGGGCGCCGGTTCCCGGATTGCACGCGGCCCAGACCTTCATCCCGGCCAGGGCCACGGCGCCCGACGGTTCAGCCACGGCGCGGACGTCGTCGAAGATATCCTTCACCGCCGCGCAGATCTCATCCGTGTCGACTAGAACGATCTCGTCCAGCAGGTCGCGACACAGGCGGAAGGTCTCGTCGCCTGCGCGGCGCACCGCCACCCCGTCGGCGAACAGACCGACCTGATCCAGCGTCACGACATGGCCGGCGTCGATGGCGCTCTTCATTGTCGGCGCATCGGCGGGCTCGACGCCGATGATCTTCGTTTCGGGGCGCAGGAAACGGACGATGGCGGCCACGCCCGCCGCCAGACCGCCGCCGCCGATGGGGATGAAGACGGCGTCGATCGGGTCCGGATGCTGGCGCAGGATTTCCAGCCCGACCGTGCCCTGGCCCGCGATGACGTCGGGGTCGTCGAAGGGGTGGACGAAGGCGGCGCCGGTTTCCTGTTCAAGCGCGCGGGCGTGGGCGTAGGCGTCGTCGAAGCTGTCGCCGTGCAGGACCACATTTCCACCCAGAGCCTTGACCGCCCCCACCTTGATGCCCGGCGTCGTGGTCGGCATGACGATGGTCGAGACCGCGCCGCGCCTGGCCGCAGCCAAGGCCACGCCTTGAGCATGATTGCCCGCCGAGGCGCAGATGACGCCGCGCGCCAACTCGGCCTCGGTCAGGGCGGCGATCTTGTTGTAGGCCCCGCGAATCTTGAACGAAAACACCGGCTGCAGGTCCTCGCGCTTCAGCAGGGCGGGGCGGTCCAGTCGCGCCGACAGCCGCTTCAGCGGGTCCAGAGGGGTTTCCTCGGCCACGTCATAGACGCGGGCGGTCAGGATGCGGCGGACGGTGTCTTGCACGAAATTCTCGGAGCGACGCGACAGGGAGGATCAATCGACCTCTCGTCTAGGGCAGAAGCGGTCTTCAGGGGAAGGCCTTTGCAGATCTGAGCGACGCCGCTGCCGGCGGCGTCTGATATTTACCCGGTAATAACTTCTGCTATTTAATCCGGGTAAAACAAAGGAAGGCCTCCATGACGTCCGCAGACCGCAAGGCGCTCATCAACGACTACAAGGACCGCGAAACCATCGCGGGGGTCTTCGCCGTCATCTGCTCCGCCACCGGCCGCGCCTGGGTGGGCCAGAGCCCCCATATCGACACCCAGCAGAACGGCCTGTGGTTCTCGCTGAAGATGGGCGGCAGTCCTTTCCGGTCGCTGCAGGCCGAATGGACTGCCCACGGCGCCGACAACTTCCGCTTCGAGCAACTGGACCGGCTGTCGCCCGACCTGTCGGATATGGCGCGGAAGGATGAGCTGAAGAGGCGAGCCGCCCTGTGGATCGCGCGGCTGGAGGCGGAGGCGCTGTAGGCGGCGTTCGCGCCCTTTTTCCTTGCGCCCCGTGCGGAACGGCCTACATTGCGCCTGCTTATGCTAACTTTGAGCATAAGTCGGGGTCGCGCAGACGACCGCAGGGAGCGATGAAGATGGCGGACGGCGCTTTCGGCCTGTCAGAGGAACTGGCGCGCGAGACCGCTCCCGTGTGGGAGAAGGTCAAGGGTCTGGTGACGCCGCTGGAGTGGCCGGAACAGGCGAAGCTGATCAGCGAGATCAATGCGCTGAAAAAAGAGCGCGACGCTGTCATCCTGGCCCACAACTACATGACGCCCGAGATTTTCCATGGCGTCGGCGACTATGTCGGCGACAGCCTGGGGCTGGCCAAGGAGGCTGCTAAGTCGAAGGCCAAGGTGATCGTCCAGGCAGGCGTGCACTTCATGGCCGAGACGTCCAAGATCCTGTCGCCGGACAAGACCGTCCTGATCCCCGACCTGCGCGCGGGCTGCTCGCTGGCCTCCTCGATCACGGGCGCCGACGTGCGGCTGATCAAGCAGCGCTATCCCGGCCTGCCGGTCGTCACCTATGTCAACACGACCGCCGACGTGAAGGCCGAGACCGACATCTGCTGCACCAGCGCCAACGCCGTTCAGGTGGTGGAATGGGCGGCCAAGGAATGGGGCGTCGACAAGGTCATCCTGATCCCCGACGAGTTCCTGGCGCGTAACGTGGCGGCGCAGACCAGCGTCGGCATCATCGCCTGGAAGGGCCGCTGCGAGGTGCATGAGCGCTTCACCGCCGCCGACATCGCCGAGATGCGCGTCGCCTATCCGGGCGCGGAAATTCTGGCCCACCCGGAATGCCCTGAAGAGGTGCTGGCGGCGTCGGACTTCGCCGGATCGACGGCGGCCATGATCGACTATGTGACGGATCGCAAGCCCAGGCAGGTGGTGATGATCACCGAGTGCTCGATGGCCTCGAACGTCAAGGGCGACGTGCCCGGCGTCGACTTCATCGGCCCCTGCAACCTGTGTCCGCACATGAAGCGCATCACCCTGGAGAACATCCGCGACTGCCTGAAATACATGCAGTTCGAGGTGACGGTCGAGCCCGAGATGGCCGAGCGCGGGCGTCTGGCCGTGCAGCGGATGATCGACCTGCCGCCGCCCGTCGTCCCGGCGCGCTATGACCTGATCAAGGCCAGGCACCACGTCGATGTGGAGCTGATCTGAGTGCTGCGGCGATGCGGCCCGTTGCGGGTTGCTCGCTGCAAGCCCAGTTCGACGCCATGAGCGACATCGACAACACCACATCCCATTCTGGCCGCCGTCCCGGTCCCTGGGACCTGCCGCCCGCCGAGGCCGCGCCTGAGCCCGTGCGCGGGCGGCAGGCGGAGCCGCTGGAGGACAAGGGCCAGCACCCGGCCTGGGCCATCGCCTCGACCCTGCTGATGGCGGGTTTCCTGTGGTGGATCACGGGCAGCGTCATCGTGGCGGGGGCGGTGCTGTTCGGCCTGTTCGTGCACGAATACGGCCATGTGCTGGCGATGAACAAGCTCGGCATGGGGCCGGCGCGGATCTACATCATTCCCTTCCTGGGCGGGCTGGCCAAGGCGCAGCGCAATCCCAAGACCGAGTGGCACGGCGTGCTGGTGTCGCTGGCGGGACCGGCCTTTGGTCTGATCGCCATGATCCCCTTTGTGGCGGCGGGCCTGTGGCTGAAGTCGCCCGAGTGGCTGATGGGCGCCTTCTTCATCGCCATGATCAATCTGGTGAACCTGCTGCCTGCCCCGCCCCTGGACGGGTCCAAGGCGCTGGGGCCGGTGCTGACGCGAGTGCATCCGCGACTGGAACAAGTCGCCTTGCTGGCCGTCGGCGGTCTGGCGGTCTGGTGGGGGCTGTCGACCGGGCGGCTCATTCTGGCGGTCTTCCTCGGCATCGCCGTGTTCAGCCATCTGAGGCGCGGCGTCTGGCGCGCGGACTGGGGTCAGCTGAGCTGGCCCGAGGCGGGGCGCAGCCTGGCCCTCTATCTGGCGACGGCGGCGGTCTGCGCCGCAGCGGCCATCGGCGCCCTGCTGCCCCTGACCGGCGGGGCGGTCGAACCGGCCTTCGACATGGGCATGCGGTTCATCGGCGTGGGAGGCCGTTAAGGGGATGGCCCGCATCCGGCATGACGGCCCGCTGATTATCGGCGGGGGACTGGCGGGGCTGTCGGCGGCGCTGGAGACCGCGCCGGCCAAGACCTTGGTCGTGACGCCGGAGCCCCTGCTGAACGCCTGTTCCTCGGCCTGGGCTCAGGGCGGGCTGGCGGCGGCCCTGTCGTCTCGGGACAGCGCGGCCCTGCATGCGAAAGACACCGAGGGCGCGGGCGCCGGTCTGGTCGAGCCCGAGGCGGCGCGCGCCCTGACCCAGCGCGGACGCGAGACGGTGGAATGGCTGGCGTCGCTGGGCGCGCCGTTCGACCGGGACGAAACGGGCGGCTTCTCCGTCAGCCTCGAGGCGGCGCACAGCCTGCCGCGCGTGGCGCGGGTCGGCGGCGACGGCGCCGGGCGGGCCATCCTGTCGGCGGTGGTGGCGGCGGCGCGGGCCTCCAAGCATATCGAGATCTGGGAAGACGGGCGGCTGCGCGGCCTGATCCAGGACGTGGAGGGCCGGGTGCGCGGCGCTGTGATCGAACGGTCCGGCGGGCGTATGGACGAGGTGTTTGCGCCGGCCGTGGTGCTGGCGACCGGCGGGGTCGGCGGCCTTTATGAAGTGACGACCAACCCTTCCGCCCTGCGCGGCGAGGGGCTGGCCCTGGCCTATTTGGCGGGCGCGGACATCCTCGACCCCGAGTTCGTGCAGTTTCATCCGACCGCCATCGACGTGGGTCTCGATCCCGCGCCGCTGGCGACCGAGGCCCTGCGCGGCGAGGGGGCGCGGCTGGTCGATGGCGAGGGCGCCTTCCTGCTGGGCGATCATCCCGACGCCGATCTGGCCCCTCGGGACATTGTGGCGCGGGTGGTGCACGCGGCGCGGGTCGACCGGCGCGGCGCGTTTCTGGATGCGACCAGGGCGGTAGGCGAGGCCTTCCCGCACGAGTTTCCGGCGGTGTTTTCCGCCTGTATGCGCGCCGGGCTGGACCCGCGCGTCAGCCCCATCCCGGTGGCGGCGGCGGCCCACTACCACATGGGCGGCGTTGTCGCCGACGACGAGGGGCGGACGACGGTTGCGGGCCTCTACGCCATCGGCGAATGCGCGGCGACCGGGGTGCACGGCGCCAACCGTCTGGCCTCCAACTCCCTGCTGGAAGCGGGCGCCTTCGGGCGGCGCGCCGGGCGGGCGGCGGCCAGGGAGGTTCAACCGCCGAAGGCTGAGTTGAAGGCTGCGCGGGCGTCGAGGAATTTGCCGCCTGAAGCCATGGCCGACCTGCGCGCCGCCATGACCCGGTTCGCGGGCGTGGTGCGCGATGAAGAAGGGCTGAGCGCCCTGATGGCGGTGATCGACCGGCTGGCGAAGGCGCATCCCGAGGCTGTGGTCCTGACCGCCGCCCGGCTGATCGCCGAGGGCGCGCTGAACCGGCGCGAGAGCCGGGGCGGGCACTACCGCGTCGACTATCCCGACAGCCTGCCTAAGGCCGAGCATACGCGGATGCGGCAAGCGGTTTTGATCGGGGCTTGACGGTAGAAAATGATCCTCCCCTGCGCAGCGGGGGAGGGGGACCGCGAAGCGGTGGAGGGGGCGAACTTCAAGCGCGACGCCCGTTGCCGGGGGCCCCCCCCACCCAAGAACGCTTACACCCCCCCCCCCGAGGCGGGGGCGGT
>NZ_JBMOSL010000005.1:0-159743 GCF_049315965.1 Brevundimonas sp. NPDC058933
GGCTTCGCCCTGCGGGCTCAGCCACCCTCCCCATGAAGGGGAGGGAGAGGCGTCGCGCTATTGGGATAATCGGAGGATTGAAGACATGACGGCGCAACGCGGCAAGGACATCTTGCTGAAGATCGAGGGCGCGGCGGGCGCCTTCACGACGGTGGCGGGCCTGAGGGCGCGGACGATTTCGTTGAACGCCCGGACGGTGGACGCCACCGACGGCGACAGCGCCGGGCGGTGGCGCGAGCTGCTGGCCGGGGCGGGTGTGAAGTCGGCGGCGGTGTCGGGGCAGGGGATTTTTCGCGATGCGGCGTCGGACGCCCTCATACGCGAGGCCTTCTTTGAGCAGGCGGCGAGGACGTGGCGGCTGATCGTGCCGGACTTCGGCGTGCTGGAGGGGGCCTTCATCGTGGCGGCGCTGGAATACGCCGGCGAGCACGAGGGGGAGGCGAGCTTTGCGCTGAGCCTGGCGAGCGCGGGCGAGATCAGTTTCGAGGCGCTGTGATGGTGAACGGCGTGCGGGGCGAGGCGACGGCGGTGCTGGCGGGGGCGGAGCGGAAGCTGTGCCTGACGCTGGGGGCTCTGGCCGAGATCGAGACGGGGCTGGGCGTCGCCGGGATGGCGGCGCTGGCCGAGCGGATGCGGGCGCTGTCGGCGCGGGATCTGATGGTGGTGCTGGCGGCCTTGTTGCGCGGAGGCGGCGAGGGGGTGTTGGCGGACGGGCTGGCGGCGGCGGCGGTTGATCCGCGCGAGGCGGCGCAGGCTGTAGCGAAGGCGTTTGCGGCAGCCGCATGACGCCCCAGGACCGGCAATGGAGCGAGATGATGCAGGCGGCGGCGCGGATGGGCGTGGGGCCGGAGGGGTTCTGGCGGCTGTCGCTGAAGGAGTGGCGGATGCTGACGGCGGGGCCGGTTCAGGCGGCGCCGCTGGGGCGCGGCGAGCTGGAGCGGATGGCGGCGGCGTGGCCGGATTGATGTGTGTTTTCCTCCCCATTTCATGGGGAGGTGGATCGGCGCCGTAAGGCGACGAGACGGAGGGGGCGGCGGGACGTCGGGAGAGGGCGGCGTCGCCCCCTCCACCACTTCGTGGTCCCCCTCCCCATGAAATGGGGAGGAAAGTTGAGATGACGGACAGTTTCAGGCCGGACGGGATCGACGCCGTGCCGGTGAAGGCGGCGGAGGCGGCGGCGGCGCTGGAGGCGCTGCGCGAGCCGGCGGAGCGGGCGGCGGCCTCGATCGAGGAGGCCTTCGGGCGGGCGGGCGAGAGCCTGACGCGGTCGCTGACGCGGGCGGCGGCGGACGGGGAGGTGACCCTGGCCGAGCTGGCGCGGGCGGTGCTGAACGCGGTCAATGCAGCGGCGGGCTCGGGCGGCGGCGGGCGGCTGTCGGATGCGATCGCGGCGGTGATGGGCGGTTTCGGCGGGGCGCGGGCCGAGGGCGGGCCGGTGCTGGGCGGCGGGGCCTATCTGGTCGGCGAGCGGGGGCCGGAGGTGTTTCGACCGGCGGGCGCGGGCAGCATCGAGCCGATCAGCGGCGGGGCCGGGGTGACGGTCAACGTCAGCGTGGACGGCGGGGCGCAGGGCTTGCTGCGGTCCGAGGCGCAGATCGCGCGGATGCTGGCGCGGGCCACGGCCCTGGGCGCCAGAAGGATGTAGCGCCGCGCGCCGAGCGATAGTCTCAAACCAGGGTGGCTCAAGCAGCGAGGCGCCGCGCGCCGAGCGATAGTCTCAAACCAGGGTGGCTCAAGCAGCGAGGCGCCGCGCGCCGAGCGATAGCCTCAAAAAAGAAGGGGCGCTCCGAAGAGCGCCCCTTGAACCTATTCGCCCTTGGGATTGGGGCCGAACTTGTTGTCGCCGCGCTGGCTGTCGGTGATGCCGATCCAGAGCAGGAAGGCCAGGCCGACCAGACCCATGACGGCGAAGCCGCCCATCATGGAGCCGACCATGGACATGAGCACGGCCGGGTCCTCGTTCTCGAAAGCCTGGGGGTCGGTGAAGATCGCCAGGCCGGCGGCGCTGATGATCATGATGAAGCCGATGATGGTGGCGACCCAGGGAATGACGACGAACCAGCCGGTCTTGCCCATGTCGTGCAGGCGCTTCACCGAGATGGCGAGGTTGGGCCAGATCAGGACAAGGCCGATCAGGCCGCCGATGATCGGGATCCAGCCGGTGACGACGCTGACGCCGAGCAGGATCAGCCAGCTGATCCAGAAGTGCTGGCGGCGCAGACGGCCGTTGAACGAGAGCATGGCGCTGGCGAAGTCGTAACCGCCGCCGGTGTCGCGGGCGACGTAGGCCGAGCTGGCGGCCTGGCCGAAGGCGGCGGCGGGCGAGCCGGCCAGGACCATGATCTGGGTCGCTTCCAGACCTTCAGGCACGAAGTCGACCCGAGCGCCAGTGGCGATCACGCCGCCGGCCTGGATGGCCGAACGGGCGAAGCCGTAGCGGATGCTGTCGTCGCCGCTGATCAGGCCGGTGCCCGACACGTCGTCGTAGCTCAGAATTTCACCGCGCACTCGGAAGTCTCCATGTCTGAACGGCCCCCGGCCGCTTTGGCGCGAGCATGACCGAGCGGCGGTTTGCAGACAACCCGAAGCGTGACCTTGGGGAAGAATTTCTGCGAATAAATCGCAGCTTGTCCCGGAATGGCGCAGTTCAAGACACAGGCGAGGACCCATGGCCTTTCACGAGGTGCGCCTGCCGGCGCGACTGGCGTTCGGATCGACCGGCGGGGTCGAGCGGCGGACGGAGATTACAACGCTGGGCTCAGGGTTCGAGCGGCGCTCGACGCCCTGGGCCGAGGGGCGACGGCGCTATCTGATCGGAGCGGGCCTGCGGTCGCTGGACGACATGGCGGCGCTGACGGCCTTTTTCGAAGCGCGACGGGGGCGGCTGTACGGCTTCCGGTTCCGGGACTTCGCCGACTTCAAGAGCTGCGCGCCCGGCGAGGCGGTGACGGCGACGGATCAGAGGATCGGGACGGGCGACGGGGTGCGGTGGACGTTTGGGCTGTGCAAGACCTATGGCGACCATGAACGGCGGATTGCGAAGCCGGTCGAGGGCTCGGTGCGGGTGGCGGTCGCGGGCGTCGAGACCACGGAGTTCGAGGTCGATGCAATGACCGGGGAGGTGACGCTGGCGGCGGCGCCGGCTGCGGGCGCTCTGGTGACGGCGGGGTTCGTCTTTGATGTGCCGGTGCGGTTCGACGCCGACCGGATCGAGGTGACGCTGGAGAGTTTCGACGCCGGCCGGATGGTCGCCATGCCCCTGATCGAGGTGCGGGTCTAGAGATGCGCGACATACCGGAGGAGATGGCCGCCCGCATCGAGAGCGGGGCGGCGACGCTTTGCCATGCCTGGGTGCTGAGGCGCGCGGACGGCGCGGCGTTGGGATTCACCGATCACGATCGGGACCTGACGGTCGAGGGCGTGAGCTGTCGCGCCGGGAGCGGCTGGACGGCGGGGGCGGGCGACGGCGAGGCGGGGCTGGCGGCGGGCGGCCTGTCGGCGTCGGGCGGGCTGGACGATGAGGCGATCACCGAGGGGGATGTGGCGGCGGGCCTCTATGACGGGGCGAGGATCGCCCTGTGGCGCGTGGACTGGGCGCGGCGGGATCTGGCGGTGCGACTCTGGGCCGGGACCTTGGCGCGGATCCGGCGCGAGAACGGAGCTTTTGTCGCTGATCTGGAAGGGCCGATGGCGGCGCTGGAGCGGGTGGTCGGGCGGACCTATGGCCGGACCTGCGACGCGGCGCTGGGCGACGGGCGTTGTCGGTTGAGCGCGGCGGCGACGGCGGGACGGAGCTGCGACAAGCGCTGGGCGACCTGTACGGGCGTGTTTGGCAATGGGGTCAACTTCCAGGGCTTCCCCGACATTCCGGGCGACGATTTCCTGATGGCGCGACCCGCGGGCGGCGGACGAAACGACGGCGGGAGCCGGCGATGAGGGCGGAGGTGGTGGCCGCCGCACGCGGCTGGCTGGGCACGCCCTATCGTCATCAGGCCAGCGTGAAGGGCGAGGGGGCGGACTGTCTGGGTCTGGTGCGCGGGGTGTGGCGCGAAGTCGTGGGCGAGGAGCCGGAGACGCCGCCCGCCTATCGCGCCGACTGGGCCGAGGTCGGGGGCGAGGAGGCGCTGTTGCAGGCGGCGCGGCGACGGCTGGTCGAGGTTCCTCTGGCTAAGGCGCGAGCGGGCGACGTCCTGCTGTTCCGGATGAGCGCGGGATGTCCGGTCAAGCATTGCGCCATCCTGAGCGCCGATGACGGGCCGGAATGGAAGATGATCCACGCCTATTGGGGGCGGTCGGTGGTCGAAGGCTGGATGGGGCCGTGGTGGCGGCGAAGACTGGTCGCGGCCTTCCGCTGGCCGGCGACGAAGGAGACCTAGATGGCGCAGGTGGTTCTGACGGCGGTGGGCGGGTCCATCGGCGGGCCGGTCGGCGCCTTCATCGGCGCGACCATTGGCCGGGCCATCGACAATCGCGTGGTCGCCAGCCTGTCGCCGGCGCGGCAGAAGGGGCCGAGGCTGGAGGCCCTGAGCCTGCAGTCGTCGGCGGACGGGGCGCCGATGGGCTGCGTCTTCGGCCGGGCCCGGGTGGTGGGTCAGGTGATCTGGGCTGCGCGGTTCCTCGAGACCAGGCACAAGCGGTCGGGCGGCAAGGGCGGGCAAACGACGGTCGAATACGACTATTCGCTGAGCTTCGCCGTGGGGTTGGGCGAGGGGCCCATCGACGCTGTGGGGCGGGTCTGGGCCGACGGTCAGCCGCTGGACCTGACGGGGGTGACGATGCGGGTGCATCGCGGGACCGAGGCGCAGACGCCGGACCCGCTGATCGAGGCGGTCGAGGGGGCGGCTCCGGCGTTTCGCGGCACGGCCTATGTGGTGTTCGAGGACCTGCCGCTGGGGCCGTTCGGCAATCGGCCGCCGCAGCTGGCGTTCGAGGTGTTTCGTCGGCCGATGGGCGTCGAGCGGCGGCTGGAGGACCGGCTGGAGGGGGTCTGTCTGATCCCCGGGGCGGGGGAGTTCTGTCTGGCGACCGAAGCCGTGATGCGGCGCGAGGGGTTGACGAAGAGCAGGCCTGAGAACGTCAACAACGCCGAGGGGCGGGCGGATATCGAGGTGTCGCTGGACCAGCTTGTGGTGCAGGCGCCGAACCTGAAGCGGGTCAGCCTGATCGTCGGCTGGTTCGGCGACGACATGCGGGCCGGGCATTGCCGCGTCCAACCCGGTGTGGATCGGCGCGACAAGATGACCAAGCCCATGCGCTGGAGCGTGGCCGGGCTGGAGCGGCATGAGGCGCATCTGGTGTCCCAGGTCGATGGCGGGCCGGCCTATGGCGGGACGCCGTCGGACGAGAGCGTGCGTCAGGCGATCCGCAGTCTGAAGGCGCGGGGCCTGGAGGTGACGCTGTATCCCTTCGTCTTCATGGACTGCCCTGGCTATCCGTGGCGCGGGCGCGTGGCGGGGACGGACGGCGCGGGGGCGGCGGCGGAGGTCGCAGCCCTGTTCGGGACGGCGGATGGTTGGGGGCTGCGGCGGCTGGCGCTGCACTATGCGCGGATGGCGGCGGAAGAGGGCGCGGACGGCCTGCTGATCGGCTCGGAGATGCGGGGGCTGACCGGCACGCGCGACGCGGGCGGCGGCTTTCCGGCGACGGCGCAGTTCAAGGCGCTGGCGGCGGAGTGTCGGGCGATTGTCGGGGCGCGAGTGAAGCTGTCCTATGCGGCGGACTGGTCGGAGTATTTCGGCTGGCGGAAGGACGGGGAGGCGCGGTTTCATCTGGACCCGCTGTGGGCCGATCCCAACATCGATTACGTCGGCATCGACTGGTATCCGCCGCTGGGCGACTGGCGCGCGGGCGACGGCGGGCTGGATGCGGAGGCGTTCGAGGGGCCGTCCGACCCGGCCTATCTGGCGATGCAGGTCGCGGGCGGCGAGAACTTCGACTGGTATTACGCCAGCGCCGAGGATCGGGCGGCGCAGGTGCGGACGCCGATCAGCGACGGGGCGCACGGCGAGGACTGGCTGTATCGACCCAAGGACCTGAAGGGGTGGTGGTCGAACGCTCACCACGAGCGGGTGGCGGGCGTGCGGTCGGCGACGCCGACGGCCTGGGTTCCGGGGATGAAGCCGATCCGGCTGACCGAGTTCGGCTGTGCGGCGGTGGACCGGGGCGGCAATGCGCCGAACCTGTTTCAGGACCCCAAGAGTTCGGAGAACGCCCTGCCGCCGTTTTCGACAGGGGCGCGCGACGACCGGATGCAGCGGCGGGCGATGGAGGCCGTGCTGGAGCATTTCGAGGGGCTGGAGAACAATCCCGTGTCGGTGGTCTATGGCGGACGGATGGTCGAGGGGGCCGACGCCTGGTGCTGGGACGCGCGGCCGTTTCCGGCCTTTCCGGCGCGAAGCGAGGTCTGGGCCGACGCCGGCGCTTGGCGGGCCGGACACTGGCTGAACGGGCGTATGGGCGGAGAGGCGGCGGATCTGGTCGCGGCGGTGCTGAAGCGCGGCGGGCTGGCGGAGGAGGCATTCGAGATCGGGGCGCTGGACGGCGAGATCGCGGGCTATGTGATTGATCGACCGATGCGGACGCGGGATGCGCTGGAGCCGCTCCTGGCGGGTCTGGGGGCGACGGCGGCCGAGCGGGGCGGGCGGATCGCCGTGCTGGGCGAGACAGCCGCGGGGCTGACGCTGACGGCGGAGGCCCTGGCCCTGCCGGACGAGGCGGCGAGCGTCGTGGTCGATCGGTCGCTGGAGCCGCGTCCAGGGGCGGCGCGGGTTCGGTTTGTCGATGAGGCGGCGGATTATCAGACCGGGTCGGTGGTGGTGCGCGGCGCGGGCGACGGCGGCGCGGTCGATCTGGAACTGCCGGCGGTGTGCGGCGCAGGCGTGGCGGGGGCCCTGGCGCGGCGGACGCTGGCGACGACCGGGGGCGAGACGGATCGGCTGACCGTGCGGCTGGGGCCGCTGGAGGCGCTGCGTCTGGAGCCGGGCGAGGTGGTGACGGTCGAGGGGCGGACGGGCGATTGGCGCGTGACGCGGCTGGATGTGGACGAGCAGCCGTCGGCGGTGCTGGAGCCGGTAGTGGTGGTGCGAGCGGACGAGGCGCCGGCGGACTGGCGGCCCGGCGACGGGCCGGCGGTGGTCGGGGCGCCCTTCCTGCGGCTGCTGGACCTGCCGCCTTTGCCGGGGGCGGAGGAGGACGGACGGCCGGTCGTGGCGGTGGCGGCGGAGCCGTGGACGCCGATGGCGGCGCACGGGGGCGCGAGCGTGGAGGCGCTGACGCCGCGGGCGACGGTGGTGCGACCGGCGACGGTCGGGGTCCTGACCGAGGCGGTCGGGCGCGGCGTGGTCGGGCGCTGGGACCAGGTGAATACGATCATGGTGCGCGTCGAGGGGCGGGCGCCGGAGAGCCTGACGGCGGGCGCGGTGCTGGGCGGCGGCAATGCTTTGGCGCTGGAGACGGCGGCGGGCTGGGAGGTGGCGCAATACCGGCGGGCGGAACTGGTCGGCGGCGAGGTCTGGCGGCTGAGCGGTCTGCTGCGCGGGCAGCAGGGGAGCGAGGAGGCGACGGCGGCGGGGGCTGTGGTCGGGGCCGTCGTGGCGTTTCTGGAACGCGATATGGCGCGGGCGGAGGTTGCGGCGGCCGAGCGGGGGCTGCCGAGGGTCTGGCGGGCGGGACCTGTGGGGGCGCCGCCGGGCGGGGCGGGCTTTACCGAAGTCGATTTCGTCTGGACCGGGCGGGCGGCGCGACCCTGGGCGCCAGCGCATCTGCGCGCGACGATTGAGGGGGGCGGGCGTCGGCTGTCGTGGACGCCGCGCGTGCGGGTGAACGGCGAGGGCTGGGAGGCCGAACCGGTCGAGGTCGATCCGCGCCGCTTCCGGCTGCGGGTGCTGGACGGCGCGGTCGAGCTACGGGTCTGGGAGGTCGAGGGCGTGGAGGCGCTCTATGCGGCGGGTCAGATGGCGGCGGACTGGCCCGGCGGGCTCGGCGAAGGCGCGCGGATCGGCGTGGCGCAGTGGGGCGCCGGCTATGGCTGGGGGGCCGAGGCAGTCGCGCGGTTGGTCTAAACCACGTCTGCCCCTTCCAGCGGGGGGGCGCATGGCTTAACTGACGCTCTGGTCTTTTTCTGATGTCGGAGTGAAGCGAACGTGGCTGGCGATCCCTACAAGGAACTGGGCGTTGCCAGAGGCGCGAGCGCGGACGAGGTCAAGAAGGCGTTCCGCAAGCTGGCCAAGGAACTGCACCCGGACAAGAACCCGGGCGACAAGGTCTCTGAAGAGCGGTTCAAGCGCATCACCGCCGCCTTCGACCTGCTGGGCGACGCCGAGAAGCGGGCCAAGTATGATCGCGGCGAGATCGACGCCGATGGACGCGAGCAGTATCGCGCGCCGCCGGGCGGCGGCGGCGGTCGTTCGGGCGGCTTTGGCGGATTCGGCGGTTCGGGCGGACGCGGCGGGTTCGAGGATATCGACCTTGAAGACCTGTTCGGCGCCTTTGGCGGCGGCGGGCGCACGGCGGGACGCGGCGGCTTCGGCGGCGGCGCCGGCAAGGGTCAGGATGTACGGGCCACGCTGGATATCAGCCTGGAAGACTCCATCGCCGGGACGACGCGCCGCATCCAGTTCTCGGACGGGCGGATGCTGGACGTGGCCATTCCCAAGGGGGCGTCCGAGGGCCAGGTGATCCGGCTGAAGGGCCAGGGCGCGCCGGGGCGCGGCGGTCAGGCGGGCGATGCTTTGATCGAGCTGAAGATCGCGCCGCACCCGGTGTTCAAGCGCGATGGGGCGGACCTGACCATGGACCTGCCGGTGTCGGTTCCTGACGCTATTCTGGGCGGCAAGATCCAGGTGCCGACGCCCGAGGGCGCGGTGATGATGACCATTCCCAAGGGCTCGAACAGCGGCAAGATCCTGCGTCTCAAGGCGCGGGGCGCCTATGCCGCAGGCAAGCGTGGCGATCTGTTGGCGAAACTGGTGGTGACGCTGCCGGAAACGCCGGACGACGATCTGATCCGCTTCGCCACCGAATGGCGCGACAAGCGCCCCTATACGCCGGGACGCTGACCCGACCCTTACTCTCCTCCCCTGGATACGACGATGACCGCCCAAGCCGTTGCCAAGCCTGACGCCAAGCCTGCTCGCCCGTGGTTCTCCGCCGGTCCGACGGCCAAGCGTCCGGGGTGGTCGCTGGCGGGGCTGCCGACCAACCTGCTGGGACGCGGCATTCGCGCGCCGGAG
Source organism: Brevundimonas sp. NPDC058933 (assembly GCF_049315965.1). Classification (NCBI taxonomy): domain Bacteria; kingdom Pseudomonadati; phylum Pseudomonadota; class Alphaproteobacteria; order Caulobacterales; family Caulobacteraceae; genus Brevundimonas; species Brevundimonas sp. NPDC058933. The sequence goes on from NZ_JBMOSL010000005.1 coordinate 9,231, forward strand.
GTGGTGGAGCGGTTCGCCTATGGCTTGCGGCTGACGCGCGAGGTGCTGAGCCCGCCCGAAGACTATGTCATGCTCTATACGCCGGGATCGGACACGGGCGCGGTCGAGGCGGCGCTGTGGGGGATGCTGGGCGAGAGGCCGGTTCAGGTCGTGGCCTATGAGAATTTCGGCCAGGTCTGGGCGACGGACGTGCGCGATCACCTGAAGCTGGAGCCCGAGGTGCTGACCGCGCCCTGGGGCGAGCTGCCGGACATGAGCCGGGTCGATCCCCGCAAGGACGTGGTCTTTCCTTGGAACGGCACGACGTCGGGCGTGCGCATGGCCAACGCCGACTGGATTTCCGACGACCGCGAGGGGCTGACCCTCTGCGACGCGACCTCGGCGGCCTTCGCGATGGACCTGCCGTGGGACAAGCTGGATGTGACCACCTTCAGCTTCCAGAAGGCGCTGGGCGGCGAGGCCGGCATCGGCGTCATGGTGCTGTCGCCGCGCGCCGTGGCGCGGCTGGACAGCTATCGGCCCGAGCGGTCGATCCCCAAGGTGCTGCGCCTGACCGACAAGACCGGCTTTGACCGGACCCTGGCGGACGGGGTGGCGATCAACACCTTCTCGATCCTGACCATCGAGGACTGGATCGACGCCCTGGAATGGGCCAAGAACGCGGGCGGTCTGAACGAACTGATCCGGCGCACGGACCGGAACTATGCGGCGCTGGCGGAATGGGTGGAGCGGATCGACTGGGTCGCCATGCTGCCTGATCGGCCGGAAATCCGCTCGACCACCTCGGTCTGCCTGAAGTTCACCGATGCGCGCATCGCGGCGATGGACGAGGCGGGGCAGAAGGCTTTCGTGAAGCGGTTCAAGGCCCTGCTGGAAGACGAAGGCGCGGTGTTCGACATGGAGCCGCACCGTTACGCGCCGCCGGGCCTGCGGTTGTGGTGCGGCTGCACGGTCGAGACGGCGGACGTCGTGGATGCAACGCCTTGGCTGGAATGGGCGTTTGCGACGGCGGTCGGCGAGCTGGCCGCATAATTCTGCGACCTTGGGGCGACTCCGGACGATTCAGGGGTTATAGGCTCCCACCGCATTCTGGATTGCGGAGAAACGATCTTGGCGAACGTCGCGGTAGTCGGCGCCCAATGGGGCGACGAGGGCAAGGGCAAGATTGTCGACTGGTTGTCGAACCGGGCCGATATGGTCGTGCGGTTCCAGGGCGGCCATAACGCCGGGCATACGCTGGTCGTCGACGGCAAGGTCTACAAGCTGGCATTGCTGCCGAGCGGCGTGGTGCAGGGCAAGCCCTCGATCATCGGCAACGGCGTGGTCGTCGATCCCTGGCATCTGGTCGGCGAGATCGAGAAGATCGTCGCCCAGGGCGTGGCCATCAGCCCCGACATCCTGACCATCGCCGACAACGCCTGTCTGATCCTGCCGATCCATCCGGCTCTCGACGTGGCGCGCGAAGCCGCCGCCAGCGCGCCGGGCGCCAAGATCGGCACGACCGGGCGCGGCATCGGCCCGGCCTATGAGGACAAGGTGGGGCGTCGCGCCATCCGCGTCTGCGACCTGGCCAACGAAGACGACCTGAAGATCAAGATCGACCGTCTGCGCTCGCACCACGATCCGCTGCGCGCCGGTCTGGGGCTGGAGCCGATCGACCCGGCGGCCCTGCTGGCGCAACTGCTGGAGATCGCGCCGAAGATCCTGCCCTATGTGAAGCCGGCCTGGCGCGTGCTGGATCAGGCGCAGAAGGACGGCAAGCGCGTGCTGTTCGAGGGGGCGCAGGGCGCCTTCCTGGACGTGGATCACGGCACCTATCCCTATGTGACCTCGTCCAACACCGTGGCCGGACAGGCGGCGGCGGGCTCGGGCATCGGGCCGCGCGGCGTCGGCTATGTGCTGGGCATTGTGAAGGCCTATACGACCCGCGTCGGCGAGGGGCCCTTCGCCTGCGAGCTGAACGACGAGGTCGGCGAGCATCTGGCGGTCGTGGGCCGCGAGGTCGGGGTGAACACGGGACGGGCGCGGCGTTGCGGCTGGTTCGACGCGGTTCTGGTGCGCCAATCGGTGGCCATCAACGGCATCGACGGCATCGCGCTGACGAAACTCGATGTGCTGGACGGGTTGAAGACGCTGAAGATCTGCGTCGGCTATCGCATCAATGGCGAGGTTCTGGATTATCTGCCGTCCAGCCTGAAGGCCCAGGCCTCGGCCGAGCCGGTGTTCGAGGAACTCGAAGGCTGGAGCGAGAGCACCGCCGGGGTTCGCACCTTCAAGGATCTGAACGCCCATGCGCTGAAATACGTGCGTCGGATCGAGGAGCTGATCGGCGCGCCGGTGGCCCTGCTGTCGACCAGCCCCGAGCGGGACGACACCATTCTGATGCGCGATCCCTTCCAGGGGTAGGGAGCGAAGGAGGGGTGCGTCCCGGAACGGGAAACGGCCCCTTAACCCCCTGAGTTTACCTTCTTGGTTCCAGATGGAGCCGAGCCGTGTTCGCTTTAGACGCCAAGACGATGCAGAGGATTGCGCCGGTCGTGCGCCGGGTGCTGATCGTCGACCCCAATCCCGCCGCCGCGCGCCTCTTGTCCGACCTGCTGAAGGGTTTCGGCTCGCGCGATGTCGCAGTCGAGGGCGACGAGGCGCGGGTGATCGATCTGGCGCGCGAGATGGAGCCGGGTCTGATCCTGACCGAGCGCACAGGGCCGCGCCTGGACGGCGAGGCGCTGGCGCGGCGCATTCGGCGCTCCAGCCTGGCCTGCCGGCGCGTGCCGCTGATCATGGTCACGGCCGAGGCCACCGCCAGCAGCATCAAGGGCGCGCGGGATTCCGGCGTGCATGAGTTCCTGAGGAAGCCCTTCACCAGCGGCGACCTGTTCCGCCGGGTCGAGAACCTGGCCACCAAGCCGCGCGACTGGGTCGAGGCGGTAGGCTACATCGGGCCGGATCGCCGTCGCTTCAACTCCGACGATTACGCAGGGCCGGGAAAGCGCAAGGCCGACAAGCCCGCGTCGGCGGCGGAAGCCGTGATCGCGGTCAAGGATCAGGCGATGCGGATCCTGGCCTCGGCCATGACCCAGTTCGACACTGATCCTATGCAGGCGGTGCGGGCCATCAAGCAGCAGGCCGAGACGCTGAAGGCCCTGGCCATCAAGACGGGTGACGCCTCGCTGGCCATTGCTGCGGCGGGTCTGGAGACAAGCCTGACTGCCGGCGCGACGACCAAGGCGGCCCTGGCCGGACCGATCAGTGCGGTTCTGGCCCTAGCCTCGCCCGAGAGCCTGTCTCGGGCGGGCTAGGGCGTTTCTTTCCTCCCCATTCTATGGGGAGGGGAACCACGAAGTGGTGGAGGGGGCGTCGCCGCCCTCCACGATTTGGCGCGAGCCCGGACAGTTGGCGCCGCCCCCTCCGTCACGGCGCTTTGCGCCGCGCCACCTCCCCATGGAATGGGGAGGAAAGGCTCAGGAGCGCCCGTCAGGCGTCGACCAGGTTCCGCTCTTCGGCGGCGGCGCGCATGGCCTTTTGCAGCTTCTCGAAGGCGCGGACCTCGATCTGACGGACGCGCTCGCGCGACACGCCGTACTGGCCGGCGAGTTCTTCCAGCGTGACCGGATCGTCCTTGAGGCGGCGTTCCGTGAGGATGTGCTTCTCGCGGTCGGTCAGTTCCTGCATGGCTTCTTCCAGCAGGCTCATGCGGATGGATTTTTCCTCGGAGTCGGCCAGGGCCGTTTCCTGGGACACCGCATTGTCGTCGGCCAGCCAGTCCTGCCACTCGCTTTCGCCGTCGGCGCGCAGGGGCGCGTTCAGCGAGGCGTCGCCGCCGAGGCGGCGGTTCATGTTGGTGACCTCTTCTTCCGACACGCCCAGCTTGGTGGCGATGGCGGCGAGGTGTTCGGGACGCAGGTCGCCCTCTTCAAACGCGGAGATCTGGCTCTTGGCCTTGCGCAGGTTGAAGAAGAGCTTCTTCTGCGCGGCGGTGGTGCCCATCTTCACGAGCGACCAGGAGCGCAGGATGTATTCCTGGATCGAGGCGCGGATCCACCACATGGCGTAGGTCGCCAGACGGAAGCCCTTGTCGGGATCGAATTTCTTCACGGCCTGCATCAGGCCGACATTGCCCTCGGAAATCACTTCGCCGATCGGCAGGCCGTAGCCGCGATACCCCATGGCGATCTTGGCCACGAGGCGAAGGTGCGAGGTCACGAGGCGGTGGGCCGCTTCTGGGTCCTGATGCTCCGACCAACGCTTGGCGAGCATGAACTCCTCGTCCTTGGTGAGCATCGGAAACTTGCGGATTTCCGTGAGATAGCGCGACAGTCCCTGTTCAGGCGACATCACCGCGAGCGTCGAATTAGCCATTAGACGTGGTCCCTCCGACCAGTAAGCAAGAGCAGGCTTCGCGGCGTCGACCACCCAATGTGCATCGTCGCCTCACCCCTCAACCGATCCAGATGGGTATGGGTTGCCGCCATTTTTAGAGGCGGATCGTCACACGAAAGCGTGACTGTGGCTCCCACGCCACCCATTCCGGCGAGGCTCTATATAAAACATCTTCTGTTGCTATTCAAGGCGGGGGCGCATCAGCCTGACACGCTTGCCAGTCGCCCCGGCGGTTTCGTATGACACCGGTGGACATATGCTTCTGGGGAGGGGTGAATGGCGCAGGGCATGACACGAAGGGGGGCGATCCTCACCGTTGGCGCGTTGAGCCTGGCCGGGGCGGCAAACGCTGAAGGCCAGAACCGTGTCGAGCGTTGGGGTCTGTATGAGATCGCCCTGCCGGCGACGGCCGTGGGCAATCCCTTTGATGTGAAGCTGGTCGGCGTCTTCACCAATGGTCGGACCACGCTGCGTGCGCCGGGCTTCTATGATGGGGAGGGCGTGTGGCGCATCCGCTTCTCGCCGCCCGAAACCGGGGCATGGCGATGGACCAGTGAAAGCTCTCTGTCGGCCTTGGACGGACGGCAGGGGGGCTTTGAGGCGATGGCGCCGGGGGCAGGCAATCATGGGCCGGTCGGGGTCGTAGAGACCTATCATTTCGCCTATGCGGACGGGACGCCCTATCGCCAGATCGGCACGACGGCCTATGGCTGGACCCATCAGCCGCAGGCGAAACGGGCGCAGACGCTGGAGACGCTGAAGACCGCGCCGTTCAACAAGATGCGGATGCTGGTCTTCCCCAACGCCTCGGTAAAGACGAACGAAGCCCTGTTCCCCTTCGAGAAGACCGGGGCGGGCGAAAAGGACTGGGACCTGACGCGGTTCAATCCCGCCTATTTCCACCGACTGGAAGCCTGCGTCGCGGCGCTGGGCGCGCTGGGGATCGAGGCGGACGTCATCCTGTTCCATCCCTATGACGGGCGCTACGGTTTCGACGAGATGCCGGCCGAGGCCGATGATCGCTATGTCCGCTACGTCGTGGCGCGGCTGTCGGCCTATCGGAACGTCTGGTGGTCAATGGCCAACGAGTTCGACATCCTGAAGACCAAGACGGACGGCGACTGGGACCGCATATTCCAGGGGGTGCAGGCCAGCGATCCCTATGGCCGGCTGCGGTCGATCCACAACTGGCGGCGGCTGTACGACAACTGCAAGCCCTGGGTGACCCATTCCAGCATCCAGAACGGTTCGGCGGTGCTGGACGACGCACGGGCCGAGACCTATCGCAGCGTCTGGAAGAAGGCGGTGGTCTTCGACGAGGTCTGTTACGAGGGCTCGCTCAGCGAACGGTGGGGTAATCTGACCGGGCCGCAGATGGTGCGCGCCTTCTGGCATGGCCTGATCGCCGGAACCTATGTCGGCCATTCCGAGTGTTTCCCGATCGACGGCGGCGAGTTCTGGCTGGGCGAGGGCGGCGAACTTCGCGGCGAAAGCGCGCCGCGTCTGGCCTTCCTGAAGTCGATCATGGAGGCGGGACCGCCTCCGGGCATAGAGCCGATCGACAAGTGGTGGGAGCAGCATCTGGGCGGCGCGCCGGGGCAGTATTACCTGCGTTACTTCGGCGACGACGCTCCTGCGGAATGGGCGGTGGATATTCCGCGTGACGAGATCACTGGCGGCGAACGTTTCCGGGCCGATGTCATCGACACCTGGAACATGACGGTTGAGCCAGCGCCCGGCGTCTTCACCCTGGCGCAGAAGGACACCAAATACTTCTTCCACGATCCGGCGCGACCGACGCTGGCCCTGCCGGGACGGAAGTGGATGGCGGTGCGTCTGACGCGGGTCGCCTAGAGCGCGGCCAGAAGCGCCTCGAGTCGCTGCATGTCCTCCGGCGGGGCGGTTTCGAAGCGCAGGGCTTGGCCGGTGACCGGGTGGACGAAGCCGAGGACGGCGGCGTGCAGGGCCTGGCGCGTCAGGCCGACTTCGGCGACGGCGGCGCGGACGGCGATGGCGGGGCTGCCCGAGCCATAGACAGGGTCGCCGAGCAGGGGAGAACCCTTGGACGCCAGATGGACGCGGATCTGGTGGGTGCGGCCGGTGTGAAGGGTGCAGGCGACGCGGGCGGCGAGCGGGGCGGCCGACGCCTTGGCGGGCTGGCCGAAGGTTTTCTGCACCACATAGTCGGTGATGGCCTCGCGACCGCCGGCCTTGAGCACGGCCATCTTCTTGCGGTCGCTGCTGGAGCGGCCGATCTGGGTCTGGATGCGGCCCTTCTCGGGGGAGGGCGCGCCGCGGGTCAGGGCCACATAGGTGCGCTCGATGTCGTGGGTGGCGAACAGGGCCGAGAGGCCGGCGTGGGCGCGGTCGGACTTGGCGGCGACCATGACGCCCGAGGTGTCCTTGTCCAGACGGTGGACGATGCCGGGGCGGGCCACGCCGCCGATGCCCGACAGGCTGTCGCCGCAGTGAGCCAGCAGGGCGTTGACCAGGGTGCCGGTCTCGCAGCCGGGCGCCGGGTGGGCGGCCATGCCCGGCGCCTTGTCGATGACGATCAGGTCGGCGTCCTCGAACAGGACGGTCAGGGGGATGGCCTCGGGCTGGGGCGTGGCGGCGACGACCGGGGGCATGACGACGGCGTAGAGGCCGGCCTGGGCCTTGGCCGAACCGCTGGTGACGGGCTGGCCGTCACGACGGACGGCGCCCTCGGCCAGCAGGGCCTGAAGCCGGGCGCGCGACAGCGCAGGGAAGGCGGCGGCCAGGGCTTTGTCGAGACGGACGCCGGGCGCGTCGATCTGCGCCTCGAGAATTTCCGCGTCGTCGTCTTCCGTCAGCAAAGGTTCATCGGCCATAGGGCGATCTAGCATGGCTTGCCCGGCGGGTCGTCATGTCGTCCATTGCTGCGGCCAAGCTGTCGCAACGCCGACCGGAAGAGATCGAGATGAAGGCTCTGATCGCCGCTGCTGTCGCCGCCACGGGGATCGCCCTTCTGGCCGGCTGCACCACCATGACCAAGGACCAGTGCCTGGCGGGCGCCTGGGGCGAGAAGGGCTATCAGGACGGGGTGTCGGGCTATCGCCCCAGCCGTCTGGATGACCATACCCAGGCCTGCGCCAAGTTCGGGATCGCGCCGAACCCAAGCGCCTATCTCGCGGCGCGGGACGACGGGCTGAGGACCTACTGCACCTGGGAGAGCGGTTTCCGGCAGGGGCGGCAGGGCGCCAGCTATGGCGGGGTCTGCTCGCCCGCCGAGGAGCGCGATTTTCTGCCGGCCTATGAGGATGGACGGCGGATCTATGGCGTGGAGCAGGCCGTGTCCTCGGCGGAAAGCGCGCTGAACTCGGCCGTCAGCCGCATCGACGACCGCGAGGACAAGCTGGAGGCCAAGCAGCGGGAGTTGCGTCAGGACGGGCTGACGGACGAGCAGCGCCAGCGCATCCGTGATCGCATTCGAGAGGTGCGCGGCGAGATTCAGGACGCACGGCGCGACGCACGCCGCGCAGAAGAAGAGCTGAGCTACGCCGAGATCGAGGCGCGGGCGGTGCGCGCCGCCATCGGCGGTCGATACGGGGTGTGGTGAAGGCAACGGCCTCTTGATCCTACCCCGAGCAGCGTAGCGGAACGGGGAGGATCAAAGGCGGGAAATATCAGGCCGCCTTGGTGGCCGAGGCGCCGAAGTGCGGGTCCAGGTCGCCGGCGGCGTAGCGCTTGGCCATCTGGGCGGTGGACAGGGGGCGGATCTTCGACGCCTGACCTTCGCAGCCGAACTGCTGGTAGCGCTCGATGCACAGCTTGCGCATGGCTTCCTTGGCGGGCTTGAGCCAGGCGCGCGGGTCGAACTCGCCCGGCTTTTCCATCAGCAGTTTGCGCACGGCGCCGGTCATGGCCATGCGGTTGTCGGTGTCGATGTTGATCTTGCGCACGCCGTGCTTGATGCCGCGCTGGATTTCCTCGACCGGCACGCCCCAGGTCTGGGGCATCTGGCCGCCGTAGGCGTTGATGATGTCCTGCAGGTCCTGCGGCACCGAGGAGGAGCCGTGCATGACCAGGTGGGTGTCAGGCAGGCGGCGGTGGATTTCCTCGATCACGTTCATGGCCAGGACTTCGCCGTCCGGCTTGCGGCTGAACTTGTAGGCACCGTGGCTGGTGCCCATGGCGATGGCCAGAGCGTCGACCTTGGTGGCGCGGACGAAGTCCACGGCCTGATCCGGGTCGGTCAGCAGGGCCGAGTGGTCCAGCTTGCCTTCGAAGCCGTGGCCGTCTTCGGCCTCGCCCATGCCGGTTTCCAGCGAGCCGAGCACGCCCAGTTCACCCTCGACCGAGACGCCGCAGCTGTGGGCCATTTCGGTGACGCGACGGGTGACGTCGACATTGTATTCGTAGGAGGCGGGGGTCTTGGCGTCTTCTTCCAGCGAGCCGTCCATCATCACCGAGGTGAAGCCGTACTGGATGGCGGTGGCGCAGGTCGCCGGGCCGTTGCCGTGGTCCTGGTGCATGCAGACCGGGATGTGCGGATACAGTTCGGCCAGGGCGTCGATCAGCTTGGCCAGGACGATGTCGTTGGCGTAGCTGCGGGCGCCGCGCGAGGCCTGGATGATGACCGGGGCGTTGACGGCTTCCGCCGCCTCCATGATGGCCAGGCCCTGTTCCATGTTGTTGATGTTGTAGGCGGGCAGGCCGTAGTCGTTCTCCGCCGCGTGATCGAGCAATTGTCGCAGCGTGATGCGCGCCATGGGTATCTCCTGAGCCGGATATTGTTTTGCTGAGGCTTTAGCCCGAAGGGGCGAGGAAGTCACGCCGGGTTACAGGACCAATCCGGCGTTCGCTCAAGTCTGAGGCAAAGAAAACCCCGCCTCTTTGCCGAGGCGGGGTCGAAATCTCGACAAGAGGTCAGGTCAGGCGCGCAGGGCCTCGACGCCCGGAAGGACCTTGCCCTCCATCCATTCCAGGAAGGCGCCGCCGGCGGTGGAGACGAAGGTCATGTCGTCGGCCGTGCCGGCGTGGTTCAGGGCCGCGACGGTGTCGCCGCCGCCAGCCACGGCGACCAGCTTGCCGGACTTGGCCAGTTCGGCGGCGTGCCTGGCGGCGGCCACGGTGGCCTTGTCGAAGGGCGGGACCTCGAACACGCCGAGCGGCCCATTCCAGATCAGGGTCTTGGACAGGTCCATGGCGCGGGCCAGGCGGGCGACGGTTTCAGGACCGGCGTCCAGGATCAGGTCGTCGGCGGCGATGCGGTCCAGGGCGCGGACGCCCGATTCGACGCCCGGCTTGATCGTCTTGGCCACCACGACGTCGACCGGCAGCAGCAGCTCGCAGCCCTTCTGACGGGCCTCCTCGATGATCTCGAGCGCGGTGTCGGACAGGTCCTTTTCGCACAGCGAACCGCCGACATCGACGCCTTGCGCGTGCAGGAAGGTGTTGGCCATGCCGCCGCCGATGGCCAGATAGTCCAGCTTGGCGACCAGGTTCTTCAGCAGGTCCAGCTTGGTCGAGACCTTGGCGCCGCCGACGATGCCGATGACGGGCTTCTGCGGATTGCCCAGCGCCGCGTCCAGGGCCGACAGCTCGCGCGCCATGGCGCAACCGGCGTATGCGGGCAGCAGACGGGCCAGCCCCTCGGTCGAGGCGTGGGCGCGGTGGGCGGCCGAGAAGGCGTCGTTGACGTAGAGGTCGCCCAGTTCGGCCAGCTGTGCGGCGAAGGCCGGGTCGTTCCTTTCCTCGCCCTTGTGGAAGCGGACGTTTTCCAGCAGCAGCACGCCGCCGGCGTCGAGGTCGGCCACGGCGGCCTTGGCCTCGTCGCCCACGCAGTCGTCGGCGAAGCGGACGGGGCCGTGCAGCAGCAGTTCCAGCGGCTCGACCACGGGGCGTAGGCTCATCGCGGCCACGCGTTCGCCCTTGGGACGGTCGAAGTGGGCCAGCAGGACGACCTTGGCGCCCGCTTCGCGCAGGCGGTGGATGGTCGGCAAGGCGGCCTTCAGGCGGGTGTCGTCGCTGACCTTGCCGCCCTCCATCGGCACGTTGAAGTCCACGCGGACCAGAGCGGTCTGGCCGGACAGGTCAGCGGCGTCGTCGAGGGTGCGGAAGGTCATGATGAAGTTCCAGGTCTTCCTTCTCCCTGTGGGAGAAGGTGGCCCGCAGGGCCGGATGAGGGTCGAACGTATCAGTCGGCGTAAGCCGTGGTCAGGACGCGATCAAGCGGACGTGTGCACGAATAGCGGCGCTCATATCGGACTACCGCCGGAGAAGACATGTCCCATGAACATCAGCAGGCCGAGAAGCATCAGTTGAAGCTGCAAGGCGACCGCAGGGACGAGCCAGGCGACGAGCCGTCGTCCGTGGCGTGCATGATCGCGGGCGGCGGTGATCGCCAGTGCGGCCAGCAGGGTCGGGGGCGCAAACCAGGCCAGGGTGGAGACTGGATCAGGCCATGACCGCGTCAGAAAGGGAAGGGCGAGGCCGATGAGGAGCAGTAGTCCGGCACCGAACCCACGGATGACGATGGCGCCGTCCGCTAAGGGGCCGAGGTCGGCCTTTCTCAGGCTCCACCATGCCAGTAAGCCCCAAAAGGCGATGGCGGCAAAAGACCATGGCAGGGTGTGTCCTGCAAAAAGGAAGAACCCCGGCAGTCCTGTGAACAAGAGCATGCCGGGGTTCTTTGCGAGGTCTTAAAGGAACTTGGCCATCACCAGGGCGGTGTCGGCCATGCGGGTCGCGAAGCCCCACTCGTTGTCGTACCAGGTCAGGACGCGGGCCAGCTTGCCGTCGACGACCTGGGTCTGGGGCAGGGCGGCGGTCGAGGAGGCCGCAATGTGGTTCAGGTCGATGGAGACCAGGGGGTCGGTCGTCGTGGCCAGGACGCCCTTCATGGCGCCGTCGGCGGCGGCTTGCAGGGCGGCGTTGATTTCCGCAACCGTGACTTCGCGACCGGCGACGACCTTCAGATCGACGACCGAGACGTTCGGGGTCGGGACGCGGATCGACGAGCCGTCCAGCTTGCCCTTCAGTTCCGGCAGGACCAGGCCCAGGGCCTTGGCGGCGCCGGTCGAGGTCGGGATCATCGACAGGCCGGCGGCGCGACCGCGGTACGGGTCCTTGTGCATCGTGTCCAGCGTCGGCTGGTCGCCGGTGTAGGCGTGGATGGTGGTCATGTAGCCGCGCTCGATGCCGAACAGATCGTTCAGCACCTTGGCGACCGGGGCCAGGGCGTTGGTCGTGCACGAACCGTTGGACACGACGATGTCGTCGGCGGTCAGGGTCTCATGGTTGACCTTGAAGACGATGGTCTTGTCGGCGTTGTCGGCGGGGGCCGAGACCAGGACGCGCTTGGCGCCGGCCTTCAGGTGGGCCGAGGCCTTTTCCTTCGACGTGAAGATGCCGGTGCACTCGAAGGCGATGTCCACCTTCAGTTCGGCGTGGGGCAGGTTGGAAGGGTCGCGCTCGGCCGTGACCTTGATCTTGCCCGTGCCGACGTCGATCCAGTCCTCGCCCGAGGTGATCGTGCCGGGGAAGCGACCGTGCACCGAATCATAGCGCAGCAGGTGGGCGTTGGTCTCGACCGGGCCCAGGTCGTTGATCGCCACGACCTCGATGTCCGTGCGGCCATGCTCGACGATCGAGCGAAGCACGAGGCGGCCGATGCGGCCGAAGCCGTTGATGGCGACGCGAACGGTCATGGGGAGGTCTCCTGAGCAGGGCGGTTATCTATTGGATGCCTTACTCGGACGATCGGCGCTGCGATTCAACCCCGCCGCCGTAACAAGGTGTGATCGGACGTAACCGAAGAGGGACCTAGCCGGCGCGACGCAGCAGACGACTGGAGCCCGTCTGGCTGTCGAGAACCTCGAGTCCCGTGACGCGGCCTTCGCCGTCACGCAGGAAACGGATGCGACGATAGGGCTCGTCGATGTCGAAGAAGAGATCAGGCGACAGGGGACGCAGACGCCAGGCCGGGCGGCGCTCGTTTCGCCAGGTCAGACCGTCCTGGGTCGCCCGGACTGTCGAGCCGCCGAAAGCCCCGAGATAGGGGGCGGGGTCGAAGGGGACCGGCGAGGCGTCCAGCGCTTCGCTCACCCAGGCGGCCTCGGTGGCGGCGGAGGCTGTGGCGTTCGTTTGGCCGGCGAGGGCGGCCTTCCAGGCGGTGTCCAGCGCGTCCTCGGCGGGCACGGCCATGTCGGGGCGGACGCCGACCTTCTCCCAGTTGCCGCCGGTCAGGGGATTGGTCGGCGAGCCGGTCGAGACGAAGACGCGATAGCCCGAGGGCGTGAAGACGGGGCCGCCCGGGTTGGCGGCGCCGCCCGAGGTCTCGCCGACGATGACGGCGCGCCGGGCGGCTTGCAGCGTATAGGCGAAGGCTTCCGCCGCCGAGCCGGTGCGGCCGCTGATCAGGACATAGACCGGCACATCCACGCGCGGGGCGGCGTAGGGCTGGGCCGGGGCCTCGCGGCTTTCGCCTTCCCGCGAATGGAAGCGGTTGTAGACGTCGGCGTCCGGCCCGACGAAGGCGCTGACCAGATAGCCGACCATGGCGGGCGAGCCGCCGCCGTTGTTGCGCAGGTCGATGATGACGGCGTTGGTGGTCGAGATCAGCTGAAGGGCGGCGTCGACCTGTTTGCGGGCGGGATCATCGGCCCCCTCGAAGTCGGCGAAGAAGCGCATCTCGATCAGACCGACGTTGCCAGGCAGGATCTGCACCGCGCGGAAGCCCTGGCCCTGACGGGCGGCCACGACGGGGAAGGGCACCGGGACGAGACCCGACGAAGCCGTCGCTGATGCGGCGAGCGCGGGACCTGACGGCGCTGGCTTGCTCACGCTGAAATGCTGGTCATAGGGTTCCAGCCGCGCGGTCAGGGCCGTTTCGAGATCCCGCGGATCGGTCAGGGCGTCGTAGCGACCCTGTGCGGCCTCGGCCTCCAGCGCCGTGGCGATCACCTCCGCCTTCGCAGGATCGAAATAGGCTTGGCGGATGGCGGCGGCGACCTGGCCGACGACGACGCGCGGGGCGGCGGGGGCCTCGGCCTGATGCGTGAGGGCCGGCGAGGCGGCGAGAAACAGGGCGACGGCGAGGGCGGTCAGCTTCATGCCCGCCACCTTATGCCGTCATGGTCCCCTGGCGAGTGAACTCGCGGTAAGGTCTCAGCAGCAGCGGAAGGCCCCGCCGGCGCCGAAGCGCCGCGCCTCGTGCAGACGGAAGAAGGCGGTGCGATCCAGCGGCGGCTGGTCCGGGTGGGTGGCCGCGGCGTGGGCGACATAGACCTCATAGTCGGGCTGGCCGACCATGAGGCTGGCGGTGCGGCGGGCGTCCTTGCCCCACCGCACCAGGGTGTCGCGGCAGGCGCAGAGCAGGTCTGCGCCGCCGGCCGGTTCAGAGGGACTAGGCACGGGCCACATCCATCGCCTTGTCTTCCAGCGTCAACTCATGCTCGGCCGGGGTCTCGACCACGGTCGGGTGGTTGATCCCGCGGGCCTTGAGGCAGGCGCGGACGCCATAGACCACCATGGTCAGGACCACGAACAGGAAGCCCGCCGTCAGGGCGGAGTTGACGTAGTCGTTGATGATGATCCGGTGCATGTCGCCCGCCGTCTTGGCCGGGGCCAGCAGGTCGCCGGCGGCAAGCGCCTCCTGATACTTCCGCGCATGGGCCAGGAAGCCGATCTTGACGTCGGGGTGCAGCAGCTTCTGGAAGCCCGCCGTCAGGGTGCAGATCAGCAGCCAGACCGCCGGGACCGCCGTGGCCCAGGCGAAGCGCTCGCGCTTCATCTTGAACAGGACCACGGTGCCCAGGATCAGGGCGACGGCGGCCAGCATCTGGTTGGCGATGCCGAACAGGGGCCACAGGCTGTTGATGCCGCCCAGGGGATCGACCACGCCGGTGTAGAGGAAGTAGCCCCACAGGCCGACGGTCAGGGCGGTGGCCAGGACGTTGGCGGTCCACGACTTGGTCTCGCGCATTTTCGGCACGGCGACGCCCAGCAGGTCCTGGATCATGAAACGGCAGACGCGGGTGCCGGCGTCGACCGTGGTCAGGATGAACAGGGCCTCGAACAGGATGGCGAAGTGATACCAGAAGGCCATCATGGCCTTGCCGCCGATGACGTTCGACAGGATGTGCGCCATGCCGACGGCCAGGGTCGGGGCGCCGCCCGCGCGCGACAGGATGGAGTGCTCGCCCACGTCGCGGGCCAGTTGCTCCAGCTCGCCCGGAGTGATGTGGAAGCCCCACTGGGCCACGGCGGCGGCGGCCGAGACGGCGTTGTCGCCGATCACCGCGACCGGGCTGTTCATGGCGAAATAGACGGCCGGGTCCAGCACGGTGGCGGCGATCAGGGCCATGATGGCCACGAAGCTTTCGCACAGCATGGCGCCGTAGCCGATCAGCGGGATCTGGTTCTCGTTCTCCAGCAGCTTGGGCGTGGTGCCCGACGAGATCAGGGCGTGGAAGCCCGAGACCGCGCCACAGGCGATGGTGATGAACAGGAAGGGGAAGAGGGCGCCGGAGAAGACCGGGCCGCTGCCGTCGATGAAGGGGGTGACGGCCGGCATCTGAACGTGAGGGCGCACGATGATGATGCCGACGGCCAGACCCAGGATGGCGCCGATCTTCAGGAAGGTGGACAGGTAGTCGCGCGGGGCCAGCAGCAGCCAGACCGGAATGACCGAGGCGACGAAGCCGTAGGCCATCATGGCCATGGCCAGGGTCGTGCCCGACAGGGTGAAGGCCGGGCCCCAGAAGGGATCAGCCGCGATATGGCCGCCGCCGATGATGGCGAGGATCAGCAGGACCACGCCGATGATCGAGACCTCGCCCACGCGACCGGGCCGCAGGTAGCGGGTGTAGAGACCCATGAAGATGGCGATGGGGATGGTGGCGGCGACGGTGAAGGTGCCCCACGGGCTCTCGGCCAGGGCCTTGACGACGACCAAGGCCAGAACCGCCAGAATGATGACCATGATCATCAGGACGCCGACCTGGGCGATGATGCCGGGGATGGGGCCCATCTCGGTGCGGACCATGTCGCCTAGCGAACGACCGTCTCGGCGGGTGGACATGAACAGGACCATCATGTCCTGCACCGCCCCCGCCAGCACCGCGCCGACCAGAATCCACAGGACGCCGGGCAGATAGCCCATCTGCGCCGCCAGCACCGGACCGACCAGAGGGCCTGCGCCCGCGATGGCTGCGAAATGGTGGCCGAACAGGACGTTGCGCGGGGTGGGCACATAGTCGAGCCCGTCGTTATGCCGCACCGCAGGCGTGGGTCGTTTCGCGTTCAGGCCCATGACCTTTCCGGCCAGATAGCGGGCGTAGAAGCGGTAGGCGATGGCGTAGACGCAGAGCGCCGCCACCACGATCCAGACGGCGCTGATGCTTTCGCCCTGGTGCAGGGCGATGACGCCAAGGGCGACCGCCCCCAGTATGGCGATGGCGCCGAAAATCAGCGCGGTCCTGAGCTTGCCCATGGCGAACGGTCCTCCGGGTCGACTGCGTGCGACCTTTCGGCATTTCTGGACCCATTAAGGCCTCGGCGCCAACCGACTAAAGTCGAAGGTCGGCGGGTTTATTTGAGGCAGGGCAGGCGTTGCAGCGGCGCAGGCTCTGTTTTCCTCCCCATTTCATGGGGAGGGGGACCGCGTAGCGGTGGAGGGGGCGGCGCAAACGTCAGCCGTCGAGACGCCCCCTCCGTCACATCGCCTGCGGCTCCGCGCCACCTCCCCATGAAATGGGGAGGAAAGAGACGTCAGGGCCTGACGACCCGCACCTTGCCCGCCGCTTCGGTCGCGCGCTGGCGAGCCTGATCCGTATCGGCGCCGCGGGCCAGGGCCACGCCCATGCGGCGACGCTCGAAGGCTTCGGGCTTGCCGAACAGGCGCAGGTCGGCGGTCGGCACCGACAGGGCCTCGGCCACGCCTTCGTACATCACGCCCTCGGCTTCCATGCCGCCGTAGATGACGGCGCTGGCGCCCGGCTCGCGGAGCGTGACGTCCACGGGCAGGCCGAGGATGGCGCGGGCGTGCAGGGCGAACTCGCTCATGGTCTGGGTCGCCAGGGTCACCAGGCCGGTGTCGTGCGGGCGCGGCGAGACCTCGGAGAACCAGACCTGGTCGCCGGTGACGAATAGTTCGACGCCGAAGACGCCGAGACCGCCCAGCGCATCCGTCACCTTGCCCGCGATGTCCTGCGCCGCCGTCAACGCGGCCTCGCTCATGACCTGGGGCTGCCAGCTTTCGACGTAGTCGCCCTTCTGCTGGCGATGGCCGATGGGGGCGCAGAAGTCCGTGCGGACGGCGCCGTCGCGTAGCGACCGCACGGTCAGCAGGGTGATCTCATAGTCGAAGGCGATGCGGCCCTCGACGATGACGCGGGTCGTGTCGACCCGACCGGACGCCAGGGCGTAGTCCCAGGCTTCGGCCACCGCGTCCGCGCGCTCCACATAGGACTGGCCCTTGCCCGAGGACGACATGACCGGCTTGACGAAGAAGGGGAAGCCGACGGCTTCGGCTCCCGCCGCCAGTTCTTCAGCCGAGCCTGCAAAGGCGTAGGGGCTGGTCGGCAGGCCCAGTTCCTCGGCGGCCAGACGGCGGATGCCTTCGCGGTTCATGGTCAGTTGGGTGGCGCGGGCGGTCGGAATGACGCGCGCCAGACCCGCCGCCTCGATGGCCGCCAGGACGTCGGTGGCGATGGCCTCGATTTCCGGCACGATGATGTGCGGGGCCTCGGCCATGATCAGGCCGTTCAGCACCTGAGGGTCGGTCATCGGAATGACGTGGCTGCGGTGCGCCACCTGCATGGCCGGGGCGTTGGGATAGCGGTCCACCGCGATCACCTCGGCGCCCAGACGCTGCAGCTCGATGGCCACCTCCTTGCCCAGCTCGCCCGAGCCGAGCAGCATGACGCGGGTGGCGTGGTCGGTAAGCGGCGTGCCGATCTTCATGGCGTCAGGCTCCGGTGGCAGGTTCGATCAGGTCCCAGGCGTTGCCGTAGAGGTCTTCGAAGACCACCACCTTGCCATAGGCCTCGTGACGGGGCGTTTCGCGGAAGACGACGCCGGCCTTCAGCCAGGCGGCGTGGTCGCGCATCAGGTCGTCGGTGTAGAGGAAGAGCCAGACGCGGCCGCCCGCCTGATCGCCGACGCGGGCGACCTGTTCCGGCGTTGTCGCGCGAGCGAGCAGCAGAGAGGTCTGGCCGCCTTGGGGCGTGACCCGGACCCAGCGCTTGCCGCCGCCCATGTCGGCGTCCTCGCTGAGCGTGAAGCCCAGCGTGCCGACATAGAAGGCGACGGCCTCGTCATAGTCCCTGACCAGCAGGCTGACGGCGCCGAGATGCATGACCTTCTCCCTGTCATGCCGGACAGGCGCTGCGCGCCGTCCGGGGGATGCTGACTAGAGCCGGGCCTTGGCGGCTTCGACCACGGCCTCGGCGGTGATGCCGAACTCGCGGTAGAGGACTTCGGCCGGGGCCGAGGCGCCGAAGCCGGTCATGCCGACAAAGCCGCCGTCTTCGCCGATGAAGCGTTCCCAGCCCTGCTTGATCGCGGCTTCCACGGCGACGCGGACGGTGCCGCGACCGATGACGGCGTCCTGATAGGCCTTGGGCTGCTGCTCGAACAGTTCGAAGCAGGGAACCGAGACGACGCGGGTCGGCACGCCTTCGGCCTCCAGCGTCTCAGCGGCCTTCAGCGCCAGGGCGACTTCAGTGCCGGTGCCGAACAGGGTGACCTTGGCCACGCCGTTGGCGGCCTTCAGCTCATAGGCGCCCTTGCGCGACAGGTTCTCGCCCGCGTCGGTCAGGCGGACCGCCGGGGTCTTCTGACGCGACAGGCACATGCCCGAAGGCGTCTTCTTGTGCTGCAAGGCGACCTGCCAGCATTCCAGCGCCTCGACCGTGTCGGCGGGACGGAAGACCATCAGGTTGGGAATGGCGCGCAGCGCCGCCAGATGCTCGACCGGCTGGTGCGTCGGGCCGTCTTCGCCCAGACCGATCGAGTCGTGGGTCAGGACGTGGACCACCCGCACGCCCATCAGGGCGGCCAGGCGGATCGCCGGGCGGCTGTAGTCCGAGAAGACCATGAAGGTGCCGGCGTAGGGAATGACGCCGCCGTGCAGGGCCATGCCGTTCATGGCCGAGGCCATGCCGTGCTCGCGCACGCCCCAGTTGACGTAGCGACCGGCGTAGTCGGGCGCGTCCATGATCTGGGTGTTCTTGACGAAGGTGTTGTTCGAGCCGGTCAGGTCGGCCGAGCCGCCGACCATTTCGGGGATGGCGGCGAACACGGTCTCCAGCGCCTCGCCCGAGGACTGGCGCGTGGCCAGGGCGGGCTGGCTCGAAACCAGTTCCTTCAGCTTGGCGTCCAGGGCCTCGAAGGCGCCGGTGAGCAGGTCGCCGGCCATGGCGCGGGTGAAGTCGTCCCGCTGGGCGTGGTTCAGCAGGCGGTTTTCCCAGGACTTGCGGGGCTTGGCGCCCTGCTTGCCCACCTTGGCCCAGGCCTTCTGGATGCCTTCCGGCAGGTCGAAGGGGTCGAAGGACCAGTGCAGGGCCTGACGCGTGGCGGCGATCTCGGTCGCGCCGAGGGCCGCGCCGTGGGTCTTGTGGCTGCCTTCCATGGTGGCGGCGCCCTTGCCGATCTTGGTCTTGCAGGCGATCAGCGTCGGTTTGGACTGCTTGGTCGCCCAGGCCAGGGCCTTCTGGATCTGCTTGTGGTCGTGGCCGTCGATGGCCTTGACCGCCCAGCCCGAGGCCTTGAAGCGCGCCAGCTGGTCGGTGTTGTCCGACAGCGAGACCTTGCCGTCGATGGTGATCTCGTTGTCGTCCCACATGACGCAGAGCTTGTTCAGCTTCAGGCGACCGGCCAGGGCGATGGCTTCCTGCGACACGCCTTCCATCAGGCAGCCGTCGCCGGCGATGACCCAGGTGCGGTGGTCGACCAGGTCCGAACCGAAGCGGGCGGCCAGGTGGCGCTCAGCCAGGGCGAAACCGACCGAGTTGGCGATGCCCTGACCCAGGGGGCCGGTGGTCGTCTCGATGCCGGTCATGTGACCGTATTCCGGGTGGCCGGCGGTCCTGGCGCCCCACTGGCGGAAGTTTTCCAGCTGTTCGCGGGTCGCGTCCTTGTAGCCGGTCAGGTGCAGCAGGCTGTAGATCAGCATCGAGCCGTGGCCCGCCGACAGGATGAAGCGGTCGCGGTCGGCCCAGTCGGGACGGCTGGCGTCGAACTTCAGGAATTTCGAGTAGAGGACGGTGGCGACGTCGGCCATGCCCATGGGCATTCCGGGGTGGCCGCTCTTGGCCTTTTCGACGCCGTCCATGGCCAGGACGCGAATGGCGTCGGCCATCTGCTTGGGCGAAGGCTTGGCGAATGCAGCTTGGGCGTCGGTCACGGCGAGACCTTTCCTCAGGAAACAGGATATAGCGGGGCGGCGCCGCTTTACCCCGACGCGCGCACAGGTTCTATACGGAATCTGGACGAAAGGACCCCAATGGACGCCGTTACGGCCGCAAAGACACGCATCGACAAGGCCCTGGCCCTGCTGGAACGCAAGGTGCTGGAGCTGAAGGCGCGTCCGGCCACCGCCCCCGCCATCACCGACGACGACCTGTTTGCGCCGCGAGCGTCGAACGCCGCCGACCTGACGCGTATCGCCGAGCTGGAGGCTGCGGGCCGTGATGCGGCCGAGGCCCTGGGCCGCGCGGCCGAGGCCGTGCGCGACGTTCTGGCCGAACAGGAGGCGCGCTGATGGCGACCGTTACAGTCGAGGTCAACGGCCGCTCCTACGCCGTCGGTTGCGCCGACGGCCAGGAAGAGCGCGTCGGCATCCTGGCCCGTCAGTTCGACACCCATGTCCGCCAGATCGCCGGCGACGTCGGCCATGTCGGCGACCTGCGCCTGTTCCTGATGGCCTCGCTGATGCTGGCCGACGAACTGCATGAAGCGCGTCAGCGGCTGGAGAACGGGCAGGGGCCGGCTGAACAGGACGGTCCGGTCAAGGCTCCGCCGCCGCCCGCTGGCGACGGCGTGGCCGAGGCGCTGAACGCGGTCGCGGCGCGCATCGAGAAGATCTGCCAGACGATCTGACAGCTCTCCAGCCGTCATCCCGGCCAAGCCTTGCAGAGCAGGGCGCAGAGCGGGATCCAGGCGCCGGCTTTCAGATGGTTCCTTGTCGGGATGATCTGACCGGCTGGGTCCCGGATCGTCCCTTCGGGCCGTCCGGGATGACGGAAGAAACAAGACGCGCCTGATCCGCCATTGTTGAAACCCGCCGGAACGCCTATCTTGCTCGACGGCGGGTCCTGCTGCGGCTCACGTCGAAGACAACATATCCTTCTGACCTTAATTCACTCTAAGGGATCTGTCCCTGTCCGGGCTCGAGGGCCTGGGCATATGGAGCCCACCTGGCTACCCAGGTCGAGAGGATTTAAACGTTCTTCACGGTTCTTGCGGCGCCGCCACCCTTTCATTTTGTTGCGCTATGCTCGCGACGCGGTCGCTCGCGGCTTGAGCGCGTTTTATGCGCTATCGTTAAGCGCGTTGACGTCCAGATGGGCTTGAGACGGCGCATGGCCTCCAAACACGAACTCCGCGCCTCCATGCGCGCCCTGCGCAAGCGGCTGGCCGAGGTCGATAATGAAGCGGCAGAGCGCGCCGCCGGTCACGCCGAGGCCCTGCCCGCTGGCGACACCGTCGCCCTCTATCGCGCCATGGGGTCGGAGCTGGACGCGGACGCCCTGGCCAATAGCCTGCATCAATCCGGGCGTCGCCTCTGCCTGCCAGTGGTGATCGAGCGCGACGCGGCCATGATCTTTCGCGCCTGGGCGCCGGGCGAGCCGCTGGAGCTGGACGCCGCCGGATGTCCCGCGCCTCTGCCACTCACCGAAGTCGTCACGCCTGATCTGATCCTGACGCCCCTGCTGGCCTTTGACGCGTACGGCGGGCGGCTGGGGCAGGGCGGGGGCTATTACGACCGGACCTTCGCCGTCCTGCCGGATGCGGTGCGCGTCGGCTTCGCCTATGCGGGGCAGGAGGTCGAACGCCTGACGCTCGAGCCTCATGACATGCGTCTGCATGGCGTTCTGACCGAGACCGGCTATAGAGCCGTCCATGAGATTGGCATTTTTCGGTGACGTGGTCGGCAAGTCCGGGCGCGATGGGCTTTCGGATCATCTTCCGGGGCTGAGGCGCGACCTCAAACTCGACTTCGTGGTGGTCAACGCCGAGAACGCCGCAGGCGGCTTCGGCATCACCGAGAACACGGCGCGCGAGATCTTCGCCGCCGGCGTTGACGTCCTGACCCTGGGCAACCACAGCTGGGACCAGCGCGAGGCCCTGACCTATATCGTGCGCGAGCCGCGTCTGATCCGTCCCGCCAACTATCCGCGCCTGATGGATGCGCCGGGACGGGGCGCCGATGTCTTCGTCACCGCGGACGGTCGTCGGGTTCTGGTCATCAACGTCCTGGGCCGGGTCCACATGGACCCGATGGACGACCCGTTCAGCGCCGTTGAGCGCGAACTGGAGGCCGCGCCCCTGGGCGTCGTCGCCGACGCCGTCATCGTCGACATGCACGCCGAGGCCACCAGCGAAAAGATGGGCATGGGCCACTTCTGCGACGGCCGCGCCAGCCTGGTGGTCGGCACCCACACCCACGTCCCGACCGCCGACGCCCAGATACTGCCCGGCGGCACGGCCTATCAGACCGACGCTGGCGGTTGCTGCGACTACGACTCGGTCATCGGCAACGACAAGGAAGAGCCGCTGCGTCGCTTCACGACGCGGCTTTCCGGCGGGCGCTACACCCCGGCCAGCGGCCCGGCCACCATCTGCGGCGTCTTCGTCGAGACCGACGACCGCACGGGTCTGGCCGTCCGCGTGGAGGCCATCCGCGTCGGGGGCCGCTTGAGCCAGGCCATCCCGCAGGTCTAGGTCGCCTCGGCCCGATCCCGTCGCGCCCGCAACCGCAGGCGCATCGTCCGGCTGCTCCGCAACGTCACCTGATGGACCGGTCGGGGCTCGACCGGGGTGATGGCCTCGACCTCGGCGACCTTGAGGATTTCGGCCAGGGCGATGATGGCCTCCTGCATGGCGAAGGCGGCGCCGATGCAGATGCGCGGGCCGCCGCTGAAGGGCAGCCAGGCGTAGCGGTCGATGGACTTGCGCTTTTCCGGCAGGAAGCGTTCGGGGCGGAAGGCGTCGGGTTCGTCCCACAGCTTTTCGTGACGATGGATGACCCAGGGCGCGATCAGCACGCTTTCACCCGCCTTGACCGCGTGGCCGCCGATGACGTCGTCGGCCACCGCCTGACGGATCATGGCCGGGGCGGGCGGGAACAGCCGCATGGCCTCTTGGATCACGGCCCGGTGCCAGTGAAGATCACGCAAGCCGCCGGCGCTGCGGTCCCAGCCGTCGGCCTCGGTTTTCAGGATCTCGGCCACGCGCTTGTCGCGGCTGATCAGGTGCAGGGTCCAGCCCAGGGTCCGCGCCGTCGTCTCATGCCCGGCCAGGATGAAGGTCAGGATGTTGGCGGCGACCTCGTGATCCGACAGGCCCGAGCCGTCGCCTTCTTCATCGCGGGCGCTGAGCAGGGCGGTCAGAAGGTCTTCGGGCGCTTCCTCGCCCTGTTCCAGCCGGGCACGACGGCGCGCCACCAGGGCGCCGACCCGTTCCTGGAAGAAGCGCGCGTCGCCGCCTGAGGCGACGCGGCCCAGACGCGGGATCCAGTCGGGGGCCTTCAGCGCGTCCAGCGGACTGATCCGCGCGCCGACCGCCAGGAAGTGGTTCAGCGCCTTTTCGAAGCCCGCCGCATCGCCGTCCAGATCATCCGAGAACAGGGTGGCCGACAGGATGTCGAAGGTCAGCCCGCTCATCTCGCTGTCGATGTTCAGCACTCGCGCGCCGTGTTCCAGCCGCCAGCTCTCGACCCGGCGGCGGCAGACCCGGTCCATCGCCTCGGCCGTGCGCGCCGTATGGGCGGGGGTGAAGAGAGGGGCCATGATCCGCCGGGCGCGTCGCCACTGCTCACCCTCGGTCAGCAGCAGGCCGTCGGCCAGCATCGGGCCGAGGACGCGGCGTTGCAGGTCGCCCTTCTCATAGTTGGCGGCGTTGTCGGTCAGGACGTGACGCACCCCGGCCGGATCGCTGACCACCAGAGAGCGACCCAGCGGCGACTGGCCGGAGATATAGAGTTCGCGGAAATGGGCCTCGCCCCAGATGGTCAGGGGGTCGCGCCAGCTCTGCCACAGGAAGGGCAGCAGGCTGAGGCGCCGGGTGCGGCGCGGCGGGGTCCAGGGGCGGAAGGTCGAGGCGGCGGCGTCAGTCACGGAGCGCTCCTTTTCAGGGTCGAACCATACTTATTGACCATCTTGTCAAAAAGAAGAGGTCTTCACCTCTTATTGCGACGCCGCCTTGTCGCGGGCCATGGCCGCTTGCTGCGCTTCCAGCGCCCGCAACCGGCCCTCGTCGGCGCGGAGGTCGCCGGTCAACTGGCCCTTGAGGGCCGGATCGCTGGTCGTGGCGAGCAGAGCGCGGGTGTCGGCGACGGCCTGCCGCCGGGCGGCGATCAGGCGGGCCAGTTCGTCGCTGGCCTGGGCGGACGGCCGCGCGGCCTCTTCTTCCTCGGTGGTCTTCAGCGCGGCGGCCTGACGGGCGGCGGCGGCGTCGCGCAGGGCGTGCTGGACCGGGTCGCCGCCCTCGACGTCGCAGGCGGCCAGCAAGGCCGCGCCGCCGAGGATGAGGGCGACGGCGCGAGCGCGCATCAGCCCTCGATCCAGTTCGGCATCCAGCCTTCGTGGATCTCGCGCAGGTGGGCGACGGGGATGCGGTAGAGCTCGCCCTTCGGACCCGAGGAGGCGAAGTCCGCGCCCTTGGCGACGCCGACGACCGAGGCGTGCAGACCAGCCTCCCTGGCTTGCGCCAGCAGGGCTTCGGCGTCCGACACCGCGACCAGATAGCGGGCCTGGTCCTCGCCGAACAGGAAGGCGTGGGCGTGGGCGGCGCTGCTGGCGTTCAGCTCGATCCCGACGTCCGAGGCCAGGGCGATGTCCGCCGCCGCGCCGACCAGGCCGCCGTCCGACAGGTCGTGCACGACCGTCAGCTCGCCGGTCTCGATCAGGCCGCGCACGAAGTCGCCGGTCTTGCGTTCCAGCTTCAGATCGACCGGCGGCGGGGCGCCGTCTTCACGACCCAGAACCTCGCGCAGATAGATGGACGAACCCAGCTCGCCGTGCGTCTGGCCGATCAGGACCAGAACATCGCCCTCGGCCACGCCGCCGAAGCCGGTGGTCACGTCATAGTTGGTCAGCAGGCCGACCGCGCCGACCGTCGGGGTCGGCGGAATGGCCACGCCGTTGGTCTCGTTATAGAGGCTGACGTTGCCGCTCACGACGGGGAAGTCCAGCTCGCGGCAGGCCTCGGCCATGCCGTCGGTGGCGCGCACGATCTGGCCCATGATCTCGGGGCGCTGCGGGTTGCCGAAGTTCAGGTTGTCGGTGATGGCGATGGGACGCGAGCCCACGGCGGTCAGGTTGCGCCAGGCCTCGGCCACGGCCTGCTTGCCGCCTTCATAGGGGTCGGCCTGGACATAGCGCGGGGTGCAGTCGCTGGTGACGGCCAGACCCTTGTCCGTGCCGTGGACGCGGACCACGCCGGCGTCGGCGCCGGTCGAGGAGTCCTGAAGCGTGTCGGCCATGACGTGGCGGTCGTACTGTTCCCAGATCCAGCGCTTGGACGCCATGTCCGGGCAGGCGATGACCTTGATCACCGCGTCGTTCCAGCTTTCCGGCGCCGGAACCTCGGACGGCTCCAGGCGAGGCTGAAGCTCGGGCTGGACCCAGGGACGGTCGTAGAGGGGCGCGTCGTCGAACAGCGGGGCCAGCGGCACGTCGCAGACCACCTCGCCGTGATGCTTAAGCACCAGATGGCCCGTGTTGGTCGTCTTGCCGATGATGGCGAAGTCCAGGCCCCACTTCTGGAAGATGCGATAGCCGACGTCCTCGAAGCCCGGCTTCAGGACCGCCAGCATCCGCTCCTGGCTTTCCGACAGCATCATCTCATAGGCGGTCATGCCCTCTTCGCGCTGGGGCACCTTGTCGAGGTCCAGCTCGACGCCGACGCCGCCCTTGCCCGCCATCTCCACGGACGAAGAGGTCAGACCCGCCGCGCCCATGTCCTGAATGGCGGCGACCGCGCCCGAGGCCATCAGCTCCAGCGTGGCCTCGATCAGCAGCTTCTCGGCGAAGGGATCGCCGACCTGGACGGTGGGGCGCTTGGCCTCCGACTCGTCGTCGAACTCGGTCGAGGACATGGTGGCGCCGTGGATGCCGTCGCGGCCCGTCTTGGAGCCGAAATAGACCACGTCATGGCCCGCCTCCGGCGCGGCCGAGTAGTAGATCTCATCGGCCTTGGCGATGCCCACGCACATGGCGTTGACCAGGATGTTGCCGTTGTAGCCCTTGTGGAAATTGGTCTCGCCCGCGACCGTCGGCACGCCGACGCAGTTGCCATAGCCGCCGATGCCGGCGACCACGCCCTTGACCAGTCGCTTGGTCTTCTCATGCGAAGGCTCGCCGAAGCGCAGGGCGTTCAGCAGGGCCACCGGGCGGGCGCCCATGGTGAAGACGTCGCGCATGATGCCGCCCACGCCCGTCGCCGCGCCCTGATAGGGTTCGATGTAGGAGGGGTGGTTGTGGCTCTCCATCTTGAAGATGCAGGCATCGCCGTCGTCGATGTCAATGACCCCGGCGTTCTCGCCCGGGCCGCAGATGACGCGCGGTCCCGTGACCGGGAACTTCATCAGCTGCTTCTTGGAGGACTTGTAGGAGCAGTGCTCGGACCACATCACCGAGAAGACGCCCAACTCGACATGGTTGGGCTCGCGGCCCAGCCGGTCCAGCAGGACCTCATACTCGTTCGGAGCCAGACCGTATTCAGCGGCCAATTCTGCGGTGGTCTTTTGCGGAGCGCTCATGGGCGGGGCTTCTAGCCGGGTCTGAGCCTCCTGTCAGCCCGTCCGATCAGCGAGCGCGCTCAACACCGCGTTTCAAACTGAAGACCAGGATGACGGCGGCCACCACCAGCAGGAAGGCGGCGCCCAGGGCGGTGAAGCCAAGCAGCGGATTCCGCTCCTGTTCCGCCACGAAGGCCCCGACCAGACCCCAGGCGATGGGCAAGGGATAGGCCAGGGTCCGCAGGCTGGCCGTCACCGCCGCGCCGATGAGAACCACGACCACGACGGCGGCGATGGCCCAGCCGGTGGGCGACAGGAAGGCGGGCAGGGCGTCGAACGCCGTCGCCGTGGTAATCAGGTTCAGCGGCGCGGCGATGGTCAACCACCCGGCCAGCGCCGCCAGCGGCCAGATCAGGAACCAGCGGTCGCGCTCGGTCAGCCCGGTCGAACGTATGGTGCGCGCCACGGCCAGCATGGGAACCAGCAGGGCCAGCAGCGAGGCGAAGATGATCACGACGCTGGCCGCCTTCAGGTTCAGCGCAGCGGCGATAATCCACATGCCGATGCCGAACAGGGCCACGGCCGAGGGCCAGCCCATCCGGTTGATCAGCACGCTTTCACCCGTCTGCGGCAGGGCCTGACGCCCGGCATAGGTCAGCAGGCCCAGATAGATCAGGCCCCAGATCGAAAAGGCGTAGCCGGCCACCTTCAGGGTCTGATTACCGTCCGCCGCGAACTCGGCCTGGGACAGCCCGAAGCCAGCCAGATTCTGTACGAGCGGAACAACTACGGCGAAAACAGCGGCGGCCAGCACCACAAGCCGACGAGTGCGTTGGCGCGGGTTGGGACGTTCAATGGCGGACATGGTCGACGGCTCCGGCTCAGCTTCGCCGTAACTACGCGTCAGAGATGGATTCGGTTCACCGGAACCGCAGGGCTCGCGCTCCGCTTAGGTCCGGAAGCACCCTGCAACAGGAGACCGCCATGGCCGACCCCGACAACCTGCCCGACGACCTCGCCCTAGAAACCGACGAGGTCGACACCAACCGCGCCCTTGAGCAGGGTTTGGGCGTCGGTGCGCGCGAACTGGCCGCGATCGGGGAATCTGGTGAAGCGGGCACTCTGGAGCGTCCGCTTGATGAAGACGGCGAGCCGATTCAGCCGGAGATCGAGGTCGATGAGCTCGGCCGGAGCGCCAGCGTACTGGATCGCGCCAGCCACACCAAGGCGCGGTCCGAGTAGGAGTCTGAGGCGACGCCGCTTGACGGCGTCGCCGCCCCATCGTTCCCTTGTTCCATGAGCGATGTTAGACTGTCCGATGCCGGTGTTCTTCTTGCTCAGGCGCGGGCGGCGCGAGACCGTGACGACTTCGCCGCGCTGGCGGTCGCCGCGGACGCTCTGCTGCGCCTGAATCCGCGTGAGCCTCGCGCTCTGGTGCTGAAGGCCGATTCCTTGGCGGGACTGAAAGATCATCGCGCGGCCGTCAGCTTCTACGGCGCCGCGTTGGCCCAAGGCCGGGCTATCGCTTCACCCCCGCCAGAACTTCGCGCCGAACTGGAACGCGCGGCCCGCGCCCAGGCCGAAGGGGCGCGGCGGTTTGAACAGGGGCTACGCGACGGGCTTGTGGCGCGCGGCTTTGATCCGGCCTCCTCCAGCACGCGGTTCGCGGCCTCGCTGGACCTGATGACAGGCAAGCGACGGCTCTACTATCAGCAGCCGAAATTCTACATGTTTCCCGGCCTGCCGCAGGTGGAGTTCCAGCCGCGCGAGACGGTCGCCTGGCTGGTCGGGGTCGAGGCCGCGGCGCCGGCGATTCGCGCCGAGTTGGACGCCGTCCTGGCCGAGCCGGCCCTGTTCGCCCCCTATGTCGAGGATCGCGCCAACCGCCCGAAGAGCGATCAGGCCGGCATGCTGGACAACGCCGCCTGGAGCGCTGTCTTTCTTTGGAAAGACGGGGCCGAGGTTCCCCAGATCGCCGCGCGCTGCCCCGAGACCATGCGGGCCTTGGCTGAGGCGCCCCTGTGCCGAATTCCGGGCCGTTCGCCGTCCATCTTGTTTTCAAGGCTTCAGGCCGAAGCGAAGATTCCGCCCCACCACGGCCTGATCAACACCCGCCTGATCTGCCACCTGCCGCTGATCGCACCGCCCGGTTCGCATTTCCGCGTCGGCGGCGAGGTGCGCGAATGGAAGGAAGGCCAGGCCTGGGCCTTCGACGACACCATCGAGCATGAGGCGTGGAACGACAGCGGCCGCGACCGCACCATCCTGATCTTCGACGTGTGGAAGCCCGAGATCACGACGGAGGAACAGGACCTGATCCGCGCCCTGTTCGCGACCATCGACGCCGCCGGTGGTTCCGACGCGCCGAAACTGGGGTTCTAGGCCGCCGCGTAGATGCTCTGGAACAGGGTGGCGCCGTCGGCGCTGCCCAGTTCCGCTTCGAAGGCGCGGTCGGGGTGGGGCATCATGCCCAGCACATTGCCGCGGGCGTTCTGGATTCCGGCGATGTCGGCGACCGAGCCGTTGGGGTTGTCGACGTAGCGGAACACCACCTGGCCCTCGCCCTCCAGACGGGCCAGGGTTTCGGCGTCGGCGAAGTAGTTTCCGTCGCCGTTGCCCTGGGTCATGACCACTTCGCGCTGGCCCTGATAGCCCGAGGTGAAGCGGGTCTGGCCGTTGGCGACCGTCAGGCTGATGGGCTTGCAGACATACTTCAGACCGGCGTTGCGCAGCAGGGCGCCCGGCAGCATGCCGGCCTCGCACAGGACCTGGAAACCATTGCAGATGCCCAGAACGGCGACGCCGTCGTCGGCGGCCTTCTTGACCGCCTGCATGATCGGGGCCTGGGCCGCCATCGCGCCGCAACGCAGATAGTCGCCGTAGGAGAAGCCGCCCGGCAGGACGATCAGATCGAGGCCTTTCGGCAACTCGGTCTCGGCGTGCCAGACCATCTGGACCTGTTCGCCAGTGGAACGTTCGACGGCGACCTTGCAGTCGCGGTCGCAGTTGGAACCGGGGAAGACGATGACGGCTGCGCTCATGGGCGGGCCTCCTAGCACCCTTCGAGACGAATGTCAGGCGTCGCGTTGCGCGGTCTTGCGTCCGGTCAGCCAGGCGACGACCCAGACCGCGAATCCGCCCAGCGACAAGGCGACGCCGACCCACCCGGTCGAGGTCCAGCCCCAGCCCGCCGCCACGGCCATGCCGCCCAGCAGGGGGCCGATGGCGTTGGCGGTGTTGAAGGCCGAGTGGTTCAGGGCGGCGGCCAGCGTCTGCGCGTCCCCGGCCACGTCCATCAGCCGGGTTTGCAGGATCGAGCCCAGCCCGCCGCCGCCGCCGATCAGGAAGACCACGATCAGCATGGACCACAGATGCGGCGCTGCGAACGGATAGAGGGCCAGCGCGGCCACGCTCCACAGCAGCAGGCCGCCCGCCGCCGTCATGCCGAAGCGGTCGGCGGCCCAGGCCCCCAGCACATTGCCGCTCAACATCCCAAGGCCGAACATGGCGAAAACCCAGGGCAGGACCTCGGCGCCCACGCCGGTCACGGCGGTCAGGGTCGAGGCCAGATAGGCGTAGACCGCGAACATCCCGCCGAAGCCGATGGCCCCGACGCCCAGGGTCAGCCAGACCTGCCCGCGCTTCAATGCGCCCAGCTCGCGCAGGGGGCTGGCGTCGGCGTGCGCCGGGTCGCGCGGCGCGAACAGGGCGACCAGAGCCATGGTGACGACCGCCAGAAGGCTGACGATGGCGAAGGTCCAGCGCCAGCCGAACTCGTGGCTGACGGCGGTGGCGACGGGCACGCCGATCACAGTGGCGACGGTCAGACCCATCAGGATGGTCGAGACGGCGCGGGTGCGCAGTCGCAACGGCACCAGGGACGCCGCGACCAGCGCGGCCACCCCGAAATAGGCGCCATGCGGAATGCCGCTGAGAAAGCGGAAGGCCAGCATCCACTCATAGGTGGGCGCGATGGCGCTGAGCGCGTTGCCGACGGCGAACAGCGCCATGAAGCCGATCAGCAGCAGCCACCGCGGCAGGCGCGCGCCCAGCACCGCCAGAATCGGCGCCCCGACCACCACCCCGGCGGCGTAGGCGCTGATGACGTGCCCGGCGGTCGGTTCGTCCACGCCCAGCCCTGCTGCGAAGTCGGGCAGGACGCTCATGGCCGCGAACTCGGTCACGCCGATGGCGAAGCCGCCCATGGCCAGGGCCAGCAGCACAAGCGCCACCTTTCCGGGGGCCTGAACCGTCTCTGCCGTGGCTGATGGCGGGCACGGGCGGTTGTCGATACAGGCGGCGGCGTCGGTGGGGGACATGAACTATCGCATTGCAGCAAACTTTACGCTGCGTCGCAAAATAGGGTTTGAGCCCAGAGCTTCAACCTTGGCGGATGGACAGGCTCATCACACTTTGTGTTCGACGATGATCAGGCGTCGCTGAGCTCGGCCCGGACCCGGGGGTGTGACACCGAAAGCCCCAGGGTCTGAGCGGCGTACAGTTCCAGCAGCAGCCGGTCGCGATCGTCCGGCAGCGGCAGCCAGCGGGCCTTGATCGGGCGATTGCGGCCGAGATCACGCGACGGTTCGCTGACGCTGACCCTGGGCGCGCCGCCGCCGACCGGATGCTGAACCTTGGCCGCCAGCGACAATCGCAAAGAGGGCGCCAGCATCCGACGCTCTTCCAGATGCGGCGGGCTGCCGACGTGGATCGGTTCGTCGTCATGATAGAAGACATAGACCGCTCCGGGCGTGGGCAGGCGCGCCCGGGTCAGGGACTTCAACGGCTGATCCATCAAGCGGCGGAACAGGTCGGGGACGCCCGCCAACCTCTGATCGTGATCGAGAGGCGCTGTCGTCACGCGCCGGCGTTCTCGTAGGTGGCCGTGATCGAAGCCTTCGCCAGGGTGTGGAAATGCAGATTGAAACCGAAAACGGCGCCTGAGTTGTCTGAGGTCACGTCCAGACGATCCACGTCCACGGCGAAGACGGTGAAGATGTAGCGGTGCGGGCCATGGCCGGGGGGCGGGGCGGCGCCGCCGAAGCCGGCCTCGCCATAGTCGGTGCGGCCCTGAACCGCGCCCTGGGGCAGGTTTGCCCCGCCGACGGCGCCCGCACCCGCCGCCAGCTCTGTCACGTCGACCGGGATGTTGGCCACGGTCCAGTGCCAGAAGCCTGACCCGGTCGGAGCATCGGGATCATAGCAGGTCACGGCGAAGCTCTTGGCGCCCTCGGGCGCGCCCGACCAGGACAGTTGCGGTGATGTGTCGCCCAGGGCCTTCACATGGGCGTCGGGCAGGATGTCGCCCTCGCGAAAATCGGCGGAGGTCAGGGTGAAGGTCATCGGCGGCTTTCCCATACATCTGTTTCGCGGACGGAACGGTCGGGCTTCGACACCGTTGCGCAGCGACAGTCTGTTCCTAGCCAAGCTTGATCGAGGTTCAAAGCGCGGAGAGCCGGATGTTGCAAGCCCTTCTCGACCGGACCTTCCTGACGCGCTCGATCCGTGTGCGTTTGCCGGACGGACGCGAATTGACGGCAGGGCCGGGCGAGCCCGAGTTGACGGCCGCCATTTCCGACATGAGGACAGCGGCGGCCATCGCCGCCAATCCCGAGCTGGCGCTGGGCGAAGCCTTCATGGAGAGACGTTTTCAGGTCGAAGGCGGCGACATCTACGACTTCCTGCAACTGACGACGTCGCAACTGGCGATCAGGCCGCGCGGCGGGAAGCTGAGCCTGCTGCAACGCCTCAGGCGCGGCGCGGAGCAGGCCAACGACCGGCTGCATGCGCGTAGTAACGTCCACCACCATTATGACCTGACAGTCGACTTCTACCGGCTGTTCCTGGACGAGGACCTGCAATATTCCTGCGCCTTCTTCGAGACGCCCGACGCGACCCTGGATCAGGCCCAGACCGCCAAGAAGCGGCGGCTGATCGACAAGCTGGTGCTGTCGCCGGGCCAGAGCGCGCTGGACATCGGCTGCGGCTGGGGCGGACTGGGCCTGTCGATGGCCGAGCGCGGCGCGCGGGTCACTGGCGTCACCCTGTCGACCGAACAGCATCGCACCGCCAATGAGCGCGCGGCGGCGCGCGGTCTGTCGGACCGGGCCGAGTTCCGGCTGCAGGACTATCGCGACCTCAACCAGACCTTCGACCGCATCATCTCGGTCGGCATGTTCGAACACGTCGGCGCGCCCAACTATCAGGAGTATTTCGACACGGTCGCCCGGCTGCTGGACGACGACGGGGTGGCGGTGATCCACGCCATCGGCCGCAAGACGCCGCCCAGCCGCACCCAGCCCTTCATCCGCAAATACATCTTCCCCGGCGGCTATATCCCGGCCCTGTCCGAGGTCCTGCCCGCCATTGAACGCTCGGGCCTGTGGGTCACGGACATGGAGGTGTTGCGGCTGCACTACGCCGAGACGCTGAGAATCTGGCGGGAGCGCTTTCTGGCGCGCCGCGAAGAAGCCTTGGCGCTTTACGATGAAAGGTTCTGCCGGATGTGGGAGTTCTACCTCGCCGCCAGCGAGGTCGCCTTCCGCGAACTGGGCCACATGGTCTTCCAGTTGCAACTGACGAAGAAGCAGACCGCGGTCCCGCTAAGCCGGGATTATCTGTGCGAATAGCCTCTTCTTTTCCTCCCCATCGCTGCGCGACAGGGAGGAAAACAAAAAGGCCGCCCCGGAGGGCGGCCCTGATCGTCTGAACCGTCTTCGCCTTTAGGCGACTTCGATCCGGTAGCTTTCGATGACCGTATTGGCCAGCAGGGTGTCGCACATGCGCTTCACCTCGGCTTCCTTGTCGGCGACGCTGTCGTCGAGGTCGAACTCGATCAGCTTGCCGACGCGGGCGTTGGCCACGCCGGTCCAGCCCAGCCCTTGCAGGGCGCCTTCGACGGCCTTGCCCTGAACGTCCAGAACGCCGGGCTTCAGGAAGACGTGAACCTTCACCTTGGCCATTAGTGCAGTCCTCCTTGGATCACAGTCGGCATGTCCTTCATGATGCCGAGGCGGCGGGCCACCTCGGTGTAGCTTTCGATAACGTCGCCCATGTCGCGACGGAAGCGGTCCTTGTCCAGCTTCTCGCCGGTGGCGGTGTCCCACAGACGGCAGCTGTCAGGGCTGATCTCGTCGGCCAGGATGACGCGGGCGAAGTCGTTTTCCCACACCCGGCCGAACTCGATCTTGAAGTCCACCAGGGTGATGCCGACGGCGCCGAACATGCCGCACAGGTAGTCGTTGACGCGGACCGTCATGGCCAGGATGTCGTCCAGCTCCTGGGTCGTGGCCCAGTTGAAGGCGGTGATGTGCTCTTCCGTCACCATCGGGTCGTTCAGCTCATCCTTCTTGTAATAGAATTCGATGATCGAACGGGGCAGGGCGGTGCCCTCTTCCTGGCCCAGACGGGTGGCCAGCGAGCCGGCGACGACGTTGCGGCAGACGACTTCCAGCGGAATGATCTCGACTTCGCGGATCAGTTGCTCGCGCAGGTTCAGACGCTTGATGAAGTGGTTGGTCACGCCGATGCCGTTCAGGCGCGACATGACGAACTCGCTGATGCGGTTGTTGATCACGCCCTTGCCTTCCAGCACGGCCTTCTTCTGGGCGTTGAAGGCGGTCGCGTCGTCCTTGAAATACTGGATCAGCGTGCCGGGCTCGGGTCCCTCGTAAAGGATTTTGGCCTTGCCCTCGTAGAGCTTCTTGCGCTTGGAATTCATGGTCGAGTCCCGAAAGGGAAGAAAACAGACTGCCTCAAAACGAAAAACGCGCGGCCCTAGGGGTCGGGGCGGCGCGATCCTGAATCGACGACGTGCATATAAGATCGAACGCCCTTTAGCCGAAGGCCGTCTGTGACACAAATATCCTCCTGTAACATGGCGTCAGAGGCGCGACCGCGAGTCTGGTTGCGTTCGTCTGGAAGGGGGGTATAGACGGCGATGCGGACCCCAATTCCGTCCGCCACTGGAGTGACTACGCGCATGACGACCTTCGAAGATCGGGAAAAGGGCTACGAGTCCAAGTACGCCCTCGATCAGGAACAAGAGTTCAAGGCCATCGCGCGTCGCAACAAGATGCTGGGCCTGTGGGCGGCCGAGAAGATGGAATTGTCGGCTGATAGCGCCGAACAATACGCCGCAGCCGTGGTCCGCGCCGATTTCGAGCAGCCGGGCGAGGAAGACGTCTTCCGCAAGGTCGCTGGCGACTTCAAGGCTTCCGGCATGACGGTATCGGAAGGCGAACTGCGCTCGAAGATGGACGAGCTGGCCTCGATCGCCCGCGAACAGATCCGCGCCGGCGAATAGGCCCCGGTTCATTCCGGACGAAAAAAGGGCCGCGACCGGCATGGTCGCGGCCCTTCTTCGTTGGGGCCGGGATTACTTCGGCATCAGCACCGTATCGATGACGTGGACCACGCCGTTCGACTGGCCGACGTCGGCCTGGGTGATGGTCGAGGTTCCGCCCTTGGCGTCAGTGATGGTCCAGCGGCCGCCGCCAGCGTCCTTGACCATCAGCTTCTCACCCTGAACCGTGGTCAGGGTCGCCGTGCCGCCGCCCTTCTGGGCCTCGGCTGCGATGTCTGCGGCGGTCAGGCGACCGGGCACGACGTGATAGGTCAGGATCTTGGTCAGAGCGGCCTTCTGGGCCGGCTGCATCAGACCTTCCCGCGTCGCCGCCGGGATCTTCTCGAAGGCGGCGTTGTCAGGGGCGAAGACCGTGAAGGGGCCGGCGCCTTGCAGCGTCGTGGCTAGGCCAGCCGCCTGAACGGCGGCTACCAGGGTGGTCAGATTGGGGGCCTTGGCGGCGTTGGTGACGATGTTGTCCGCCGGGCTCATGGCCACGCCGCCGACCATGGGATCGGTGGTGACGGGGGTCATGGCGGCCGACTCGGCGGGCGTGGCTTCGGCTGGCGCGGTCTCGACCTTGTTGTCGTTGTTGCCGCAGGCGGCCAGCGTCAGCAGGGCGGCGGCGGATACGGTGGCTAGGGTGGCGGTACGGATCATTTTCATGGCGTCTCTCCATCGACGGCCGCTCGGAGCGGCGGCTGGCGTCGGGGAGAACTACGGGCGAGCGAGGCAAATGGTTCAAATTTTCCGGCGCGGCCCGTGATCGGTTTGACCCTGATCGCTCAATCCAGATAGGGCGCGAGCACCGACCATAGCCGGGCCTTTTCCTCGAAAGGGCGTGCATGGGCCGGGCTGGAGGAGGGCAGGTCGATCAGGGCGACGCCGTCCAGATCGGTCAGGATGCGACGCCCCGTCCTGGCCGCCAGCCCGCCATTGAAGGCGACGGCTCGCAGTTCAGGCAGACCCGCCGTCAATCCGCGCAGGTCTGCCGCCTCTGGCGAGCGGATGGCGGCGTCCAGACTGCCGGCGCGTTCCGCCGAGGCTATCACGTCCCACAGACCGACACCGTGCGCCCGCAGGCGATGCAGCCGCTCTTCATAGGCCAGCGCGGGCAAGGCTTCGTCCAGCAGACTGCTCATCAACGGCCAGAAGGCGTTGCGCGGATGGGCGTAATATTGGGCGGCCCTAAGCGAGGCGTCGCCGGGCAGGCTGCCCAGGATCAGGACGCGGGTGCGGTCGTCGACGACAGGATCGAAGCCGATGGATCGCCCAACCGCAGACAAGGGTCTCAGCCCTCGCCGAACACCCGCTTGAACACCACGTCGACGTTCTTGGTGTGATAGCCGAGGTCGAACAGGGCTTCCAGCTGATCGGCGGGCAGGGTGACGCGGGCGTCTGCCTTGAGGAAGTCGAGGAAGACGCCTTCGCCGCGCCAGACCTTCATGGCGTTCTCCTGAACCGCCGCATAGGCGTCTTCACGCGACACGCCGGCCTGGGTCAGGGCCAGCATGACCCGTTGCGAGTGCACCAGACCGCCCAGGCGGTCGATGTTCTTCTGCATGTTCTCGGGATAGACGTTCAGGCGCTCGATCACGCCCGCCAGACGGTGCAGGGCGAAGTCCAGGTGGACCGTCGCATCCGGGCCGATGCCGCGCTCGACCGAGGAGTGGCTGATGTCGCGCTCGTGCCACAGGGCGACGTTTTCCATCGCCGGGACGACAGCCGAGCGGACGAGGCGAGCCAGGCCGGTCAGGTTCTCGGTCAGGATCGGGTTGCGCTTGTGCGGCATGGCCGACGAGCCCTTCTGGCCCTTGTCGAAGAACTCCTCGGCTTCGAGGACTTCGGTGCGCTGCAGATGGCGGATTTCCACGGCCAGACGCTCGATCGACGAGGCGACGACGCCAAGCGCGGCGAAATAGGCGGCGTGACGGTCGCGCGGGATGACCTGGGTCGAGACGGGCTCGACGGCCAGACCCATCTTGTCGGCGACGTATTGTTCAACCGCCGGATCGACGTTGGCGAAGGTGCCGACGGCGCCCGAGATGGCGCAGGTGGCGATCTCTTCACGCGCGGTGATCAGGCGGCGCTTGGCGCGCTGGAACTCGGCGTGATAGCCGGCCAGCTTCAGGCCGAAGGTCACGGGCTCGGCGTGGATGCCGTGCGAGCGACCCACGGTCGGGGTGTATTTGTGTTCCTTGGCGCGGACTTCCAGCGCGGCCAGCACGCGGTCGACGCCGCCCAGCAGCAGGTCGGTCGAACGCGCCAGCTGCACCGCGAAACAGGTGTCCAGCACGTCCGAAGACGTCATGCCCTGGTGCAGGAAGCGGGCTTCCTCGCCGACGATTTCCGACACATGGGTCAGGAAGGCGATGACGTCGTGCTTGGTGGTGCGTTCGATCTCGTCGATGCGATCCGCATCGAAGGTCACGTCCTTGCCCTTGGCCCAGATGGCGTCGGCGGCGTCCTGCGGGATCACCCCCAGTTCGGCCATCTTGGTGGCCGCATGGGCCTCGATCTCGAACCAGATCTTGTACTTGGTCTCTTGCGACCAGATGGCGACGGCTTCGGGGCGGGTATAGCGCGTGATCATGGATCGGTCGTGTCGTGCGCGACGGCCCGCGAGTCAAGGTTCGCCATTGACTTCTCGCGGCCTTGTCCCAAATAGGCTGCGTCAGAGGACGACCTCTCCCTACATTGGGCATGACCGCCGGGACGACCCGGTTCGCCATGCAAGGGAGTATTGTCGTGGCCTGGATTCTCCTTCTTTTCGCCGGTCTGTTCGAGATCGTCTGGGCCTTTCTGATGAAGGCGTCGGACGGGTTTTCGAGGCCGTGGCAGACGGTCGGCACCATCGTCTTCATGATCGTCAGCTTCGGCCTGCTGTCGATGGCGATGAAGACCCTGCCGCTGGGCACCGCCTATGTGATCTGGACCGGCATCGGCGCGGTCGGCGCCTTCGTGGTCGGCATCGCGGTGCTGGGCGAACCGATCACCCCCATGCGGATTGCGGGCGCGGTGCTGATCATCTCGGGCCTTGTTGTGCTGAAGCTTTCCTCCAGCCATTGAGGCAGGCTCAAGCTCGGGAGTCTCGCCATGGAAATGATCATCGGACCGCGTCTCTATTCCACATGGTCGCTGCGGCCATGGCTGGTGCTGAAACGGGCCGGAGCCGAGTTCACGACGCGTGAGGTCTCCTATCGCACCGAAGAGCAGAAGGCCGAGCTGCGTCGCCTGTCGCCGTCGGGCTTCGTGCCTCTGCTCAAGGTCGACGGCGAGACCATCTGGGACACGCTGGCGATCAGCGAATGGGCGGCGGAACGCTATCCCGAGGCGCAGCTCTGGCCGGTCGATCCGACCGCGCGAGCCCTGGCCCGTTCGGCGACAGCCGAAATGCACTCCGGCTTCACGACCTTGCGCGATCTGTGCGGCATGGGGCCGGATCATCCCATCGCTGGCGAGGCGCGGTCCGAGGCGCCGTCCGATCCGGGGCTGGATCGGGATCTGGCGCGGCTGGTCGAGCTGTGGCGGCAGATGCGCAGCCGCTTCGGCGCCGACGGTCCCTGGCTGTTCGGTGACTGGTCGATTGCGGACGCCTTCTTCACCCCCGTCGCGGCGCGGGTGCGCCATTATCAGATCGAACTTGGCGCGCATGGCGATGCGGACGGCGTCGCCCGGACCTATGTCGAGGCTCTGCTGGCCCAACCTGATTTTCAGGAGTGGGAGCGGCTGGCGCTTGCTAACGCCGCTTAACCTCGGCGGAAAACCAGCGATTAACGAGTGATGTTACAATCTGGCTTCACGGCGTCGGGCCGTGGGGGACGGGCCATGCGGACGATCAGCAGAAACACCGACTGGGGCAAGACGGCGCGCGGCTATTTCCTCGCGGGTCTGGCCTTCGCCTTCGTCTGGGCCATGCTGTTGTCCAGCGTGGTCTGACGACGATCTAGCGCGTCCCGGCCATGGGGGCGGCCTCGGCCACCTGCATCGTCGCGGGCGGCGCGACATAGTCCAGGCGGATCGGCACGGCCCGGGCGCCCGACGCCACGGCGTCCAGCGTGTTCAAAGGCGCGCCCAGCATCCGTTGATAGATCCAGTATGCGGCGACGACCTTTTCCACGTAGTCGCGGGCCTGCGGCACGTCGATGGTTTCGATCAGCAAAAGGGGATCGGCGTCCGGCCCCAGTTTGCGGATCGCCGCCAGCATCGGCCCGGGACCAGCGTTATAGGAGGCCACAGCCTTCAGGATGTCGCCCTGGAAGGACTCGATCTGGAACAGGCGGTTCACGTACTCCTGACCCAGCTTCATATTGGTCGAGGCCGAAAGCAGCCGTTCAGGATTGCGGACGTAGCCCTGATCTCCGGTCATGTAGGCGGCTGTCGCCGGCATGACCTGCATCATGCCATAGGCGCCGGCGCCGGAGCGGGCGCTGGCGTTGAAGTCGGTTTCCTTGCGGGCGATGGCGTAGACCAGAGCCTTCTCGATGGTGAAGCCGCCCTCGGGCTCCAGCACCGGCATGGGATAACGGGTGGCGTCGATGCGGCTGGCCTCGGCCTGGGCCGCCCGGTTCGGGGCCACGGTGCGATAAAGGCCGGCCCAGAGGCGACGGGCGGCGTCCCCGTCGGCGCTGCGCATGCCCGTGCGGGCGGATTCTTCCGCCTCGTTGCGGCGGCCGACCTCATAGAGGGCGACGGTGCGCCGTGCGGTTTCGTCGGATCGGATGAAGGCGTTCAGTTCGCGCGCATCCACGCCGGTCGGCTCGGGCGAGAGGCTGGCGCGTTGCAGCGTCGCTCCATAGGCGCGCGGTCCCATATTCTCGATCACCGGCTCTTCGCCCAGCTGACGCAGGGCGACCTGGCCATAGAAGGTGGCGGGCCAACGCGCTGCGAGGCGGAGATTTTCGGCCACCCTGTCTTGGCGGCCGGACTGGGCGGCGGCGCGGGCGGTCCAGAAGGCGCCGGCGGCGCGGACCCAGGGGTCTTCGGTGGGATCTTGCGCGACGCGCTCGAAGGCGCGGAAGGCGTCGGAAAACTCATTAAGCCGCCAGGCCGCCAGGCCCGCGCTCCACCAGTCGCCCATCTCGGCGCCGGTTCGATAGGCGCCCGCCAGGTCGTCGTTATTCAGGGCTACGCGCGCGGCCTTGGCCGGATCCGACACGCCGCCGTCGCCCGCTCCGGTGACGCTGGCCCAGGTTCGCTCCAGCAGATTTCCGGGGCGTTTGGGCTCCGGGGCGCCGTCGGGAAGCCGGCGCATCGCCAGGGTGTAGACGCGCGACGCCATCGGCAGGTCGGAATAGCTTTCCAGCCAGGCCGCCAGTTCGTCATAGGCGGCGACGTGAGTGGGGTGGAACAGGCGCTCGAACTCCACCTGTCCGAGCAATACGCGATCCTGGGCCTGGCGCGCCGAGGAACGGGCCAGTTCCAGATCGCCTCGTCGCAAGGCGTCGAAGGCGGTGGTGTAGCTCAGCCGATCGGAACTGCTCAGCGCCGTGGGCGTTCGATCCGAGTCATTGGCGATATAGGCCTTGCCGCCGTCATCGGCGCTGGATTCAGCAGCCAGGGCGGCAGGCGCAACCGTGACGCAGAGCGCAGCAGCGAACAGGGGCGCGAGTGACGCGCGGCGGAAAAGGTACATACGCGGCGGCCCCCTTCGTCGGCGCCGCTCCCGTCTCGACTCGGGATTGTCAGCGCTCTGTGGACTGGTCGTCAGCCGATAACCATGCCTGACTCACGCGTCGGGCTCAACCTGGGCCGTATCCAAATGCGACGCCAGCGCCAGGATGTCGGCCCAGACCACGCGTTTGGCCTGCGGCTGACGCAGCAGGAAGGCGGGATGCAGGGTGGCGAGCGCTGGGGCGGAGACCCCGCCTTCGGCCAGTCGCCATTCGCGCCATTGGCCACGAATCTTCATCAGGCTTTCCTCGGTGTTCAACACCGACTTCGCCGCCGCCGCCCCCAGCAGAAGCACCGCTTTCGGCTGCATCAGGGCGAAGGCGCGCTCCAGGAAGGGCGCGCAGGCGGCCTGCTCCTGGGGAGTCGGCAGGCGGTTGCCCGGCGGCTTCCAGAAGACGGTGTTGGTCATGAAAACCTGATCCGCCAGACCGGCCGCCGCCAGGATGCGATCGGTCAACTGTCCGGCCTGTCCGACGAAGGGCTGGCCGCGCAAATCCTCCGTCTCGCCGGGGGCTTCGCCGATCAGCAGGATGGAGCCCTTCGGATTACCACGGGCAAACACAGCCTGCCTCGCGCCCATGGCGCGCAGGGGGCAACCCTCGAACGCGGCGATCGCTTGCGCCACGTCGTCCATGGATGCGGCTGCGGCCGCCAGGCGCCGCGCCTCGTTCACAGCCTCGGCGCCGGACATTCCGCCGTAAAGGGCGGTGACGCTGGCCGAAGCCTTTTGCACCATCTGGGACGGAGGCGGGGCGACGAAGACCGTCCGATCGACCGGCGCGTCCAGATAGCAGGCGTCCACGCCTGCATCGCGCCAGAAGGCGAGCAAGGCTTCGGTTGCGGCGGCGTCGGGGGGCTGAGGCGTCATTCCGCGACAGGGATAAGCCTTGACCGCCGCTGCGTCACCTCACGATAAGACGGATAACCACGATGACAACGAGGATTCAGGGGATCATGGGCGAGCAAGCGATCGAAGGCGGCGCAACAAACGCGTGGCAGGAAGCCGTCATCGACAAGCTGCCGCCGGCGGAAGCGCTGGAAGGCGTCGAGCGCGAGGTCATGGACTATGATGTCGTCATCGTCGGCGGCGGCCCCGCCGGCCTGTCGGCCGCCATCCGCCTGAAGCAGCGCGCCGAGAAGGACGGGAAAGAGATTTCCGTCGCCGTGCTGGAAAAGTCAGCCGAGATCGGCGGCCATATCCTGTCGGGCGCCGTCATCGACCCCAAGGCCCTGAATGAGCTTTTCCCCGATTGGAAGGAACGCGGCGCGCCGCTGGAGACCCCGGTCAAGACCGACAGGTTCTTGGTGCTCGGCCCGGCGGGGCAGGCGTCCCTGCCGATGTTCGCCATGCCGCCCTTCATGCACAACCACGGCTGCTACATCGCCTCGCTCGGCAATGTGGCGCGCTGGCTGGCCGAACAGGCCGAGGCTATGGGCGTCGAGGTCTATCCCGGCATGGCCGCCAGCCACGTCGTCTGGGATGAACCGTCAGGCAGGGTGAAGGGCGTCGTCGCCGGCGTCTTCGGCATCGACCGCGAGGGCAGGCCGACCGGCGAATTCCAGCCCGGTCTGGAACTGCACGGCAAGTATGTCTTCATCGCCGAGGGCGTGCGCGGGTCGCTGGCCAAGACCATCATGGCCCGCCACGACCTGACCGCCAACGCGGACCCGCAAAAGTTCGGCATCGGCCTGAAGGAACTGTGGCAGATCCCGGCCGAGAAGCACCAGCCCGGCCTGGTCCAGCACACGACCGGCTGGCCGCTGGACGACAAGACCGGCGGCGGGTCGTTCCTGTACCATTTCGGCGACCGCTACGTGTCGGTCGGCTTCGTGGTGCACCTCAACTATCAGAACCCCTATCTGTCGCCGTTCGACGAGTTCCAGCAGTTCAAGCACCACCCGGCCATCGCCGAGCATCTGGAGGGCGGGACGCGCGTCTCCTACGGCGCTCGCGCCATCACCGAGGGCGGCTTCCAGTCGGTGCCCAAGCTGGCCTTCCCCGGCGGCGCCCTGATCGGCTGCTCGGCGGGCTTCGTGAACGTGCCCCGCATCAAGGGCAGCCACAACGCCATGAAGACCGGCATGCTGGCCGCCGACGCCGCCTATGAGGCCGTGATCGCCGGCCGCGAGGGGGACGTGCTGGAAGCCTATGAGGAAGCCTACAAGACCTCCTGGGTCTACAAGGAGCTGAAGATCGTCCGTAACGCCAAGCCCATGCTGTCCAAGCTGGGCACCATGATGGGCGGGGCGGTCAGCATGTTCGACATGTGGGTCAACCACCTGACCGGCGG
This sequence comes from Brevundimonas sp. NPDC058933, assembly GCF_049315965.1. NCBI lineage: Bacteria > Pseudomonadati > Pseudomonadota > Alphaproteobacteria > Caulobacterales > Caulobacteraceae > Brevundimonas > Brevundimonas sp. NPDC058933. Next base: position 51,850 of record NZ_JBMOSL010000005.1, read on the forward strand.
CTTCTCGGTCTTCGGCACCATGAGGCACGCCAAGACGGACGCGGCCTCGACCGGCCTGGCCAAGGACTTCAAGCCGATCACCTATCCCAAGCCGGACGGCAAGCTGTCGTTCGACAAGCTGTCGAGCGTCTTCATCTCGAACACCAACCACGCCGAGGACCAGCCGGCCCACCTCAAGCTGCTGGACCCGTCCGTGCCGATCAGGGTCAACCTGCCCAAGTACGGCGAACCGGCGCGGCTCTATTGCCCGGCGGGCGTCTATGAGGTGCTGACCGACGAGCAGGGCCAGAATCCGCGCTTCCAGATCAACGCCCAGAACTGCGTCCACTGCAAAACCTGCGACATCAAGGACCCGTCGCAGAACATCGTCTGGACCACGCCGGAAGGCGGCGGCGGCCCCAACTATCCGAACATGTAAGGCTCAGAGGTTTCAGCCTCTTGCGGGCGGAAGGGAAAGCGTGAAGGGTCCGCCCATGCGCTTCCCCTTCCGCCGTTCCGCCCTGTTCGCCGCCGCCTCGCTGATCGCGCTGGGCCTGGCCGCGCCGTCCCTGGCGCAGGAGGCGCCGGCCGCGCCGGCCGCGCCGGTTCCGGCCGCAACTGTCGAACCAGCGATAGAGGTAGATCCGTCGGAGCCTGACACGGCGACCCCGGCCGACGCCGAAGGCCAGGACCCCGAAATCATCATCGCCGATGCGCCGGCGGCGCCCGAGACCCCGCCCATCCCGGCGATCTGGGCCCCGATCCCGACCGACGCCGAGGGGCGCAGCGCCTACGGCTACTACCTCGCGGGTCGCAACGCCCTGACCAGCGGCGAGAGCGAGGCAGGCGCCGACTATCTGGCGCAGGTCGAGGCCCTGACCCCGGAACAACCCCGGGTGCGGGAACAGGCCTTCACCGCCTCGCTGCTGGCGGGCGATCTCGATGTCGCCGGCCGCATCGCGCCGGAAGGAGAGGGCGTCTCGCCCGTCATCGTCCAGGCCGGGCGTCTGGTCGCCGCCGTGCAGACCTTCGTCCATGGCGATGCGCGCAAGGCGGACGCCCTGCTGAAGGCGGCCCCCATCGGCTCGCCGCATGAGCGCGCCGGCCTCTATCTCCAGCCCTGGATCGCCGCCGCCGCCGGCGACTGGGACCGCGCCCTGGCTCTGCCGCCGGCTGATCTGGACCCGATCAGCACCCTGGTGGCCCGCGCCAACCGCGCTCGCCTGCTGGAGCTTCGCCGTCGCCACGACGAGGCCGACGCGGAGTGGCGCGACCTGACCAGCCACGCCCTGGCCTCGCGCCTGTTCCGTCTGCCCTACGGCGAATTCCTGGAACGTCGCCGCAAGCGCGATGAAGCCCTGGTCCAGTATGACGCCGCCGTCACCGCCGGGGCGACCGATCGCGCCACGACGTCGGCCCGCGCCCGCGTGCTGGCCAAGGGGCGTGCGCCCGCCGCGCCGACATGGCGCCAGGGCGCGGCGCTGGCGCTGAAGACCGCTGCGGACCAGGCCATCGCCCAGCGCGCGCTGGAGTTCGGCGTGGTCTATCTTCGCCTTGCCCTGAACCTTGATCCTACCGATGAGAACCGCTTCCTGATCGGCCAGACCCTGCAACAGGCCGAACTGGAGCCGGCGGCCCGTGCGGCTCTGGCCCAGGTCGGGCGACAGGATATCGAGCTCTATGCCGCCGCGCGCGTTCAGAGCGCGCTGAGTTTCGAAAAGGACGGCCAGGCTGAACAGGCCCTGGCCGAGTTGCGCCGCGCCCTCGAGGCGCGTCCGAATGAGGCCAGCATCGCCTATCTTCTGGCCGGGCAACTGGTGCAGATGAAACGCTTCGACGAGGCGCTGGTGGTGCTGAACGGCCCTCTTCTTGCCACGGCCGAACAGGGCTTCGAGGTGAACTTCCTGCGCGGCGCGGCCTATGAGGCCCTCGATCGCAAGCCCGAGGCCGAGGCGGAGCTGTGGGCCGCGCTTCAGAAGCAGCCCAACAACCCGACCGTGCTCAACTATCTCGGCTACCTCTGGGTCGACAGCGGCGTGCGGGTCGAGCAGGGGGCCGAGATGATCGCCCGCGCCTTCGCCGCCGATCCGTCGGACGGCAACATCCAGGACTCGCTGGGGTGGGCCCAGTATCGCCGGGGCCAGTTCGATGTGGCCGTCGAGAATCTGGAACAGGCCGTGGCCAAAGAGCCCGCCAACGCCGAGATCAACGACCATCTGGGCGACGCCTACTGGGCCGTGGGTCGCCAGCGCGAAGCGGGCTTCCAGTGGAACCGCGTCCTCACTCTGGACGTCGAGGCCGAACGCAAGGCCGAGGTCGAGGCCAAGCTGCGCGACAAGCTGGCTCAGGAACCGACCGACGACAGCGGCGCGGGCGCCGCGGACTGATGCGGTGACGCTGAGCGGCCTGGCTCCGGCCAAGATCAACCTGTTCCTGCACGTCGGGCCCGTGGCGGGCGACGGCTATCACCCGCTGGCCAGTCTGGTCGCCTTCGCCGACATGGGCGACGCTGTGACCGTGAGGCGGGCCGACGCCCTGTCGTTGACCGTCGCCGGCCCGTTCGGCGGCGCCTTGGCGGACGAGGGCGACAACCTGATCCTGCGCGGCTTGCGGGCGCTGGGCGAGACGGCCGGGATCGGCGCGCCGCCGGTGGCGGTGACGCTGGACAAGCAGCTTCCCATCGCCGCTGGCCTGGGCGGCGGTTCGGCCGATGCCGGGACGGCTATCCGGCTGGCGGCGCAACTGCTGGAGCTTGATCTGGACGAGGCCGCGCTGGAGGCCGTCTCCGGCGTGGTGGGGGCGGACGGGCCGATGTGCCTGCGCGCCCGCCCGGCCTGGGCGACGGGCAGGGGCGATGATCTGAGAGACGAGCCGCGCCTGCCGCCGCTGCACGCGGTCCTGCTGAACCCCGGCCTGCCCTCGCCGACGGGAGCCGTGTACCGCGCCTATGACGACGCGCCCGCGGGCGGCGCCGACTGCCCGGACGCCCCCGCCGACTGGTCGTCCGCCGCCGTAATCGCCTGGCTGAAGGGCCAGCGCAATGATCTGGAAGCGCCCGCCCTGCGCGTGACGCCGGGCATAGGCGAGGCCCTGAGCGCCATGCGCGCCGCGCCCGGGTGCCGTCTGACGCGGATGTCGGGCTCGGGGGCGACGGTCTTCGGTCTGTTCGACGACGCAGCGGCGGCCGAGAGCGCGGCGCTTGCGCTGCAACGCCCCGACTGGTGGGTGCGGAACTGCGTGCTGGGCGGATCCGCCTAGCGCTTTTTCTGCTGTCATCCCGGAAAGGAAGAGAGGCCGCGTCCGGTTGAGTTTCCGGCTCGCGCGCCCTAGGGTCCGCGCTCAAATTTTGCGCTGCGAAAACGAGCCGACGTGACCACCGAACCCCTCGCCTTCCAGGACCTGATCCTGACCCTGCACAAATACTGGGGCGACCAGGGCTGCGCCATTCTGCAGCCCTATGACATCGAGGTCGGCGCGGGGACCCTGCACCCGGCGACGGTGCTGCGGGCGCTGGGTCCCAAGCCGTGGAAGGCCGCCTATGTCCAGCCGTCGCGCCGTCCGGGCGACGGTCGCTATGGCGAGAACCCCAACCGGCTGCAGCACTATTACCAGTATCAGGTCATCCTGAAGCCGAACCCGGACAACCTGCAGGAGCTCTATCTCGGCTCGCTGGCCGCCATCGGCATCGACCCCAAGCTGCACGACATCCGCTTCGTCGAGGACGACTGGGAAAACCCCACCGTCGGCGCCTGGGGCCTGGGCTGGGAGGTCTGGTGCGACGGCATGGAGGTGACGCAGTTCACCTATTTCCAGGGCGTCGGCGGCATCGAGGTCGACGTGGTCTCGGGCGAGTTGACCTACGGGCTGGAGCGTCTGGCCATGTATGTTCAGGGCGTCGACAACGTCTATGACCTGAAGTTCAACAAGGAAGGCCTGACCTACGGCGAGGTCTTCCTCGAGAACGAGCGCCAGCAGTCCGAAGCCAATTTCCACGGCTATGACGTCGCCGCGCTGAAGCGCCGCTTCGAGGACATGGAGCGCGAGGCCGCGCACTTCCTGACCATGAAGGGGCCGCAAGGCCAGCCCCTGGTCCTGCCCGCCTATGACCAGGTGCTGAAGGCCTCGCACTTGTTCAACCTGATGGACGCCCGCGGCGCCATCGCCGTCGCCGAACGCCAGAGCTACATCGGCCGCATCCGCGACCTGTGCAAAGCCTGCGCATTGGCCCAGGTCGAACATGAACGGGCGACCGCATGACGGTTGACGATCAGTTGACGCCACAGGCTCCCTTCCCCCTTGATGGGGGAAGGGCTGGGGATGGGGGTGACGCCCTCAGCCCTCTGCGCGCGCGTCATCTGACGGGTGCTGTCGGCCGCGCGCGGCGACTGCGTCGCGACATGACCTTCCCGGAACGTATTCTCTGGGACGAACTGCGCCGCCTGAAGCTGAACATTCGCCGTCAGGCGCCGATCGGCCGCTACATCGCGGACTTCGCCCATCATGACAGCCGCCTGATCGTGGAAATCGACGGGCCGCTGCATGAGGAACTCGAAGCGGTCGCCTATGACGCCGAACGCACCGCCTGGCTGGAAAGCCAGGGCTTTCGCGTAATCCGCTTTTCCACCAAACAGGTGACGGACGGCTTGTCGGACGTGGTCGATGCGATCCGTTCGGCCCTGCTGTCACCCCCATCCCAACCCTTCCCCCATCAAGGGGGAAGGGCCCTCTGGCGCGCCCGCGATCAATGGGTGCGGGACGAAAACTGATGCCCCAGCTTCTCCTCGAAATCTTCTCCGAAGAAATTCCCGCCCGTATGCAGCAGGGCGCCGCGCGCGACCTGGAGCGCATGGTGTCGGACCGTCTGAAGGCCGCTGGTCTGACCTGGGAGGCGCTGAACGTCTTCGCCGGTCCGCGCCGCCTGACCCTGGTCATCGACGGCCTGCCGGTCGCCGCCGCCGACCGCAACGAAGAGGTCAAGGGTCCCAAGACCTCGGCCCCGGCTCAGGCGCTGGAAGGCTTCCTGAGGAAGACCGGCTTGACCCAGGACCAACTGGTCGAGCGCGACGGCGTCTGGTTCGCCGAGATCAGCAGCAAGGGCCGTCAGACGACCGAGGTCTTCGCCGAGGCCGTGGATCAGATCGTCCGCAGCTTCCCCTGGCCCAAGTCGATGCGCTGGGGCACGGGAAGCCTGCGCTGGGTGCGCCCGATCAAGCGCATCATCGCCCTGTTCGACGGGGCGGTGGTGCCGTTCGAGATCGACGGCATCCACTCAGGCGACGTGACCGAGGGCCATCGCTTCCTCGGCAGCGGCAAGCCGTTTGCGGTCAAGGACTTCGCCGACTATCGCGCCAAGCTGGAACGCGACTTTGTCCTGCTGGACGTGGCCGACCGCAAGCTGCGGATTCTGGAAGCCTCCAAGGCCGCCTGCGCCGCGCGCGGTCTGGCTCTGGTCGATGACGACGGCCTGCTGGACGAGGTCGCCGGTCTGGCCGAATGGCCGACGCCGATCCTGGGCGACATGGACCCGCAGTTCCTGTCCCTGCCGCCCGAAGTGGTCCGCCTGTCGATGAAGGTGCACCAGAAGTATTTCGCCGTGCGCGATCCGTCCAAGGACGGTCTGGCGCCCAACTTCCTCGTCGTCGCCAACGTCGAGGCGACCGATGGCGGTCAGGCCCTGGCCGCCGGCAACTCCAGAGTCCTGTCGGCCCGCCTGAACGACGCCCGCTTCTTCTGGGACGAGGATCAGAAGGTCGGCTTCGACGCCTGGAACGACAAGCTGAAGGGCGTCACCTTCCACGCCAAGCTGGGCACCCTGGCCGAGCGCGTCGACCGCATCGCGGCGCTGGCGCGCGAGATCGCCCCTCTGGTCGGCGCCGACGCGGATCAGGCCGAGCAGGCCGCGCGCCTGTCCAAGGCCGATCTGGCCAGCGGCATGGTCAGCGAGTTCCCGGAACTTCAGGGCGTCATGGGCGGCTACTACTCCCGTCTGGCCGGCTATCCCGACGCAGTCGCCGACGCCGTGCGCGACCACTACAAGCCGCAAGGTCCGGGCGACAGCGTCCCGACCGCCCCGGTCACGGTCGCCGTCGCCATCGCCGAGAAGCTGGACACCCTGGTCGGCTTCTTCGCCATCGACGAAAAGCCCACAGGCTCGCGCGACCCCTATGCCCTGCGCCGCGCGGCGCTGGGCGTGATCCGGCTGGTGCTGGAGAACGGGGTGCGGATGCATCTTGGCCGGATGTTCGAGGTGATTGGCCTAGCGCAGCTTTTCGATCTTTCGGACAGCTTCATCAATGAGTTCGCTGATCAGCAAAGCAGCCGCCAAGATGATCGAATTGAGAACGCGCTGCTGTACCTGAAGGGAAATGTCTCTTGGCATTACCTCAATGCAGGTGGGCTGATGGACCGTCTTGCATCGGCATCGGGGCCATCCTGGATCTTGGAGGACGAGAGTGCGGAGTTTGCGGATGATCTCAGAGAGCTTCGAAATCGCCTAAGTTATCTTTCCAACAGGCTCGCCGCAGCAGACTTCAATGGTGCATTTGATGTCGCTCATGGTGCCCGCATCGCTGAAGATGTCGAAGGTAGTTGGTTGCGCGTTGGTGCGTTTGAGCTCGGTCATTCGGGGGTCGGTTTCTTCGCCGACCGCCTGACCGTCCTGTTGCGCGACCAGGGCCAGCGCCACGACCTCGTCGCCGCCGTCTTCGCTCTGGGCGACGACGATCTGGTGCGGATCGTGCGTCGGGTGGAGGCGCTGGCCGCCTTCCTCGCCACGGACGACGGGGCCAACCTGCTGGCCGGCTACAAGCGGGCGTCCAACATCCTCAAGGCCGAGGAGAAGAAGGGCCCGCTGCCGCAAGGCGCCGTCGCCACCGGCCTGGCCAACCAGCCTGCGGAAGAGACCGCTCTGGCCTTCGCCGCCGCCGCCGCCGCGACCGCCGTGGACGCCGCGCTGGAGACGGAGGACTTCGCCGCCGCCATGACGGCGCTGGCCGCCTTGCGCGGTCCGGTCGACGCCTTCTTCACCGGCGTCATGGTCAACTCCGACGATAAAGCGGAGCGCGAGAACCGCCTGAAGCTGCTGGGGCAGGTGCGCGGCGTCATGGGCCGGGTGGCCGACTTCGGTCAGATCGCGGGGTAGTGCTGATCCTTCTCTCGCAAGGAGAAGGAAGCGAGGGAGTGGCGCCCGGACTCTACAAACCGTAGACACAGCCCATGACCGCACCGCTTCCGCCCCTTTCCAAAACACGCGCCTGGGTCTGCGCGCCCGGGGTGTTGAAGACGCCCTTTCTGTCGGTCTTCCTGCCTGACTACGACCTGTCAGCCTTGCCCGGCGCACAGACCGAGGCCGTGCTGGGTTGGGGCATGAAGCCGACGGCGGCGGCGGGACGGCGCTGGGCGGCCAGGCACGGCAAACCCTATGTGGCGCTGGAGGACGGCTTCCTGCGCTCGGTCGGGATCGGCGAGAGCGGGGCGACCAGCCTCAGCCTGATCGTCGATGATCTGGGCGTCTATTACGACGCGACGCGGCCCAGTCGGCTGGAGCAGCTGATCGCGACCGCTCCCGACTGGTGCGACGCCGCCATGAAGGCGCGCGCGCGCGGCCTGATCGACCGCATCGTCGCTTCGGGCGTGTCCAAGACCAATATGGGCGGGCCGCTGGACGCCGCCCTGCTCAAGCCCGGCCGCCGGGTGCTGATCGTGGATCAGACCTTCGGCGACGCCTCCATCGGCTATGGGCTGGCGACCGAGGCCAGCTTCTCGGAGATGCTGGCGACGGCGCGACGCGACGAGCCGGACGCCCAGTTGATCGTCAAGCGCCACCCGGCGGTGGCGGCGGGGCGCAAGTCGGGCTGCATTCCAGCCAGCGAGCTTGAAGGCGTCACCCTGATCGACACCGACGTGCGGCCCGCCGACCTGCTGGCGGCGGTGGATGCGGTCTATGTCGTGACCTCGGCCCTGGGGTTCGAGGCCCTGTTGCGCGGCCTGCCTGTGCGCTGTTTCGGCGCCCCCTTCTATTCGGGATGGGGCCTGACGACGGATGCGGTTTCGACCGGACGGCGCGGCGTGGCGCGCGATCTGGAGCAGGTCGCGGCGGCGGCCCTGATCGCCTACACCCGCTATGTCGATCCCGTCACCGGCCAACGGTGCGAGGCCGAGCAGGCGCTGGAGCGGCTGATCGCCCTCCGCGACCGCGCCGACCGGCTGGCCGGCGACTGGGCCGCCGTCGGCTTCGCCCCGGCCAAGCGGCCTCCGGTGCGCCGTCTGCTGAACTCGCCCAAGGGCCGCGTCCGCTACTTCTGGCGCGCCGCCGCCGCCGTGGCCCATGCGCGGGCGACCGGCGGCAGGCTGATCTGGTGGGCCGGCAAGGAGACGCCGCAGATCCGCGCCGCCGCCGACGCCTTCGAGGGGCCGGTCGTGCGGATGGAGGACGGCTTCATCCGTTCGCGCGGCCTGGGCTCCGACTTCTTCGGCGCCCTGTCCGTCGCCCTGGACGATCAGGGCGTCTATTACGACCCGACCCGGCCCAGCCGCCTGGAGAGCCTGATCGAGGCGGGCGAGCCTTCGCCGGACCAGGCGGCGCGGGCCGAGCGGCTTCGTGTTCGCGTGGTCGAGGCGGGGCTGTCGAAATACAATCTGAAGGGGGCGGGCGTTCCGGCGTCCTGGCCGAAAGACAAACCGATCCTGCTGGTCGTGGGTCAGGTCGAGAACGACCGCTCGATCATGATGGGCTGCGGCCCGGACCTGCGCACCAACTCGGGCCTGGTGAAGGCGGCGCGGGCGGATCATCCCGACGCCTTCCTGATTTATCGCAACCACCCCGACGTGACGGCGGGCAACCGGCCCGGCCTGCTGGATCACGCGGCGATGGAGGAGGTCGACGCCTCGGCCGACGATCTGGACATCGTGGACTGCCTGAACGCCTGCGACCGGCTGGCCACCCTGACGTCGCTGACCGGGTTCGAGGCCCTGATGCGGGGCAAGTCGGTCAGCGTCTATGGCCGACCCTTCTATGCCGGATGGGGCCTGACCGACGACAAGCTGGATTTCGAGCGCCGCACGCGCCGCGCCAGCCTGCAAAGCCTCATCCATGCCGCCCTGATCGGCTATCCCGTCTACGTCACGCCCGGGGGCTGGCCGTGCGAGGCCGAGGACCTGGTCGCGGCCCTGATCGCGGCGCGGGATCATCCGCTGCCCGCCCCGCCGCGCGGCCGCATCAACAGATGGTGGAGGGGCGTCAAGGCCAGTCTCGACCGGAGCCTTCCACCGGCCTATTGAGGAGGTTCGTTATCGCTACGGACCTGTCCGGCCGCGAGGCGCCCGAACTTCGCCGCAACGCGCGCCCACAAAACGGACGCCGTCAGGGAGCCTGCCTCCCTCATGCAGCGAGGCGCCGCGCGCCAAGCGTTAGGGAACCAAAAAGTTGCAAAAAGCCGTCATCTCCGCCACCGGCCTGTTCACGCCGGAGCAGTCGATCTCGAACGCCGAACTGGTCGCCGCCTACAACGCCTGGGCCGACAGCTGGAACGCCGAGAACGCCGAGGCCATCGCCGCCGGCGAACTGGAACTGAAGACGCCTTCTTCCGAAGCCTTCATCGAGAAGGCCTCGGGCATCAAGGCGCGCTTCGTCATGGACAAGAGCGGCATTGTCGACCCCTCCCGGATGCTGCCGCGCCTGCCCGCGCGCGGCGACGACGAACTGTCGATCATGGCCGAGATGGCCGTGAAGGCGGCGCAGGACGCCATCAAGGCCTGGGGCAAGCCGGCCAGCGAGATCGGCGCCGTCATCTGCGCCGCGTCCAACATGCAGCGTCCCTATCCCGCCATGGCGATCGAGGTGCAGCAGGCCCTGGGGATCGAGGGCTTCGCCTTCGACATGAACGTGGCGTGCAGCTCGGCCACCTTCGGCATCAAGACGGCGGCGGACTTCGTCGCTTCGGGCTCGGTCAAGGCCGTGCTGATGGTAAATCCCGAGATCTGCTCGGCGCATCTGAACTTCAAGGATCGCGACAGCCACTTCATCTTCGGCGACGTGGCCACCGCCGTCATCATCGAGGCCGAGGATCAGGCCGGCCCAGGCGGTTGGGACATTCTGGGCACGCGGCTGAAGACCAGCTTCTCCAACAACATCCGCAATAATTTCGGCTTCCTGAACCGCGCCGCCCTGCCGACGGGCCAGAACGAGCCGACGCCGTCGGACGGCCTGAGCGACAAGATGTTCGTCCAGCAGGGCCGCAAGGTGTTCAAGGAGGTGGTGCCCATGGTCTCGGAGATGATCCTCGATCACGCCGCCGAGCTGAGCCTTGATCCGCACGGCCTGAAGCGGATGTGGCTGCACCAGGCCAACATCAACATGAACACCCTGATCGGCAAGAAGGTGCTGGGCCGCGAGCCCGCGCCGGAAGAGAACGTCATCATCCTGGACAACTACGCCAACACCTCCTCGGCCGGGTCGATCATCGCCTTCCACCTGAAGCACGACGGTTTCGCCCCCGGCGATGTCGGTCTGATCTGCAGCTTCGGGGCAGGCTACTCGGCGGGCACGGTTTTTGTGCAAAAGCGCCCCTGAAGTCAAATAACGGGAATCATTATTTCCGGCGGCGCTTGCACTGTTCGGATTTTTTTGCAAACCGTTACGGGTGTCGAGAACCAGGGGGGATGGCGCCCGAATGACTCAGACGATTTCACCTTGGGTGGAGAAGCTCAGCGATCCGTTGGCGCACGACGTGGCCACGGTTCTGAAACATATGGGCGGATCGGCCCACATGGACATCGTGGTCAACTGCGTGGCGGCGCTCAAACGCCAGCGGGGCGAGTCCGTGGCTCAGGATCTGAAGGCCAAGATCGTGGAAGTGTTCGAACGCTATCGCGACTTCTTCATCAAGCCGTTCGGCGAGAATTCGCTGCGCTGGGCCCTCGCTCCCGGCGTCGCCTAGTCGTTTCCGAACAACGAAAAGGCCCGCTCTTTCCAGAGCGGGCCTTCGTCGTATTCAGCGCCAGACGGACTGAATTCCAGACCTTAGAAACGACGGACGTAGCTGACCGAATAGGCGTCGGCTTCACCCGCGTTGTCGCGGAAGTCGCGACGGGTCCAGTCGGCGCGGACGCCGTTGACGCCATCAACGTAGTAGTTGGCGCCGACGCCGTAGTTCCAGCTGTCGCCGCCGACATCGGTGTTGGCGCCGGGGAATTCCTGCTTCAGCTCGGTGTGGCCGTAACCGCCGCGGGCGAACAGTTCCAGCTTGTCGCTGACCGGATACTTGCCGACCACATAACCGGCGGCGTCCCACTCGTGCTTGATCGAGCCGTCAATGCCGGCGACGGAGAAGTCGTCGTCCTTGACGCCCACGGAGGCCTCGGTCTCGACAGCCAGGTAACGGTTCAGGTTCACGCCCAGGCGGCCGGTCACGGCGCCGGTCGTGGCGGAGTCGCCTTCAAGGTGCGTATAGCCCAGCGAGCCGTAACCGCGGGCGTCAGGACCAGACTGAGCAAAGGCCGGAGCGGCGATTGCAGAAATAGCGGCGGCGGCGAGAAGAATGTTACGCATTGTTTCTATAACTCCTAGTAAAACCAGATGTGGTGACTTCTGCGGTCACCGGCCCCATCCAGCGAGGAGTTAAATGGCTATCCGGCCAAGCCGTTCCAGAGGCGGTCGAATACATAGGTGAAACTGTGCGCCGCCGGACACATACAGTGTTACGCTGATCGTGACCTTATTCCGACACGAAAAAGGCGGCCCCGAGGGACCGCCTTTGCACGCGCAAGCCTGAGACAGGCTCTAGCGGTCCTTTTCGCGCTCCTCGCCCGAGCGGGCGGCCAGCGCGGCCTGGGCCGCCGCCAGACGGGCGATCGGCACGCGGTAGGGCGAGCAGGAGACGTAGTCGAGGCCCACGCTCTCGCAGAAGGCGATGGACGACGGATCGCCGCCGTGTTCGCCGCAGATGCCCATCTTCATGTCCGGCTTGACCCCGCGACCGCGCTCGGCGGCGATGCGGATGAGGTCGCCCACGCCGTCCTGATCCAGACGCACGAAGGGATCGGTCTCGAAGATGCCCTTGTCCAGATAGGCCTGCAGGAAGTGGCCCGAGTCGTCGCGGCTGATGCCGAAGGTCGTCTGGGTCAGGTCATTGGTGCCGAAGCTGAAGAACTCGGCGTATTGGGCCAGATCGGCGGCGCGGAGCGCAGCGCGCGGCAACTCGATCATGGTGCCGACCAGGTAGTCGACGCTGTCGCCCGCATCGGCGAACACGGCCCGGGCGGTGCGGTCGGTCAGTTCCCGCAGGAACTTCATCTCCAGACCCAGGGCGACCAAGGGGTGCATGATCTCGGGGATCGGAGCGACCCCCGACGTCTTCTTCACCTCCAGCGCCGCCTCGAGGATGGCGCGGACCTGCATCTCGTAGATCTCGGGATAGGCGACGCCCAGGCGGCAGCCGCGGTGGCCGAGCATGGGGTTGGTTTCGTGCAGTTCACGCGCGCGACGCTTCAGCTTGGCGGCGTCCAGACCCGAACCGGCGGCCAGGGCGTCGATATCGGCGTCGGTGTGCGGGATGAACTCGTGCAGCGGCGGGTCCAGCAGGCGGATCGTCACCGGCAGACCGGCCATGATGGTGAACAGGTCGGCGAAGTCGGCCTTCTGGAAGGGCGCGATCTTGGCCAGAGCCAGACGGCGGCCCTGCTCGTCGTCGGCCAGGATCATCTCGCGCACGGCGGCGATGCGGGCCTCGTCGAAGAACATATGCTCGGTGCGCGACAGGCCGATGCCCTCGGCGCCGAAACCGCGCGCGGTCTTGGCGTCCAGCGGGGTCTCGGCGTTGGCGCGGACCTTCAGGCGACGCACGCCGTCGGCCCAGGCCATCAGGGTCTGGAAGTCGCCCGTCAGTTCCGGCTCGATCATGGCCACGGCGCCGTCCAGCACCTCGCCCTTGCCGCCGTCGATGGTGATGACCTCGCCGGCCTTGAAGATGCGGCCGCGGGCGGTGAAGGTCCCGGCCTTCTCATTGATCGAGATTTCACCGGCGCCGGAGACGCAGGGCCGGCCCATGCCGCGCGCCACGACGGCGGCGTGGCTGGTCATGCCGCCGCGCGCGGTCACGATGCCGCGGGCCGCGTGCATGCCGTGGATGTCCTCAGGGCTGGTTTCCTCGCGCACCAGGATGACGGCGTCGCCGATCTGCGACAGGCGCTCGGCCTCGTCGGCGTCGAAGACGATCTTGCCGGTGGCCGCGCCGGGCGAGGCCGGCAGGCCCGCCGCGACGACGGTGCGGGCGGCGTTGGGGTCCAGCGTCGGGTGCAGCAATTGATCGAGCGCGGCGGGTTCGACCCGCGACACGGCCTCTTCCTGCGAGATCACGCCTTCGGAGGCCAGATCCACGGCGATCTTCAGCGCCGACTTGGCCGTGCGCTTGCCGTTGCGGGTCTGCAGCATCCACAGACGGCCCTGCTCGACCGTGAACTCGATGTCCTGCATATCGCGGTAGTGGCCTTCCAGCCGGTTCACGACGTCGACGAACTCGGCGAAGACGACCGGCATGGCCTCTTCCATCGAGAGGGCCGTCTCGCCCATCTCCTCGCGCCCGGCCCTGGTCAGGGACTGCGGCGTGCGGATGCCCGCGACCACATCTTCCCCTTGCGCATTGATCAGGAACTCGCCGTACAGCTTGGCTTCGCCGGTCGAGGGGTTGCGGGTGAAGGCCACGCCCGTGGCGCTGGTCTCGCCCATATTGCCGAACACCATGGACTGGATGTTGACGGCGGTGCCCCAGCTTTCGGGGATGTCGTGCATGCGGCGATAGAATTTCGCGCGGTCGTTCATCCAACTGGCGAAGACGGCCGAGACGGCGCCCCACAGCTGGTCATGCGGATCCTGCGGGAAGGGCTGACCCAGTTCCCGCTCGACCAGGACCTTGTAGTCGGCGACGACCTTTTCCCAGTTCTCGGCGGTCAGTTCGGTATCGACCGAAACGCCCAGACGATCCTTGTGGTCGTCCAGGACCTCTTCGAACTGATCATGACCGATGCCCAGGACCACATTGGAATACATGGTGATGAAACGACGATAGCTGTCGAAGGCGAAGCGACGGTCGCCCGACAGCTTGGCCAGGCCCTCGACCGTCTGGTCGTTCAGGCCCAGGTTCAGCACCGTGTCCATCATCCCCGGCATCGAGGCCCGCGCGCCGGAACGCACCGAGACCAGCAGGGGGTTGGCGGCGTCGCCGAAGGTCTTGCCGACAATGCCCTCGACGGTCTTCAGCCCGGCGGCGGCCTGTGCGGCCAGCTCGGCCGGATAGGTTTCGCCGTTGGAGTAGTAGTGGACGCAGGCTTCGGTCGTGATCGTGAAGCCGGGCGGCACCGGCAGGCCGAGCGACGACATTTCCGCCAGATTCGCGCCCTTGCCGCCGAGAAGGTTCTTCATCGACGCATCGCCGTCGGCAGATCCCCCGCCGAAGCCGTACACCCACTTGGTCATCTTGCAGTCCCTGAGCCGTGGTCGTTGCGTGAGACTTTTCATTGAGCCTCGCGTCCGGCAGCCTGACTAGCGCGCTGCAGGTGCGAAGGCCATGCCGGGGCCGTAACAATCCGTGAGAGGATGTGTCGTTCCCAGCCCTCTCCGCCTTCTTCCACAAGGGAGAGGGGCTAGATGCCGGCCAACAGGTCCTGCGCGGTTTGCAGATGCAGCCGCTCCACCATCTCGCCTTCGACGCGGATCACCCCCAGCCCCCTGGCTTCAGGCGCGGCGAAGGCGGCCACCACCGTTCGCGCCCAGGTGATGTCCTCCGCGGAAGGCCCGAACGCCGCATTGGCCTCGTCGATTTGCGACGGATGGATCAGGCTCTTGCCGTCGAAGCCGTAAACTCGACCCTGCGCGCACTCGGCGGCGAAGCCCGCAACGTCCTTGATGCGGTTAAAGACGCCGTCGATGGCCGTCAGGCCGTTGGCCCGGGCATGGGCGACGACCGCCGCCAGCCAGGGCTTCAGCGGTTCGCGATCAGGCGCAGCCCCGGTCTTCAGAGTCTTGGCAAGATCGTTGACCCCCAGCATCAGGCCGCGGAGGGCCCCGTCCGCCTCAGCGATGTCGCGCAGGTCGATCAGGGCGCGCGGCGTCTCGATCATGGCCCACAGGGCCACGCCGGGGCGCAGGCCACGCGACAGGGCGTGGACCATGGCCGCGCTTTCGACCTTTGGCGCGACGATCAGATCGACCGGCGCATCGCGCAGGGCCGCCAGATCCTCGGCCCCCCAGGGCGTATCCAGTCCGTTGATCCTAACGCCGAGACGGGATCCGAATCCGCCCTGATGCGCGGCCGCGACGGCGGCCTGCCTGGCCTCGGCCTTCATCTCGGGGGCGACGGCGTCCTCAAGGTCCAGCACGGTTACATCGCAAGGCAGGCCTCGGGCCTTCTCCACCGCGCGCGGATTGGAGGCCGGCAGATAGAGGACGCTGCGCGCCCGCATCAGACCCGGCCCGTGACCGGCAGCAGGGCGCCCGTGATCGCCCGCGCTCCGGGGGAAGCCAGGAACAGCATGGTCGCCGCCAGATCGGCGGGCGCGACCCATCTGGCGGGATCCGCATCGGGCATGTCAGCGCGATTGGCGGCCGTGTCGATGATGGAGGGCAGGACGGCGTTGACTGTGACCGAGGTCGCTTTCAACTCTTCGGCCAGGGCCTCGGTCAGGCGATGCACCGCCGACTTCGATGCGGCATAGGCGCCCATGCCATGCGCCGCCTTCAGCGCGCCGTTGGCTCCAACGTTGACGATCCGCCCCTCGGCCGAGGCCTTCAGGTGGGGCAGGGCGGCGCGGCTGGCGTTCAGGGCGGTGGTCAGGTTCAGGGCGAACATGCGGGCCCACTCGTCCTCGCCGCCCTCGACCGCCTGCCAGACGAAGCCGCCGGCGATGTTCAGCAGGGCGTCCAGCCGACCGAAATGCGCCGCAACCGTCTCCATGGCCGCCTTCGCCGCCGCCGGGTCGGTCAGGTCGACGCCGCCGACCTCCAGCACGCCGTCGGGCGCGGCATGACCGCTGGCATGGTCGATGACGGCCACCTTCAATCCCTGCGCCAGGGCGGCCTCGACCACGGCCCTGCCCAGCGCGCCATGTCCGCCAGTGATCGCCACGACCCGTTCGCTCATTGTCCCGTTCCTTGAAGTTCAGGCGGCGGACCATAGCGCCGCCCGTCGCGGGATCAATTGGGGATCAGTCGGGCCAGAGGCGCGCGGCGCCGCGCACGCCTGAGGAATCGCCCCATCTGGCGGCGAGAATCTTTCCGTCCCAGTGATCAGAGAAAGCGTATCGCGCCACGATCTCCGGCAGGCGGTCATACAGTTCGCCGACGTTCGACATGCCGCCGCCCAGCACCAGTATCTCGGGGTCCGCCAGATTGACCACCATGGCCAGCGCGCGTCCCAGCCGGTCGATGTAGTGGTCCAGCGCCGTCGTCGCGTCGGCGTCTCCGTCGCGCGCCGCCTCGACGACGGCCTGCGCCTTCCATGCTCGTCCCGTCTTCGCTTGGTGGTCGCGTTGGAAGCCGGTGCCCGACACCCAGGTCTCGAGGCAGCCGTTCAACCCGCACCAGCAGGCGGGGCCGGGCGCCTCCTCGGAAGAAGGCCAGGGCAGGGAGATGTGACCGATCTCGGCGGCCACGCCGTGCGCGCCTTCGATCAGCTTTCCATCAATGACAAGTCCGCCGCCGCAGCCGGTGCCGATGATCACGCCAAAGACGTTGGCCGCGCCTGCGCCCGCCCCATCCACGGCCTCGGACAAGGCCAGACAGTTGGCGTCGTTCGCCAACCGCGCGGGGCGACCCAGGGCGGCCTCCAGGTCCTCGCCGAACCGACGACCGTTCAGATAGGTCGAGTTGGCGTTGCGGATCAGGCCGCTGCGCGGTGACGGCGATCCCGGAATGGCGACGCCCACCGAACGCGCCGCCCCTGCCTCGGCCTCAACGCGCGCGATCAGATCGGCGACGAGGGCCAGGGCTCCGTCGTAGTTGCCCGGATTGGGCTCGCGAATCCGCGACACGAAGGCTCCGTCGTCGTCCAGCGCAGCAGCCTCGATCTTGGTCCCGCCGAAGTCGATCCCGATCCGCATCAGGCGGAAAACACCCTGGCCATCAGCCGCTCCAGCGCCTCGGCGTCCACAGCGTCGAAGGCGGCCTTCTCGGTCGCGTCCACGTCGAGCACGGCGATCAGATCGCCCGAGGCGTCCAGCACAGGGACCACGATCTCGCTGGCCGAGCGGCTGTCGCAGGCGATGTGGCCGGGGAAGGCGTGGACGTCCTCGACCACCTGGGTCTGGCGGTCCCGCGCCGCCGCGCCGCAGACGCCGCGCCCGAAGGGAATGCGCAGACAGCCCAGCGTCCCTTGGTACGGCCCGACCACCAGTTCCTGCGGCTTGGCCTCATCCACGACGTAGAAGCCGGTCCAGAAGAAGACGGGAAAGGCGTCAGCCAGCATCGACGCTACGGTCGCCATCCGCGCCGTTCGGTTCGACTCGCCATCCAGCACGGCCAGAATCTCGGTCTCGACCTCGGCATAGCGTTCGGCCTTGTCGGCAGGGCGGTCGTCGCGGGCGAGATAGGACATTGGCGGCTTCTCCTCTAGCTCGTCGCCATATAGGGCCAAGCCTCGCAGGACATAAGAGCAGACCCGGAAGGAGTTCTGGAACAAAAAGAGAACAATTGTCTTGAGCCCGGCCGGGGTGACGCAGTAGCCTCGCGTGATCCGATCAGGGGAGGACAGGGATGAACGACGTATCGAAAGCGGACGAGAATTTTGCGCGTCAGCTGGCGTGGCTGGATCACGAACTGGCTCGCAGGGTGGAAGAGGCGCGGACGGGCGAACCGGGCAATCGCGCCCTGGCCGTGGGCCTGCTGATCGGCCTGGTCGCAGGCATGAGGCGCGGCGAGACGATGTCGTGACGCCGCCCCTTCATCCGGCGCCGGACCTGAAGCGTCTGCTCGACAGGGTCGATTGGTCGCGATGTTCGGGACGGGACCTGCATCGTCTGGCCGAGGGCGCAGCCCAGTCGGCGGTGCGGCGAACGAGTGTGGTAGGCCTGGAGGGACTCGAACCCCCAACCAGACCGTTATGAGCGGTCGGCTCTAACCATTGAGCTACAGGCCCCCGAAGCAGGGAGGACGTGCCTAGCAGGGGTTGCGTCTGCTGCAAAGACGCCCCGGACATGTCGCCCTTTTCATACCGATGAACGGAACCTGCACGGGGGTCTTCCGCGTTCGTTCAGCTTGAAACGGCCAAGTTAGGCCGTGGCTGGCGAAGACGACCGGCCGATGGACTTCCACGGAGACGATGATGACCCGCACCGCACGCGCCCTGATGCTGGGCACGGCCCTGATGACCCTGGCGGCGCCGGCCGTCGCATCCGCCCAGTCGCAACCGGGCGGTTCTTCCTCGATGCAGGTGCACGCCATGGCTCAGCAACCCGCCCTCAACCTGTCCGCCTATGGCGAGGTCAAGGTCGCGCCGGATCAGGCGACGATCAACTTCGGCGTCGTCACCGAGGCCGTCACGGCTCAGGAGGCCATGGCTCAGAACGCGCAGCAGATGACCCGCGTCGTCGCCGCCCTGCGCCGGGCGGGAATCAACGAGCGCGACATCCAGACCTCGGGTCTGAACCTGTCGGCGCAGTATGACTATCAGCAGAACGAACCGCCCAAGCTGCGCGGCTATCAGGCGACCAACCGCGTCACCGTGGTCATAAGCGATCTGACCAAGGTCGGCACGACCGCCGACGCCGTGGTGACGGCAGGCGTCAACCAGATCGACGGCATCGCCTTCGGCCTGAAGGACCCCAAGGCGGCTGAAGATCAGGCGCGCCAACTGGCCGTTCGCGCCTTGCAGGACAAGGCGCGGCTCTACGCCCAGGCCCTGGGCGTGCAACTGGGCGGCGTCCGCTCCCTGACCGAGGGCGGCGGCTTCACGCCCGAGCCGCCGCGACCCATGTACGCCCGCGCCATGGCCATGGATTCTGGCAGCGCCTCGACGCCGGTTTCCGCGGGCGAGTTGACGGTCCGCATCGAAATCAGCGGGACCTATGACATCGGCCGTTGATCGTTTGATGTGAACAGGTGCAAGGGCTCGTTGGCGACAACGGGCCCTATCTGTCCTTCATTACCGGGCCTTCATTTGACGGCGGCTGCGAGCGCCCTATGCTCGCGGCAGGCCGCGCGTGGCCACTGACCGGACGGCCGCCTGAGTTCCATGAAACAGTTTTTCCTGACCATGCTCGGCGTCTTCGCCGGGCTTGTGGCCTTCTTCGTTGTTCTGCCGATCGCGGCCCTGCTGTTTTTCGCGGCGGCGGCCGGGGCGTCCAAACCGACGACGCCCTCCAATTCGGTTCTGGAGCTGGACCTGCGAGAAGGGCTGACCGACCAGCAACCAAGCAATCCGTTCGCCGCCTTTGGCGGTTCGGGCCTGTCGGTGATCAACATCGTCGACACCCTGGCCCAGGCCGAGAAGGACGACAGCGTCAAGGTTCTGCTGGTGCGCGCGCCC
Organism: Brevundimonas sp. NPDC058933; assembly: GCF_049315965.1. NCBI lineage: Bacteria > Pseudomonadati > Pseudomonadota > Alphaproteobacteria > Caulobacterales > Caulobacteraceae > Brevundimonas > Brevundimonas sp. NPDC058933. The sequence continues at coordinate 71,343 of NZ_JBMOSL010000005.1, forward strand.
GAGAGCGGCATGACCCCCGCCGCCGCCGACGAGGTGCGTCAGGCGATCCACCGCTTCCGCGCCTCGGGCAAGACCGTCATCGCTCACAGCCAGGGCTTCATGCCTGTCGGCGCCGTGGTGTCCAGCTATATGGTCGCGGCCAGCGCGGATCAGCTTTGGCTGCAGAACACGGCCAACTTCCAGGCGACCGGCCTGGCCAGCGACGGCGTCTTCTTGGGCCGCGCCTTCCAGAAATACGGCGTCCAGCCCGAGTTCGAGCAGCGCTACGAGTACAAGAACGCCGTCAACGAGTTCACGCAGAGCGACTACACCGCGCCGCATCGCGAGGCGATGCTGGCCTGGATGACCTCCATCTATGACAGCGCCCTGGCCAATACGGCGCGCGACCGCAAGACCACGCCCGAGGCGCTGAAAGCGGTCGTCGAGGCCGGTCCCTATTCCGCCGAACAGGCCCTGTCCCTGAAGCTGGTCGACAAGATCGGCCAGGTCGAGGAAGCCGAGGCCGCCGCCAAGACCAGGGCTGGCAAGGACGCGAGGATCGTCTCCTTCGGCGACTACGCCTCCATGCAGGGCGCGCGCAACGGCTCGGGCAAGTCGGCCATCGCCATCGTCGGCGGCGAGGGCGCCATCATGACCGGACGCGGCCAGAGCGCCTCGCCCTTCGGCTCGGGCTCGGACATCCGTTCGGATGATACGGCCAAGGCCATCTATGACGCCATCGAGGACAAGGCGGTGAAGGCCATCGTCTTCCGCGTCTCGTCGCCGGGCGGCTCGCCGGAAGCGTCCGAGCAGATCCTGGCCGCCGTGCGCGCGGCCAAGGCGGCGGGCAAGCCGGTGGTGGTGTCCATGGGCGCCTATGCGGCTTCGGGCGGCTATTGGATCAGTTCGGAGGCCGATTGGATCGTGGCCCAGCCCTCGACCCTGACCGGCTCCATCGGCGTCTTCGGCGGCAAGTTCGTGCTGGCCGACGCCCTGGGTCGTTTCGGCGTCGACATGCGCGGCCTGTCGGTCGGCGGCGACTACGCCGACGCCTTCTCGCCGGTGCAGGGCTTTGATCAGGGTCAGCGCGCCGCTTTCGCCGCCTCGATGGACCGCGTCTATGAGGAGTTCGTGGCCCGCGTGGCGACGGGCCGCAAGCTGCCGGTCGAGCGCGTGCGCGAGATCGCCAAGGGCCGCGTCTGGACCGGGGCTCAGGCCAAGACCCTGGGTCTGGTCGATGAGCTGGGCGGCCTGAACGAGGCCATCCTCAAGGCCCGCAAGCTGGCCAATATCCCGACCAGCGAATCGGTGCGTTTCAAGCGCTTCCCCACGCCGCAGTCGCCGTGGGAAGCCCTGGCCTCCGCCTTCGGCGCCTCGGGACAGGCGGCTGAGGCCATGGTCTCGGTCGGTCGCGTCATGGGCGATCCGGCGGCCCAGGCTGTGCTGAACCGTGTCGAGGCAGAGCGTCTGCGCAGTCGCGGTGCGGTCGTCCTGGCCGACCAGCCGGCTTTTTGAAGGCGGACAGCCTGACTGATGCGTGATGTCGCACTCCATTGACCGTTCAGGTCGATGGACCGACATTGGGGTTCAGGCGTTCCTTCATCGGCGCGTCATGAAAGGCAGTACCATGATCCAGTCCGACCCCTTCGCCCAGATCGAGTTCAACGCCCGGCGCCGCACCGGCGGCGGCCTGTTGACGCCGATCGTCTGGCTTGGCGGTCTGATCGCGACGGCCCTGGCCGTCACCGTGGGCGCGGTCTTGGCCGTGCTGACCGCCGCGGCCGTCGCGGTGATCGCCTTGGTCGCGGGCGTGCTCGTCTTCTTCGCCGGCTTCGCCTTTCGCGCCCGTCGTGCGCGCAACGCCAAGGCGCGTCGGGACGACGGCGTGATCGACGCCCAGAAGGTAGGGGACACCTGGGTCGCCTACGGCTGGGAACGCGAAGGGCGCTGATCGGGCGCCATGCTGAGCTTCATCGACGCCCCATCGCCGAACTTCGACGCCCGGCGCGGTCCGCCGGACATGCTGGTGCTGCACTATACCGGGATGCAGACGGCGGATGAGGCCGTCGCCCGGTTGCGCGATCCGGCCGCCGAGGTCTCGGCCCATTATGTCGTCAACGAGAACGGCGTGATCCTGCGCCTTGTGCCGGAAGAGCGCCGCGCCTGGCACGCGGGCAGGGGCGTCTGGCAGGGCGAGACTGACGTCAACGCCGCCTCCATCGGCGTCGAGATCGTCAATCCCGGTCATGAGTTCGGCTATCGCGCCTTTCCCGAAGTGCAGATCGCGGCGGTCATCGCCCTGATCGCCGATATCCGCTCACGCTGGAATATTCCCGACGCGCGCATCGTCGGTCATTCGGACACGGCGCCGGACCGCAAGCAGGATCCGGGCGAGTTGTTTCCGTGGAAGCGTCTGGCCGAGGATGGCCACGGCCTGTGGTTCGATCCCGCCCCCGAGCGCGTCGCCGCCCTCGGCGCCGACCTGTCGCCGGGCGACGAGGGGCTGGGCGTCATCGTCCTGCGTTCGGGCCTGCATCGGCTGGGCTACGGGGTGAAGCCGGGGGGCGAATACGACGACGAAACCCGCCTGACCGTCGAGGCCTTCCAGCGTCACTGGCGCCCCGACCGCATCGACGGCATAGCCGACGGCGAGACCCGCGCCCGCCTGGTCGGCCTGCTTCAGTTGGCCAGCGTCGAGAGCGTCACCGGCGTTCTGGATTGACGCGCGGCGCGTTCGCGCGCACTTAGCCCCCGCCAGACGGCCGGGCGGTCGCGGCGAGAGCTTGCTCTTGTCGAGGAAAGTCCGGGCTCCACGGTGAAGAGGCGGCGGGTAACTCCCGCCCGGGGTGACCCGAGGGATAGCGCCACAGAAAGCAAACCGCCTGGGCTTCGGCCTGGGGAAGGGTGAAAGGGTGGGGTAAGAGCCCACCGCGTCGGCGGCAACGTCGGCGGCATGGCAAGCCCCGCTTGGAGCAAGACCGAATAGGGACGTCGCGCGAGCTCGCTCGCAGGGTTCACCGCCCGAGGCGTCCGGGTAGGTCGCGAGAACCGTCCAGCAATGGGCGGTCCAGAGGAATGATCGTCGCCGCCTTTCGGGGCGGAACAGAACCCGGCTTACAGGCCGTCTGGCGTTTTACTTGGGCCTACCGGCCTTCAGGCTACTTGAGGCCCATGTTGTTTGGCCTATCGCGCTTCGCGCTGCTTGAGGCCGTTTCCCGTTCAACTTCTGCCGTCATCCTCGGGCTTGACCCGAGGATCGCGCGTTGGCGTGCGCAAATGGGGCGCCCATTAACCCCTGCGTTGAAAACATGGCGGAAAGAGCGATCCACAGGCTGTGAATACTCTTGTTGTTGCTTGTATGTTCTCGTTTTACACTGTGTGACACCTCTGCCGCACCGGGAATTTGGTTAAAGGGTGTCAACTAATCCCATTGAGGCCCATCTGATCCCATGCTATCCCACAGCCTCATGAGTAGGGGCTGTCGCCCGGCGCGTGGTGTCATCAACGGACTTTCAGGGGCGGGCCGCAGGGCTCGATTGGGCAAAGCGTGTTTCTCTCGACCTACGAGAAGCAGCTGGACGGCAAGCGCCGTCTCCTGATCCCCCAGGAATTCCGCACGGCTGAAAACGGCGCTGAACACGGCGTCTTCTGCTTCCCCTCCATCGAAGCCGACTGCCTGGAAGCGGGCGGCGACAAGCTGTTCGCCGAGTACCGCGCCGTCATCGAAAGCCTGCCCTTCGGCGATCCCTACCGCTCGGCGCTGGAAGCCTCGATATTCGGCGAGCAGAAGCCGCTGTCCTATGATGCCGCCGGCCGCATCACCCTGCCGGAGCATCTGTGCGCCGAGGTCGAGCTGTCCGACACGGTCGTCATCTACGGCGTCGGCGAGCGCTTCCAGATCTGGAACAAGGACAAGTGGGCCGCGCACCGCGCCGAGCAGCGCCGCATGGCGCGCGAAGGCCTGAAGCAGTTCGGTGAAATGCGCCGACAGGCTGCCGTCGCCAAGACCGGAGGCGCGGCATGACGTCGCCTCACGCCCCCGTCCTGCTGGCCGAAGTCCTTGAGGCGCTGAACCCCCAGCCCGGCGACGTCGTCATCGACGCCACCTTCGGCGCTGGCGGCTATACCCGCGCCATCCTGGATCGCGGCGCCCAGGTCATCGGTCTGGATCGCGATCCGACGGTCCAGCCGCACGCCGACGCGGTGGCCGCCGCCTATCCGGGCCAGTTTCAACTGACTCGCACCCCCTTCTCGGGTCTGTCCGAAGCCTTCGCCGAAAGCGGCAAGGTCCAGTTGAACGGGGCGGTCTTCGACATCGGCGTCTCGTCGATGCAGCTGGATCAGGCCGAGCGCGGCTTCTCCTTCATGCGCGACGGGCCGCTGGACATGCGGATGTCGGACGAGGGCGCGACGGCCGCCGACATCGTCAACACCTGGGATCACGGGCCGATGGCCCACATCTTCAAGCAGTACGGCGACGAGCGTCAGTCGGGCCGCGTCGCCACCGCCATCCTGCGCCGTCGCGTCGAGCAGCCGTTCAGCCGCACGCTGGACCTGGCCGAGGTAGTTGAAAAGGCTCTGGGCGGTCGTCGCGGCGCGCCGATTCACCCCGCGACCCGCGTCTTCCAGGCCCTGCGCATCGCCGTCAACGACGAACTGGGCGAGCTGGAACGCGGTCTGGAAGCCGCCGAGGCGACGCTGGCGCCGGGCGGACGGCTGGTCGTCGTCACCTTCCATTCGTTGGAAGACCGCATCGTCAAGGCCTTCCTGACCGAGCGCACCGGCAACTCGCCGGGAGGTTCGCGTCACGCTCCCGTCGCGGTCGAGACCCGCAAGCCCAGCTTCGACCTGATGTTCAAGGGCGCGCGCGAGGCGGGCGAGGCCGAGCTTGCCGCCAACCCCCGCGCCCGATCGGCCAAGCTGCGCGCCGCCGTCCGCACCACGGCCCCGGCCTGGGGGCGACGCGCATGATCGCCGTGCCGGTTCCGGTGAAGCGCCTGTTCGACTGGAAGGTCCGCGGCGTGCGCTGCGTCGAGATCATCGGCGTGGTCTGCGTCGCCGCCCTGGTCTTCTCCGTCTATATCGCCAAGGCCGCCGCCGCCCGCGAAAGCAGCGAGATCAGCCGCATCGAGAGCGAGATCCGCGAGAACCGCCAGCGGGTCCGCCTGCTGCGCGCCGAGGCGACGCGTCTGGAGCAGCCTGCGCGCCTGGAGGCTCTGTCGCGCGAAATCGGGCTGGGTCCGGTCGATGTCCGTCGTCAGGCGGTGGAGGCCGGTCTGCCGGCCATCGCGCCGCCCCCGCCGGTCGCCGTTGCGCCCGCGCCTGCCGCTATTGCGCCCGCCGCGCCTGCTGCTGAACCCGTCGCCGGGGAGAGCCTGCATTGAGCGTGCATGATCATCACGACATGGATTATCGGCGCCCCGCGCCGGGCCGTCCGCAGCCGCGCCCGCAGGGGCCTTCCGTCGGCGGTCTGTTCGCGGCCTGGGGGCGCTGGGTCGCTTCTTGCGTCTGGTGGATGGAGCACTCGTTCGAGCGCGCTCGCGCCGACGGCCGTCCGGAAGAAGACACCCGCGTCCGCATCTTCCTGATCCTGGCGGCGTTTTCCGCCGTCTTCGCCTGCCTGGCCCTGGGGGCGGCCCACGCCGCCCTGTTCGCGCCGCGCGGCGGATCGGGCGTGGGTTTCAACCCGAACGCCCTCACGCGCGCCGATCTGGTGGATCGCAACGGCCAGCTGTTGGCCACCAACATCACCCACTACGGCCTCTATATCGACCCGCGCGAAATCTGGGATCCGGCGACGGCCAAGGTTCAGCTGCGCCGCGCCCTTCCGCGCATTTCGGCCAGTCGGCTGGATCGCGTCCTGAGCGGGGAGCGTCGCCTGCTGGCCCTCAACGGGCTGACCCCTTCCGAGCGCAGTGCGGTTCATGCCCTTGCGCTCGGCGGTGTTTCGTTCGAGCCCGAGGATCGCCGCGTCTATCCCCTGGGAACCTCGGCGGTCCATCTGATCGGCCGGGCCGATACGGGCGGCGAGGGCGTTTCCGGCTCGGAACTGGCCTTCGACCAGGAAATTCGCGCGGCGGGCGCCGCCGGCGAAGATTTCCAGCTCTCCATCGACCTGCGTGTTCAGGGCGTGGTCGAGAACGAACTGGCTCTGGCCGCCGAACAGGCAAAGGCCAAGGGCGCGGTCGCCGTGGTGACCGACGTTCAGACGGGCGAAATCCTGGCCATGGCCTCCTGGCCGGCCTACGACGGCAACCGTCGCAATGCGGCCGCGCCCGAAGCTGTGATGAACCGCGTCACCTCGGCCCACTACGAAATGGGCTCGGTGTTCAAGAGCTTCACCGTCGCCGCAGGCATCGACACCGGTCGCGCCGACATGAACACCCTGTTCGACGCCTCCCAGGCCCTGCAGATCGGCAAGCGCCGCATCACCGACTTCCACGCCACCAACAAGGTGCTGACGCTGGAAGAGGTCTATCTCCACTCGTCCAATATCGGCACCTCGCGTCTGGCGGTCGAGATGGGCGGCGATGTGATGCGCGACTACTTCCGGCGCCTCGGCCTGCTGGAAGCCGCGCCGATCGAGCTGAAGGAGTCGGCCAGCCCGCCCAAGGTGCGCAAGTGGGACGACACCACCCTCGCTTCGCTGTCCTTCGGCTACGGCATCATGATCACGCCGATCCAGTATGTCGCCGCCTACGGCGCTCTGGTGAACGGCGGCCGCTATGTGCAGCCGACCCTGCGCAAGGGCGGTCGACCCAACGCCCCGACCCATCAGGTGGTCTCGCCCGAGACCTCGGCCACCATGCTGGACCTGATGCGTCGCAACGTGACGCGCGGTTCGGGCGGCTTCGCCAATGCGCCGGGTCTTCGCATGGGGGGCAAGACAGGCTCGGCCAACAAGCTGGTCAACGGTCGCTATAACCCGGCCGTCGCGGTGGGCTCGTTCGCTGGCGTCTTCCCCGCCGACGGTCCGGTGACGGCTAAGCGTTACACGGTCTTCGTGCTGATGGACGAGCCCGGAACCTTCCCCCGCACCGGCGGCTATGTCGCGGCGCCCGCCGTTGGCAGGATCGCCGACCGCATCGCCCCCTTCCTCGGCGTCCAGCGCAAGGCCGACCGCTGGTCCACCGCCCTGGGCGAGAAGATTCCGCAATATCAGGACGTCGAGGGCGACGGCCGATGAGCGCGCTTCGTCTGTCAGAACTGCTGCGTCGCGACGTCAGCTCGGACCCCGAGATCACCTCGGTCACGTCCGACAGCCGCAAGGTCGCGCCGGGCGCCCTGTTCGTGGCCCTGCCGGGCTCGGCCGCCGACGGTCGCGCCTTCATCCCGCAAGCCCTGGCCAAGGGCGCCGCCGCCATCCTGGCCCCGACCGACACCCCGGCGGGCGCAGCCCCGCTGCTGGTCACGTCGGGCGATGTGCACCGGGCCTATGCGCTGGCCGCGCGCAGCTTCTACGGCGCCCAGCCCAGGACCTGCGTCGCCATCACCGGCACCAATGGCAAGACCTCGGTCGCCAACTTCTGCCGCCAGATATGGGCCGGTCTGGGCCTGAAGTCGGCCAGCATGGGCACCCTGGGCGTCGTCGGTCAGAAGGGTGAGCAGACCTACGCCCTGACCGGCCCCGGCCTGACCAGCCCCGACGCCGCCGAGGCCGCGCGCCTGCTGGCCGAGCTGGCCGCCAAGGACGTGACCCACCTGGCGCTGGAGGCCTCGTCGCACGGCATCGACCAGCGCCGTCTGGACGGCGTGGCCATCCGCGCCGCCGGCTTCACCAACCTGACCCAGGACCACCTCGACTATCACGGCGACATGGCCGCCTATCGCGCCGCCAAGCTGCGTCTGTTCGAGGCCCTGCTGCCGCGCGGCCGCACCGCCGTCCTGAATGCGGACTCTGACGCCTATTCCGCCTTCGCCTCGGCCTCGATCATGGCGGGTCTGGGCGTCATGGGCGTGGGCGAGCGCGGGCGCGACCTGTCGCTGATCGCGCGCCGGGCCACGCCGAAAGGCCAGCGCCTGACCATCGATGCGCGCGGCCGCATCCACGACATCCTGCTGCCGCTGGCCGGCGCCTTCCAGGCCTCGAACGCCCTGGTCGCGGCGGGCCTGTGCATTGCGGGCGGCGAAGACGCCGACCGGGTCATCCCGGCGATGGAGTTCATTCGCGGCGCTCAAGGGCGTCTGCAACGCATCCCCGGCGAAGGCTCGCGCGGCGGCGAGGTCTATGTCGACTACGCCCACACCCCGGACGGTCTGGAGACGGTGCTGAACGCTCTGCGCCCGCACGCGACCGGTCGTCTGATCGTCGTCTTCGGCGCTGGCGGCGACCGGGACCGCGCCAAGCGGCCGATGATGGGCGAGATCGCCGGCCGTCTGGCCGACGTGGCCATCGTCACCGACGACAATCCGCGCTCGGAAGACCCCGCCGCCATCCGCGCACAGGTTCGCGCCGGTTGCCCCGACGCGCTTGAGATCGGCGACCGCCGCGAGGCCATTCATCACGCCGTTTCGCTGATGCGCGAAGGAGATGTGGTGGTGATCGCCGGAAAAGGGCATGAACAGGGACAGATCGTCGCCGGGGTCATTCATCCCTTCGACGACGCCACCGAAGCGACCGAAGCCCTGCGCGATCATGCCTGACACTCAAACGCCGCTCTGGACCGCCGAAGCCATCGCCTCGGCGACCGGGGGGACACTTCACGGACCCGATGCTGACATCTCGGGCCTGACCTACAACAGCCGCGAGATCGCGCCCGGCGACCTGTTCCTGGCCCTGCACGGCGCCCGCGATGGGCATGAGTTCGCGTCCGCCGCCTTCGCCGCGGGCGCGACTGTCGCCCTGGCTGATAGCCCCGTCGAGGGCGGGCCCTACGTCCTGGTCCCCGACACGCTGAAGGGGCTGGAGGCCCTGGGCGTCGCCGCCCGCGAACGCGCCCGCCTGCGCGGCGCCGTCACCGGCAGCGTCGGCAAGACGAGCGCGACCCAGGCGATCAAGGCGGGCCTTGATCTGGCCGGAGCGGCCCACGCCTCGATCAAGAGCTACAACAACCATATCGGCGTGCCCCTGACCCTGGCGCGGATGCCCCACGGCACGGATCGCGCCGTGTTCGAGATCGGCATGAATGCGCCGGGCGAGATCGGGCCGCTGTCGAAGTTCGTGCGTCCGCACGCCGCCTGCGTCACCACGGTTGGCCCGGTCCATATCGAGGCTTTCGCTGACGGCGAGGCCGGTGTGGCGCGCGAAAAGGCCACCATCTTCGAGGGTCTGATCCCCGGCGGCGTGGCCGTGATCAACGCCGCTGACGCCCATGCCGATCTGGTGCGTCAGGCGGCGGTCGCGGCTGGCGCCGTGGTGCAGACCTTCGGCTCGGGCGCCGGCGCCGACGCCCGCCTGCTGGGCTTCAAGGCCGACGCCGAGGGCGCGCGCGTCACCGCCGAGATCGACGGCCATCGCCTTGACTACCGTCTGGCCCAGTCGGGCGTGCACTGGGGCCTGAACAGTCTGTGCGTCATCCTGATGCTGCGGGCGCTGGACGTGTCGCTGGATACGGCCTTGCAGGCGCTCGCCGGCTTCCAGCCGCTGGCGGGACGCGGCCAGTTGAAGACGGTCGCCATCCCCGGCGGCGCCTTCACCCTGATCGACGAGAGCTACAACGCCAATCCCCTGTCGATGAAGGCGGGCTTCCTCAGCCTGGGGGCCAGGCCCGTCGCCGAGGGCGGACGCCGCATCGTGGTCCTGACCGACATGCTGGAACTGGGCGAGCACAGCCGCGCCCTGCACGAAGGCCTGATCCAGCCCATCGCCGCCGCCGGTCTGGACGTCGTCCATGCTGCGGGCATGGAGATGCGCCGCCTGCACGACGCCCTGCCGCCGTCGCGACGCGGCCTGTGGCGCGCCACCGCCGCCGAACTGGCCGCCGAGGCGAACAAGCTGGTCGGCCCCGGCGACATCGTCATGGTCAAGGGATCGAACGGGTCCAGGGCCTCGCTGGTCGCGGCTGCGCTTGCAAATCTCGGCTCAGCCGATCAAGGCAACAACCCCTCGGGCAGCGGCGCGCCGCGCGCGACGCGATAGGGTCACTCAAGAATGTTCTACCTGCTCTATCTCTACTACGCGGACATTGCGCAGGAATATCCGCTGCTGCACCTGATCCAGTATCAGACCGTGCGCGTCGCCCTGGCCATGGCCACGGCCATGATCGTCGCGGTCGCCATGGGCAGCCGCTTCATCAACTGGATTCGCGCCAAGCAGGGCCGGGGCCAGCCGATCCGTGAGGACGGCCCGGTTTCGCACCTGTCCAAGGTCGGCACCCCGACCATGGGCGGGCTGATGATCCTGGCGGGCATCGGCGTTGCGGTCTTCCTCTGGGGCGACCTGACCAACCCCTATATCTGGATCGTCTCGGGCGTGACGGCGGCCTTTGGCGTGCTGGGCTTCATCGACGACTACGCCAAGGTGACCAAGCAGACCTCGGCGGGCCTGACCTCGAAACAGAAGCTGGCGGCCCAGGCGGTCGTCGCCGTGATCGCGGGCGTGCTGACCGTCGTCTGGATGACCTATTCCCCGACCTCGCCGGGGCTTGAGACCTCGATCGCCTTCCCCTTCCTCAAGGCTGTCCTGCTGAACATCGGCTGGTTCTATGTGGCCTTCGCCGCCTTCACCATCATCGGCTTCTCCAACGCCGTGAACCTGACCGACGGTCTGGACGGTCTGGCCATCGTGCCGGTGATGATGGCGGCGGGCGCCTTCGGCATCATCTCCTATCTGGTCGGCAACTTCGTCTTCGCCGAGTATCTGCAGGTTCACCACGTGCCCGGCTCGGGCGAGCTGGCCATCTTCTGCGCCGCAATGATCGGCGGCGGCATGGGCTTCCTCTGGTACAACGCCCCGCCGGCCAAGATCTTCATGGGCGACACCGGCTCGCTGGCCCTGGGCGGCGCGCTGGGCTCCATCGCCGTGGCCACCAAGCACGAACTGGTGCTGGGCATCGTCGGCGGCCTGTTCGTGGTCGAGGCCGCCTCGGTCATGATCCAGGTCGGCTACTTCAAGCTGACCGGCAAGCGCATCTTCCTGATGGCCCCGATCCACCACCATTTCGAGAAGATGGGCTGGCCGGAATCCACCGTCGTTATCCGCTTCTGGATCGTCGCCGCCATGCTGGCGCTGCTCGGTCTGGCCACGCTGAAGCTGCGCTGATCCCATGATCCCGGTTCCCGGCTTCGAGGGCAGACGCGTCGCGGTCTTCGGCCTGGGTCGATCCGGGATCACCGCCGCGCGCGCGCTTCACGCCGGCGGCGCCGTCCCCGTCCTGTGGGACGACGGCGTCTCGGGCCGTATGCAGGCCGAGGCGGAAGGCTTCATCGTCGAGGACCTGACTCGCGCCGACTGGTCGGGCTTCGCCGCCCTGGTCCTGTCGCCCGGCGCGCCGCTGACCCATCCCAAACCGCACTGGACCGTCGAGCGCGCCCATGCGGCGGGCGTGCCGGTCATGGGCGACGTCGAACTGTTCGCCCGCGCCCTGGACGCCCTGCCGCAAGGCCAGCGCCCCCGCGTCGTCGCCATCACCGGCACCAACGGCAAGTCCACCACCACGGCCCTGATCGGCTGGGTGCTGAAGTCGGCGGGCCTGAGCGTCCACATCGGCGGCAATATCGGCATCGGCGTCCTGGCCCTGCCGGCCCCGACGCCCGACGCCGTCTATGTCATCGAGGTCTCGTCCTACCAGCTGGACCTGACCACGACCTTCGCGCCCGATGTGGCCATCCTGACCAACATCAGCCCCGACCACCTGGACCGCCACGGCGGCATGGAGGGCTATGTCGCCGCCAAGGCGAAGTTGTTCCAGGCACACGGCGAGGGCCGCACGGCGATCATCGGAACCGATGAGCGATGGGGCAATGACATCTTCGATGCGCTTCTGTCGCGGGGCGGTTGGACCACCATGGTCACGACGCGCGTCTTGATGGTCGGAGGCGGGCGTCGCGGCGGAGTACCGGCGGATAAGATCGGGGAACGATTGTCCGAGGGCCGCGCGCGTTATTTCGACGCTGGCCACTTGGTGATGATGGAGGCTACGGACGGCGAACTGACCGCCGATAGCGTCATGATTGCTGATTTGACAAAGGCCCGCTCGCTGCCCGGTCGTCATAACGCCCAGAACGCCGCCTTCGCCTATGCCGCCGCCCGCGCGCTGGGCGTGTCGCACGACGCGGCGGTCGAGGGCCTGATGACCTTCCCCGGTCTGGCGCATCGGATGGAGGCCGTGGGCCGTCTCGGCGGCGTGCGCTTCATCAACGACTCCAAAGGCACCAACGCCGACGCCGCGCGTCAGGCCCTGGCCTCCTACCCCAGCGTCTTCTGGATCGCGGGCGGCAAGGCCAAGGAGGGCGGCATCGAAGCCTTGCGCGACCTCTTCCCCCACGTCGCCAGGGCCTATCTGATCGGCGAGGCCGCCGACGCCTTTTCCGTCACCCTGGCCGACACCCCGCACGTGGTGGCCCACACCATGGAGCGCGCGGTCGAGCTGGCCGCCGCCGACGCCGCCAAGGCCGGGGGCGAGCAGGTCGTCCTGCTGTCGCCCGCCTGCGCCAGCTTCGATCAGTTCCCTGATTTTGAGGTGCGGGGCGAAGCCTTCCGCGCCGCCGTGCTGGCGCTGGGCGCCCAGCCTGAGCCCGCCGCATGAGCCAGAGCTACAGCCACCCGTTTTCGCGCAACGACCAGAGCCTGATCGCGCGCTGGTTCTGGACCGTGGATCGCGGCCTGCTGGGCGCGGCCCTGACCCTGGTGGCGCTCGGCGTGTCGCTCAGCTTCGCCTCCAGCCCCGCCGCCATCCTGGCCGACGAGTCCATCACCGATCCCTTCCACTATTCCTGGCGGATGATCGTCTGGGCCTCGATGGGGACGACCGTCATGCTGACGGCGTCGCTGCTGTCGCCGCGCGGGGTGCGACGGATCGCGGTCCTGGCCCTGTTCGGCGCCATCGTGGTCATGGCGGCCCTGCCGTTTATCGGCGACACCGTGAAGGGCGCCGCGCGCTGGGTGAATCTCGGCCCGTTCAGCCTGCAGCCGTCCGAGTTCGCCAAGCCCGGCCTGATCGTCTTCGCCGCCTGGATGTTCGCCGAGGCCCAGAAGGGGCAGGGGGTTCCTGGCGTCAGCATCGCCTTCGGCCTGTGGGCCCTGACGGTCGGCCTGCTGTTGATCCAGCCCGACATCGGCCAGACCCTGCTGATCACCACCACCTTCATGGCCGTCTTCTTTATGGCCGGGGTGCCGCTGAAATGGGTGGCGGTCATCGCCGCCATGGGCGCGGGCGGGGTGGTGTCGCTGTATTTCACCTTCAGCCACATGCGCGACCGCCTCAGCCGCTTCCTGTCGCCCGAGACGACCGACACCCATCAGATCGACCGCGCCTCAGAGGCCATCCGCGCCGGCGGCCTGGTCGGGCGCGGCATCGGCGAGGGGGTGATGAAGCGTCATGTCCCCGACCTGCACACCGACTTCATCTATTCGGTCGGCGCCGAGGAATTCGGCCTGGTCCTCAGCCTGATCCTGATCGGCCTCTACGCCTTCATCGTCATCCGCGGGATGAAGAAGGCGATGAAGCTGAACGACCCGTTCGAGCAGACGGCGGCGGCGGGCCTCTTCATGCTGATCGGGCTTCAGGCCTGCATCAATGTGGCGGTGAACCTGAACCTGATCCCGACCAAGGGCATGACGCTTCCCTTCATCAGCTATGGCGGGTCGTCGATGATGGCCATGGGCCTGACCATGGGGTTCGCCCTGGCCCTGACGCGGCGCCGTCCGGGGGCCTATGAACCGGGCTCCAACATTTCGCCGCCGCGTCGTCGTCTGCTGCCGTAAGAGAGTATCGCCCATGGACAAGGTCTGCGTCGTCGCCGCCGGGGGCACTGGCGGTCACATGTTCCCCGCCGAGGCCCTGGCTCGCGAACTGGCCTCGCGCGGCTGGCGCGTGGTGCTGGCGACCGACGCGCGCGGCCAGCATTACGCCCATGCCTTTCCTGCCGAGGAGCGCCTGGCCCTGGACGCCGCGACCGGCAGCGGCCCCATCGGCCTGCTGAAGGCGGGCCTCGCCATCTGGCGGGGCGTGGGTCAGGCGAAGTCGGCCTTCGACCGCACCGGCGCGGACGTGGTGGTCGGCTTCGGGGGCTATCCTTCGGCGCCCGCTCTGGTCGCCGCCATCCTGCAGAAGCGTCCGACCCTGATCCACGAACAGAACGCGGTCCTGGGCCGGACCAACCGGATGCTGGCCCCCCGCGTCGGCGGCGTGGCCTCGGCCTTCCCGACCCTGGGCCGCGCGCCCGAAGCGGTGAAGGCGCGCGCCCAGGTCGTCGGCAACCCGGTGCGGCCCGACATCCGCGCCCTGTTTGACCGCGCCTATGTCGCCCCCGCCGGCGACGGCCCGATCCATGTCCTCGTGACCGGCGGCAGCCAGGGCGCCCGCATCCTGTCCGAGACCGCACCCCGCGCGCTGGCGGCCCTGCCCGAGGCCGTCCGCAACCGCCTGAAGGTGCAGCAACAATCACGGCCCGAGACGCTGGACAGCGCGCGTCAGATCTATCTGGAGGCCGGCATAGAGGCCGAGGTCGCCCCCTTCTTCCGTGACATGGCCGACCGTCTGTCGAAGGCGCATCTGGTCATCGGCCGCGCCGGGGCTTCGACCTGTTCGGAACTGGCGGTGGCGGCCTTGCCGTCCGTCCTGATCCCGCTGAAGATCGCCATGGACGACCACCAGACCCTGAACGCCCGCGCCTTGTCCGACGCCGGCGCGGCGCGCGTCATCGCCGAGGACGACGTGACAGTGGACAGCCTGACCGCCGTCTTGGCCGACATCCTGTCCGATCCGGCGAAGATGACTGTCATGTCCGCCGCCGCCCGCTCGGTCGCCATCCCAGACGCCGCCACCCGTCTGGCTGATCTGGTGGAGGCGGCGGCGCGCTGAAGCGCCGCACGGCCTTGGGTCGGGCGACGAAGCTGGCTAGGTTGAGCCCATGCCCCAGTTCGTCGTCGATCTGACCAACAACATCTTCGCCCTGTGGGCCCAGTTTTACTGGCTGCCCGAATGGGCCGTGGTCACCATCATCACCGCCGTCTTCGTCTTCATCGGCTGGGCGGCGAACCAGGTCGTCTTCGCCCTGCTGAAGCTGGCGGTGCGCAAGCGTGACCTCTTCTGGAAAGGCATGGTCGGCCGCGCCCGGCTGAAGGTGCGGATCGCGGTGATGATCATCGCCCTGGCGCTTGCGGTCACGGTGTCGCCGCTGGACCCCGAGCCGTCGCTGCTGATCCGCCGGACCCTGCTGTTCGCCTTCATCCTGGTCTGCGGCTGGATGATCGCGGGCGCGGTGGACATGGGGGCCATCGTCCATCTGCGTAAGTTCAACATGGAGGCCGAGGACAACCTCTATGCGCGCAAGCACGTCACCCAGACGCGCATCCTTCAACGCGTCGCCGC
The DNA here is from genome assembly GCF_049315965.1 of Brevundimonas sp. NPDC058933. Taxonomy (NCBI): domain Bacteria; kingdom Pseudomonadati; phylum Pseudomonadota; class Alphaproteobacteria; order Caulobacterales; family Caulobacteraceae; genus Brevundimonas; species Brevundimonas sp. NPDC058933. Next base: position 86,795 of record NZ_JBMOSL010000005.1, read on the forward strand.
CATCCTGATCGGCCTGATCACCCTGGGGCTGGCGCTTCTGACCATTCCCGGCGTGCGCCAGTGGGGCATGTCGCTGCTGGCCTCGGCCGGGGTGGTCGGCATCGTCGCCGGTCTGGCGCTGCAACCCTTCCTGACCAACCTGATCGCCGGCATCCAGATCGCCACGGCCCAGCCGATCCGACTGGACGACGCCGTCATCGTCGAGGGCGAGTGGGGTCGGGTAGAGGAGATCACCTCGACCTATGTCGTGGTCAAACTGTGGGACTGGCGCAGGATGATCCTGCCCCTGACCTATTTCATCCAGAAGCCGTTCCAGAACTGGACCCGCGACAACGCCCGCCTGATCGGCGTCGCCTTCCTCTATGTCGACTACGAGGCGCCGATCGACCGGTTGCGCGTCAAGCTGGAGGCCATCGCCCACGCCTCGCCCCTGTGGGACGGCGACGTGGTCTCCTTGCAGGTCACCGACATCACCGAACGCGTGGCCCAGGTCCGCTGCCTGACCAGCGCCAAGAACGCCTCGGTCGCCTTCGACCTGCGCTGCGAGGTGCGCGAAAAGATGCTGGCCTTCATGCGGGATGAATGTCCGCAGGCCCTGCCGCGGGACCGCGTGGATCTGGATCGGAATGGACAGCGAATTCTCCCTCCCCTTCATGGGGAGGGTGGCTGAGCCCGAAAGGCGAGGCCGGGTGGGGGGCGCTTCGGCAAGTCAGGCGCAGTGTTCCATATCGCCACGCCCTTCCCACCCGGTCGCTTCGCGACCACCCTCCCCATGAAGGGGAGGGAGAACCTCAGTCCTTCATTCGCGCCCGCCCGATACGCACGGCGTCGGCGGGGGTCGCGGCATCCGCCGTATGGGGTTCTGGCCTACAGGCCACCGCCGCCAGTTCCGCCGCATCCCCGCCGGGGCTGATGGCAATGGGTTGCGATTGGGTCGGCGTGACCGGCCCCTCAATGCCGTCGGCGCGCAGCGAGGCGAAGTCCAGCCGGTTCGCCGTCTGCGCCGCGCAGTCGAACCGCCACCACGACCAGCCGCCGGAATAGGCGACCCCGCCGATGACCATGTCCTCGTCGCTGACCTGCAAAGATCGCATCCGCACCCCCTCGCCGTCGAGCGTGATCGAGGCCGCATCGGCGAAGATCGCGAACCGCCCGACGCCGGTCAGGACCAGGGCCTGATCCTCGGCCATCGCCGCTGTCGCCAGCAGGCAGGCGAGGACGGCCGTCGTCATCATGAAGGCTGGTTTCATCCCGACATCCCGTGTTTCGTTAACCGCATCCGCAAACCACGTGTTGAGACGCGGGACGCTATAGCCAAGCCATGTATCAGGAGCCGCTCGGAGTCGATGCCGCCAGCGCCCCGCCCGACCGGCGGCGGCGCGAACGTCGTCCTTTCCGCCAGACGCGACGGCCCGAAGAGCGCGTCCGCATCCTGGGGGAAACCGTCGATCTGATGCGGCCCGAGGAAGTCCTGCTGCACGTCGAGCGCTGCATTGCGGCGGGCCAGCGCAGCGTCATCGCCAACCACAACCTGCATAGCCTCTACCTCTTGCCGCGCACGCCGGGGATGCGGCGGCTGTACGACATGGCGGACGTGGTCGAGCTGGATTCCACGCCCCTGATCCATTTCACGCGGCTGCTGGGCCTGCATAGCCGCCCCTTCCACCGCTGCACCTATCTGGACTGGCGCGACCAGTTCTGGAGCCTGGCCAACCGCCAGGGCTGGCGCGTGCTCTACGTCGGCGGGGCCGACGGGGTGGCGACGACGGCGGCGGAACGTCTGAGCGCCCGCTATCCGGGAGCGGCGATCAAGGGCCTGTCCGGCTATTTCGACGCTAGGCCGGGATCGCCGGGCAATGCCGCCGTCCTCGCCGAAATCACCGCGTTCAAGCCGAATGTCCTGTTCGTCGGCATGGGCATGCCGCGTCAGGAGTTGTGGATCGCCGAGAACATCGGGGTCCTGCCCGACGCCGTCATCCTGCCGGTCGGCGCCGCCTTCGACTATGAGGCGGGCGTGCAGAAGGCGGCGCCGCGCTGGATGGGGCGGCTTGGCGTCGAATGGCTGTTCCGCCTGTTCTCCGACCCGAAACGCCTGTTCGCGCGCTACTGCGTCGAGCCCTGGTTCCTGATCGGGCCAGCCATGGGCGACGTTCGCGAGGCGATGCGACGGCGGAAAACAACGCCCCACTGAATCCTTCCCCGCTGCGCAGGGGAGGATCGAGAGGTCAGCCCGCCACGATCTGCTCGGCCTGGTTCAGGTTGACGCTGACCAGCTGGCTCATGCCGCGTTCGGGCATGGTGACGCCATACAGGCGGTCCATCCGGCTCATGGTCACCGGGTTGTGGGTGATGACGATGAAGCGGGTGTCGGTGCGGCTGCGCATCTCGTGCAGCATCCGGCAGAAGCGGTCGACGTTGGCGTCGTCCAGCGGCGCGTCCACCTCGTCCAGCACGCAGACAGGCGCCGGATTGGCCAGGAAGACGCCAAAGATCAGCGCCGCCGCCGTCAGGGCCTGCTCGCCGCCTGACATCAGGCTCATGACCGAAAGACGCTTGCCCGGCGGGCAGGCGTAGATTTCCAGACCGGCCTCCAGCGGGTCGTCGCTTTCGACCAGCTTCAGCTCGGCCTGACCGCCGCCGAACAAGGCCTCGAACAGGGTCTTGAAGTTGGCGTTGATGACGTCGAAGGCCGCCGTCAGCCGCTCGCGGCCCTCGGCGTTCAGCTCGTCGATGCCGTCGCGCAGCTTGGCGATGGCCTGGGTCAGATCGATGCGTTCGGACTTCATGGCGCCCAGGCGCTCGCCGTATTCGGCGGCCTCTTCCTCGGCGCGCAGGTTGACGGCGCCCAAGGCCTCGCGCTCGCGCTCCAGCCCGCTCAGCAGGCTTTCCGCGCCGGCGGTGTCCGGCGGGCGGGCGATGGCGTCGTCGACCAGCTTCTGGCCCAGTTCGTCCGGCGACATCTGCGCCGTCTCGCGCAGGGTGGCCTCGGCCTCGACCAGACGCTCCGACGCGGCCTCGGCGCGCACGGCCAGACCGGCGCGGGCCTCGCGTGCGGCCCCGGCGGCGGCCTCGGCGGCGCGGCTGGCGCGGTCGCTGTCGGCGGCCGTGGTTTCGGCCAGGCTAAGGGCCTCGGCTGAGGCCGTCTTGCGCGTCTCGGCGGCGATCAGGGCGTCCATCAAGGCGCCGCGCTGCTCGGCGAAGCCCTGCGGCGCGATCTCGGCCTGTTTCAGCAGGGCGGCGGTCTTGTCTGCGTCCCGGCCCAGGGCGGCGACGCGGGCGGCGCTTTCCCTGGAGCGTCCGGCCCAGCCTTCGTGGGCGCGGGTCAGGCTGCCCAGACGCTGTTCACGTCCGGCGCGGTCGCGGGCTTCCTCGTCGCGGGTCGAGCGCGCTGCCTGGGCGGCTTGGCGGGCCGCATCCGCAGCGACGCGGGCGGCGGCCAGTTCATCGCGCAGACCGGCGATGGTCTCGGATGGGGCTTCGACGCTCTGCGCGGCCTCCAGCGCGGCCCTGGCCTCTGCAACCTCGCCGTCCAGACGGGCGACGGTCTCGTCCAGAGCCTGTGCGCGGGCCTCGCGCCGGGTCTGGTCGCGCATCAGGCTTTCGACCCGGTCGCGACCGGCGGTCACGGCCTTGTCGGCGGCGAAGGGCTTGAGGCGCGCGGTCTTCACCGCCTCCTCAGCGGCGCGGAAGGCTTCGGTCGCGCTCTTCTGGGCGGTCTGTGCGGTTTCCAGCGCGGGCTTGCCCGTGTCGATCTCGGCTTCCAGTTCGGCCAGTCGCGCGCGCTGGGCCAGTCGCACCGCCGCCGGACGCGGGGCCTCGGCGCGGCTGACGAAGCCGTCCCAGCGATAGAGGTCGCCCTCGACCGTCACCAGGCGGGCGCCGGTCGGCAAGGTCTTGGCCAGACGCGGCGCTTCGGACTGGCTGGCCACGACGCACAGGGCCAGACGCGCGGCCAGTTCATCGGGCGCGGTCACATGGGCGGCCAGCGGGGTCACGCCCTCGGGCCAGACCGGCGAAGGGGCGTCGGCGCCCGCCCAGTGCGCGGCGGCGCGGGCGTCCAGCGCTGCGTCCAGATCGTCGCCCAGAGCCGCAGCCAACGCCGCCTCATAACCCTTGGCCGCCGACACCTTGTCCAGCGCGGGCGGATGGTCGCGCTTGCCGCTGACCAGCAGTTGCGCCAGGCCGCGCGCCTCGGTCTGCAAGCGGCCCAGACGGTCCTCGGCGGCGCGGGCGGCCGTGCGGGCCTCGGCCTCGACGCGGGCCAAGTCGCCGCGCGCGGCTTCGGCGGCCTCGACGGCTTCGCGCGCCGCCGTCAACTCAGCCTGCGCCGTCTCAAGCGCCGAGCGGGCGACGGCCAGTTCCGGCGTTTCCAGCGGACCCAGGGCCTCGCGTTCGCGCTTGGCCTGTTCGAACTGGCCGACGACGCGGGCCAGCCGCGCCTCGGCGTCGCGCTTCCTCGCGCTCTCGGCGTTGGCGCGAGCCTCGACGGCGGCCAAGGTTCCGGCCAGACGTTCGACCTCGCCGTCGGCGGCCTTGCGCGCGTCCTCGGCGACGAGCAGCGCCTTCTCCAGCTCCGGCCCGCGCTCCGGCGCGGCGGCGATCTCGGCCTTCAGCCTGGTCAGTTCGTGGTCCAGCCGGTCCAGTTCGCGCTTGGCGTCGGCGGCCATGCGTTCTTCGCGCTCGACGTCGGCGCTGATGCGCGCCGCCTCGGCCTTCAGCCGGTCGACCTCGGCGCGGGCGGCCTGTTCGGCCATGTCGAGACGGTCGCGTTCCAGGGTGGCGCGGTGCAGCAGGGCGCCGGCGACGGCGTCCTCTTCGCGCGCGGGCTTCATCGCCTCCTGCGCCTTCAGGGCCTCGGCCTCGGCCCTGGTGGCGGCGACGACGGCCTCGGCCACGGCGCGGTCGGCGTCGCGCAGGTCCTGGCCCGCGACTTCCGCCGCCGCCTTGGCGTCGTTCCAGCGCACGTAGAGCAGGGCGGCCTGCAGGGCGCGGATCTCGGCCGAGATCTTCTTGTACTTCTCGGCCTGACGCGCCTCGCGCTTGAGCCGGTTCAGCGCCGTCTCCAATTCACGCCCGATGTCGTCCAGCCGGTCGAGGTTGGCCTCCGCCGCCTTGAGCCGCAGCTCAGCCTCGTGCCGCCGGGTGTGCAGACCGGACACGCCGCCGGCCTCTTCCAGAATACGTCTGCGGTTCTGCGGCTTGGCGGCGATCAGTTCGGAAATCTGGCCCTGCCGCACCAGGGCCGGGCTGTTGGCCCCGGTCGAGGCGTCGGCGAACAGCAGCTGGACGTCGCGGGCGCGGACCTCCTTGCCGTTGATGCGATAGGTCGAGCCCTGGCCTCGGTCGATGCGGCGTGACACCTCCAGCACGGGGGCGTCGGTAAAGGGCTGAGGCGCGCGCTTCTGGGCGTTGTCGATGGTCAGGACGACTTCGGCGTGGCTGCGCGGCGGACGGCCTGCGGCGCCGGCGAAGATGACGTCGTCCATGCCCTGGCCGCGCATGGCCTTGGCCGAGTTGGCGCCCATGACCCAGCGCAGGCTTTCCAGCACATTGGACTTGCCGCAGCCGTTCGGCCCGACCACCCCGGTCAGGCCGGACTCGATCTGGACTTCCGCCGCGTCGACGAAGGATTTGAAGCCGACGAGCTTCAGTCTCTGGAATTGCATAAGCGGGGGCTTAGCGCCCCTTGATCAGCGGGTCGATGGCCGCCGACAGGGTTTCAATCGAATGATCGGCCATGCGGCGGCCGTTGACGAAGAAGGTCGGCGTGCCATCCACGCCGGCGGCGACGGCGCCCTCCACGTCCGCTTGCAGGGCTTCTTGCGTCGCGGGGTCCGCCAGACAGGCTTCGATCTGCGGCTGGGTGCGGCCGCTTACGCCGACGGCGCCCATGTACCAGTCCCGGACACTGCCGCTGGCGAAGGCCGTAGTCTGGTTGGCCATGAAGTAACGCGCCACATCGAAGAACCTGTCCGGCGCGGCGCAGCGACCGATGGCGGCGGCGGTCGTTGCGACCTGGGCGGGTTGCGTGGGCAGGTCGCGGAACACCAGCTTGACCTTGCCGGTGTCGATGTAGCGCGACTTGAACGTCGGCAGGACGTCGTTGGTCCAGTCGGCGCAGTGGCTGCAGGTGAAGGAGGCGTATTCGATGACCGTCACCGGGGCGTCAACGCGCCCCAGCACCCGGTCGCTGGCGGTCACCGAGGGCACGGCGGCGGCCGTCGAGGCCGTCCTTGTCGCCGAGGACGTGTCGGCGGCGAAGACGCCGGGCGCAACCGTCACCAGCGCCGCCGCCAACGGCAGGGCGCGCCACAGGGATTTGATCGTCATTTCGCCACCAGAAGAGAATCGATGTGCTGCGACAGGCCGTCCAGCGAACGGTCGCTGACGGTCTCGCCGTTGATCATGAAGGTGGGGGTGCCGGTCACGCCGGCGTCCTGCGCCGCCTTGATGCGCTTTTCCATCGCCGCCACGCCGGCCGGGTCGGCCACGCAGGTCTGGAACTGGGCTTCGCTCAGCCCTGCCTCACGCGCAGTGCGCAGCAGGATGTCGCGGGGCGGCGTGCCGGAATGAAGCTCGGGCAGGGCGCGCATGATCTGATCGACCACGTGGAAATACTGTTCCTCGCCCGCGCACCGCGCCAGCAGGAAGCCCGCGACCGCCACGTCCTGCGGCGGGGTGGGAAACTCCCGGAAGACGAAGCGCACCTTGTTGGTGTCCACGTATCTGGCCTTGAACTGGGGCCAGACCTGCTCGTTCCAGGCGGCGCAGCCGGAGCAGGTGACGGAGGCGTATTCGACCACCGTCACCTTGGCGCCCTCGGGCGCGCCCAGAGCCATGTCGCCCTCGATCGGGGTCGCGTCCTTGCCGGTGCAGGCGGCCAGCACCAGCATGGCGCCCAGGGCCGCAGCCCCTGCCAGCTTCCTCAACATGACGACGCCCCCGCTTGGTTGAAACTACTTCGCCAGTTCCGCGTCGATGGCTTCCGACAGGCCCGACAGGCTGCTGTCGATGACCTTGGTGCCGTTGACCATGAAGGTCGGCGTGCCGGTCACGCCGGCGTCGATGCCGGCCTTGATGCGGTTGCTCATTTCTTCGATGGCGGCCTTGTCGCTGATGCAGGCCTCGGTCTGCTCCTGGCTCAGGCCGGCGGCGGCGGCGGCGCGGAACAGGGTGGTGCGCGGTGCGACGCCCGCCATCCATTCCTTCTGGCTGGCCATGATGTCGTGAACCACGTCGAAATACTTGTCCGGCCCGGCGCAGCGCGCGATCAGGAAGCCGGCGACGGCGATGTCCTGCGGCGGGGTCGGGAACTCGCGGAAGACGAAGCGGATCTTGTCGTTGTCGACATACTTGGTCTTGATCTCGGGCCAGACTTCTTCGTTCCAGACGGCGCAGTGGCCGCAGGTGATCGAGGCGTATTCGATCACGGTGACCTTGGCGTCCTCGCCGGCGCCCATGGACATGTCGCCTTGTGCGGCGCCGCCCGTCTTGGCGGTGCAGCCGGCGACGGTCGCCATGGCGGCCAGGGCGGCGGCGGTCAGGGCCGCGCGGCGGCTCATCGATGCGTAACGGAACGTAGCCATGGGGCGTCCTTGGTCGAGAGTGTGACTCTGAAGGATGGCGCGATTCCCGGGGACGCGCGCCATCCAGATACTTGTCGAGAACAGGTGCGGCGAAGGTTTGTCAACGGCGCTCGTTTTCCGGGGGCTGAGACAGCACAGCCCGGCCCAGTTTTCTGAGCGCCGCCCTCAATCCGTCAGGGGCGTCCTCCACAGCGGCGGCCAACTCGGCTTCGACCGAAGCGGGGAGGGGCGGCAAGACGGCCCGGCCGCGCGGACGGGCTTTGGCGCCAGCTGCGGTCAGGGGCTTCACCGGACCCTGGGCGATGCGCAGTCTTTCGACGGATCCGGCCCCGAGAAACAGATTCACGCGCTGGATGATGTCCTCGGACTGATGCTGCACCAGCAGGGCGGCGGGGCCGGCCACGCGCAGTTCCAGCGTGCCGCCGGCGGTTCCTCGTCCCTTGGTCAGCTTCTGCGGGCGGGTGACGCGGGCCAGGCGCTCGCCCACGATCTCGACCCAGCGGGGTTCCAGGGCGCTGGCCCCGCGTCCGAACTGGGCGTCCAGCTTCTTGATCAGGGGCGCCAGCGAGCGGCCGGCCGGCGGCGGCGGTCGCAACGGCGGTCGCGTCCTGCGTCGAGCCAGGATTTCGCGGGCTTCGCTTTCGGTGGGCAGAGGACGACGCATTCATCCTGTATATCGCGACACATGCTCGACGTCTCTTCCCTCCGCGCCGCCCTGCTTGATTGGTACGACGCCCATGCGCGGACCCTGCCGTGGCGCGCCCCGCCGGGGTCGGGGACGCGCACCGATCCCTATCGGGTCTGGCTGTCCGAGGTCATGCTGCAACAGACCACGGTGCCGCACGCCGCCCCCTATTTCGAGCGCTTCACCGCCCGCTGGCCCACCGTCAGCGACCTCGCCGCCGTTGAGGACGCCGATCTGATGGCCGCATGGGCGGGGCTGGGATACTACGCCCGCGCCCGCAACCTGCTGGCCTGCGCCCGCGCCGTGGCCAGGGATCACGGCGGCGTCTTTCCTGACACTGAGGCGGCGCTTCTGGCCCTGCCGGGGGTGGGCGCCTATACCGCCGCCGCTGTCGCCGCCATCGGCTTTGACCGGCCGGCCAACGTCGTGGATGGCAATGTCGAGCGGGTCATGAGCCGGCTGTTCGCGGTCGAGACGCCCTTGCCTGCCGCCCGGCCCGAGTTGAAACGTCTGGCGGCTCGGTTCGTTTGCGCAGATCGAGCCGGAGACTGGCCCCAGGCCCTGATGGATCTCGGTTCCGGCGTCTGTCGTCCCAAATCGCCGTCATGCGAACTCTGCCCCCTGGCCTTCGGCTGCGAGGGCCTGAAGACGGGCGAACCGGCTCGCTATCCGCTGAAGACGAAAAAGGCCGAGCGCCCCCACCGTCTGGGCCACGCCTTTGTCCTGCGCGACGCCCAGGGACGGATCGGTCTGGTGAGACGGCCGGACAAGGGCCTGTTGGGCGGCATGACGGGCCTGCCGACCTCGGACTGGAGCGCGGCGCCGGCGTTCCAGCCCCCGGTTCCGGCGGACTGGACCGAAGCGGGCGCGATCGAACACGTCTTCACCCACTTCAGCCTGACCCTGACGGTTCATGTCGGTGCGGGGGACGGCGACTTTCTCTGGACCCCTGCCAACGACGCCTTGAGCGCGCTCCCGACGGTGTTCCGGAAGGCGCTGGAGCGTGGCCTGGCGACCTAGCCGGTCACGCGCAGATTGACGATGCCGCTGCGTTCGCGCGGCATCACGACCACCTGGCCGTCCAATCGCTGGAAGTGCAGGTCGATGACCCCGTCGCCGACCTGAAGTCGCGTGATCGACAGCCGATCCACGCCCGGCGGCAGGGTCGGATCGGCGATCTCGACCAGTTGCTCGGTCGCGTCGATGGACAGGCCCAGCGCCGCCTGCAGCATCAGAAAGACGGAACCGGCGGCCCAGGCCTGAGGCAGGCAGGCTACCGGATAGGCGATCGGCGGCTCGCCGGTCTCGCGGATGAAGCCGCAGAACAGTTCGGGCAGGCGCAATTGGAAATGGGCGGCCGCACCGTAGATCTCGCCCAGCAACATGGCCACCGCCCGCCGTTCGCCATAGCCCGCCATGCCCGCCGCCGCCATGGCCGTGTCGTGCGGCCAGACCGAGCCGTTGTGGTAGCTCATCGGATTGAAGCGAGCCTGCCCCTTGGCGAGCGTGCGCAAGCCCCAGCCGGAGCGAAACTCCGCCGTCAGCATCCGCCGCGTCACCAGACGGGCGCGCTCGGGTTTGGGCAGGCCGCTGAACAACAGGTGCCCGGCGTTGGAACCGATCGCCTGCATCTGCCTGCCGTCGCCGTCGAGGGCCACGGCATAGAAGTTCTGGTCCTCCATCCAGAAGCGGTCTTCGACCAGCGACCTCACGGTCTCCGCCCGGGCTCTCCACTCCTGCGATCGACTGTCGCTCAGGAGCACGCCCATGTCGGCCATGGCCGTCCAGGCGGCGAAGGCGTAGCCCTGAACCTCCAGCAGGGCGACGGGCCCCTTGGGAAAGCAGCCGTCCCGGTCGAAGATGGAGTCTTCGGAATCCTTCCAGCCCTGGTTCGACAGGCCGGTCTCTGCGGCCCGGGCGTAGTCGATCAGACCATCGCCGTTCGAGTCGCCGTAGTCCGTCATCCAGCCCGCTGCTGCGATCAGGTTTGGCCACAGCCTGCGGATGGTCGCCAGGTCGCCTGTGCGTTTGAGGTAGGCCCCTGCCAGGGCGACGAACAGGCAGGTGGTGTCCACCCCTCCGTAATAGAGGCCGAACGGCACCTCGCCCAGCACCGACATCTCGCCGCCGCGCGTCTCGTGCATGATCTTGCCCGGGGCTGAATCCATGAAGGCGTTGACCTCGGTCGCCTGACGCGACGCCAGATAGGTCAGGACGCCGCGCGCCAGACTGGGGTCGATCCACAGCATCTGCCAGGCGGTGATGATGCCGTCGCGTCCAAAGGGGGTCGAGAACCAGGGAACCCCGGCGTAGGGATAGGGACCGGTGGGCAGGTCGGTCGTCAGCAGGGCCACATCGGTTCGCGACTGGGTCAGCCAGTCATTGATGCGGGGATTGCGCGGGGCCCGCACGCTGGCGCCGCGTCGAAGTCTTCGACGGATGGCCAGGCGCGCCTGGACGGCTTTCAAGCGCCACCGGTCCTTGTCGGGCGTGTCGCAGGCATCGACGCCGCACTCGATGTAGAGGTCCAGATTCTTGCCCTTGGGCAGGCTGAACATGAACTCGGCCCGGCTCGCGCTCAGACGCGCGGGCGGCTCGGAAAAGGACAGGCAACTGGTGCGGACCGTTTCGTCCAGCCCGGTGTAGCGGAAGGTGACGCGGCGCCCGTCCATCGACGGCGCATGAACTTCTCCACGTTTTGCTCTGGGCGTTCCGCGGACCTGGAAAATGTCGGCGAAATCGGCCCCGAAGTCGAAAGCCAGCGGCAGGAGGATGTCCTCGATGCCGTGGTTGACCATCCGCACCCGCTCAAACAGCCGCCTGTCCCAGAGGAAGCGCCGCCTTTCCAGGTGCAGCACGCCGGCCGGCGCAGAACGGCCGCCCATCGGCGGCAAGGGGCGGTTGGTCGAATGGCAGGTGAAGAAGACGTTGTCCTTCGTCACTCCGGAACTGAGCCGGGATGGGCGCGCCCGTCCGACTGTCAGCACAAGATGCGACAGCAGACGCGTATCCCGATCAAACAGGCCGTCTGCGCCGCTTTTCACGTCGCCCCAGTGGTCCGCCACCAGAAAGGTGTCGGCGTCCTTCAGCGCCATCAGGGTCTCGAGACCGTCCTGGTCGTTGGTGTCGGCGGCCGTGGTCTGGACCGAATAGGCGTCGTCCATGGTCTGCCTCGCTTCAGCACGGGTAGTCGCTCATGCACCCCTGAGAGAAATGGCCGAAGTCGCGAAGGGTTCAGCCGGAACGCTTCCAGGCGCCGCGAAGATGCGATCCTCGTTGGCGACGCGGGGCGTCGAGCGAACGCCGTCCAGAACGTGAGCTGCATAAGGCCGACGGGCCAGCAGATCGCCGTAGACGTCGAGATAGCGTCGCGCCATGGCCGTGGCGGAGAAACGCAGATCGAACCGCGCCCGGATCGCCTCGCGGTCCAGAAGATGCGCCTGTCCGGCGGCGACCACCGCCTGGTCCAGCGTATCGACCAGAAAGCCCGTCGCGCCATGCTCGATGATTTCGGGCGTCGATCCACAACGGAAGGCAACGACAGGCGTGCCGCAGGCCATGGCCTCGATCATCACCAGGCCGAAAGGTTCGGGCCAGTCGATGGGGAAGAGCAGGGCCTCGGCCCCGCCGAGGAAGGCCGACTTCTGATGATCGCCGATCTCGCCAATGAACTCGATCAGGGGATTGGCGTCGATCATCGGCTTGATGACCGTCTCCCAGTAGGCCTTGTCCGCGGCGTCGACCTTGGCGGCGATCTTCAGCGGCTTGCCCAGGCGCGTGGCGATCTCAATGGCGCGGTCTGGCCGCTTCTCGGGCGAGATGCGGCCCAGGAAGGCCAGATAGCCCTGCGATTTGGGCGAGAAGCGATAGAGGTCGCCGGGCATGCCGTGATGCACGGTCGCCTTCCAGTTGGCGTCTGGCAACGGGCGGCGCTGATCGTCGGAGATGGAGACCAGCCCGAACTCGGACCAGCGCTCATAGACCTCGGGCAGGTCCTTCAGGTCCAGCCGCCCGTGCAGGGTTGTGATGGTCTTGTCGGCCAGGTCGCGGAAGAAGGGAAACTGAATGATGTCGGTGTGAAAATGGATCACATCGAAGTCGTCGGCCCGATCCAGAACCTCGGCCAGCAGGGTCATGTGCGCGGCCATGTCTGACTTGAGCGGCGCCGGGTCGAGCCGGATGGCCTGGTCCCGCACGGGGATCAGTCGCGCGCGCGTCTCGGCGTCGGCGCTGGCGAACAGGGTGACGTCGTGACCCAGCTCAACCAGGGCGTCTGTCAGATGGGCGACCACCCGTTCCGTGCCGCCGTAGAGACGCGGGGGCACGGCCTCGTACAAGGGGGTTACCTGTGCAATTTTCATGTCGTGGCTCCAGCGCCCCCGATGGAGCACTGGAGTCGTCAACACGGGCTGACGGCCGAAGTTCCAGCGTTGCCGGAACGATAAAATATTAGCCTGACCTAGGGCTTACCGCAGGTGCGAACAGGCGCGGCCTATTGCATCCCCGCGCGGATTTCCGTGCGCAGGGCGTCGATGGGCTTGAGGCCGGTGTCGGTCTTGAAGCGCCAGTAGGTCCAGCCGTTGCAGGCCGGGGCGTTTTCCAGAAGGGCGCCCAGCTTGTGGATCGAGCCGGTCATGGAGCCGGACACCAGCGATCCGTCGGCGCGCACGCGGGCCTCATGGTCGCCCTTGGGGCAGTAGAGCTTGTCGCCCGGCGCCAGCAGGCCGGCTTCGACCAGGGCGCCGAACGGCACCTTGACCTCGGTCTTCTTGGAGCCGGTGACGACGAGGTCCTCGGGCGCGGTAGGGATGACGGCCTTGATGCGCTTCTCGGCCACCTTGGCGTAGCCCTCGTCGCGTTCGATGCCGATGAAGCGGCGTCCCAGGCGCTTGGCCGCAGCCCCCGTGGTGCCGGTGCCGAAGAAGGGGTCCAGGATCACGTCGCCGACGCGGCTGGCCGACAGGATGACCCGGTGCAGCAGGGCCTCGGGCTTCTGGGTCGGGTGGGCCTTGTCGCCGTTCTCGTCCTTCAGGCGCTCATTGCCGGTGCACAGGGCCAGGGTCCAGTCCGAGCGCATCTGGGTGTCTTCGTTAAAGGCTTTCAGCGCGTCGTAGTTGAAGGTGTAGCGCTTCTGCTCGCGCGACTTGGCGGCCCAGATCAGGGTCTCGTGCGCATTGGTGAAGCGCGTGCCCTTGAAGTTCGGCATCGGGTTGGACTTGCGCCAGATGATGTCGTTCAGCACCCAGAAGCCCAGGTCCTGCATCGCCGAGCCCAGTCGGAAGATGTTGTGATAGCTGCCGATGACCCAGAGCGAGCCCTCGTCCTTCAGCACCCGGCGGCACTCGCCCAGCCAGGCGCGAGTGAAGGCGTCATAGGCGGCGAAGCTGTCGAACTTGTCCCATTCGTCATCGACCGCATCGACCTTGGAATTGTCGGGACGCAGCAGGTCGCCGCCCAGTTGCAGGTTATAGGGAGGATCGGCGAAGACCATGTCCACCGACTTGTCCGGCAGGCCCTTCAGCACCTCGATGCAGTCGCCACGCAGGATGACGTCGGTCTTCAACTCGGACATGGATAAGCGGCCCCGGACAGATGAGGACCTTATGGTGAATCCTTACGGTTAAGGCGGAGTAACCAAACTTAAGATCCGGGCGGATCTATAGAATCCTTCTCCCACAGGGGGAGAAGGCAAAGATGGTGCAAATCGCATCCCGTCTGAGCTATGAGGCCAGGATGATCGCACGCCTTCGCCCCGTCCCGTTCGCCCTTGGGCCTGTCCACTTCGTCGGTATCGGCGGCATCGGCATGAGCGGCATCGCCGAGATCATGCTGAAGATCGGCTATCAGGTGTCCGGCTCGGACGCCAAGGCCAGCGCCAACACCGAGCGGCTGGAGCGCCTGGGCGCCCGCATCTACATCGGCCATGACGCCGCGCACGTGACCGAGGGCGTCTCGGCGGTGGTCTATTCGACAGCGGTCAAGGCGGCCAACCCCGAACTGGTCGTGGCGCGCGAGCGTCGCATTCCCCTGGTCCGCCGGGCCGAGATGCTGGCCGAGCTGATGCGCCTGCAATTCTCGATCGGCGTGGGCGGCACCCATGGCAAGACCACGACCACCTCCATGGTCGCGGCCCTGCTGGACGCGGCGGGTCTGGACCCGACGGTGGTCAACGGCGGCATCATCAACGCCTACGGCACCAACGCCAAGGTGGGCGAGGGCGACTGGATCGTGGTCGAGGCCGACGAGAGCGACGGCAGTTTCCTGCGCCTGAAATGCACCGTGGCCATCATCACCAATATCGATCCTGAACACCTGGACCACTACGGCGACTTCGACGCGGTCAAGAAGGCCTTCTGCGACTTCATCGAGGACATTCCCTTCTACGGTTTCGGCGTGGTCTGCCTGGACCACCCGGAAGTGCAGAAGCTGGCGGCCCAGATCGACAACCGCCGCCTCGTCACCTACGGCCTGAACCCTCAGGCCATGGTCCGCGCCGAGAACGTGCAGATGTCGCCCGACGGCGCCCGTTTCGACGTGGTGGTGCAGGGCCAGGGTCTGGCCGCCCTGGACGAGCCGATCCGCATCGAGGGCCTCTATCTGCCCATGGCCGGCTGGCATAACGTCTCCAACTCCCTGGCCGCCATCGCCGTGGCCCGCGAACTGGGTGTGGACGACGACGCTCTGCGCGCCGGTCTGGCCGGCTTTGGCGGGGTCAAGCGCCGCTTCACCACCACGGGCGTCGTCGGCGGCGTGCGCGTCATCGACGATTATGGCCACCACCCGGTCGAGATCGCCGCCGTGCTCAAGGCCGCCCGTCAGGTGGTCCAGTCGGCGGACAACCCCGGCCGCGTCATCGCCGTGGTCCAGCCGCATCGCTACACCCGCCTGCGCGATCTGATGGAGGACTTCTCCACCTGCTTCTCGGACGCCGACGCCGTCCTGGTCGCCGACGTCTATCCGGCGGGCGAACAGCCGATCGAAGGCGTGGACAAGCACGCCCTGGCCGACGGCATCCGCCGCTACGGCCATCGCAACGTCGCCGCGCTGGAAAACGCCGCAGTCCTGCCGCGCGTCATCAAGGATGAAGCCAAACCGGGCGATCTGGTCGTCTTACTGGGCGCCGGCGACATCACCAGCTGGGCCTACGCCCTGCCGGCGCAGCTTGAGGCCTTGGGCTAGACCATTTCACCCGCTCATCCCGGCGGACGCCGGGATCCAGTGAGAGCTTAACGACGCGCCTTTGCCGCCCTACATCGGGCAGAACGCCAAACGGCTGGATGCAGCCAAAGAACTGGATCCCGGCGTCCGCCGGGATGAGCGGATTAACAGATGTCCTGGACTGACACCCTCCCCACCGTGCGCGGCAAGCTGCTGCTGAACGAGCCGCTGGGACCCTACACCTGGTTCCGGGTCGGCGGGGCGGCGGACGCCCTCTTCATTCCGGCGGACGCCGAGGATCTGGCCGACTTCCTCAAGGCTCTGCCCGAGGCCGTGCCCGTCACCATCATCGGCGTCGGCTCCAACCTGATCGTCCGCGACGGCGGGGTCGAGGGGGTGGTGATCCGTCTGGCGGGCCGCGCCTTCGCCGCCATCACGACCGAGGGCGACACCGTGACCACGGGCGCAGGCGCGCTGGACTCGATGGTGGCCAAGGCCTCGGCCAAGGCGGGCATCGCCGGGCTGGAGTTCTACGCCGGCATCCCCGGCACCATCGGCGGCGCCCTGACCATGAACGCCGGCTGCTATGGCGCTGAGACCAAGGACGTTCTGGTCTGGGCTTGGGGTCTGAACCGTCAGGGTCAGCGGGTCGAGCTGACGCTGGCCGACTTCGGCTACACCTATCGCCATTCCAACGCCCCGGCCGACATCATCTGGATGGAGGCCACCTATCGCGGCGCGCCCGACGCGCCCGAGGCCGTCGCCGCCCGCATCCACGAGATTACCAGCCGCCGCGAGACGACCCAGCCGATCCGCGAAAAGACCGGCGGCTCGACCTTCAAGAACCCCGAAGGCCATTCCTCGTGGAAGCTGGTCGACGGGGCGGGCTGGCGCGGCAAGCTGCGCGCCGAGACCGGCGGCGGCGCCAAGTTCAGCGAACTGCACGCCAACTTCATGATCAACCCGGGCGAAGCCACCGCCGCTGACATCGAAGCCCTGGGCGAAGCCGTCCGCGCCGACGTCCTGACCAAGACCGGCGTCCAGCTCGACTGGGAAATCAAGCGCATCGGCCGGAAGTAAAAGCGCGCCTCTCCCTCCCCTTCATGGGGAGGGTGGCTGACGCGAAGCGGCAGACGGGTGGGGGCGCTTTGGCAAATCAAGCGCCGCGCTCGGTATCGCCACGCCCTCCCCACCCGGTCGCTACGCGACCACCCTCCCCATGAAGGGGAGGGAGAGGCGCTTAAATTCCCCGCCCGTCCCGCTATCGTTTCCAACCGGTTAACCGTATTCAGGGCATAGGGGCGGGCTAGTAGTCGGATCGTCCCATGCGCGCGCCCCTGAACACCCTTCACGTCGCTGTCCTGATGGGCGGCCTGTCGTCGGAACGCGAGGTTTCGCTGTCGTCCGGTCGCGGCTGCGCCGACGCCCTGGAGGGGCAGGTGGCCAAGGTCACGCGCGTCGACGCCGGCCGTGATCTGGCCCAGGTCCTGACCGCCCTGAAGCCCGACGTCGTCTTCAACGCCCTGCATGGCGAATGGGGCGAGGACGGCTGCGTCCAGGGCATCCTTGAGACCCTGCGCATCCCCTACACCCACTCCGGCGTTCTGGCCTCGGCCCTGGCGATGGACAAGGACAAGTCCAAGGCCGTGCTGCGCGCGGCGGGCGTCGTCGTCCCCGGCGGCGGCCTGTTTGACCGCAAGGCGGTGGCGGCGGACCACGTCATCGCGCCCCCCTATGTCATCAAGCCGAACGCCGAGGGTTCCTCTGTCGGCGTCTATGTCATCCAGCCCGGCGATGCGCCCTGCGCCATCGTCGGCGACGACAGCTGGACCTATGGCGACCTGGTCATGGTCGAGCCCTTCATCGCGGGCAAGGAACTGGCCGTCACCGTACTGGGCGAGGCAGACGGCCCGCGCGCCCTGACCGTCACCGACATCACCCCGACCAAGGGCTTCTACGACTATGAGGCCAAGTACGCGCCGGGCGGCTCCAAGCACGTCCTGCCCGCCGAACTGCCCGCCCAGGTTTTCGAGGCGGCGCTGCGTCAGTCCGAGCTGGCCCACACGGCCATGGGCTGCCGCGGCGTGTCCCGATCCGACTTCCGTTATGACGATGTTAACGACGTTCTCGTTCTTCTGGAGGTCAACACCCAGCCCGGCATGACGCCGACCTCGCTCAGTCCCGAGCAGGCGGCCTATGTCGGGATGGCGTATCGTGATCTGGTTCGGTGGATGGTGGAGGACGCCTCATGCCCGCGGTAGTGCGTGGCGGTCGGCGACAGGGTTCGACAAAAGGCAAGGGGCAGGGGTCCCGCAAGGCGCCGGCTGCGCCGGGCAAGGTCGCCGCCATTGGTCGGCTGGACCTGTCTCCGCGCGCCGTCCTGATCTCCATCGTGGCGGGCGTCGTGGTTCTGGGCGGGGTCCTGGCCACCGGCGCGCGCGCCGAGCGCATATCCAACTCGGTCTCCAACAAGTTCGACACCGTCACCTCCGGCATGGGTCTGAAGGTCAAGCAGGTCCACGTCACCGGCGCCTCGCCCGAGGCCCGCGCCGCGATCCAGCAGGCTGTCGGCGTCCGCGCTGACCAGCCCATCGTCAGCCTTGACCTCAACGCCGTGCGCGACCGGGTCCAGGCCGTGGGCTGGGTCAAGGAGGCGCGCGTGGTGCGCCTGTTGCCCGACACCCTGATCGTCGACGTCAAGGAACACGACCGCCTGGCCGTCTGGCAGACCGCCGGGCACGCCTATGTCATCGACAGCGGCGGCAAGGTCATCCAGGGGGCCGACGCGGGCCGCTATCCCAAGCTGCCGCTGGTGGTGGGCAAGGGCGCCGATCAGACCGCGTCTGAAATCCTGCCGCTGCTGGCCCAGCGCCCGCGCCTGATGGCCCGCATCGAGGCCCTGGTCCGCGTGGACGAGCGCCGCTGGGACCTGCGCCTCAAGGACGGCAGCCTGATCCAGCTGCCCGCCGTCGATCAGGACAGCGCCCTGATCCGCCTCGACGCGCTGGATCAGCGCGAACGCCTTCTCGACCTGGGCTTCGCCCGGGTCGATCTCCGCACGCCCGAGGAGGTCGCCGTCCGGCCCTCCGAAGGCGCCGTCTGAACCGAATATCCAGGACACGATCATCATGGCCGGACGCAGCCGAGACACGAACACGGATCAAGCCAAGGGCGCCCCGCGCGCTCCGGCCGTGGCCGCGCTCGACCTGGGCCAGTCCAAGGTCGCCTGCTTCATCATGAAGCCCGAGGGCGTACGTCACGCCGACCGCACCATACGCGTCGCGGGCGCCAGCCACGTCCAGTCGCGCGGCGTGCGCGGCGGGGCCATCGTCAACATGGACGAGGCCGCCCAGGCCATCGGTCACGCGGTCGAGCGCGCCGAGCGCGCCGCCGGCTCGCCCGTCTCCGGCGTCATCGTCACCACGGCCATCGGCCAGATGGCCAGCCACCGGGTCCAGGCCCGCGTCTCGCTGGGCGCCCACCCGATCAGCGACGGCGACCTGGCCCGCGCCATCGGCATGGCCCTGGCCCAGATCCGTCTGCCCAACCGTCGCCCGATCCACGTCCTGCCCATCGCCTGGTCGGTGGACGGGGCGCGCGGCGTCCATGACCCGCGCTCGATGCGCGGCGGCTCGCTGGGCCTCGACCTGCTGGTCGTCTCCATGTCCGAAGGTTCGTTCGGCGCCCTCAGCCACTGCCTCGAACTGGCCCACCTCGACCTGCAAGGCGTCGCCGCCGCCCCCGTCGTCTCCTCGCTCGCCGCGCTGGAAGAGGACGAGATGGAGCTGGGCAGCGTCTGCATCGACATGGGCGGCGGCTCGACCTCTGCGGCGGTCTGGGGCGGGCGGTCCTTGCTCCACATCGAAAGCCTGAACGTCGGCGGCGATCACGTCACCGCCGACATCGCACGCGGCCTGTCGACCTCCAAGGTTGGCGCCGAGCGCCTGAAGACCCTGCACGGCTCGGCCATGGCCAGCGCCAACGAGGACCGCGAGATGCTGGAGGCCCCGCCGCGCGGCGAGGACCCGTCCGCCGGTCCTGTCATCGTCCCGCGCGCCATGCTCAAGACCGTCATCGCCCCGCGCGTCGAGGAAACCCTCGAATTGCTGCGCGACCGGCTCAAGCACGCCGGCGTCGGCATGGACCCGGGCGCCGGCATCGTCCTGACCGGCGGCGCCAGTCAGCTGAACGGCGTGCGTGAACTGGCCGTGCGCGTCTTCGACCGCCCAGTCCGCCTGGGCAAGCCGCAACGCGCCCCCCACCTGGCCGACGCCGCCTCCGGCCCGGCCTTCTGCTCGGCCTCGGGCGTCCTGCTGCGCGCCGCCTACGGCCCGCGTGAGGCGGTTTCCGCGCGCAAGCTGATGTCCCGTCAGATCACCGCCGCCGACGCCCCCAAGGTCCACCGCGGCGGCATGGTCGCCCGCGCCGCTGGCTGGCTGCGCGACAACCTGTAGCAGGCGTCGCAGCGGCCCGCCGCGAAATGCGGGCAAGTTATTGCCTCATTCGGCGACACGCCGTGATGCGATAACGTGCATAAAATCGAAAAATTGCGCCCCAATGAGCAAAATTTCTCGCTCTGCGCGTGATTTGTGGAATGACTTGCGATCGCGGAACATTCATCGGTCATGTGTGACCGGACTGTGGCCTCATTGTTACAGGTTTGACGCGTGATGGCCTGATTTGGGTCACAAACCTTGTTCGCTGGGCGTTTTCGATTAGACGGGACCACCTGACATACGGGTCGCCTCAAGCGATTCCGCTGTGCTGTAGTTCAAACCAGGTTGGGGCCCCTCCACATGCACTTGAAGCGCAACTATCTTTTCGGGACGACGATCCTCGCCGGCGTCATCGCCGTTTCGGCTCCGGCCTTCGCCCAGACGACGTCGGCCGCTGAAAACGATCAGGCTACGCAGGTCGAAGAAGTCGTCGTCACCGGCTCGCGTATCCGCCGCGACCCGACCTCGTCGCCCACGCCGCTGATCCAGGTCGCGCGTGAAACGCTGCTTTCGACGGGTTCGGCGACGGTCATCGACTATCTGGCGACGATCCCGGCCCTGTCGAACTCGGTCGTGCCTTCGGATACGACGGGCTCCGGTCTGAACGACGGCGGCCTGTCGGTCGCCAACCTGCGCGCGCTGGGCACCGGTCGCACCCTGACCCTCGTCGACGGCCGCCGTCACGTGGGTTCGATCGGCGGTTCGCTGGGCGTCGATGTCGACACCATCCCGCGCCTGCTGATCGAGAACATCGAAATCATCACCGGCGGCGCATCTTCGGTTTACGGCGCCGACGCTGTCTCGGGTGTGCTGAACTTCAAGCTGCGAACCGACTACGAAGGCCTCGAGATCGACGCCAACTACGCGATGATCAACGAAGACGGCCAATCCGCCAAGCGGATCTCGGTGCTGGCCGGCAAGAACCTCTTCGACGACCGTTTGAACGTCTATGCTCACCTCGAGTACGAAGAGCAGGACGAAGTCCAGAGCCTGGACATCGACTGGCTCCGCCGCGCACCGGTGCTGTTTGGCGTTGACGCTGACCCGACCGCCATCGCCAACGGCCCGAACGTCGATGGTCGTATCGACAACCTGATCTTCACCGGCACGGTCCGCCTGGATCGCCCCCGGTGGAGCCAGATGACCCTGGCCAACGCCCAGCAGCCCAGCGCGCTGAATAATCCCAACGTCCCGCAAGCGAACTGCACGGCCTTCAACGCCGCCAACTGCTACTCGGTCGATCCCGCCAAGACCTGGTGGTTCGAAGGCACCACGGCGCGTCTGGCCAACTTCGGCAACCGCATCGGCAACACGGGCTCCAACCGTCCGTACAACATCGGCGGCGACGGCGAGAGCGCTGCACGCTTCTCGACCGACAGCCGTCTGCCGCGTTCGGAATCGTTCCGCTATCAGGTCGGCGCCAACTACAAGATCACGGATGAGATCTCGGCCTACGTCGAAGGCAAGTACATCGATGAGTACACCTACGACATCAGCCAGCCGATCTTCTACGACATCAATTTCAGCGACGCCGCCATCTCGGCCGGTCGTCACGTCCAGATCACCGGCAGCTCCACCGCCAACATGCGCTGGTCGGACAACGCCTTCATCCCGGCTAATCTGAAAGCCGCTATCTTGACCAACACGGTCACCAACTACGGTGCGCCGACCCTGAACGCCCCGGGCGCCGCTCTGGCGCCTACCGCTGCCCCGTGGGCCCGCCTGTCGGGCTTTGGCAACGATCGTTATCAGGAAAACCAGCGCGACCTGCAACGCTACGTGGTGGCCTTCAAGGGTGACCACGGCCAGCTGGGCTTCATCAAGAACTTCGGTTGGGATGCGTCCTACACCTACGGCCGTATGGATAACGAAAACCGTGAGAATGCGGTTGACGCCGAGCGCTTCTACTTCGGCGCCGACTCCGTCATCGACACGGCGGGCGTTCTCGGCACGGCTGGCGCCACGGTCTGCCGCGCCAAGCTGCTCGACGCTCAAGGCGTTCGTCTGGCCGACCCGGTTCGCGGCGGCGCAGTTCAGGACAGCGCTGCCGGTCGCGCTGCCATCAACGAATGCGTGCCGTACAACATCTTCGGCAAGGGCAACCAAAGCGCCGCTGGCGACGAGTACGTCGAGGCCTTCGTGACCATCAAACAGGTCAACGAACAGCATGATGCCATCGCCGCTGTTTCGGGGCAGCTGTGGGACTTCTGGGGCGCTGGCGCCATCGGCCTGGCCCTGGGCGCCGAATACCGCAAGGAGTACACCTCGGCCGAAGGCCGCAGCCGTTCATTCGGCGATCGCTTCCTGTTCTCCAACAGCAGCGCTGACTTCCCGGGCACGTCCTACGAGTCCAAGGAAGTGTTCACCGAAGTTTCGATCCCGCTGTTCCGCGACAACTTCCTGGGTGAATACTCGGAGCTGAGCGCCAGCTATCGTTACTCGGACTACTCGACCGTTGGCGGTCAGGAAGTCTATGGCGTGAACTTCATCTATCGTCCGATCCAGGACATCTCGTTCAAGACCAGCTACAATAACTCGATCCGCGTCCCGACGCTGGCGGAGCAGTTCTCGCCCTTCGGCCAGACCTTCGTCGACGTTATGGACCCCTGCACCACCGCGCGGATCACGGCTGCCAGCCTTGCGGCTGACATCCGGGCCAACCGGATCGCCAACTGTACCGCTCTGGCTACGGCCAAGGGTCTGAGCTACGACTTCGGCGGCACGACGGCCACGCCGGACGACGACTACATCCCGGTCTATACCTCGACGACCGCGGGCGTGAACGGCGGCAACATCAACCTGCAGCCGGAAGAGTCGACCTCCTTCACCTTCTCGACGGTGTTCCAGCCGCGCTTCATTCCGAACTTCAGCGCGGTTCTGGACTACTATGAGATCCAGATCGACAACGTCATCCAGTCGGTGGGGGCTGCGACGGCGGCCGCCAACTGCGTGAGCGGCGCGACGCTGAACCAGTCGGCCTGCTCCACCATCTTCCGCAACAACACGGCGATCGCTAACCCGCTCACCGCGCAAGATCGTTCGGAAGCCTTCAAGGTGGGTGACCCGATCACGCAGATCGGCTTCATTCAGGGGTCGATCAACTACGCCAAGCGGACCGTCCGCGGTCTGGACTTCACGGCTCGCTACGCCTTCGACACCGAAGAGATGCTGGGCAAAAACTGGGGTCGCTTCGACTACTCGATCAACGGTTCGTGGCTGATTGAACAGAAGCAGTTCAACAACCTGGAACAGCCGGGTGAGTTCACCGAGTTCGCCAGCACCGCGCAGGTCGGCGGTTCGTTCCCGCGGGTTCGCTTCAGCTCGACGCTGGCCTGGGAACCGAACGATGCCTGGCGCGTGTCCTGGGTCGCTGACTGGCAGGCGTCGCAAGACATCATCCAGTACCGCGACTTCATCTCCAACATCGACTCGCGTCCGGTCGAATACCTGCGCACCGGCAACTTCGTCCGCAACGACCTGCTGGTTCGCTGGAATGTTCGTGACGACCTGACCCTGCGGGCCGGCGTGACCAACATCTTCGACGCCGAACAGGCGCCGTGGCTGGGCACGACCCTCTACTCGAACTTCGACCCCTACGGTCGTCGCTTCAACATCGGCCTGAACTACCGTCCCTGGTAAGTTCGGTTCGATCCGGAACGGAAAGGGCGGCTCGCAAGAGCCGCCCTTTTTGCCATCTGAGCGCCGAAGCCGAAAAAATGAGGAAAATCTGCGGCCAAGCTGGGGAAGCGGGCTTCCAAATCCGCCGACTCATATTACCGAAGTAACTCTTCGTTAACGCAGACAGGGTTTTGCTTAACGCGCTCATAACCAATGCGATTCGGCGGGGATTTCGCATTGGGGTTAACGGGCAGGGTCGGTAAGGTTCGGAACAACAATCATGTCTCTCTCGCTGGTGAAGCCGCAACACACGGAACTCAAGCCCCGGATCGTCGTCTTCGGCGTCGGCGGCGCGGGCGGAAACGCCGTGAACAACATGATCGACGCCGGCCTTGAAGGGGTCGAGTTCGTCGTCGCCAACACCGACGCCCAGCACCTCAGCTTCGCCAAGACCGACCGCCGCATCCAGCTGGGCGAGACCATCACCCAGGGGCTCGGCGCCGGCGCCCACCCCGAAGTCGGCATGAACGCCGCCGAGGAGAGCGCTGACGAGATCCACGCGCACCTGGAAGGCGCGCATATGGTCTTCATTACCTGCGGCATGGGCGGCGGCACCGGCACCGGTGCGGCCCCCGTCATCGCCAAGTGCGCGCGCGACCGCGGCATCCTGACCGTCGGCGTCGTCACCAAGCCCTTCACCTTCGAGGGCCGTCACCGCATGCGTCTGGCGGACTCGGGCGTCGCCGAGCTGCAACGCTACGTCGACACCCTGATCGTCATTCCGAACCAGAACCTGTTCCGCGTCGCCAACGAGCGCACGACCTTCGCCGACGCCTTCGGCATGGCCGACCAGGTGCTGCACTCGGGCGTCCGCTCGATCACCGACCTGATGATCCTGCCGGGCCTGATCAACCTCGACTTCGCCGACGTTCGCGCCGTCATGTCCGAAATGGGCAAGGCTATGATGGGCACGGGCGAGGCCACGGGCGACGACCGCGCCCTGCTGGCGGCCCAGAACGCCATCGCCAACCCGCTGCTGGACGAAACCAGCCTCAAGGGCGCCAAGGCCGTGCTGGTCAACATCACCGGCGGTCTGGACATGACCCTGCTGGAAGTCGATGAGGCCGCCAACGCCATCGCCGCCGAAGTGGACGGCGACGCCAACATCATCTTCGGCGCCGCCTTCGACCCGGCCCTGGACGGCAAGATCCGCGTCTCGGTCGTCGCCACCGGCATGGACGAGGCCGTCATCCAGAAGATCGAGCCCCAGGGTTCGGCCTTCTCGGACCGTCGCCCCACCACCATGGCGCCGCGTCAGCCCGAAGTCCGCATCGACCCGGTTCGTGAACCGATCCGCGCGCCTGAGCCCGCTCCGGTCTATGAGGCCCCGGCCGCCCGCGCCGCGCCCGAGCCGCGTCCGGAGCCGGTGATCCACGACGCGCCCCGTAATCTGGAGCCGATCGTCGATCCCTGGGTCGAGGAGTATGAATCCGGCGCCGTTCGCGCCCAGCCGGCCGCCGCCGCCTCGCAAGGCGACCTCTATATCGACCGTGGTCAGCCGCAACAGCCGCCGCAAGCCCGTCCGGCCCCGCGCCGCGAAGAAGCTCCGGTCGCTGAAGAAGAATACTACGACGACCGCGATCACCGTCGCAGCGGCTGGAGCCTGTTCGGCAAGAAGCGCCAGCAGCCGCAACAGCAGCAACCGTCCTACGCGCCGCAGCCGTCGTCGAACCGCACGACCCAGCAACTGCGCCAGACGCAGGCGACCCAGCCGACCCAGGATTTCCAGGCGGGTCACGCCGAAGACGACGACCTCGAAATCCCGTCCTTTCTTCGCCGCCTCGCGAACTGATCGGAAGAGACACTGATTGAAACGCCCCGGAGCTTGGCTCCGGGGCGTTTTCGTTGTTGCCGGCTGTCACCGGACCGAAACATTTCGAAACCCATCTTTCATTTCGCGCTTGAGCGCTCGTGGTTAAACGACAGGTGAGGCGAACTCCGCACGACTAAGCGGAGCCGCGCAACACAGAGAGTTTCCATTGTCGGTCCGTAACGACCATCACGAACAGACCATCATCGCCCCGGCCATCTGCGCCGGCGTGGGGGTCCACACCGGCCAGCGCGTCAAGCTGGTCGTGCGTCCCGCTGCGCCCGGCACGGGCATCGTCTTCGTGCGCACCGACATCACGGACCGCGACAACCGCATTCCCGTCTCGGGCGAGGCCGTCATCGACGCTCGTCTGAACACCATGATCGAGAACGCGGCGGGCGTGCGCCTGTCGACCATCGAACACCTGATGGCCGCCCTGTGTGCGCTGGGCGTCTCCAACGCCGTGATCGAGGTCGACGGCCCCGAACTGCCGATCCTGGACGGTTCGGCGCTGCAGTTCGTGCAACTGCTGGATCGCGCCGGTTTCCGCCGTCAGGAAGCCCCGGTCCGCTACATCGAAATCCTGAAGCCTATCCGGGTGGAGGAGGGCGACAAGTCCGCCGTGCTGCTGCCCTGCGATCGCTACGAGATGCGCTTCGAGATCGACTTCCCAACGCCGGTCATCGGCAATCAGGTGGTGGATTTCGTGGTGGACGAGGCGACTTTCCGCTCGGACATCATGGCCGCCCGCACCTTCGGCTTCGCCCATGAGGTCGAGGCCCTGCGTCAGGCCGGTCTGGCCCGCGGCGGTTCGCTGGAAAACGCCGTGGTCATCGACGGGGACGAGATCCTGAACCCCGGCGGCCTGCGCATGGAACGCGAGTTCGTGCGCCACAAGGCTCTGGACGCCATCGGCGACCTCTACGTCCTCGGCGCGCCCCTGCTGGGCCGCTACGAGGGCGTCAAGGCGGGCCACGCCCTGAACAACAAGCTGGTTCGCGCCCTGCTGGCCCAGCCCCACGCCTGGCGCGAAACGACCCGCGTCTTCGACATGGCGATGGCGAGCTGAATCAGCCCAGGCTGATCGTAGAGATCAACCGCCCGAAATCCGGCTCTCCCGCCAGAAACGCCCGCCGGTTGGAGTAGAATCTCGCGGCGTCCGCGCGCGTGTCGTCGCCGGTCCAGGCGGCGTCGCCGACCCCGGACTGCTCCAACCGCCACAGGACGAAGCCCGGCAGGTCGAACAGGCGTTTGTCCTCGGCCGCGCCGGGGGCGAAGAAGCGTTCGCTGCCGGGGTCGTGGTGGGCGAAGCGCTCCTGATAGTCGGCGCCGACCTCATAGGAGGCTTGCGCGATGCAGGGGCCGACCACGGCGACCATGCGCTCGGGCCGGGCGCCCAGGGCCTGCATCGCCGCGACGGTCGAGTGGATGATTCCCCCCAGCGCCCCCTTCCAGCCGGCATGGGCCGCGCCCACCACGCCGGCCTCGGCGTCGGCGAACAGGACGGGCGCGCAGTCGGCGGTCAGGACGGAGGCGACGGGGCCGCGCACGGCGCTGACCACGGCGTCGCCCTCGGGCCGCTCGCCCGCCCAGCCGGCTTCGGCCACGCGGGTTACGGCGGAGTGGATCTGATAGCAGCCGCACAGGTCCTCCCGTCCGCCGCCCATCCATTCGGCGACGCGGCGACGGTTCTCGGCCACCAGCGCCGGATCGTCCTTGGAGCCGACGCCGGCGTTCAGCCCGGCGTAGAGGCCTTCGGACACGCCGCCTTCGCGGGTGAAGAAGCCGTGGCGCACCCCGGCCTTGTCGAGCAGGGGATGGGTGATGGGGTTCAGGCTCATGCGGCCTCCAGCGACGAACGGGCGGCGGCGACGGCGGCTTCTACGGCCTTGCGCGCCTGGGGGCTGTTCTTCCAGCAGGTCGAGCCGACACTGGCGGCGGCGCCGGCGCAGACGACGACCGGATCGGCCTGGGCCAGGCGTTCAAAGCCGCCCAGCCCCTGTTCCTCCAGCCGCGCGACCACCTTGGGGCCGACGCCTTTCACGGCCAGTAGAATGTCCCGTTCCCGGTCGGAAAAACGCATCGTCACACTCCCTGCGGAAACAGGCCGCAGTTCTCAGAAACCCGGCAGGGCCAGCGAACGGGGCGAGAAGATCGCCGCCGCCTTGAACAGGTCGCCCATCTGATCCGGCGCGGTCAGGCGGTCCAGCTGGCGCTGGATGACCGGGGCGGCGTCGGGGCGGGTCTGCATCAACTTCTGGGCGCGGGCTTCGATCCCCAGCGCCTTGAGGAAGGCGCTCTGGCTGACGCAGCCGGTCACGTCGGCGCCGCTGCGCACAGCGCCCTCCAGCACCAGGGGAAAATCGGCCCATTGCGTCAGGTCGGCCTCGCCCGGCGTCGATAAGGGATCGACCTTCTGGTGCCGTCGCAGACCCTGCAAGGTGTCGCCTGCGCCTGGCTTGCCGCGGCCATAGTCTATCAGCAGGGCCGCGCCTGACGCCGCCTTGACCAGCGCAGCCAGATCGCGCGCGAAGGCCGCCTGTTGCTCCGAAATCTCGACCACCTGACCGGGCTCGACCTCGTATTCCGGGCGCGCGAAGCCGCCGGAAATGGCCACCAGGCCAAAGGTCAGGTCGTCAGCGTCGGTGACGCCGACGCGGCGCTCGGCCCAGCCGCCCTCGGTCTTCATGAACTGGCGCGCAGGCATGCAGTCCAGCACCTCGTTGCCGATCAGGATGACAGGGGCGTCGGTCTCGATCTGATGCAGGGCGCTGAGCCAGCGGGGGTGGACGTCCGAGTCGGCCAGCCGCCGCGCCTGTTCGGCCCGCAAGGGCGCGCTGGGTTCGATCAGGATCAGGTCCACGGCCTCCAGGAAGCCGGGAACCAGCCGCGCAGCCCGCAGGGCGTCCGAGATCAGCGTCCCGTCGCCCGGCCCGACCTCGACCAGCCGCACCCGCTCGGGCGCGCCCAGACGGCTCCAGACCTCGATGGCCCACAGGCCGATCAGTTCGCCGAACATCTGGCTGACCAGGGGGGCGGTGATGAAGTCGCCGCCTTCTCCCAGCGCGGGGCGCGTCGAATAATACCCGCCCCTGGGGTCGTGAAGGCAGCGGGTGACATAGTCCGCCACCGTCATCGGCCCAGTCAGCACGATCTCGCGGACCAGCCGGTCCTTGAGCGTCTCCGCCATGATGCCTTACGCCTCCGCGACGACCGGCTTCTTGAACGCCCGCCAGATCAGCCATGCGCCGGCCAGCATCATCGGGATGGACAGGATCATGCCCATGGTCAGACCCAGCGGCAGGTTCTCCAGCCCGGCGTCCGGCTGGCGCACGTTCTCCAGCGCGGCGCGACAGACGCCGTAGCCCAGAAGGAACAGGCCGGTGACGAAGCCCGGACGCTTCAGCATCTTCCACTTCCAGATGGCCAGCGACAGGATGATCAGCAGCAGCAGGCCCTCGAGGCCGGCCTCATACAGCTGGCTGGGGTGGCGTGGTTCGTTGCCGGCGGGGCAGAAGCCGTACATCTGTTCGATGCGGGCGTTGCAGAAGCGGATGGCCCAGGGGACTGTCGTTTCACGCCCCCACAGCTCGCCGTTGATGAAGTTGGCGATGCGGCCGAAGAAGAGGCCCAGCGGTGCGACGGGGGCGATCAGGTCGCCCAGGCTGAGCGGATTGATCTTCTGACGGTTGGCGTACAGCAGCAGGGCTGCGACAACGCCGAGGAAGCCTCCGTGGAAGCTCATGCCGCCGGTCCACAATTGCAGCAGCTCCAGCCGCTCGCCCCAGCCGTCGCCCGTGAACAACTGGGCGAACATGGCCGGCTTGTAGAAGAGGGCGTAGCCGAAGCGGCCGCCCAGAATGACCCCGAGCGTGATCCACAGCACCAGGTCGTCCAGTTGGGGTCCGGTCACCGGGGACTTGCCGCCGACCCAGAGCCGCTCCGTCTTGGCCAGACGCGAGGCGTACCACCAGCCCAGCACGATCCCGGCGACATAGGCCAGGGCGTACCAGCGGATGGGCAGGGGGCCCAATTGGATGAGGACAGGGTCGAATTCTGGGAAGGGCACAGGGCCTCCTTCAGCGCCATTTGGTACCCGGATCGTCTAGCAAGCGAGACTGCATTCGTCGCGCGCTTTTCCAGCGAAGCAGTTTATAGCCGGTTCGGACGGAAAGGTTTCGTTCACCCAATTTACGACGCCATTAACCATATACTGGTGTGGCCGAGACGAGAGATTTCATCATGCAGACGCGCAATCCGATCCTCGACGAGTTCGCCAAGCTGACCACCGGCGCCATGGGCCTGGCTCAGGCCGCAGGTGACGAGGCCAAGGCCGCCTGGCGCGCCCAGACCGACCGCTTCGTCGCCGAGATGGATCTGGTCCGCCGCGACGAGTTCGACGTGCTGAAAGACGAGATCGCCGTCCTGCGCGCCGAGATCGCCGAGCTTAAGGCTCAGAAATCGCCTGCGAAAAAGGCAGCTGCGGGAACGTCCACAGGCACGACGCCTGATGTGAATTCGGCCGGTTGAGCCGAATCTCCGAACACGTTTACCGTTCGTTTGCAGGTCGTGAGTCGCGGCCCCCGAGTAAGAATGTGAACCCCTGATGGATGCAGCCCGACCCGAAGAGGTCGACGTTCCCTACGACCCCCTGGATGTCGTGGAGCATGTCCTCAACGCGGAGAACCTGCCGTTCGACCGCACGGACGACGGCGACCTCGCCTTCGCCCTGGCCGGCGACTGGAAGGACTATGAGCTGTGGTTCGCCTGGCGCCCCGAGGGCGACTGCCTTCAGCTGTGCTGCGCCCTGGATCTGCGGGTCATGAAGACGCGTCGCGCCGCCGCCTACGAACTGGTGGCGATGATCAACCAACGCACCTGGCTGGGTCACTTCGAGGTCTGGCCGGACGAGGGCGAGATCGTCTTCCGTCATTCTCTGGCCCTGCCGCACAGCGAACGCCCGACCCTTGCCCAGGCGGCGTCCATGATCGACGCCGCCATCGAGGCTGCGGACCGCTACTACCCCGCCTTCGACTTCATGGTGCGCGGCTCCAAGAAGGCGCAGGAAGCCATCGACGCCTGCCTGTTCGAAACCGTCGGCACCGCCTGATGACCAAAGGCGGGAAGATGGGGCCGGTCGTCCTGCAAGGCGTAGGGCGGCTGGGCTCGGCCATCCTGGAAGGTTGGCTGAAGACCGGCGCCGTCGACCCGGCCGACCTCATCATCCTGACCCCGTCCGAGAAGCCCGCCGCCGAGACGGCGCGCACCCTGGGCGCGCGGGTCAATCCGCCGCTGGAAGCTCTGGCCGACGCCCGCGCCTTCGTCATCGGCGTCAAGCCAGCCAAATGGTTCGAGGCCTCGCGCCCGGTCCTGCCGCATCTGGCCCCCGACGCCGTCATCGTCTCGGTCATGGCCGGCGTGAGGGGCGAAACGATTTCGGCAGGCTTCGACGGCCGTTCCGTCGTCCGCATCATGCCGACGACCGGCGTGGCCCACGCCCAGGGCGTGGCGACCATCTGGTCCGCCGACGCCGCCGCCCGCGCCGTGGGCGAAGCCCTGTTCGCGCCCATCGCCGAGACCGTCCATCTGGATGACGAACCGACCATGCACGCCGCGACCGCCGTGTCCGGCTGCGGTCCCGCCTACTTCTTCGCCTTCACCCGCGCCCTGGCCCAGGCCGGGATAGCGGAGGGCCTGTCGCCCGACGCCGCCGTGCGGCTGGCCCGCGCCACCCTGCGGTCCGCTGCAGCGGGCGTGGAGGGAACTGAGACGCTGGACGCCCTGATCGACCGCGTGGCCTCGCCCGGCGGCGTGACCCAGGCGGGCCTTGTGGCCCTGAACGCAAACGGCGCCCTCGACCGGGCGGTCGAGAGCGCCGTTCAGGCGGCTGTGGCCAAGTCCACCGCGCTTGGCGGCTGATCCTCAGCGCCCCATTCTTCAGCGCTTGACGTAGCGGCCCTCGGCCAGGTTGCGGGCCAACCGGTCGTAGGCCGTGCGGGCGTCCTGCCAGGTGCTGTAGCCGCGCACGTCAGCCAGATTGGTGGAGTAGTAGTCGTATTTGACGGGTTGGGTTCCGCCCGCAGCGGTCGTGACCGTGCCTTCGATGGCGGCCCCGCCGATGGATATGCTGCGCATGGCGTCCAGGCCGGGCTTGTCGGAAAGCTGCTGCATGGTCGGCCGGTTGGGCTTCAGATCGGTAATCGTCAGCTCGATACGGGCGCCGTCCAAGGCATCACGCTGAGTCAGAACGCGGGTGACCGTGGCGGTCAGGTCGTCAATCTGTTGCTGAACGTCCCGCTGGCCCAGTTCTTCGGCGGTCTTGGCGAAGTCGGGGCTGACGGTGACGACGACGGCGGAGGGTTGGGCTGAGACAGCGCTCGCCAGGGCGAGGGCGGCCGTCACAGGCGCGATAAATGCGAATGGACGCATGATAGGGTCTCCTGATCCAGGCCCCCCTGGAACGAGTGCAAGATGGCGTCGTTCCAGCGGCAAAGCTAGGGGGTGCGGCGCCAGGTCATCCCGGCAGACGGATCGACGCCTTCAATCCGCCCAGGTCGCTGCGGCTCAGGGTGATGTCGCCGCCGTGGCCGCGCGCCACGTCGCGGGCGATGGCCAGGCCCAGGCCGACGCCCTTGCTGTTCTGGTTGCGCGAGGCGTCGAGCCGGGAAAAGGGGCGGAAAGCCTCCTCGTGCATGTCCTCGGGAATGCCCGGACCATCATCCTCGACGGCGATCTCAATGCCGCCGGAGGGCAGGGGGCGGGCGGACAGCCGCACATGCTCGCCATGGACGGCGGCGTTGCCGGCCAGGTTGTTCAGCGCCCGGCGGAAGGCGAGGGGGCGAAGCTGGGCGTCCATTTCGTCGGGCGTTTCGACCGTGACCTCGGCGCCGGCGCGTCGGGCGTCCTCCGCAGCGCGGCTCAGCATTTCAGGGACGGAGACGGCCTGGATCGCCTCGCCCGCCTCGCCGCGCGCAAAGGCCAGATACTCGTCGATCATGTGTTCCATCTCGTCCAGATCCCCCTTCATGGCCTCGGCCCGCTTGAAGGGCGGGGCCAGGGCCAGTTCGAGGCGCAGACGGGTCAGGGGCGTGCGCAGGTCGTGGCTGACCGAGGCCAGCAGGGCGGTGCGCTGTTCGATATGCCGTTGGATGCGGGCGCGCATGTCAAGGAAGGCGGAGGCTGCGGCCCGGACTTCTCGCGCGCCATGGGGCTTGAAGCGCGGCACGCTTTCGCCCCGGCCAAAGGCTTCGGCGGCGTCGGCCAGACGTTCGATGGCGCGCACCTGGTTGCGGATGAACAGCACGGCCACCCCCAACAACAGGACGGTGGCGATCATCAACCACAGGACGAAGATGTGGGCCTGTGTCGCCACGGCGCGTTCACGCGGGGCGATGATGCGCAGCACGCCGTTCGGCTCCTGCACCCGGATATCGACATAGGCAGGATAGCGGGTGGTGTCGAACCAGAAGGGTTGGTCCAGGCGTGACGCAAGAGCCTTCTCCATGGCGCGATCGACCACGCCGATGGCGCCGCGTCGCTGCTCCTTGGGCAGGCTGGCGCCATCCTGGAAGGCCACAGACAACTGCATCGATCGCTCGGCCCGGTCAGCGATGACGCTCAGATTCTGCGGGGTCGGTTGGTCGCGATAGCTTTCGGCGGCCCAGGCCACGTCTCCGGCCAGGCCTTCCGACAGTCGGGCGGTCACGGCCTGCCAGTGGGCGTCGAAGAAGGCCCAGGTCACCGCGCCCTGCATGATCAGCACCGGCAGGACGATGATCAGCAGAGACCGACCCCAGAGCGAGGTCGGCAGTCGGCGCTTGATCATCCGCGCCCAGAGGGGAAGGGGCAGGAGCCGCATCTTCGGCTCAGTCCGGCGCCAACATGTAGCCGATCCCGCGCACGGTCTGGAGATAGCGCGGATTCTTGGGGTCGGCCTCCAGCTTGCGGCGTAGACGCGTCACCTGCACGTCCACGGCGCGGCCGGTGATGTCGGCGGTGTCGGGCGACAGGTTCATGCGTTCGACCGGCGAATGGGCGTGGATCGCCAGGGTCTTGAGCAACTGCGCCTCGGCCTCGGTCAGGCGTTGCAGCGTCCCGTCGCGGGTCAGTTCCAGCCGCTCCATGTCGAACACCGCGGGTCCCATGCGGATCTCGCGCGGGGTCATCGGCTTGCCGCCGGTGCGGCGCAGGATGGCCTCGATCCGTAGCGCCAGTTCGCGAGGATCGAACGGCTTCGACATATAGTCGTCGGCGCCCCGCGACAGACCCTCGATGCGGTCGTCGGGATCCCCCTTGGCGGTCAGCAGCAGGACGGGTGTCTTGGACAGGGCCGCCTGGCTGCGAATCCAGGTGGTCAGGTCGAACCCGCTCTCGCCCGGCATCATGACGTCCAGCACGATCAGGTCGAACTCGATCAATTCGACCAGACGGCGCGCCGCGCCCGCATGGGCGGCGCCGGTGACGCGATAGCCTTCACGCGCCAGGAACTCTTTCAGCAGTTCGCGGATTCTGTCGTCGTCGTCGACGACCAGCAGGTGGCGGCCGGCGCCGGCTGCAGCAATGGGGCCGGAGCGGCCGTTCGAGCGCGTATCAGTCATGCTTTAGGCGATCCTGCCGAACGCAAGGCGTTGACGGCGGCGGGAGAGAAGAGTGTAACCGGACCACATCCCCGGGAGACGTTATTCAATGGCCTTCGTTCCTTTCGACGATCGTGACGGCTGGATCTGGTTTGACGGCGCGTTCGTGCCCTGGCGGGACGCGAAAACGCACGTTTTGACCCATGGCCTTCACTACGGCTCGTCGGTCTTCGAGGGTGAGCGTATGTACGGCGGCGAAATCTTCAAGCTGACGGCGCACAGCCAACGGCTGAAGCGCTCGGCCGAGCTGCTGGACTTCGACATTCCCTACAGCGTGGCCGAGATCGACGCCGCCTGCAAGGAAACCTGTGAAAAGAACGGCCTGACGGACTGCTACATTCGTCCGGTCGCCTATCTGGGCGCTGAGCAGCTCAGCGTCTCCTCGCTGAACAGCAAGGTCCACCTGGCCATCGCCGCCTGGGAATGGCCCAGCTATTTCGACCCCGAGGTCAAGAAGAAGGGCATCCGTCTGGAGTGGGCCAAGTGGCGCCGCCCCGACCCGGCCACCGCCCCGTCGACGGCCAAGGCCGGCGGTCTCTACATGATCTGCACCATGTCCAAGACGGCGGCCGAGAAGCGCGGCTACGCCGACGCCATGATGCTGGACTGGCGCGGCTATGTCGCCGAGGCGACCGGCGCCAACGTCTTCTTCGTCCAGAACGGCGTCATGCACACCCCACGCGTCGATCACATCCTGGACGGCATCACGCGTCAGACCATCATCGAAATGGCCCAGGCCCGGGGCGTCGAGGTCGTGGTCCGCGACATCCTGCCGGAAGAACTGGCCAACTTCTCGGAATGCTTCCTCACCGGCTCGGCCGCCGAGGTCACCCCGGTCAGCGAGATCGGCGACAACCGCTTCACGCCCGGCGAGCTGTCGCTCAGCCTGATGGACGACTACGGCAAGCTGGTTCGCGGCCAGTTGTAAGACTGACAGCCTTTCCTCCCCATGGCATGGGGCGGAAAGAAAACTGCGATCAGGCGGAGGGATCACCCTCCGCCTTTTTCGTGCGCGCAGCCTCCGCCGCCTTGCGGGTGCGTGCATTTCTGCGCCAGCGCCACAGCAGCCAGACCAGCGGCGCCCCGACCAGCAGGACCGGCAGGACGCTGGCGAGGAAGAGGATCAGCACCCCCAGCGAGGACATGAAGGCGTAGGAGGCCGAGTTCAGCGCATCCACGACCGGCCGCGCCGCGCTGTCGGGCGCCAGTTGACCGGCCGCGCTATAGGTCACGTCCAGCCGCGAGGTCTGCACCCGGGTCCGCATGACCGCCAGGGCCGAGCGCGTCGCGTCCAGCTCGCCCTGCACCCGCGCCAGTTCACGCTCGACCTGCAACAGTTGCTCCAGCGGGCCGCTGCGCGTGGCCAGAAGCTGCTGCAACCGGTCGCGCAGCGTCTCCATCGCCCGCATCCGCGCCTCGGTGTCGACCAGTTGCCGGGTCAGGTCTTCGCTCTCGACGGCCTGTTGCGCCACGCGCCCGCCCGCGCCCCGAACTTCGCCGTCCAGCGCCGCGCGGAAACGGGCGACGTAGGCGGGCGTCGCTCGCATCTCGAGGCGGGCCTCAACGGAATCACGGCCGACGCGGCTGGAGTTCGAGCCGATCACCTGACAGGCGGATGCGCCAGCGGCGATGCAGGCCTGTTCGTGCCGGGCCATCATCGTCGGCGCAGCCTCGGCCGGAAGCTCCAGCCCGAAACGATAGGCGTAGGCGATGCTGGGCGCGACGACGGGCGTGGCGGCGTTGGTCGCCGCCGTTGGCGCCGATGCCGCCGTATCGGCTGGCGGCGCCGGTTCCATCAGGGCCACATCCACCGACTCGTCGGCGTATTGACGGGAGGCCTCCTGGCATCCCGCGAGCAGGACACCCGCCGCCGCCGCCGCCCAGATCAGTCCCTTGCCCATCCGACCTCTCCCCATCAATGACGTAACGGTGATTGGCCGCCCGCATAACGGCAAAGTTTAGGCTGAGCCGAGGCCGCAGCGCGGC
This sequence comes from Brevundimonas sp. NPDC058933, assembly GCF_049315965.1. Taxonomy (NCBI): domain Bacteria; kingdom Pseudomonadati; phylum Pseudomonadota; class Alphaproteobacteria; order Caulobacterales; family Caulobacteraceae; genus Brevundimonas; species Brevundimonas sp. NPDC058933. The sequence continues at coordinate 122,830 of NZ_JBMOSL010000005.1, forward strand.
AGGACGCCGCATGCGCTCTTGACCAGCAGGCTCAGGGTAGCGTTCAAGCAGATTTCAAGGACGGTGCTCAGCCGTCGGCTGGTCGCGGAGCCGCCTTTCCCCATGTTCAGCCTTCTGAACCTCCAGAGCCTGTTCGGCCTGATTGTCATCGTCGCCGTCTGCTGGGGCCTGTCCGAGAACCGCAAGGTCTTTCCCTGGCGTCTGGCCATCGGCGCTGTCGCAGTGCAGGCGGCCCTGGTTCTGGCGACCTTCGCCATTCCCGGTTCGCAGGTGGTGCTGGACGGCATCAACAATGCGGTGAAGGGGCTGGAACTGGCCACGGAAGAGGGGACCAAGTTCGTCTTCGGCTATCTGGCCGGCGGGGCCCAGCCCTACGCCGTGGCCAATGAAGGCGCCCTGTTCACCTTCGCCTTCAAGGTCCTGCCGCTGATCCTGGTGATCTCGGCCCTGTCGGCCCTGCTGTGGCACTGGAAGATCCTGAAGTGGATCACGCTCGGCTTCGGCTTCCTGTTCCAGCGCACCATGGGTCTGGGCGGCGCCTCGGCCCTGGCGGTCGCGGCCAACGTCTTCCTGGGCATGATCGAAAGCCCCATCGTCATTCGCGCCTATCTGGACAAGCTGACCCGGTCGGAGCTGTTCCTGATGATGGTGGTCGGCCTGGCCACCGTCGCCGGCTCGACCATGGTGGCCTATGCGACCATTCTCGGTCCGGTCCTGACCAATGCGGCGGGCCACGTCCTGGTCGCCTCCATCGTCTCGGCGCCCGCCGGCGTCCTGCTGGCCCGCGTCATCATCCCGGAAAAGCCGGGCGAGGGCGGAGCGGTCGCCGACTACAACTCGGCGCTGAAGTACGACAGCTCGATCGACGCCATCGTCAAGGGCACGTCGGACGGCCTGATGGTGGTGCTGAACATCTCGGCCGTGCTGATCGTCTTCGTCGCCCTGGTCGCCCTGGCCAACGTCATGCTGGGCGGCTTCTGGATCGGCGGCGAGGCCTTGAGCGTCGAGCGCATCCTGGGCGTGGTCTTCTCGCCCGTCGCCTGGCTGATCGGGGTGGAATGGGCCGACGCGCACACGGCCGGATGGCTGCTGGGCGTCAAGCTGACCCTGACCGAGTTCGTCGCCTTTATCCGGCTGGGCGAGGTTCCCGCTGGCGACATGAGCGAGCGCACACGGATGCTGATGACCTACGCCCTGTGCGGCTTCGCCAACATCGGCTCGGTCGGCATCACGGTCACCGGCCTGTCGGTGCTTATGCCCGAGCGCCGCGAAGAGGTTCTGGGTCTGGTGTGGAAGGCCCTGTTCGCGGGCTTCCTGGCCACCCTGATGACCGCCTGCATCGTCGGGGCCATGCCGGCCTCGGTGTTCGGCCAGTAAAGCGTCTTCCGGAAACAGAGGGGTATCGTCAGATGAAGCTCTACACCTCGCATCGCGCGCCCAATCCGCGCCGGGTCCGCTGGGTCATGGCCGAGAAGGGCGTCGACAACGTCGACTTCGTCGAGATCGACCTGCTGTCCGGTCAGCACCGCACGGCGGACTATCGCGCCAAGGTCGGCGTGCCCCACGTTCCGGCGCTGGAACTGGATGACGGGACCTGCATCTCGGAATCCATCGCCATCTGCCGCTATCTGGAGGCGCTGAACCCGGAGCCGAACCTGTTCGGCCACGATGCGAAGGAACAGGCGCTGATCGAGATGTGGACCCGCCGCTGCGAGATCTACCTGGCCAATCCGATGATGCTGAACGTCCGCTTCAGCCACCCGGCCCTCGCTGCGCTGGAAGCGCCCCAGCCTCAGGTCGCCGAATACAGCCGCGTCGGCGCCGAGAAGTTCATGCGCCTGCTGGACCGTCAGTTGGCCGAGCACGAATTCATCGCCGCCGACCGCTTCACCATCGCCGACATCGTCGCCGCGGTCGGGCTCGACTTCGCCCGACTGGTCAAATACCGCCCGCCGGAAGAGTTTACCCATCTGGCCCGGTGGATGGACGACTGCCGCGCCCGCCCGGCGGCCAAGGCTGGCGTCTAAGCGCTTTTCGGGCGCTGTTCGTCATGCCAAGCTGTGCGGCATGAACAGAGCGCTCACGATCACCCTCGTCCTTGGTCTCGCCGCATCGGCCGCCGCCTGTACGGAAAGCCGACGCGCGCGCAACGACGCCACCTTCAGCGACCGCCCGGCGGACATCACCTGCTGGACCTATGGCGTCGAGACCTTCAAAGGCCGCTCGACCGGCAAGGTCGAGTACAACGACGGCGGCCGCATCGCCTTCGTGGACGCCGCCAACGGTCGCTACACCACGGTGGATGGCGAATGCCGCGTGGTCTATTCGCCTTCGAAGTAGCGGCGTCAGTCTCGCGGCGTGAACTTCCGGATCACGCCCGAGAAGGTCATCAGCAGACGCTCGCCTGTGTTGATCTGGCCGCGCACGAAGATCAGGCTCTTGCCCGCCTTGGTGACCTGGCCGGTCGCCTCGATCAGTTCGCCGACATAGGCTCCGTCGATGAAGGTGGAATCCAGTTGCACCGTCACGCCCGACGCCCCCTCCATCTCCTGATAGGCGATCTGGAACATGGCGATGTCGGCGAAGGTCATCAGGCAGCCGCCATGCATCCGATGCCCGGCGTTCATGTGCTTCTGCTCGGCGCGGAAGGCGCAGCGCATATGGCCGTCGGGGTCCAGCTTGCCGTAGAAGGGACCGACCACCACGTCGAAGGTGTCGTGCAGGTCATAGGTCTGCCAGCCGGCGAACTCGCCTTCGGTGACTGTGATTTTCGCGACCATGCCGATTACGCCTTCTTTCCGATCTTGCGGTGCAGCATATAGACCCGATGAGCGATCCAATCGAAGCGGCCATTTTCGAAAAACTGGCCAAGGCCGACCCCAAGAGCGTCGGCGGCAAGAGTATTGAACCTTCGGAAGTGGCCAAGGAGCTGCAGCCCGAGCAGTGGCAGCGGATGCTGCCCAAGGTTCGCGCCACGGCCCTGGGCCTGATGCGTCAGGGCAGGCTGACCATCACCAAGAAGGGCAAGGCGGTCGATCCGAACGCCTTCAAGGGCGTGATCCGTCTGCGGCTCCCGACTGAAGCCGAGACGGCGGCGGCTCTGGCGGCCCTGCCGCCGGTCGAAAAATCGGATGACGATTTCGACTGAACCGGACACCGGCCCCGAGTCGGGCCTGGACGACGTCCTCGCCGACATCCGCGCCTGCCGGGCCTGCCTGGGGCAACTGCCCCACACGCCGCGCCCGGTGGTCATGGTCGCGCCCCAGACGCGCCTGCTGATCTGCGGCCAGGCGCCGGGGCGGCGGGTGCATGAAAGCGGTCTGCCCTTCACTGATCCATCCGGCGTGCGTCTTCGTGACTGGATGGGCGTGGATGAAGCGACCTTCTACGGCGATCCGCGCCTGGGCGTCGCCGCCCAGGCCTTCTGCTTTCCCGGCACCAATCCGAAAGGCGGCGACTATCCCCCGCCGCGCCGATGCGCCGAGCTGTGGCGGCCCCGACTGCTGGCCGAACTGCCCAAGGTCGAGCTGACCCTGTTGGTCGGCGGCTATGCCCAGGTCTGGGCCCTGGGCGACCGCGCCCGCTCCAACATGACCGAAACCGTCCGCGCCTGGCGTGACTACGCGCCCGCCATACTGCCCCTGCCGCACCCGTCATGGCGCAATACGGCCTGGCTGCGGAAAAATCCGTGGTTCGAGGCCGAGGTTCTGCCCTACCTTCGCCAGAGGACAGCGGAGATTTTGGCGTGACATCACATTCCCGCTCATCCCGGCGGACGCCGGGATCCAGTGCTTTGGGTCTCATCAAGCCGGGTAGGGGTCTGATCGCATCCTTGTCGGCCAAGCTTGCGCGTGCGGCCAAAGGACTGGGCCCCGGCGTCCGCCGGGGTGAGCGGGCATTCGGGGCGGCGCTTTTCGCGCTCGCCGTGTCCGCCTGCGCCACGCCGCATCTGCAAGGGCCGGAAACACCGCCCATCGGTTTCACTGGCCCCCGCATCGAGGCCGGGACCCTGGGACGCGGCGCCTTCGTGGTGCAGGACGGCGCCCGACTGCCCTATCTGCGCTGGAGCCCTGAGAACGGCCAGAAACCCTGGGCCGTCATCGTCGCCCTGCACGGTTTCAACGACCACTATTCCTCCTTCCGGCTGGCCGGGCCGTGGTGGGCGACGCGCGGCATCGAGACCTGGGCCTATGATCAGCGCGGCTTCGGCCTGTCGCCCCATCGTGGCGAGTTCGCGCCCGAGACCCTGACCAGCGCCGATCTGCGCACCATCGTCGCCCTGGTCCGTGCCGAGCGGCCTGACGCCCTGATCGTGGTGGCGGGCGAGAGCATGGGCGGGTCCTCGACCATCGCCGCCTTTGGAGGCGAGGCTGCACCCGACGCCGACCGTGTCATCCTGCTGGCCCCCGGCGTCTGGGGCTGGTCCAGCCAGAGTCCGTTCAACCGGGCCGGGTTGTGGGCGGCCGCGCGACTGATGGGCGACCGGGCCGTTGAACCCCCTGCCTTCGCCGTTCGCAATATTCGCGCTTCGGACAATACGCTTGAGCTGATCCGCAATGGACGGGACCCTGGCAGCATCATCTCCACCCGGTTCGACGCCATGAACGGCCTGGTCGATCTGATGGAGGCGGCCTCCATCCGTCTGGGCGCGATCGAGAAGCAGACATTGCTGTTGTACGGCGCGCACGATCAGATCGTGCGCAAGGGCCCCATGCGACTGGCGCTGGAACGGGCGGGCGAGCGGCCCAACCTGCGGACGGCCTGGTATCCCAACGGGTGGCATATCCTCAACCGCGACCTGCAGGGCGAGGTCATCTATCGCGACATCGAGGCCTGGCTGCGCGACGCGGCGGCGCCTCTGCCGTCCGGCGCCGCGCCCGTGCTGCCAGTGCTGCAAGCCGATCCCAAGGCGCGCTGATCCGCCCAACCCGACCCTTTTCCTGACGCGAAACCGTCATGCTTGCCGTTTAGGCGGACGCGGCGTATCTCCTCGCGCAATAAAAAATACCCCAGGAAAGGCCTGTCATGGGCAAGACGCTGTTTGATTCCCCCTCTTTCGCGAACCATGAAGGCGTCCACGCCTTCCATGATGAGAAAACCGGCCTGAAAGCTATCGTCGCGGTTCACTCCACGGCACGCGGCCCCGCTGTCGGCGGCACCCGCATGTGGAACTACGCCTCCTCCGCCGAAGCGCTGGAAGACGTGCTGCGCCTGTCCAAGGGCATGAGCTACAAGAACGCCGTCGCGGATCTGGAAATGGGCGGCGGCAAGTCGGTCATCATCGGCGACAGCCGCACCCAGAAATCGCCGGAGCTGTTCCGCGCCTTCGGTCGCGCCCTGAACGGCCTGGGCGGCGCCTATTACGCCGCTGAAGACGTCGGCGTCTCGGTCGAGGACATCGCCGAAGCCCGCAAGGCGACCGAATACGTCCTGGGCCTGAAGGACGGCCCGGAAGCCTCGGGCGACCCCAGCCCCGTCACCGCCGAGGGCGTCTATCGCTCGACCCTGGCCGTCGCCCGCCGCCTGTGGAACCAGGACGACCTGACCGGCCTGACCATCGCCATGCAGGGCGTCGGCCATGTCGGCGGCTATCTGGCCGACAAGCTGCACAAGGCCGGCGCCAAGCTGATCATGACCGACGTCAACACCGCCGTCCTGGCCGAGGTCGCCGCCCGCACGGGCGCCGAGATCGTGGCCCCGGACGCCATCTATGACGTCAAGGCCGACATCTACGCCCCCTGCGCCCTGGGCGCGACGCTGAACCTGCAAACCCTGGATCGACTGACGGTCAAGGCTGTGGTGGGCGCCGCCAACAACCAGCTCGCCACCCCCGACATCGGCCAGATCCTGTTCGAACGCGGCGTGCTCTACGCCCCCGACTACGTCGTCAACGGCGGCGGCATCATCAACGTCGCCTCGGAAATGAACGCCCGCCAGACCGGCGGCGCCTACGACCCGTCGTGGGTTGAAGGCAAGCTGTCGCGCCTGATGGAGACCTTCGAGGAAATCCTCGAGCGTTCGGTCTCCGAGAACAAGCCGACCCACCTGATCGCCGACGCCATCGCCGAAGCCCGCATCAACGCGGCGGCGGACCAGAAGGCGGAGCTGCTGAAGGCGGCCTGACTGTCTTCCTTCTCCCCTTGAGGGAGAAGGTGGGCGCCGCAGGCGCTCGGATGAGGGGTGTGAGCATTGCCGTTTCCGGCAGGGCCGCACCCTTTTTCGTGTCCGATTGTCATCGGTCGCGCCGCCACCCCTCATCCGTCTCGCTGCGCAAGCCGCCTTCTCCCTCAAGGGGAGAAGGGTTTGGGGCGGATTCCTTCAATCTTTAACGCATCTTAACGCGGCGTTTACCATCCACGCGGCACTTTCTGCCTAGCGGGGCGGTGTGGTCCTCCCGCCAGTATGGGGCGGGGACGCGTGGGCGGCTTCACGGCGGCGTTGCAGAAGTTCGGGATCGGTCGTCTGGCCGCAGTGCTTGGCGTCGCCGCCGGCGTCGCGGCCGTGCTGGTCGCTGTCATGCTGCGTGTGGGCCAGGCGCCCGACGCGCTGCTCTATTCCAATCTCGACCTGCGCGAAGCGTCCGAGATCAGCGCCGCCCTGGACCAGGCGGGCATCAAGTATTCGTCCAAGGGCGACGGCTCGACCATCTTCGTCAGCCGCGACGAGGTCGGCACGGCGCGCCTGATGCTGGCGGGCAAGGGGCTCGTGACCTCGGGCAGCGTCGGTTACGAGATCTTCGACAACCAGTCGGTGCTGGGTCAGACCGAGTTCCAGCAGAACCTCAACGAGCAGCGCGCCCTGCAGGGCGAGCTGTCGCGCACCATCATGTCGATGCGCGGCATCACTTCGGCCCGCGTCCACATCACCATGCCGCGCCGGGAAATGTTCCAGGCCGCCGCCATCGATCCGACCGCCGCCGTGGTCGTCGGCGTCGGCGGGCGCGACCTCAGCGCCGATCAGGTCCGCGCCATCCGCAACGTCGTCGCCTCGTCCGTGCCCAACCTGAAGCCCGACAAGGTCACGGTGACGGATCAGTCCAACCGCACCCTGGCCGCCGGGTCCGAGGACAGCGGCTTCACCTCGGCCAACGCCGAGGCCGCCAAGGCCACGACCGAGGCCCAGCTTCAGACCCGCATCCAGGATATCGTCGAGGGCGTCGTCGGCGCCGGCGCGGCCCGTGTCCAGGTGACCGCCGACATCGACCACAGCCGCTCGACCACCCAGGAGCAGAGGTTCGATCCGGACGGCCAGGTGGTTCGCTCGACCTCGACCAACGGCTCGCAGTCCCAGGACACGACGGGTCAGGCCGACGGCGGCGTCACCGCCACCAACAACATTCCCGGCGGCGCAGCCCCGAACGCCACCCCGGTCGGGTCGACCAACTCGGAAAACACCGAGACGACCAACTACGAGATCTCCAACACCACCACGACGACGGTGAAGGAGCCGGGCGAGGTCAAGAAGCTGTCGGTCTCGGTCGCCGTGGACGGCAAGTACACGCCCGCCGCCAACGGTCAGGGCGAGCCGACCTACGCCCCGCGCACGGCCGAGGAAGTCCAGCAGATCAAGACCCTGGTCGCCGCCGCCGTCGGCATCGACGAGACGCGCGGCGACAAGATCGAGGTGATCAATGTCCGCTTCAACCGCGAGCCCTCGGCGGCGCCGGGCGCGGAAGAAGGGTCGTCGCTGTTCAACTTCGACAAGAACGACATCATGCGTGGGGTCGAGCTTCTGGTCCTGCTGATCACGGGCCTGCTGTTGATCTTCTTCGTTGTCCGCCCCCTGCTGAAGACGGCTTCCGGCGGCGCTGGGACGCCCGCCCTGATCGGGGCCAACGGCATGCCTGTGACCCCTCTGGACACTCAGCTGGTCGGCGGCGTCCTGCCGGGCTCCCCGCCCATGCTGGCCGGTCCCAGCGAGATGGATCAGCGCCTCGACATCGCCCGCATCGAGGGACAGGTGAAGGCTTCCTCGATCAAGAAGGTGGCCGATTTCGTCGACACCCACCCGGAGGAATCCACCGCCATCCTCCGCTCCTGGGTGCATGAAAGCTAATGACCCGTCTGGTGAGCAAGAAGGGGCCGGTCGACGACATCCGCAAGCTGACGGGGCCTGAACGGGCGGCCGTCGTCCTGCTGTCGCTGGGCGAAGAGCACACCATCCTGTGGCAGCAGCTCGACGAGGAGGAGATCAAGGAGGTCTCCCAGGCCATGGCAGGCCTCGGGACGGTGGCGGCCTCGGTGGTCGAGGAGGTTCTGGTCGAGTTCGTTTCAGGCATCGGCGGCGCCGGCGCCCTGATGGGCAGCTACGAACAGACCCAGCGCCTGCTGGCTTCCTTCATGCCGGGCGAGCGCGTCGACGCCCTGATGGAGGAAATCCGCGGTCCCGCCGGCCGGACCATGTGGGACAAGCTCGGCAATGTGAACGAGGCCGTTCTCGCCAACTATCTGAAGAACGAATACCCCCAGACGGTCGCGGTGGTCCTGTCCAAGGTCAAGCCTGACCATGCCTCGCGCGTGTTGACGGCCCTGCCAGAGGACTTCGCCCTGGAATGCGTCCAGCGCATGCTGCGCATGGAGCCGGTGCAGCGCGACATCCTCGACAAGATCGAACAGACCCTACGGACCGAGTTCATGTCCAACCTGGCGCGCACGTCCAAGCGCGACAGCCATGAATTGATGGCCGACATCTTCAACAGCTTCGACCGTCAGACCGAGGCCCGCTTCATCGGCGCCCTGGAGGAACGCAGCCGCGACTCGGCCGAGCGCATCCGTTCGCTGATGTTCGTGTTCGAGGATCTGTCCAAGCTGGACCCCGGCGGCGTCCAGACCCTGCTGCGCGCGGTCGAGAAGGACCAACTGGGCCTGGCGCTGAAGGGCGCCTCGGACGCTCTTCGCGAAATGTTCTTCTCCAACATGTCCGAGCGTGCGTCGAAGATCATGCGCGAGGACATGGAGTCGATGGGGCCGGTGCGCCTCAAGGACGTCGACGCCGCCCAGATGACCATGGTCCAGGTGGCCAAGGATCTCGCCGCGCGCGGCGACATCATGCTGGCCGGCCAGAGCGGCGACGACGAGTTGATCTACTGACATGACCGGCATCCTCTCCACCGCACGCCCCTTCATCTTCGACACCGAGTTCGACGCGGCCGGCGATGTCGTGCGCCCCTCGACCTGGCAGCCGACCAAGCGCAGCTTCGCCCCCGCCGAAGTCGACGCCCTGGTGGCCCAGGCGCGGCTGGAGGCCCGCCAGCAGGCTCTGGCCGAGGTCGAGGCTCTGCGCGCCGACGCCCTGTCGGCCCTGGCCCAGTCGGTCGCCCATGCGGCGGGCGCGCTCAGCACGGTCGCCGAGGCCCACCGGCGACAGTCGGCGGAACTGTCGGTCGCCGCCGCTCGGGTTCTGGCATCCGCCGCTTTCGACCGCTTCCCGCGTCGCCCGCTGGAGGCCGCCATCGAGGCCCTGGGCCAGGAGGTCGACGCCTCGCCCCGTCTGCTGGTCCGCGCCTCAGGGCTTGATGAGGCGACCCGCGCCCACATTGAGGCCTTGTGCGCCGACGCCGGCTTCAGCGGCCTGATCGCCTTCCGCGAGGACGCCGGCGCCCCCGCCGCCGCCTTCACCCTGGAATGGGCCGACGGCCGCGCCGAGTTTGATCCCGAGGGCGTCGCCGCCCGCGTTTCCGCCGCGCTGGAGGCCGCGCTTGCGGCCGAGGCCGGCCATGCTGAACCCCTCGACCGGAGCGCCTTCTGATGGCCATTGACGATCTCGCCCTGGAAGAGTTTGGCGACTCCACCGCTCTGAACGTAGCCGACGAGGGCGGCGACAAGTCCGCCGCCGACCTGGCCACCGTCTTTGACGTGCCGGTCAACATCTCGGCCGTGCTGGGCAAGGCGCACATGTCGGTGGCGCAACTGCTGAAGCTGAACCGCGGCTCTGTGCTGGAGCTGGACCGCAAGGTCGGCGAGGCCATCGACATCTTCGTCAACAACCGTCTGGTCGCCCGTGGGGAGGTCGTCGTCGTCGAGGATCGCCTGGGCGTGACTATGACGGAAATCATCAAGACCGAGGACTCGGGCGCCTGATTGGCCGCCCGGTTTTCGAAGTAGAGATCTAGAGGAGAAGACCCATGCGGCTTCTGGTGGTTGGCAGGCTCAGCGGACAGCTGGCGACGGCGGTGAAGATGGCCATGGCGCACGGCGCCAAGGTCCAGCACGTCGAGCGCGCCGATCAGGCGACCGAGCAACTGCGTCGCGGGCAGGGGGCCGACCTGATGATGGTCGACTACCGCATCGACATCGCCGCCCTGATCGCCGCCAACGACGCCGAGCGCATCTTCGTGCCGATCGTCGCCTGCGGCGTGGACGCCGACGCCAAGGAGGCCGCCGACGCCATCCGCGCCGGGGCCAAGGAGTTCATCCCCCTGCCGCCCGAGGCGGACCTGATCGCCGCCGTCCTGTCCGCCGTGGCCGACGACGAGCGCCCGATGATCTCGGCCGACCCGGCGATGAAGGCCGTCGTGGCCCTGGCCGATCAGGTGGCGCGTTCGGACGCCTCCATCCTGATCACCGGCGAGAGCGGCGTCGGCAAGGAGGTGATGGCCCGTCACCTGCACAACGGCTCCAAGCGCGCCGACCGCGCCTTCATCAGCGTCAACTGCGCCGCCATTCCCGACAACCTGCTGGAATCCGAGCTGTTCGGCCACGAGAAGGGCGCCTTCACCGGCGCCGTGGCCCGCCGCATCGGCAAGTTCGAGGAGGCCGACGGCGGCACTCTGTTGCTGGACGAAATCTCGGAGATGGACGCTCGCCTGCAGGCCAAGCTGCTGCGCGCCATCCAGGAGCGGGTCATCGACCGCGTCGGCGGCTCCAAGCCCGTGCCGGTCAACATCCGCATCATCGCCACCTCCAACCGCGACCTGGCCAAGGCCGTGGCCGAGGGGACCTTCCGCGAAGACCTGCTGTATCGCCTGAACGTGGTGAACCTGCGCCTGCCGTCCTTGCGCGAACGCCCGGGCGACATCGCCGTCCTGTGCGACCACTTCATTCGCAAGTACGCCGCCGCCAACGGCGTGCCGCCGCGCCCGATCTCGGTCGACGCCCGCCGCGCCCTGGTCGGCCACCGCTGGCCCGGCAACGTGCGCGAGCTTGAAAACGCCATGCACCGCGCCGTGCTGCTGGCTACGGGGCCCGAGATCGACGTCGACGCTATCCGTCTGCCGGATGGTCGGCCCTTGCTGGAAGGCGGCTCGACCGCGCCGTCGCCGACCGCCTCGACCTATGACGCTGGCGTCGCCGGTCATGCGGCCCAGATGGCCGACGCCATGACCCGCAGCTTCGTGGGTCAGACCGTGGCCGAGATGGAAAAGACCCTGATCCTCGACACCCTGAACCACTGCCTGGGCAACCGCACCCATGCGGCCACCATCTTGGGCATCTCGATCCGCACCCTGCGCAACAAGCTCAACGAATACGCCGACGAAGGCACGGCGATTCCAGCGCCCCAGTCGGGCGTGGCCGCCGCCTACGGTGCGGCGGGCTAGGGCCATGCGCGCCGACCGTCGAACCCTTCTGCTCGGCGCCGGCGCCTTGGCGCTCGCCGCCTGTTCGCGCGAGGTGAAGTCCGCCGAAACCGATATCGACGCCGACATGGCGGCGGACGGCGGGACGCTGGATCTGGACCTGTCTGATCTGGAAGCGCGCCACGGCGGGCGATTGGGTCTGGCCGTGGCCTCGGGCGGAAAGAACGCCGCCTGGCGCGGCGACGAACGCTTCGTCTATTGCTCGACCTTCAAGATGTACCTGGCCGGCGCCACCCTGTTGCGCGTCCAGGCGGGACAGGAGCGGCTGGATCGCGCCATCCCGATCACCGCCGCCGACATGATCAACCACGCCCCGACCACGGAGCCGGCGGTCGGCTCGACCCTGACGGTCGAGCAGTTGATGCAGGCCACGGTCGAGCTGAGCGACAACCCCGGCGCCAATATCCTGATCCGCGAGATGGGCGGGCTGGAAGCCCTGCGCGCCTTCTATCGCGGCATCGGCGACGACAGCACCCGCATCGATCGTCTCGAGCCCGAGATGAACCGCGCGGACGGCGACAAGGACACCATCACCCCGATCCAGTCGGTGCAGAACATCAGCCGCCTGCTGGTCTCGCCCGAGACCCCGCTGAACCCGGCTTCCAAGGCTCTGCTGATGCGCTGGATGACCGACACCCCGACCGGGCAGGGCCGCATCAAGGCGGGCGCGCCCGCCGGCTGGGCCGTGGCGCACAAGACCGGCACCGGCGGTTACGGCCCGACCAACGACATCGGCCTGATCCAGCCGCCCACCGGCGCGCCTGTCGTCATCGCCGTCTACTTCCACGCGACGAAGGATTCGACCGACGCCCAGCGCGAGGCCGTCATCGCCGACGCCACCCGTCTGGCGTTGAAAGCCCTCGGCCATGGCTGAGATCTCGCGAATCCTGTCATCTGGCGGGATGACCTTCGTCTGCCGCCATGGTTGATGCGCCGATCCTGATGAAGGACGGCTATGCGCGCCCCACCGGGCGTGACGCGCTCGGCTGGGTGATGCGCGGCGAAGTGATGATGGCGCTCGGCGTGATCGGCGTCATCATGCTGCTGATCCTGCCAGTCCCGAAGATGCTTCTGGACCTGCTGCTGGCGATCTCGCTGGTGTCCAGCGTCCTGATCCTGATGACGGCCGTGATGATGAAGCGGCCGCTGGACTTCGCCATCTTCCCCACGGTGCTGCTGGTTTCGACCCTGTTCCGCCTTGGCCTCAACCTGGCCTCGACCCGCCTGATCCTGACGCATGGCCACGAAGGCCACGACAGCGCCGGTCAGGTCATCAACGCCTTCGGGCAGTTGATGATGGGCGGCAACTTCATCATCGGGGTGATCATCTTCGCCATCGTCCTGGTGGTGAACTTCGTGGTCATCACCAAGGGTTCGACCCGCATCGCCGAGGTCTCGGCCCGCTTTACCCTGGACTCCATGCCGGGCAAGCAGATGGCCATCGACGCCGACCTGTCGTCCGGCCTGATCGACGAGGACCAGGCCAAGCTGCGGCGCAAGGAGCTGGAACAGGAATCCACCTTCTTCGGGGCCATGGACGGCGCCTCCAAGTTCGTGCGCGGCGACGCCGTGGCGGGCCTGATCATCACCTTCATCAACGCCATCGGCGGCCTGCTGATCGGCGTGCTGCAACACCAGTTGCCGGTAGGCGAGGCCGCCAACACCTATGTCCAGCTGACCATAGGCGACGGTCTGGTGACCCAGGTCCCGGCCATCATCATCTCCATCGCCGCCGGCTTCCTGGTGTCCAAGGCGGGCGTCGAGGGCACGGCGGACAAGGCCCTGGTGGCGCAACTGGCCACCAACCCGGTCAGCCTGGGCGTCGTGTCCGGCGCCTCGGGCCTGATTGGCCTGATCCCGGGCATGCCGCTGATTCCGTTCGCCGCCCTGGCCCTTGGTACGGGCTTCATGGCCTGGCGTCTGGGCCGCAACCGGCTGAGGCCTGCCGTGGTCGAATCCGTCGACCTGGGCAAGCCCAAGGAAGATGTCGAGGAGCCGATCTCGACCGCCCTGAGCATCGACGAGGTCAAGATCGAGCTGGGCTACGCCCTCTTGTCCCTGATCAATGATCTGGAAGGGCGTCGCCTGACCGATCAGATCCGCGCCCTGCGTCGCTCGCTGGCCCAGGAATACGGCTTCGTCATGCCGTCGGTCCGCATCCTCGACAACATGCGCCTGCCCAATCAGGGCTACGCCATCCGGATCAAGGAGATGGAGGCGGGGGCCGGCGAGGTGCGTCTGTCGTCCCTCATGGCCATGGACCCGGCCGGTCGCCAGGTCGAACTGCCCGGCGAGCACACCCGCGAACCCGCCTTCGGCCTGCCCGCCACCTGGATCGACGAAAACCTGCGCGAAGAGGCCACCTTCCGGGGTTACACCCTGGTCGATCCCTCGACGGTGCTGACCACGCACCTGACCGAGATCCTCAAGGAGAACATGGCCGAGCTGCTGTCCTACGCCGAGGTGCAGAAGCTGCTGGCGGAGTTGAACGGGGAAGAGAAGAAGCTCGTCGACGAACTGATACCGACCGTCGTCACCGTCACCACCCTGCAACGCGTGCTTCAGACCCTGCTGCGGGAAAAGGTCTCGATCCGCGACCTGCCCGCCATCCTCGAAGGCCTGGCCGAGGCCGCGCCGCACACCACCAGCGTCACCACCCTGGTCGAACACGTCCGCACCCGTCTGGCCCGCCAGCTGTGCTGGGCCAACCGCGGCGACGACGGCGCCTTGCCGATCATCACACTGTCGCCGGATTGGGAGCAGTCTTTCGCCGACAGCCTGATCGGCCCCGGTGAAGACAAGCAACTGGCCATGGCCCCCAGCCGACTGCAGGACTTCATCCGCAATGTGCGTGACGTCTTCGAACGCGCCGCCATGGCCGGCGAGAACCCGGTTCTGCTGACCGGTCCTCAGGTTCGCCCCTATGTCCGTTCGATCATCGAACGTTTCCGGGGTCAGACCGTGGTGATGAGCCAGAACGAGGTCCATCCCAAGGCCCGCCTGCGCACGGTCGGCACGGTCTGATCGGCCTCAAGGTTAACGACTGGACTCAAGGGGTTCGGTCGATAAGCTGGGCTTCATGAAACGCATCCGGCCGGCCCTGCGCACCTTTGGCGCCTTCCTACGCACGCCGACCCTCAGTCGCTCGATCATCGCCCTTCTGGCGCTGGCCATCCTGCTGCTGCTGGCGGTGAACGCCGCCACCTTCGTCATGATCCAGCGGACGTCGGCCTATAACGACACGGTCGACCACAGCCAGCAGGTTCGTCTGGCGGCCAAGGACGTCCTCAGCCTTCTGATCGACGCCGAGACGGGACAGCGGGGCTTCATGCTGACCGCCCGGCCTGAGTACCTCAAGGTCCATGACCGGGCCGTGGCGGCCCTGCCGGATGTTCTGGCCCAACTGGATGAACTGATTGGAGACGACGCGGAGCTGACCCCACGGCTGGCGCGCGTCCAGGTCTTCTATCAGGAGCGGATGGCGCTGATGGACCGGACGATCGGTCTGACGCGCACCGGGCGGATCGGCGAGGCGGTCTCCCTGATCCGCAGCGGGCGCGGCAAGACGCTGATGGACGCCATGCGGGTCGAGTTGACGGCTATCGACGCGGTTCAGGCCCAGCGTCTGGTTGAGCGCACGCGCCAGTCGGAATGGGCTTCGGCGGTGACGGTTTCCGTCAACGCCCTCGCGGCGCTGCTGATCCTGATCCTTGCGGGGATCAGCGTCTGGCTGGTTCGACGCTACGTCGAGGAGATCCAGACGGCTCATTTCGAACTCGATCGCGTCAACGCCGGCCTGGAGAACAAGGTGCGCGACCGCACCGCCGAGCTGACCCGCGCCAACGAGGAAATCCAGCGGTTCGCCTATATCGTCAGTCATGACCTTCGTTCGCCGCTGGTCAACGTCATGGGCTACACGTCTGAACTCGAGCAGGTCGGCAAGATGGTGGACGAACAGCTGACGCAGCTGGAGCAGACGCATCCCGGCGCCGTCGATGCCGAGTCCATCCGCGCCGTGCGAGAGGACGTGCCGGAAGCGGTCAACTTCATTCGGGCCTCGACCACCAAGATGGACGGCCTGATCAAGGCCATCCTGCGCCTGTCGCGCGAAGGGCGCAGGGGGCTGGTTCCGGAGGTTCTGCCCATGACGGCCCTGGTGCATGCCATCGCGGACAGCGTCAGCCATCAGGTGGTCGAGGTCGGCGGCGCCGTCATGGTGAAAGACCTGCCGGAACTGGAAAGCGACCGCCTGTCGATCGAGCAGATTTTCGGCAACCTGATCGACAACGCCGTCAAGTATCAGCAACCGGGCCGCCCCATCAGTATTGTCGTCGATGGCGAAGAGTCGCCCGGCGGCTGGGTCTCCTACCGGGTGATCGACAATGGCCGCGGCGTCTCCGCACGCGATCATGAACGGATTTTCGAGTTGTTCCGACGCGCCGGAAGGCAGGATCAGCCCGGCGAGGGCCTCGGCCTTGCCTTCGTGCGCAACAGCGTGCGTCGCCTGGGCGGTTCCATCGAACTGGAGTCAGAGCTCGGACAAGGCTCGACTTTCCATCTGAAATTCCCCAAACGGTTGATCATGCTGGGCGACCAAGGAGACGGTTTGTGAGCCATTCGGTGAAGATCGTCATGGTCGAGGACGACCACGGCCACGCCAAGCTGATCGAAAAGAACATCCGTCGCGCCAATATCGGCAACGACATTGTGCATTTTGATCACGGCGACGCGGCGCTCGACTATCTGTTCAGCGAGGAGGTGCGCGCCAACGGCCCGCTGCTGATCCTGCTCGACCTGAACCTGCCGGACATGTCGGGCACGGACATCCTGGAAAAGGTGAAATCGGACGAGCGCTTGCGGCGTGCGCCGGTCGTGGTCCTGACCACCACCGACGACAAGGTCGAAATTCAGCGCTGCTACGATCTCGGCTGCAATGTCTACATCACCAAGCCGGTCGACTACGAAGCCTTCGCGGGCGCCATTCGCCAACTTGGTCTCTTCCTGTCTGTCATGCAGGCGCCGGAGATCTGAGCGACGTGGTCCATACGGGGGCTCCCATTCGCCTGCTCTACATCGACGATGACCGGGGGCTTTCCCGGCTCGTTCAGAAGGAGCTGGGGCGTCACGGCTACGCCGTGACCTGTGCGCCTGACGCCGACGCCGGGTACGAGGCCTTGCAGGCCGGCGAGTTCGATGTCTGCGCCCTTGATCACTACATGCCGGGCCGCGAGGGGCTGGACGTGCTTCCGGACATCCTGGCCCTGCCGACCCCGCCGCCGGTGGTCTATGTCACCGGGGCCCAGGATGGACGCATCGCCGTGGCCGCCCTGCGTGCGGGCGCGGCCGACTATGTCATCAAGGACGTGTCGGAGGACTTCACCGCCCTGCTGCGCTCTGCGGTCGAGGACGCCCTGCTGCGCCGTCGTCTGGAACGTGAGAACGAAGAGGCCCAGGAAGAGGTGCGCCTCGCCCGGGACCGCGCCGAGGCCATGCTGCGCGAGGTCAACCACCGCGTCGGCAACTCCCTCCAGCTGGTGTCCAGCTTCATCTCCCTGCAACTTCGCCAACTGGCCGACGAAGGCGCCCGGTCGGCCCTGCGAGAGGCTCAGGTGCGAATCGAGGCGGTCGCCCATGTCCACCGGCGCCTCTATACGTCTTCGGACATGGCCACGGTGGCGATGGACGAGTATCTGGCGGGGCTCGTCGAGGAGCTGGGCAAGTCGGTGGGCCCCGGGGACGGTTCGCCGCGACTGGCCCTTCGGGCTGAGCCGATGCGCGTCACGACGGACCAGGCGGTGTCGTTGGGGGTCATCGTCACGGAACTGGTCACCAACGCCGTCAAATACGCCTACGCGCCCGGCGAGGGCGGCGAAATCCGCGTGGTGCTGGAAGGCGCTGTCGAAGGACGCGCCATTCTGACGGTGGAGGACGACGGTCCCGGTCTTGGCGACGGCGCGCCCAAGGGGACGGGTCTGGGCTCCAAGATCGTGTCCGCCATGGCCGGGGGACTGCGTTCAGCGGTCGAATTCGACGCCGAGCATCCAGGGGTTCGGGCGCGGCTGGTCTTTGATCTTTAGGCCCTTTCGCATTGTCTGGCCGGCGCGTTAGTCTGCGGCGATGAAGCTTCAGTTTGGAACGGCCCGCCCGGGTCTCGACTATATCCATCGTCCCGCCGCCTTCGGACTGGTCGAACGGGACGGCAAGCTGGCCTGCGTCCGCGTGGATCGCGGCGAGGGCAGCTACTTCGACCTGCCCGGCGGCGCCGTCGACGGCGAGGAAAGCGAGCAGCAGGCGCTTGTTCGCGAGTTCGGCGAAGAGACCGGCCTGATCGTTCAGCCCGAGGATCGCCTGGTCGAGGCTGCACAGTATTTCCGCAAGACCGATGGCTCGCCGGTCAACAATGCGGGCGGCTTCTGGACCGCGCGTGTCACAGGTTTCGACGCATCCTCGCAATGCGAAGCGGACCATGAACTGGTCTGGCTGGAGCCGCTGGACGCCATCTCCCGGCTGCGCCACGAAGCTCACGCCTGGGCGGTCGCCAAATGGCTGCGGTCGAAAATCTAGGGAACCGCCTTGCCCACGAATGGTTATTTCTGTCGAAGTGTCGCCAGTCTGGCGGCGCCAAGACAGGAAGTGTCCAATGCCAGATCAAGATCGCATCGAAGGCGCCGCCAAGAATATGGGCGGCAAGATCAAGGAAGCTGCCGGCAAGGTGACTGGCGACGAAAAGCTGAAAGCTGAAGGTCGCGCAGACCAGGTCGAAGGCAAGGTTCAGAACGCCGTTGGCGGTCTCAAGGATACTATCCGCGATAAGAGCTAAGCTCCGCGCTTCGGCGTTGATCAAGCCGCCGCCCCTCGCCGGGCGGCGGCTTTATCGTGCGCGGCTCAGTCACCGCCCAGGCGGATACGCAGGCCCTCGGGTTCGCGCGCCTCGCCCGGCGCCGCCCGGCATTCGCTGTTGAAAGCGATGGCGCCGCTGGGCGTGCGCTGCGGGCGGCTGTCGCAGACTTTCTCCAGCGGCGGCGGCGCGCCGAGCGCCGCGACCGGGCGCGGTCCGCACTGCATCGCATAGCCGTTGGCCGCCGTGCCGGGCGTGCAGTTCTCCAGCGCCGCCGAGGGCCGCAGGCCGTCGGGCAGGCGGTCGCCCATGACAGCGGCCAGCGTCACGCGCACGCGCGCCTGACAATGCTCAAGCGGCTCGTCCTTGCGGATGAAGGGGCTGCACTGCGACCGTTCCCAGCCATAGGGATCGGCCAGGGCCTCGGCTGGCAAGACTGGAACCGGCGCCGCGACAACGGCCTCTTCGATAGGGGCGGGGGGATCGTCTGACCAGACCACGCCGGGCGCGGCCTGCTGCAGGACCAAGGCCAAGAGCAGAACCATCGTCATCGCATCTCTCCTTATCGGGGGCGGGTCAGACTCCTACCGTGTCAGCGCCCGCATCGCCTTGTCCAGTCCGTCCAGCGTGAGAGGGAACATGCGCTGGTCCATGACTTCGCTGATCAGGCCGACCGACTGGGTATAGCTCCAGTAGCGCTCGGTCACTGGGTTCAGCCAGACCGACTTGTCCCACTGCTGGCGGGCGCGTTTCAGCCAGACCGCGCCGGCCTCCTCGTTCCAGTGCTCAACCGAACCTCCCGGCATGGTGATCTCATAGGGGGACATGGTGGCGTCGCCGACGAAGATGGCGCGCCAGTCGCCGGGGTATTTGTTCAGCACGTCCCAGGTCGGGATCTTCTCGGTGTGGCGCCGCAGGTTGTCCTTCCACACCCCTTCGTAGAGGCAGTTGTGGAAGTAGAAGAACTCCAGGTTCTTGAACTCGGTCCTGGCTGCCGAGAACAGCTCCTCGCACAGCTTGATATGGCCGTCCATCGACCCGCCGATGTCTAGGAACAGCAGGACCTTGATCGTGTTGCGCCGCTCGGGCCGCATCCGGATGTCCAGCCACCCCTGACGCGCCGTGCCGTCGATGGTGCCGTCCATGTCCAGTTCTTCGGCCGCGCCCTCGCGCGCAAACCGGCGCAGACGCCGCAGGGCGACCTTGATGTTGCGGGTCCCCAGCTCGACCGTGTCGTCCAGATTTCGGTACTCGCGCTTTTCCCAGACCTTGACCGCGCGGCCCTGCTTGCCCGGCCCGCCGATGCGCACGCCCTCGGGGTTATAGCCGCCGTGGCCGAAGGGGCTGGTCCCACCGGTGCCGATCCACTTGCTGCCGCCCGCGTGGCGCTCCTTCTGCTCCTCCAGACGCTGCTTCAGCGTCTCCATCAGCTTGTCGAAGCCGCCGAGCGCCTCGATCTGGGCCTTTTCCTCGTCGGTCAGGAACTTCTCGGTCAGCAGCCGCAGCCAGTCCTCGGGAATATCGGTGGTCAGGTCCTCGCCCGCGCCGACCGTCTCCAGCCCCTTGAACACCTTGGCGAACACCTGATCGAACCGGTCATAGTGCTTCTCGTCCTTGATCAGCACCGCTCGCGACAGATGGTAGAAGGCCTCGACCTCCCGACCGGCCACATCCTTGTCCATGGCCTCCATCAGATGGAGCCATTCCTTCAGCGAAACCGGAACACGGGCTTCGCGCAGGGCGGTGAAGAAGGGCAGGAGCATCAGTCTAGCGTCTCCAGGGCGTGCCGAAGCTCCGCCATGTCCTCGTTGGCGATGGTCCAGAGAACCAGGCTGCTGGCCGAGCCATAGTCGTGGGCCAGTCTGTGGCGCAGGCTGATCATGCCGCGCCAGTCGAGATGCGGCACACGCGCCTTGAAGGCGTCGGACAGATGGATCGCTGCTTCACCGATCATCAGCAGACGAAACGCCGTTGCGTCCCGGTGCAGCATATCTCGGTCAAAGGCTTCCAAGCTCAGGCCGTGGATATACAAATCGATGAGGCGAGCCGATTCCTTGATCTCGGCCAACAGGCCCGGATCGCTCCGCTCAGACTGCAAGGCTGTCTCGCAGGGCATCGGCGCGGACATGGGGGTTGCGAAGCCCGTCGTCGGCCAAAAGATCGACGCGCCGACCGAGAATATCGGATAAGTCTTCGGCTAGGCTGTAGAAACGCAGACCCATGGGGCGGGCCAGATCCACCAGCAGGTCCACGTCGCTGTCCGGCCCCGCCTCGTCGCGGGCGTAGCTGCCGAACAGACGCAGGTTCACGATCCCCTGCTCGGCGAGCCAAGGCTTGAGGTCTCGCAACTTGATCAGAAGTTCAGCGCGGGTCATGGCCGCAGTCTAGCCTATCCCCGCCGCAAGATGAACTCGTGGTCGTTCCAGGCGCCGACCGGGTAGTCGTACTCGCCGGCCTTTTCGAAGCCGTAGGCGGCGTAGAGCTTCTGGGCCTTTTCGTTGCCGCTCCAGACGCCGACCCACAGGGGGCCGTCGGTGTGGGCCTCCATCCAGTCCAGCGCCAGCTTCAGCAGCTTGGTCCCCAGACCCAACCCTTGGGCGTCGCGGCCGATGTAGAGGCGGCGCAGTTCGGCGTGGCTGGGCTGGGCGTCGGGATGGGGAAGGGTGTTCGGCCCGGTGTTGGCGAAGCCCAGGATGTCGCCGTCGCGGTCGGCCACCCACCAGGCGGCGCCGGGCTCGACCAGTTTCGACGAAATCGTCTCGACGCTGAAGCTCTTGTCGAGGAAGGCGGCCAGGTCCTCTGCGGGGTAGGGGATGCCGAAGCCTTCGACGAAGGTGTCCACGAAAGTCTGTCGGCCCAGCACGGCCAGGGCGGCGGCGTCAGCGAGGCGGGCGGGGCGGATCACGGGCTCGGTCATGGTGTCGGCCATAGCGCCGAGAGGCGCGTGGGTCGAGGCTGCAAACACGGCTCGCGAGGCTGTCATCGCTTGGTGGTTGCAGGGGCGCGTTCCGGGAGCTACCACCATCTTCCAAGGGGCGAGCGACGCGCTGGCCCCGTCAACCGCAATCGGGGGGATTGAGGGACGCCAAGGCCTTGATTTCACAGGCTGCTCCCCGTGCTATGACGTCTCCCGCACTCATGACCCACACCGAATCCGCTGCACCCACGCCTTCAGAGGCGCCCCGCGTCGCTCAGGCGACATCGGTGTTCGGCGCGATTATTCTGGCGCGTCACGGCGAACCCGCCCTGTCGCGCAAATGTCTGATCACCTCGGATGAATATCGCGACTGGTGGGGCCGCTATGAAATCGGCGGCCTGCGCGCCGGCCAGACGCCGCCGCAGACCCTGCTGAGCGCCGCCGAAGGCGCGGGCGCCATCTACGCCTCGTCCCGGCGTCGCGCCCAGGAAACGGCCCAGGCCGTGGCCCGCGACCGCGAGGTTCTGGTCGACGCCCTGTTCATCGAGGCGCCCCTGCCGCCGCCGCATTTCCCGTCGTGGATCAGGCTGTCGCC
The DNA here is from genome assembly GCF_049315965.1 of Brevundimonas sp. NPDC058933. Lineage (NCBI taxonomy): Bacteria > Pseudomonadati > Pseudomonadota > Alphaproteobacteria > Caulobacterales > Caulobacteraceae > Brevundimonas > Brevundimonas sp. NPDC058933. The sequence continues at coordinate 144,755 of NZ_JBMOSL010000005.1, forward strand.
GCGCTACTGGGGCGTGATCTCGCGCTTCTGGTGGCACGTCTTCAATCACCACGAAGGTCAGGAAACCCGCGCCCAGGCCGAGGTTCGCGCCGATCAGGCCGCGCGCATCCTGATCGCCCGCGCGTCGGAAGGTCAGGACGTCCTAGTCCTGGCCCACGGCTACTTCAACCACATGGTCGGCCAGAAGCTGAAAGCCCATGGCTGGCGTCTGGCCGAGAACCAGGGCTTCAAATACTGGTCCCAGCGTCGCTACGAGAAGCGCTGACGCCTTTCGTCGTTGATGCGCCGCGCGGGCGTCTCTAGGTTGCCCGCATCATGACCGACGCCCCCGCTTCCCCCGCCGTTTCCGCCGATCTCAGCTTCGAGGACGCCCTGTCGCGCCTGGAGGGCATCGTCTCGCGACTGGAGTCCGGCCAGGCCCCGCTGGAAGAGTCCATCGCCCTGTACGAAGAAGGCGCGCGCCTGAAGGCCCATTGCGAGGCCCGGCTCAAGGCCGCCCAACTGCGTGTGGAGAAGATCGTCGTCGGCGCCGACGGCCAGGCCAGGGGTGTCGAGCCCGCCGAGTTCGGCTGACGGCGCGCTGTGACCCTGCTCGCCGCCAATTCCCCGGAACAGGCCGTCATCGACCGGGTGGCCGAGATCGCCGATCTGGTCACGGTCGCCCTCGACGAACTGCTGCCCCGCGCGGACGGCCCTGAGGCCCGCCTGACCGAGGCCATGCGCTATGCGGCGCTCGGTCCCGGCAAGCGGTTGCGTCCTTTCTTCGCCATTGAGGCCGGGCGGATGCTGGAGGTTGACGAGCGCGCCGTGCTGCGCGCCGCCTGCGCCCTGGAATGCGTCCATGCCTATTCGCTGGTGCACGACGACCTGCCGGCCATGGACGATGACGACGTGCGTCGCGGCCGGCCCACCCTGCACATCGCCTATGACGAGGCGACCGCCATCCTGGCCGGTGACGCGCTTCAGACCGCCGCCTTCGACATCATCCTGGACGAAGACACCCACGACGACGCGGGCGTGCGTTGCGAGCTGGCGCGGCGTCTGTCCTTCGCGTCTGGCGCGCGCGGCATGGCCGGCGGCCAAATGATCGACCTGCTGGGCGTCCGCGACGACCTGGGCGGGGTGGCCCGTATGCAGCGTCTGAAGACCGGCGCCCTGTTCGCCTACGCCTTCGAGATTCCGCTGATCATCTCGCGCGGCGGCGAGGACGCGTGGCACGCCCTGACCAGCTTCGCCCATGACGTGGGCCTGGCCTATCAGATCATCGACGATGTTCTGGACGCCGAAGGCTCGGCTGAAGAGATGGGCAAGGCCGCCGGCGGCAAGGACGCCGCCCTTGGCAAGACCAACTTCGTCACCCTGCTGGGCGTCGATGCGGCGCGTCACAGGGTCGCGCACCTGGCCGATCAGGCCCGGTCCCACCTTGATCCGTTCGGCCACGACGCAGAAATCCTCAAGGCCAGCGTGGACTTTGTGCTCAGGCGCAGGTCCTGATAGGAAACGCCCCCGCCGTCCGCGGGTTAAATGACTGACGATCCGCGTCAAAGGCCCCCGTTTACGATGCCCGACACCCCCGTTCTCGACACCGTCACCGTTCCCGCCGACATGCGCGGGTTCGACATCGCGCGGCTGAAGCAGTTGGCCGACGATGTGCGGACCGAGACCATCGACGCCGTCTCCGTCACCGGCGGCCACCTGGGCTCAGCGCTGGGCGTGGTCGAGCTGACCGTGGCCCTGCACCACGTGTTCGAGACGCCCAGGGACATCCTGATCTGGGACGTCGGCCATCAGTGCTATCCGCACAAGATCCTGACCGGGCGCCGCGACCGCATCCGCACCCTGCGTCAGGGCGGCGGCCTGTCGGGCTTCACCAAGCGGGCCGAGAGCGAATACGATCCCTTCGGCGCCGCCCACGCCTCGACCTCGATCAGCGCCGCGCTCGGCTTCGCCGCCGCTCGCGACGCCAAGGGCGAGAAGAACCGCGTCGTGGCCGTCATCGGGGACGGCTCCATGTCGGCGGGCATGGCCTATGAGGCGATGAACAACGCTGCCGAGGCCACCAGCGGCCAGCTGATGGTCGTCCTGAACGACAACGACATGTCGATCGCCCCGCCCGTCGGCGGCATGAGCGCCTATCTGGCCAAGCAGGTCTCGGGCGGCGCCTATCAGAACATCCGCAAGGTCGGAAAGAAGTTCGTCGATCACATGCCGCGCCCCTTCCGCGACGCGGCGCGCAAGGCTGAGGAATACGCCCGCGGCATGATCGTCGGCGGCACCTTCTTCGAGGAACTGGGCTTCTACTACATCGGGCCGATCGACGGTCACGACATGGAGAACCTGGTCCCCATCCTGAAGAACGCCGCCGCCATCACCGACCGCCCGGTGCTGGTCCACGTCGTGACGCAAAAGGGCAAGGGCTACGCCCCGGCTGAGGACAGCGCCGACAAGTACCACGGCGTGGTCAAGTTCGACGTCGTCTCGGGCAAGCAGGCCAAGACCGTCTCCAACGCCCCCAGCTACACCAAGGTCTTCGGCACCGAGCTGATCAAGCACGCCCACAATGACCCCAGCATCGTGGCCATCACCGCCGCCATGCCGACCGGCACGGGGCTGGACCTGTTCGGTCAGGCCTTCCCCGACCGCACCTTCGACGTCGGCATCGCCGAGCAGCACGCCGTCACCTTCGCCGCCGGTCTGGCCGCCGACGGGATGAAGCCGGTCTGCGCCATCTATTCGACCTTCCTCCAGCGCGGCTATGATCAGGTCGTCCACGACGTGGCCATCCAGTCCCTGCCGGTGCGCTTCGCCATGGACCGCGCAGGGCTCGTCGGCGCAGACGGCGCCACCCACGCGGGCAGCTTCGACATCGGCTTCATGGGGGCTCTGCCCGGCATGGTGCTGATGGCCGCCGCCGACGAGGCGGAACTGGCCGCCATGATCTCGACTTCGCTGGCCATCGACGATCGCCCTTCGGCCTTCCGCTATCCGCGCGGCGACGGCGTCGGCGTCGAGATTCCCGAACTGGCCGCCCCGCTGGAGATCGGCAAGGGCCGCATCGTCCGCGAAGGGACCTCGGTCGCCATCCTGTCGCTGGGCACCCGCCTGCAGGAATCGCTGAAAGCCGCCGACCTGCTGGCCGCGCGCGGCGTCTCGGCCACCGTCGCCGACGCCCGCTTCGCCAAGCCTCTGGACGCCGACATGATCCTGCGTCTGGCGCGCGAGCATGAATGCCTGATCACGGTGGAAGAGGGCGCCATGGGCGGCTTCGGCGCCTTCGTCCTGCAACTGCTGGCCGAGAAGGGCGCGCTGGATTCGGGCCTCAAGATCCGCACCCTGACCCTGCCGGATGTCTTCCAGGACCAGGACAAGCCCGAGATCATGTACGCCCAGGCCGGCCTCGACGCCGACCACATCGCCGCGACCGCCCTGACCGCCTTGGGCGTCGACGCCAGCCGCGCGGCAAGGGCGTAAACGCCTCTTCCTTCTTCTCCCCATGAAAGGGGAGAGAGAGACTGCATCATTCCGCGACTCGTCGTCGCGCACGCAACTTTGATTGGGCCGAATCGGTTTCATCCCGGCAGAATCCAGGCCGCAAGCCTTGCCGTGGCGGCCCCGTGTCCCCAGCTTATGGCTTCCAGTCCCAAGAAGAACCTTCACCGACGCAGGAGCGCCGATGCCGCATGCCGACAGCCTGATTATCACCCTGGTCGGGGGCTTCGTCCTCGCCTTCGTGTTCGGCATGTTGGCCAATCGGCTGAAGCTGTCGCCCCTGGTCGGCTATCTGGTCGCCGGCGTCGTGGTCGGCCCCTACACCGGCGGCTTCGTAGCAGACACCGAACTGGCGCCCCAGTTGGCCGAGATCGGCGTCATCCTGCTGATGTTCGGGGTCGGGCTGCATTTTTCGCTCGCCGATCTGATGAAGGTGCGCAAGGTCGCCATTCCCGGCGCCCTGGTGCAGATCGCCGCCGCTACGGTCCTGGGCTGGGGGCTCGGACGTTTCCTGCTGGGCCTCGGAGACATCGAGGCCCTGTTGCTGGGCTTCTCGCTGTCGGTGGCTTCGACCGTGGTCCTGCTGCGCGCGCTGGAAGAACGCAAACAGCTCAAGAGCGACGCGGGCCGCATCGCCATGGGCTGGCTGATTGTCGAGGATCTGGTGATCGTGATCGCTCTGGTCATGCTGCCCCTGCTCATCATTGCGCCGGGCGAGACATTGAGCGGCGCAGAACTGGCCAAGTCTATCGGCTGGACCCTGATCAAGGTCGCGGGCTTCGTCAGCGTCATGCTGGTCGTGGGCGCCAAGGTCCTGCCCTGGGTTCTGGTGCGCATCGCCCACACCAAGTCGCGCGAGCTGTTCACCCTGGGCGTCCTGGCCATCGCTCTGGGGATCGCCTGGGTCGCCTATTATCTTTTCCACTCCTTCGCCCTCGGCGCCTTCCTGGCCGGGCTGGTGCTGAACAGCTCGCCGCTGGGGCACAATGCGGCTGAGCGTTCGTTGCCGCTGCGCGACGCCTTCGCCGTTCTGTTCTTCGTCTCGGTGGGCATGCTCTTCGATCCCAGCATCCTGCTGCGCGAGCCCCTGGCCGTGCTCGGGGTTCTGGGCATTGTCATCGTCGGCAAGTCCCTCGCAGCCCTGGCCATCACGACGGCCTTCAGGCTTGACCGATCCACCAGCCTGACGGTCGCGGCCAGCCTGGCCCAGATCGGCGAATTCTCCTTCATCCTGGCGGCCACTTCGGTGTCTCTGGGCGCCATGAGCCGCGAGACCCATGACCTGATCCTCGCCGCGGCCTTGCTGTCGATCTCGCTCAATCCCTTCGTCTTCGCCCTGATCGACCGCATGGGAGGACGCACCGCGCCGCCTGTCAAAAAGCCGGAACCCGAGCCCAAGGCGGCGCTGGCTGAAGTGATGTAGTGATAGAAGAGGCCCGGTGATCGCTCATCGGGCCTCTTCCGCATCAACGTCCTGACAGGGGACTACAGGACGCCGATCATGCTCGCGACCAGGGGATGGCGCACGATGTCCTGCTCGGCCAGACGGACGACCGCGATATCCGGGACCGCCTCGAGACGCGCAGCGACGTCCGAAAGACCCGAGATCCCGGGCAGCAGGTCCGACTGCTGCGGATCGCCGGTCACCACCATGGTCGAGTGCCAGCCCAGACGGGTCAGCAGCATCTTCAACTGGACGTAGGTGCAGTTCTGCGCCTCATCCACGACGATGAAGGCGTTGTTCAGCGTGCGGCCGCGCATGTAGCCGATGGGGGCGATCTCGATCAGCCCCTCGGCCATCAGGGCCTTGACCCGCTTCATGCTGAGGCGGTCCGACAGGGCGTCGTAGAGGGGGCGCAGATAGGGGGCCAGCTTGTCCTCCATGTCGCCGGGCAGGAAGCCGATCGACTCCCCGGCCTCGACGGCAGGGCGCGAAAGGACGATGCGCCCGATCTTGCCGGCTTCCAGGGCCTCGACCGCCTTGGCGACCGCCAGATAGGTCTTGCCGGTGCCTGCCGGGCCGAGGGCCAGAACCAGGTTGTGAGCGTCGACGGCTTCCATCAGCTCGGCCTGACCGTCCGACTTGGGCTTCAGCGTCTTGAGATAGGCCTGGTCGCGGTCGTCGTTCGAGGGGTAGGGCGACCAGCCGTTGCGAGGCGGCAATCGCCGCACCTTGGCGTCCTGCAGGAACTCTCGCGAATCCAGAACGCCTTCACGGACTTGATGCTTGATGGCCGAACGCTTGGTCATGAACGCCTCCAGGGCATGAAAAAAGGCGAGCCCGGCAGGGTCTCGCCTTGAACGACGGTGGGGGAGGAACAGGCCGGATCTACGCGGCGGCCGCCGGGATCAGCTGCAGGGTCGTCGCCGCAGCAGAGGCGTCGTCCTGGAACCGGTCGCGAACACGCCACGCGCATTCTCCAGTATCTGACCGGACCGGGCTTGATCCGGCTTCGGATCCGGGGCCGAAATGGCGACCTCGAATCGCATCAACAGAATGATGCTAACGTAGTTTATGAGGGCTTAAAGCCATCATTTTCTGAAACATAGGCGGTGTTCGGATGAGTGTTTACAGCCTTGGAGACAGCAGGCCGCAGCTTCCGCCGGAGGGCGAATACTGGATTGCGCCGAATGCAACGGTTCTAGGGAATGTGATTCTGCATCCCGGCGCCAGCATCTGGTTCAACACGGTTTTGCGAGGGGACAATGATCCGATCGTGATTGGCCACGACAGCAATATTCAGGACGGCAGCATCCTGCATACGGACGTCGGCTCGCCCCTGACCATCGGGACCGGGGTGACGGTGGGGCACAAGGCCATGCTGCACGGCTGCACCATCGGCGATAACAGCCTGATCGGCATTGGGGCGGTCGTTCTGAACGGCGCGCGCATCGGGAAGAACTGCCTGATAGGGGCCAACGCCCTGATCACCGAAGGCAAGGTCATTCCTGACAACAGTCTGGTCATGGGGCAGCCCGGCAAGGTGGTGCGGGAACTGGACGAAGGACAGATTGAAGCCCTGCGAGTCTCGGCCCAGCACTATGTCCAGAACTGGCGCCGCTATAGCCGGGAGCTGAAACCGCTGCCCTGAGCCCCGGCTGGGAGGGGGCGCGTCAGGATGGCACAGCCTGCCGGGGGCTTTTGCAGTTCAGGGCAACGGAAACGCAAGGCTTTCGCGCTTTGATGCGACATTGACCCGGCCCGCGACTTGCAGGGCGCGGTGCGACGAACATGCAGGAGAGCCCAGCCGATGCGGGTGCGGATCAAGACTTTGCTGGCGGCGACCGGGGCCTTTGTCGGCCTCATGGCGATCGCCGACACGGCTGCGGCTCAGTGCGGCGGCAACACCTGCCAACCGCCCCCGCCTCCGCCGCCACCGCCAATTCCGGGCGGACCGTGCGGCGGCGGTGGCTGCATCCCGCCTGTGGCGCCGCCGTGCTGCGGGTCCGGCGGCAGCGTCAACGTGAACGTCAATGTGAACGCCAACGCCTCGGCGACGGCGCGCGCCTTTGCAGGCGCGCGCAGCGGAGCAACGGTGATCGTGGGCGGCGGCGGGGGCGCCTACTTCAACGTCGACCAGCCCTATCCCACGACGATCCAGGGCCTGTCGGTTGAAGGCAAGACCATGGAGATGATCCGCGTGCCCTATACGGCCTCGCGTCGCATGGAGAAGCGCGTCGTCATTCAGGCCTCTTGCATCGACGACCGCGCCGTCCCGCATCCGGCGTCGCAGGTGCGCCCGGGGAAGGACGTAGGCATGGATTACGAGGGGGAATTGTACCGCTGCATCGCCGGCACCAAACTGCAGTGGACCATAGGCGACGAGATGGGCGGTCCGGGCGAGACCATCAACTGCAACAAGCGCGAGGCCCTGTGGTACGGGCGCGGGGGGATGCTGGAATGCCGGCCCGAGAAGCAGGAGCGTGACTGCAACGAGCGCTCACTTCTGCGTCGTTATGGTGCGGGCGTGAAGGTTCTGACCATGATCCGCGAGGAAACCTATACCGAGTATCGCGAGGAAATGGTCGAGGCTGTCGGGGCCGTGGCCTCTGGCGCCGTCATCATGCTGGACGGCGGCGTGGGCGGCCGGGTCTTCTGAACAGGCTGTTCAGCCTGGCGTCATGCAGGCGCAGCTAGATTTCCGTCATCGGCTCTCCGTCGATAGGCCAAAGACCTGGGGCCCCGATCCGCTGGATCGGGGCCCCTTTTTCGTCAGGCCTGAAGCCCTTACTGGCTTGGCGCCTTGTCCGAGACGACCTCGGCCTTCCATGCCGTGTTCGCCGTCAGATATTGCCGCGCGGCGGCCTGGATGTCGGCGACCGTGAAGGATTCCAGATCACTGATGTGCGTCTGGATCTGTTCAACGCTCGCTGGCCTGGCGGCCAGGTCGTCCAGTTGACCCAGCCAGTATTCATTGCCGGCCTGGCTGCGCCGCAGGGACTCGATCGTGGGCAGGCGGGCGCGGCTCAGTTCGTCTTCGGTGATCGGCATATCCCGCAGCGAGGCGGTGATGGCGTCCACGGCGGCATAGAAGGCCGGGATCTTGTCGGCAGCCGTCTCGGCCATCACGAAGATGGAGCCGTAGCCCTTGAACACGTCAGAGGCGGACGACCCGACGCGCGGCGAATAGGCCAGAGCCTGCTTCTCGCGAATCTCATCCAGAACGCGAAGCTTGAACACTTCCGCCAGAATGCTGACCTTGCGGGCTTCGGTGCGGTCGTCGACAGCGTCCGTGGTCGGCCAGGCGATATAGCCGAGAGCCTGTTCGACCGGGCCGGTGTGGGTCAGGCGCACCGGTTGGGCGGTCGGTGCGGGGAAGCGACGCTGGTCGGACCCAGGCAGGGGTTGAGCTGCCGGAGCGCGGGTCGGCAAGGCAGCGAAGGTCGAGGCCACGGCGGCCACGGCGTCGTCCACCGTGACGTCGCCCACCATGACAATGTCGATCGGCCCGCTCGACAGGCCCTGGACCACGCCTTGCTTCAGCTCTTCCAAAGTGAAGGCGGCGATATCCGACGCCGCAGGCACGGTTTCGCGCTTGTCCCCGCTGGCCAGCAGGCCCGACGCCTGAATGCCGAAGGCGCCGCCCGGCGTCGCGAGTTGCTGAGCCAGGATCTGCGGGAAGTAGGCCTTGATCTGTTCGAACGGCGCTGCGCGCAGGCCGGGATCGGTCAGGTAGGCGGCCAGAACCTGCATCTGCAGCTGCAGATCGGCAGGGCGTGTCGCGCCAGACAACTGATAGGCGTCGCCGTCGATGGCGAAACCGGCGCTGTAGATCTTGCCGGTCAGGACACGGCTCAGCTCGTCCGCGGTCAACTTGCCGAGACCGCCCTGGGTGAAGATCATGGGCGCGAGCATTTGCGACGTGAAGCGGTCAGTCGGCAGACCTTCCTCGCCAATGCCGGTGCGGACCGAGATGAGAATCTGCTCGTCCTTGAAGGTCGTCGGTTTGACGGTCAGACGCACGCCGTTGGCGAAGTTGACCACAGTGGCTCCCACAGCAGCCACTTCGGCCCGATTGACGGGGGCTGCGGCCGCGCCGAAGTCGGCGTAGGGCCACTGAAGCTCGGCCTGAGCGGCGCGAGCGGTCACGGGCACGGCTCGGCTGGCTTGCAGGGCAGCGGTGACGCCGGCCTCGCCGCCCTCGATGGCTTCAGGCGTGACCACCAGCGCGAGCGGGCCCTGTCCCTCGAACACGGTTTTGACGGCGGCGTCGACCTGGGCGGCTTTCAGGTCCTTAACCACGGCTTCGAACAGCGCCAAGTTGGTGGCGGGAGCAGAAAAGACGAGGTCGTCGTTGGCGGCGCCCAGGATGGCGTTGGCCAGGCCCGGGGTGCTGCGGGTTGCTGCGGCCTGGACGGCGTTCTCGAGCGCCGTCCGGTTGTTCGCGATTTCGCGATCCAGCTCGGCTTGGCTGACGCCGAACTGCACCAGGCGGCGCTGTTCCTGGTCGATGGTTTCCAAGGCCCGCGTCAGACCGTTCGGGTTGAAGTTGGCGGAGATGGAGCCGATGTCGACGCTTCGGAAAAGGCTGCCGCTGCCGGCGCTGGCCTGGATAAAGGGCGGGTTGTCGGCGCGGGCGATTTCGCCGAGTCGACGGTTCAGGACGGCAAGCCCCAGATTTTGCAGCAGGCTGTCGCGGCGCTCCGCAACCGTATCAGGGTCGAGGTCCGGATTGCGGACCCAGTTCAACTGGATCGAGGACTGCACGCCGGGTTCGACCAGAATGCGCGTTTCCGGCGAACGGGCCGCGACCGTTCCCAGATCGGGATTTGGACCATCAGCCGCCTTGGGGCGCCAGTCAGCGAAAGTGGCGCGGATCTTGGCTTCCATCTGATCGACGTCGAAGTCCCCGACGGCGATCATGGTGGCGCGCGACGGACGATAATAGGCGTTGTAGAATTCGACGAAACGCTCCCGCGGCGCCGAGCGGATAATGCTCAGATCACCGATGGGCAGGCGGTTCGAGAGACGCTGCCCGGGCGCCAGCAAGGCGATCTGCGCCTTCAGCGAGCGCAGGCCGGGCGTGTTGCGCAGACGCTCCTCGCCCTCGATGACGCCGCGCTCGGCGTCGATGTCCTCGGCCTTCATCAGGGCTTCGGACACCTGTTCGCGCATGATGCGCAGCGAGGTGTCGACGGTCTCATCGTTGGTGCGCGGCAGTTCCAGGGTATAGGCGGTCTGGTCGAAGCTGGTGAAGGCGTTGGTGTCCGCGCCAAAAGCCAGGCCCAGGCGTTCGAGGATACGCAGCAGCTCGTTTTCGGGCACGTTTGTCGTGCCGTTGAAGGCCATGTGCTCCATGAAGTGAGCCAGACCGAGCTGATCCTCGTTTTCCATCAGCGACCCTGCGGCGATGCGCAGGCGAAGCGAAGCCTGACCTGGGGGCGTGGCGTTCTTCAGGATGGCGTAACGCATGCCGTTCGGCAGGGTGCCGAACCGGACATTGGCGTCAGCGGGAATATCGCTGGCGGACTGAGCCCAGGGTTGGGCCGGCTGGGCGTCCTGTGCGGCGGCGGCGGGCGCTGTCAGAGCCAGGGCGGGCAGAGCCGCCCCGCCCAGCAGGGCGAGGCTGGAAGCGGCGAGCAGCAGCAGGCGGCGAGGGGATCGCATTCAGATGTCTCCGAACCGTGCGATCAGGCTGCCCCCGGGACTGACTGCGGCCTTGCACGGTGAGTGTCGCGTGCGACGACATTCGCACATTCCCTCAGCCTGACAAAGGTCCTTGACTACCTCAAGTTACCGAAAGTTAATTTCCGCCCGTCCGCGTCACATAGAAGGTCGCGGTGTTGCCGACGGCATTGGCGCCGGCAATGACGTTGCGGCCCGAGCCGTTGATGGTCGTGTTCGCCACGGCGCTGACATTGCCGCTGTTGGTCTGCACGTTTCTAGCGTTCAGATCTCCCACGCATTCGGCGCAGGCGTAGCCGGTGACCGAGTTGCCGGCGGCGTTGGCGCCGACATAGGCGTCATAGCCCTTTTCGCCGACGAATGAGCCGGTAGCCTCGACGCCGCCGGAGTTCACCTGGGTGTTGTCGATATCGACATAGATATCGTTGTTGCCAACGGTCACTTCGTTGGCGACGGCGGTGGCCGCAGCCGTCGCCTTGCCGAAGTCATAGGAACTGAGCTCAGCCTCGCTGCGGATGAAGGCGCTGTTGGCCTGGTCGGTGGTGGGGATCAGGGATCCGCCTTGATTGTAGAAGACGGCCTGGTTGCCGCCGGCGTGCGCGCGGGCGGCGAGATTCCAACCGTTGCCGGCATAGACGCCGGTGTCCGCCTCGACGATCGCGCCCAATGAGCGCTGTCGGACTTCCAGCGCCTGGTTGGCGTTAGGCGTGGAGGTGGCTTGCACGGCGTTGGCGATGGCCTGGGTGCTGAAATCCGCCGGCTCGCGCACGAAGCGCGGCGAGGCCGTGTTCGTGGCCCGAACCACGCCCGTAGCTGACTGGTCGATGCTTCCTGCCAGCGAGGCTCTTCCGGCTTCCGAACCCGATCCCGCCAGAGCGACGGTGTTGCCAATGGCGGCGGCGGCGATCTGACCGCCCCCCACAAGCTGGGCGTCCTGTCCGGTGAGCGCCGTGGAAGCGGTGACGTCGCCGCTGACCGACTGGGTCGCGTCGAGCGCCATCTGGGCGTTGTTCGCCGTCCCGGCCAGATAGTTGCCGCGCGCCTGTGTGACCGCGGTCACCAGACCCGTGGTTTCGCCGCCCAGGGTCAGACTGGTTTCGGCTCGTGCGTCGCCGCCCATCACTTGAGACGAGACGACATCGCTATCCTGGCCGTCGATCCCGCCGATCAGGCTGTTGCCCTGGGCAACATTGGACACCGTCACCTGAGCGCTGACGTCGACAACGTTCAGCGTCTGCCCTGCGACCACGTCGCCCAGTTGAAGTTGTTGGTTCAGGACCAGACCGCGGTCCTGGGCCGCGACCTCAGTAACGGCCGCGGCGCACATCGCCGTCGCGGCGATCGTGCCAGCGAGACGGATCCGCGCGTGTCTGACCATTGTTCGTTTCCGTGTTTGCGTAGGCGGGATAGTAGCCGCCGGTGGGGCCGACGGGAGAGTCGCCCAGAGGATCGTTGGCGGGGCTGAGGCAGACCTCTGGGCCCGGCGCCCCATAGAGATTGGCCATAAACTCGACCGTGGCGCGTTCCACCAGGGCGCGGACGGCCAATTGCACCGGCTCCATTCCGCTGGTGCCGGCCGAGATGTCGAAGACATTGCCGTTCAGGAAGTCGAACACGCCCGCCGAGATTTCACGACCGACGATCTGCTTTTGATAGGAAACCACGTCGACGACCTCGAGCGTGGTGGTCTGCACGAGGCGCAGGTCGAGGGCGATGTTCATTACGAAGACCTTGCCTGTCAGCAGGCCGGAGCCGCCGCCCTGTTCGACTTCGCCGCCCGCGATGTCGAAGCCGCCGGAGCGGATATTGTAGTTCACCTCGGTAATGCCGCCGACCACGTAGAAGTCCGAGCCCGGCACCTGGCCAGCCAGGATCCGGCGATAGGCGGCGTCTTGGGGGGCGCCGTTGGGCTGATCATCGCTGATCAGCTTGTTGTTGGCGTAGCGCAGCTCCAGTTCGGACACCGAGGTGTCATAACGCTCGACGATGCGCGCCCCAGCCTTGGCGAGGGCCGTGTTCGTCATCAGCGAAGCGCCTTGGGTGATCTGGCGGCCGCCGTCAGCGGAGATCGAGCCCGTGTAGTCGCTGATCCGGCCCACAGCCATGCGAGGCGACGGCAGATTATAGCGGCGCGCGTAATCAGCCAGGCAATAGAGCGCAGTCGAATAGGGGGTCGGGTTCGAGGTCACAGGCGCATTGCCGATCGGCGTTGCGTAGTTGCCCGACGGACCGGCGCTGGTGGCGCACCCGGCCAGCACGCTGGCGGCGGCGAGCACTACGGCGGCGACCCGAATTGGGCGGGGTGGATTGTGCAGGCGCATCAGAAATTCAGAGTCCCGTTCAGAGCGGTTCCGGCGGTGATGTCGCCGGTGTTGCTCTGTGTGGAGTTGACGATCACTGTGTTCCGATTGCCCTGGACCACGACGTTGAGATTATTGCCGATGGCGGTGGCGCCCCCAATCGACGTGCCGGTGTTGGAGGAGCCGGTGCCTGCGTAGCCGCTCGATACGCCAGCGGATGAACTGGAGTAGCTGCTAGCCCCCGATTGGATGATGCCGTTGACGATCAGCCGGTTTCCGTTGCCGTCCCTGGTCGATCCGCTCGAGGGCTGGGCGGTGGTGTATCGCGAGGCCCCATAGCCGGCCTGGAACTGCGCCGCGCCGGCCGACCCGGTCGATTGCGCTGATACGGTGCTGGCCGCAACAACCGGCAGGGCCAGGGTGACGACGGTCAGGATCAGTCTTTGAAACGGCATACGATACTCCGCGGGCGATGCGGGTCGCCAAGCAACCCTCGTGCCAGTTTGAAACGCGGGTCTTAAGATCGGCTTGAGATTGCGCTGCTCTTTGTCCATCAAGGGCTTATGCAGCATTCATCCGAAGATCCGGCGAGGCCGCCCCGCGAGCGAGCGTTCAACGCTCCCTTCCTGCCGGTGCTGATAGCGGCCTCCATGCCCGTGCTTTTCTGGTTTCAGGAGCGATTGCCGGATCAGGGCATGTCCATGGCCTTCCGGGCCGTCGATCTTTGGCAGGGGCGGTGGACGGGGCTTTTTACCTCCATGCTGCTTCATGGCGGCTGGGCCCATGTGATCATGAACGCCGTTGGAGCCCTGGCCTTTGGGACGCCGGTCGCGCGGCTGCTGTCGCGTCGCCTGGCGCCGCTCGCCTTTGTTGCACTCTATATCGCCAGCGGCGTTGTAGCCGCCTTCGGCTTCGCTCTGTGCCACCCTGATAGCGCCAGCAATCTGGTGGGCGCGTCGGGAGCGGTGTTCGGCCTGATCGGAGCGGCGACGCGTCTCATGGGGGGACATGGCGAGGTGATGCCGTTGTTCCACTCCGCCGTTCTGAAACAGGCGGCGGTCTGGATGTCCGTGAACCTGGTGATCGGCCTGGTCGGTTTTGCTCCGGGCGGGGGCGGCGCCAGTATCGCCTGGGAGGCGCACGCCTTTGGCTTCGTTTTCGGTCTGCTGGCGATCGGTCCGGTAGCCCGCTGGCTTGGGCCGCGACCGGATTTGCGTCCGGCCCAAGTCTGAGCGATCCTTCTCTCCTGTAGCGGCCGGTCCGCGGTCGCCTTTCTCGACAGATGGAAGGAGCCGCCATGTTGGTCGCCGAAATTTTGAAAGGTAAGGGGCAGGCGGTTTTCACCCTGTCGCCCGAGACCCTTCTGAGCGAGGCATGCGCCGAACTGGACCTCAAGCGCGTGGGCGCCTTGATCGTATGCGAGGGCGACGCTGTCGTAGGCGTCCTCTCGGAGCGGGACATTGTTCGTGCGATTTCGCGGGACGGTGTCGTGGCGCTGTCGCGTGCGGCGTCTCACTATATGACAACCGAGGTGATTTTCGCTGCGCCAACTGAAACGGTTTCAGTGCTGATGGAGCGAATGACGGACCGTCGGGTTCGTCATCTGCCCGTGTTGCGTGAGCACCAACTGGCGGGCGTCGTCTCCATCGGCGATGTAGTGAAGTGCCAGATCGCGGAGGCCAGGCAGGAAGCCGAGAGCCTGCGCACCTATATAGCTGCGGGTTAGGCCGGCTCGGCGGTCTGAGCGATTGGCGTTCGTTCGGTTTTTTATGAATCCGTCATTGTAGGCTTGTGGACTCGGGGTTGGGTCCGTATATCCGCCGCTCGCTTGGAGACGGGCGGTGCGCGGGGTTCGGCGACGGGCTTTGCGAAGTGGATTTGGGAGCCTTGGTTTCCGGGTTTGCGGAAAGGCTGAAAGGCCTGGTTGACATGGGGATTGGCTTTCCTTAGAAGGCCGCCTCCTCTGGGGTCTTCGGGCCTTGGGGAGTGTTGAGAAAGTTCTTTAAAAAGAACTGGTTGACACGGAAAATCAGGGGCGGTAGACACCGCCTCCGCCGCATCCGGGCGTTAAACG